>JBEHYU010000026.1:0-53134 GCA_048498015.1 Pseudomonadota bacterium
ATGCTGGCGAGTGCGAAGCTGCGGGCCGCATTACCTTTGAGGCGGAAAAAGAAACCCACGCCGCCGCCGCGATCCTTGTCGGCATACCAGGCCGCGGCCCAGTCGCCCCGGCCGTCGAGCGGCGGCTGCGCGGTCAGCAGATACTGGTCGGCGGCTTTGACACGGGCCCGCACATGCTCGCGGTACCAGGCGACGTGCCGCGCCGCCAGCGCGACCTCCGCCTCGGACCAGGTAGTGACCGGCGCACTGATGCCGAACGTGCCGAGCATGGCGACCTTGAGCCGGAAGGCGAGATCGCCGCGCTCGTCGGGCGTCGCACCGCGGCTCATGTGGCCCTCGATGGAATTGGGCGGCCACTCGATCAGCCAGTCATTGCAGGCAGCCGGCGGATGGGCGAGCTGGCTGCCGAAATGGATCGAAAGGTTGCGCAGCGGCTGCTTCTGGTCCGACATCCAGTTGGTGTGCGAATGCGCCAGCAACTCGCCGTCGAAGCGTCCGCCGCCGCTCGAACACATCTCCAGCGCGAGGGCTGGAAACGCGGCCCGGATCTCGTCCTGCAGGCGATAGAGGCCGCTATAGTGCGCAACCAGCGGATCGCGGCCGTCGGCAACGCCCGGGGCCCAGCCGCCCTGCTTGGGGTCGGTGTTGAAGTCCCATTTCATCCAGACCGCGCCGGTGGCGCGCAGGATGGCGAAGATACGCTCGCGCGCGAATTCACGGGCAGCATCGATGCCCAGATTGAGCACGGCGCGCTTCTTGGCACGCGGCACGCGGCCATCGATATGGTGCAGCCATTCGGGGTGTTCGCGCCGGATGACGCTGGAGGGGCTGACGGCTTCGGGCTCGAACCAGATACCGAAGCCGAGGCCCGCAGCGTGCACGGCATCGCTCAACTGCTCGAGGCCGCGCGGAAACAGGCGGCGATTGACGATCCAGTCTCCGGTGCGCGTCCACCAGTTCTCGGCCGGGTCCTCGACCTCGGTGGTGTACCAGCCGGCATCGAGGACAAACACCTCGCAGCCGAGCTTTTGCGCGACGGGGACGAGCGCCAGCATGGCGTCGAGGTCCGGCTCGCCCGGATGCGGGTACCAGCTGTTGAACTGGATCGGCACGTCGCGCAGCGGATCGGGTCCGAGCGCGCGGCGATAGTCGTGCAGCCGGTGCGTGGCGGCGTCGAGGCTCGGCGCGCGCACGATGGTGGCGCGCGGCAAGGCCAGCGACTCGCCGGGAGCGAGCACGTGGCTGAAGCCCAGTTCCGGCAGGCCGCCGGACAGATAGGTAGCGCCCGGACCGCGACGCGCCGCCATGTGCCAGTTGCCGGACCAGTGGAGCTGCGTGGTGACGACCGCGTCGTCCGACAGCAGCGCGATCCATGGATTGTACTCGAAGCCGGTGCGGCCCGAACGGCTCTCGACATAGAGCTGCGACTGGCCGAGCGGCACGGTGTTGACCTGCGTCTCCTCGCCCCATTCGCCCGAAAGCACCAGGGCGTTGTCGAAAATCTCCGGCAACGCCACCGCGAAGCTCGGCGCGCCGCTCAGGCTCACCGCCTCCCCTGCCCCGGTATGGACGATGACCGTCTCGCGCACGAGCACACCGGTGACGTCGATGGTGAAGCTGAGGTCGGCCCGCAGGGGATGCGACGAGGCCTCCAGGGAGATGTCGAGCCCGTCGGCACGTGGCCGGCCGGTCATGCCAGTCCAGATGGCCGAGGCACGGCGCCCGCCGATGCGCAGGTCGGCATCGCTGCGGCGCATCGCGTCGGCGAGCGCAAAGATCGGGTCCTGCGGCGGTGGCGGCGCGGCGCTGCGCGAGGCGAGCCGGACATACAGCGCGGGCGCTTCGTCGACCAGGCTGTCGGCGAAATCGCGCAGCATCAGATCGAGGGCATTGTCCTGCCACACCAGGCGCCAGTGGCGATCGGCGATTTGCTCGACGGTTACGGATGTCATGACGCGGGAGGCTCGACTGGAGTAGCGGGATCGGTGGCGAGGGCAAGTTCGCCGGCGAAGTGGCACCGCGCCTGCCGGCCGGGCACGATCTCGCGCAGCTCGGGGATCGTGGTGCGGCAGATGTCCTGCGCGAAAGCGCAGCGCGGATGGAAATGGCAGCCCTTGGGCGGATTGGCGGCGCTGGGCACTTCGCCGCGGGCCGGACGGCTGCGGGTGGTCTTGCCGCGACCGAGCCGGGGCACGCTGTTGAGCAGCATCGCCGTATAGGGATGCAGCGGCGCCTGGAACATCGTTCGCGTCTGCCCGGTCTCGACGACGCGGCCCAGATACATCACCACCGTGTGGTCGGTGAAATAGTTCACGACGCTCAAATCATGGGCGATGAACAGATAAGTCAGCTTGTGCGAAAGCTGCAGGTCTTTCAACAGGTTGAGCGTCTGCGCCTGGATCGAGACGTCGAGCGCCGAGATCGGCTCGTCGGCGACCACCAGCTTCGGATTCATCGCGAGCGCCCGGGCGATGACGACGCGCTGCCGCTGCCCGCCGCTCAGCGCGTGCGGATAGCGGTCCATCACGCGCCGCGACAGGCCGACCTGCTCCAGCAGCTCGGCGACGCGCGGGCGGAGGGCGGCGCGCGGCAGCAGCCGGTTGATGATCAGCGGTTCGGCGATGAGGTCGAACAGCGACATGCGCGGATTGAGCGACGCATTGGGGTCCTGAAAGACCATCTGCAGGTTGAGGCGAACCTTGCGCAGTTGCTCCTTGTCGGCCTTGGCGATGTCGAGCGGACCGAGATCGGGATCGTCGAAGACGATCTCGCCGGCATTGGCCTTGAGGCCGCCCATGATCGTGTGGCCCATGGTGGTCTTGCCGCAGCCGGACTCGCCGACGAGGCCCACGATGGCGCCGTGCGGCACGTCGAACGACACATCGTCGAGGGCCCGGACTTCACCGGCCGAGCCGCTGAGGAGCCCCGCCCCGACCGGGAAGCTCTTGCTGACGTGGCGCACCGCGAGCAGCGGCGCCGCTGGGCTTGGCGTCTCGATCACGGCGCTGCTCCCTCGCGGGAGGGATCGACGAGGAAGCAGCGGGCGAGATGGTCCTCGCCTGTCCGGTACAGCGCCGGCAGCGCGCGGTCGCAGATGCCGGGCATGAAGAAATCGCAGCGGGTGCGGAACGGGCAGCCCGAGGGCATTTCGTCGGGCGTCGGCACCATGCCGCGCACGGTCTTGAGCCGGCCCGTCGGCTCGTCGTCGATGTTGGGGATCGAAGCGAGAAGTGCCTGCGTGTAGGGGTGCGAGGGTCGTGCCAGCACCTCGGCCGCCGGTCCCTGCTCGACGATGTAGCCGAGGTACATCACGGCAATCTCGTCAGCCATTTCGCTGGCGACCGCGAGCGCATGGGTGATGAACAGCATCGCCATGCCGAGTTCGTCCTGCAGCTCGCGCAGCAGATCGAGAATCTGGCTTTCCGTGGTCACGTCGAGGGCGGTGGTGGGCTCGTCGGCGATCAGCAGCTGGGGACCGCAGCACAGCGCCATGGCGATCATGACGCGCTGGCGCATGCCGCCCGAGAGCTGATGCGGATAGCGGTCGACCAGCGTCTCGGGGTTGGGCAGCCGGACCTTGCGGAGCATGTCGACGGCGATGGCCCGCGCGGCCTTGCCGCCGGTTCCGGGCTGGTGCGCGCGGACCATCTCGACGATCTGCTCGCCGACCGTGAACAGTGGATCGAACGACGTCATCGGCTCCTGGAAGATCATCGCCACCGAGCCGCCGCGGAACTGGCGCATGCGTTCGGACGCCGGCTTCCAGCCGACGATGTTCTGGCGCTGGCCGTCGGCGAGAAAATTGATGCTGCCGCCGCTGATCCGTCCCGGCGGGCGCACCAGATTGAGCATTGCGAGGCTGGTGACGGACTTGCCGCAGCCGCTTTCGCCGATCAGCGCCAGCGTCTTGCCCCGCTCGATGGAGAAGCTGACGCCGTTCACGGCGCGCACCACGCCGCCTTCGGTGCGGAATTCGATCCTGAGGTCATCGACCTCGACGAGCGGCGCGTGTTCGTTGGTTGCGAGCATCCCTGGCCTCATCGCGAGAAGGGATCGGCCGCGTCGCGTAGGCCGTCACCGACGAAGTTGAACGAGATGATCGTGAGGATCACGAAAGCGGCCGGCCAGAGCAGCCAGGGCAGCTGCATCAGGGCCTGGACGTTCTGCGCCTCGTTGAGCAGCACGCCCCAGCTGGTCATCGGCGTCTTGATGCCCAGGCCGAGGAAGCTCAGCGCGGTTTCGCCCAGGATCATCGAGGGAATGGTCAGCGTGGCGATCACCAGCACATGGCTCATGGTATTGGGCAGCAGGTGGCGCGTCATGATCCAGCCGGCCGAGGCGTTGGCGTAGCTCGAGGCGCGCACGAATTCGCTGGTTTTGAGCGACAGCACCATGGCGCGCACCTGCCGCGCGAGCGCGCCCCAGCTGAGGATGGACAGCACGATCGAGATGGCGAAGTAGACCGTCACCGAGTTGAGCGTTGGCGGCACGAGGGTCGCCAGCGCCAGCCACAGCGGAATTTGCGGGAAGGCCAGCGTCATTTCGATGATGCGCTGCGTGACCTCATCGAACCAGCCGCCATAATAACCTGAGATGATGCCGATGCCGGTCCCGATGACGAGCGCGAGGACAACGCCGAACAGACCGACGGTCAGCGACACCTGCGAGCCGAACATGATGCGGCTGAACAGGTCGCGCCCGGTGGCATCGGTACCCATCAGGAAGATCTTGGCCGGCGCCTCGACCTCGAACAGATGGAAATCCCCCTTGATGAAGCCGAACAGCGTGTAGGGCGTGCCCTTGGTAAAGAACCGGATCGGGTACGGCTTGCTGGTGTCCTCCTTGATGGTCATCGTGAAGGTCTTGGAGTCCATCAGCTTGGCCGTGGCGTAGACGAAGGGCGGGAAGGTGAACTGCCCCTTGTCGTCGAAGAAATGCAGAGTGCTGGGCGCGGTGCGTGGGAAATCGGCGTGTGTCTCGCGCACGTCGTATGGCGCAACGACCGGCGCGAAGGCAGCCAGCAGATACATCACGATCAGCACGATCGCGCCGAACACCGCCAGCCGGTTGCGCAGGAATTTGCGCCACATCAGCTGGCGGACCGACAGGACGTCCGTCGCCTTGGCGGGAGCGGCCTCGGTCTCCAGCGCGGCCGGGCTGGCGGTCTGCACCTCAGTCATAGCGAATCCTGGGGTCGAGCCAGGCGAGCAGCAGGTCGGAGATGAGATTGCCGACCACCACGGTGACGGCGATCATCACCAGGATGGTGCTGGCGAGAAACAGGTCCTGGCGCAGCGTCGCCTGCAGGTAGGTGGTCTGGATCGTCGGCAGGTTGAGCACGATCGAGGTGATGGCGAAGCCGTTGATCAGGAAGGCCAGCACCTGCCCGAAGATCGATACCAGCGGGTGCATGGCGTTGCGGAACACATGCTTCCAGATGATCACCCGCTCCGGCAGCCCCTTGGCGCGCAGCGTCACGACATAGTTCTTGCCCAGTTCCTCGAGCATGTTGTTGCGCGTCACCCGCATGATGAGCGCCGTGCCCGTGAAAGCGACGGCGATGACGCTGAGCCAGGCGTAGGACAGGAAGTCCCAGGCCTTGGCGAGGCTCCACGGGGCATTGACGAAATCGGGGGAGTTGAGACCGAGAAAGACGTGACCGGTCGCGACGAACGCCAGCACCAGCAGCGAGATCGCCAGCAGGAAATCGGGCATGCCCACGCCCACGAAGGCGAAGGTGGTGATCGCAAGGTCGCCGGCCGAATATTGGTGCGTCGCCGAATAGACGCCCAGCGGTATGCCGACGCCCCATGACAGCACGAACGCCAGGAACGACACCGCCAGGGTCGATGGCAGGCGCTCCATGATCACCGTGCCGACGGGCCGCAGATCCTGAAACGAAATACCGAAATCGCCCTTGGCGAAATTGCCCGTCCAGATGAAGAAGCGCTCGAGCGGCGATTTATCGAGACCGAACTGCTTCCTGAGATTGTCCGCCTGCGCGATCATGCCGGTATTGCCGGCGGCGGCCTGCGAATTCACGTAGCGTTCGACATAGTCGCTGGCGGGAAGCTGCATGATGCCGAAGCCCACCACCATGATCAGCAGCAGCGTCGGGATCATCAGCACGATGCGCTTGACGATGTATCGAAGCATGGCAGGCTCCCGGCTGGTTGGGTGGAGACGGCGAGGCCGCCTCCACCCTCGAGCTTAGCTGAAGTAGAACTGCTCGGGATCGGCCGTTCCGGGATATCCAAGGTCCCACCCGCCGAGCAGGCCCGTGTTCTGCACGTTGTGGAGCTTGTTGGACACCACCACCGGCGAAGGATGCTCGCCGATCGTGCCGATCGAGATCGGCCCCTGCTCGAGATGGATCTGGTAGGCGGCGAGCAGCGCCTTGTCGCGGGCGGCCGGATCGACCGTGGCGACCGCGTCGGTGTAGGCCTTCTGCAGTGCCTCGACCATCGAGCCGGGCCGCGGGGCAACGCCCTGCTTGCCGCCGCTCTGGTAGTACTGGCCGAGGTTCTTGCCGCCCATGCACCAGTCGACGCCTTCGATCGGCGCCCACACGGTGGCGGCCGACAGCAGGCCCCAGCCGGCGGCGCTGGGCCACGAGCGGATCATCATCTCGCGGTTCTGTGCGCGCTGGCTCATGGTGTTCCAGTCGGACGGCGCAAGCACCATCTCGAGGCCGACCGCTTCCCAGTCCTGCTTCATCAGATCCATGATGGAGTTGGTCTCGGAATCGTCGGGCGGCATGTCGACGATCAGCTGCAGCTTGGTGCCGTCGGGACGCTCGCGGAAGCCGTCGCCGTCCTTGTCGACGACGCCGATGGCATCGAGCAGGCTCTTGGCCTTGTCGGGGTCATGTTCGATGTAGGAATTGACCCACTTGTCGTACACGGCCTTGCCTTCCGGTGTCTGGAACTCCGGACTCTCGGGGCTGAGCGCGAACTGCCGCGGCTTGGCGAGGCCGTAGGCGCCGATCTGGTTGTACTTGTCGCGATCCATCGCATAGGACAGCGCCTGGCGGAAACGCTGGTCGTAGAACAGGTCGACGACCTTGTCGTCCTTGTAGTCGTACATCAGGATCATCCACGGCCAGGCGTAGTCGCCGCGGTTCCACATCTTGACCGTGTAGTTGCCCTGCTGCTGGTTCTGCAGCAGCAGCGAGATGTCGGAGATGTTGTACTCGCGCGACTGGAAATCGAGCTTGCCGGCGATCGAGTTGAGCAGCACCGACTGGCGGAACGCGTCGGACGTCGTGATCGTGGTGTCGATCTCGTCGACATAGGGCAGCTGCTGCCCGCCGGTATCGACCTTCCAGTAGAACGGATTGCGCTTGGCGACGCGGCGCTGCCCGGCGGTGAACTCGGTGACCACCCACGGATTGAGCGTGGGCATGTCGGTGAAGTTCAGGCGGCTCGCCGTGTCGTAGCGGGCGTACAGGTCCTTGGTGTCCTTGGCATCCGAATACTTCGGATGGAACTTCTTCATGTAGTGCGCCGGCACCAGCCACTGCGCGCTCTGGTAGTGGCCGCGCGAGGCGAACTCGATGAACAGCGGGTTCGGGCCGCCGAAGGTGAGCTTGATGGTCTGGTCGTCGATCTTTTCGACCACCATCGGCTTGTCGTTGACGACGGTACCCGACGGATCGGCGATGCCGACATCCTTGTCGCCCACCATGTCGGTCCAGAAGAACATGAAATCGTCGGCGCCGAAGGGCTCGCCATCGGACCACTTCATGCCCTTGCGGAAATGCAGCGTGACCTGGTCGTAGGCCTCGTTCCAGTCCCAGGACTTCAGCACATTGGGACGAATGCCATTGGCGTCGCGCGCAAACTTGGCGAACGGCTCGATGGCCTGTACCATGCGCTCGAAGCCATGCGTGTCGTCGGCGATCTCGTGGATCACGCCGCCATACTGGCCGGCGCTTTCGACCGGATCGAGCACCAGCGGCTCTTCGCCGACGCGCTCCGCTGCCGCCGGCAGGCTGCCACCCTCAAGCGAGGGCGAGCCCTTGATCTCCGCCCCGCGGGCGAGCGACGGCGCTGCCACCACCACCGCCATGAACGCCACCGACGAGAGCAGCATCTCTCTACGCTTCATCGACTTCCTCCATCCAGATTGTTTGTCGTGAGCCAGCAAGAACCTGTCCCGACGGAGGCACACTCCGTCGCGGCAAGCAGCTCACGCTGCCCGTGAGGCATGATGTTCGGGGTGGTCTCCTCCCATCCCAAGAACATATGTTTGGTACGATATGTATGATGTTATTGTCAACCGGTATGACATTGAAATCGATCGGTTGCGCACCGCCTCAGCCGAGGCGATGCAGCTGCAGAACGACGCTCTGATCATCCTTGAGATCGAGGCGCAGCCCCACGGTCGACCACGCCTTGCCGCTCAGCGTCTGTCCGCTGTCCGCGCGGTAGAGCGCGTCGGGTTCGAGACCGGCGAGCGGCACCGTCACCTCGCGAACGATGCGATCGGACCGCAGGCGATAGGCGAACACCACCGCCCTGCCCTTGTCCCTCGCCACGTAACTGAGCGCGCTGATCGCGGAGCCGCGGGGCGAGCGCAGGCGATAGAGCTCACCTTCGACCACAACCGGCCGGATCGACTTGTAGAGGTCCAGTTGCTGGCGTGCGATCTCGCGCTCCTCGTCGGACCAGTTCAGCAGGTTACCCCCGACACCCAGGGCGCCCGCCATGCTGACGTGAAAGCGGAATTCGAGCGGATAGGCGTCCTTGTCTTCGTCGGTCACCCAGGCGGCCATCGTCGAGGCGGGAAAGAGCCGCGAATAGCCTTCCTGGATCTGCAGGCGCGCCGCCGGCAGCGTGTTGTCGCTGGTCCATGACTGCTCGGTCAGCTCCATCATGCCCATATCGACGCGCCCACCGCCGCCCGCACAGTTCTCCCAGATCACCGCGGGATGGCGGCGGCGCAACTCGCCCCAGACGCGATAGAGGCCCCGCACATAGCGCACCCACACCTCGCGCTGATCGCGCGGCGCCTCGGGCCAGCCGGCCTCGCTGACGCTGCGGTTCATGTCCCATTTGATGAAGTCGATAGGCGTGTCGGTTAGCAGCTTGTCGAAAATGCCGATCAGGTAATCCTGCACGTCCGGGCGCGCGAGGTTGAGGATCGACTGGTTGCGCAGCAGCGATCGCGGCCGCCCCGGATGATAGAGGATCCAGTCCGGATGGGCGCGGTACAGATCGGAATCCGGATTGACCATCTCCGGCTCGATCCACAGCCCGAACTGCATGCCGCGATCGTGGACCGCATCGGCAAGCGGCTTCAGCCCGTTGGGAAATTTCGTCCTGTCCGGCCACCAGTCGCCAAGCCCGGCATTGTCCTTGAGCCGTCCGGAGAACCAGCCATCGTCCATGACGAAGAGTTCGACGCCCATCTTGGCGGCAATGTCGGCGAGCGCCGTCTGGCCCGCTTCGTCGACATCGAAGAGCGTGGCGTACCACGAATTATAGACGACCGGCGGGACATAGCCCGGCCGGGGCGCGACCGCGCGCACGTGGTCGTGGAAATGGCGGCTCGCGGCGCCATGGCCTGCCGCGGTGAAGCCGAAGATGACCGCGGGCGTATCGAAGCTGTCTCCCGGCTCGAGGTCCCAGCCGAAATCATGGTCGTTGAGACCCAGATGGGCAACGTGCCGGCCGTCCATGGTCTTTTCGGCGAGCAGCTTCCAGTTGCCCGACCATTTGAGCGTCCCGAACCACACAGCGCCGGCCTCTTCCGTCGCCTGGCCCTCGTCGGCGGCAAAATACGGCACGCCGCCATGCGAGGTGATGATGCGGCGGCTCTCGCGCACGAACACGCCCGAGCGCATCTCGTCGCGCTCGATGCGGAACTCGTCGCCCCAGCGGCCGGCCAGCGTCGTGAGCGTGAAGCTCTCGCGCGCCGGCAGATGGAAACTGCCGCTCAGCGCGCGATCGAGATGAACGCGCTCGCCGCCATGATTGCTGAAGCTGAGGTGCTGCTCGAACAGCGAATTGGCAAGCTCGCGGACGGACAGCGTGACGCCGAGGTCGAGCGCCGCGTCGCGCAGATGGATCGCGACGCTTGTATCGGTAGTCTCGACGCCCTCGAAGCGCAGCTGCGCGCCGCGAATGCCGCCGGCACCGCTGAGGTCGATCGTCCGCTCGGTGAAGACGCCCCCCTCGCCCGTCAGGACGGCGAGCGGCTCCGTCTGGAGCGGCGATTCAGCGGGAAACACCCGGAGCGGCGCAAGGGCCGCATAGTCGGATGCATGCGGCAGCCGCGGCCCCCAATAGGTCTGCAGCAAATGGCCGTTCCGCACACCCAGCGCATAGGCCGCCTCACCGCTCTCGACGACCCAGGCATTCTCTCCGACGATCCGCACGACAAAATCCTCCCCAGCGCCTCAGCGCCTTTTGTCGTACATTTAAGATGTTTTATCAGGCAATAGCAACGGGCTCGATCGCCCGTGACTTCAGCGCTTGCGGACCTGGCGCTGCGCGTGCAGCCGCATGTCCTGCGCGGCGAATTCGATGAGCGCGTGCATCCGCTCGCTGGCCAGTTCAGGCTGTCGCAGGCGGATCGCCTCGAGCACGTCGCCATGCACGTCGAGCGACTCGACATAGCTCTTGGACACCGACGTGGTGGCCCTGAACGAGCTCGCCAGCGCCTGCCCGATCACCCCGATCAGGGCCGCGAAGACCGGATTGTGGCTGGCGCGCAGGATAGCCGAGTGGAACGCCAAATCGGCCTCCGCGCAGGCCGCCAGATCGCTCACTTCGGCATTCTGCATCGCCTCGTAGGCGACTTCGATCGCGGCCAGGTCCCGGGCGGTGGCGCGCATCGCCGCCCATTGCGCCGCTGCCGGTTCGATGGCGTGCCGCGCCTCGAGCAGCCCGCGGGCAAAATCGGCGTCGAAGGCGCTGGCATTCATCCAGCCGAGCACGTCGGGATCGAGCCGGTTCCACAGGTCGATTTCCTGTACGCGTGTCCCGGCGCGCTGCCGGGACACCACCAGCCCCTTGGCGGCGAGCATCTTCACGGCCTCGCGGATCGCGGTCCGGCTTACCCCGAACTCCGTGCACAGCTGCGATTCTGTCGGAAGCGTCGTGCCCTGCGGATACTCACCCGCCAGGATACGCCGGCCGAGCGTATCCAGCACATGCTCGCGCACGAACGGGCCCGTGCCGCGATTGCCGCGGACGGAGGGGTCGAGTGTCGAAACCGGCATGCTGGGTCCTGCTGTTCGGCGCGGCGCTGATATGTCTTACAAATAGCGATTCCTCCCATGGCGCGTCAACGGACGCCGGCGCCGGCAGGACCCTAAGTATCTGAGCGATCAGACGATGGCGGTCGACCTGTCATCAGGCGATGCTCAGGCGCGGCAGCGCCCTCACCCCGCCCTCGCCCGGCTCCCGCCGCGTCCGAACTCCACCACGATCCATGGCACGAGGATGATGGCGGTGATCACCAGCATCATCGAGGACGCCGCCAGCCCCTGCGCGAGGTTGCCGCCGAACAGGTTCGCCATCACGTAAGTGGACGGCATTTCCGAGAACAGCCCCGGCCCGCCTTGCGTCAGCGACACCACCAGGTCGTAGATTTTCACGACGCCCGCCCCGCTCAGCACCAGCGTGGTGATCAGCACTGGCCGCATCATCGGGATCACGATCGACAGATAGGTCCGCCACGCCGGGATGCCGTCGACCCGCGCCGCCTTCCAGACCTCGTCGTCGATGCCGCGCAGCCCCGCCAGCATCAGCGCCATGGTGATGCCGCTGCCCTGCCAGAGCCCGGCGATCACCAGCGTGTAGACGACCATGTCGCGATTGGTCAGCCAGTCGAAGGTGAAGCTGGTCCAGCCCAGGTCGCGCAGCGCCTTCTGCAGCCCGAAGGCCGGGCTCATGATCCACGCCCACACATGCCCGGTGACGATGAAGCTCAGCGCAAACGGATAGAGGAAGATCGTCCGGAACACGCCCTCGAGGCGGATCTTCTGGTCCATGAACACCGCCAGCAGGAAGCCCACCACGAACGAGATCGCCAGCGAGCAGACGCCGAACACCGCGAGGTTCTTGACCGACAGGTTCCAGCGCAGCGTGTGCACCAGCCGGTCGAACTGCCGGAAGCCGACAAAATGGGCGATCGGCAGCGAGGTCGAATCCGTGAACGAATAGGTGATCGTCCAGATCGAGCAGCCGATGAAGATCACCAGCACCACGACGAACATCGGGATCGAGGCCAGCTTGGCCGCTGCGAACCGCGTCAGCGCGTCGGGCCTCACGGTCTGGCCGGCCTGGAGGCGCGGATTGAGCAGGGCGTCGCCGGCCGCCACGACGCCGCAGAGCGCCGTCGCGACCGCTGCGGCATCGGCAAGCAAGGCCAGCCCGAGCCACGGCGCAAGCCCGCGGACAAGCGCCATCAGCACCAGCCAGCCCAGCGCGGCGAGCGCCATGATGACGGTGCCGCTCCGCCGATAGCGCAAGGATACCAAGCCGCCCGCCAGCGCCAGGACCGGCAGGCCCCACTCGCCGGTTGCGACCTGCGGGCCCCAGCTCGGCGGCGCCACGGCTCCGCCCCATAGCGCATCGGCAATCCCCGCCACCGCGGCGAGCCCGGCCAGCGCCAGCGCCATCAGTCGAAACATCCTCGCCCCCCAACGGGCAGATTGTGTTGAGCCGCCCGCCCGCGCGCAAGGCACAAAAGCCGCCGCCCCGGAGGACGGCGGCACAGTTCACGGAGGTTTCCGGATCAGGCGAGGAATGGCTTGGCAGCCGCGGGCACCTGCGCCTCGCTCTCGAGGCGCCCATGCCTGCGCGCCCGCGCCCCGCGAGCTGATCGACCGATACATCGCATTTCTCGCCAATGACGATATCGACGGCCGGCCAAACTGACGCTACACGTCGCCGCCGTTTTTGCGGAGTTTGCCTATGCCTGCCGTCGATATTGCGCTGCTGCCCTGGGACGCATCGGGTCTCGCCTTGCTCGAGGCGATGAACACGCCGGGTATGAAGCGGCATCTGGGCGGTCCGGAAGCCCCCGAAAAGCTGGCCGACCGGCATGCCCGCTACCTCACCTACCACCAGCTCGGCGAGGTGGAGATGCTGCGCATCGCGGTCGATGGCGAAATCGCCGGCTCGGTCGGCTATTGGGAGCGCGACGAGGCCGGCGAGATGATCTACGAGATCGGCTGGGAGCTGCTCGAGCGCTTCCACGGCCAGGGCCTCGGCACCACCGCCGCCTCCCGCCTCCTGCAGCGCCTGAAGCCCTTCGCCCGGCACGACGCCGTGATGGCCTACCCTACCCCCGACAACGCCGGCTCCAACGGCGTCTGCCGCAAGCTCGGCTTCACCCTGATGGGCGTCGCCGATTTCGAATACCCCATCGGCGTCTTCTCGCCCCACAACATCTGGCGGCTGAGCCTGAAAGGCTGGACGCCGGCAGTGTAATCGTTGCTGCCGGGCGCCAATCGCTCGGGCGCCTCGATCACATATTTTATTCACCTACATGCAGATGACAGTCGTCTCGATCATAATGCGATCGAGCGTCATAAGCATTTTTGGGAGGAAGCATTCATGAGCACACCTGGCATTACCATAACCGGAGACGGCAGCGGCGGCGGACTAATTGGAACTGCAGGCGACGATGCGTTCGCCGGCAGCAATGTAGGCGAACAGTTTTTGACTGGAGGCGGTAACGACTGGGTCGAGGCAGGCGGCGGAAACGACACGGTCTATGCAGATTTGGGCAACGACTGGCTCGACGGGGACAGACACGGTCAGCTTTACAATCTACAACTATCTGAGTGGATCGACCCTCATCATCTCGGACCACGGGGTCAAAATCGATCTTACCAAGCACACTTTCCATCTCGGCTTTCTTGGCACCAAGACAATCTACAACTTCGAGAACATCGATGGCACCCAAGTCAGTGACAAGCTCTATGGGACAAGCGGCGCCAACTCCTTGAACGGAGTCACGGGCAATGACTGGCTCGAAGGTCGCCAAGGTGCCGACACATTGATCGGTAGCGACGGAAAGGACACCGTTTTTGGCGGCGCGGGCGCCGATGTCCTGGTCGGTATGACCCTTGGATCATTTAGCGACGATGGCGACAGGGACATTTTTCGCTACACCAAGACATCGGAGTCCGGCAAAACGTCCCTCACCTGGGACACGATCTGGGGCACCTTCGATGGTGCCGCAAGCGACAAGATCGACCTCAGCGCCATAGATGCCGATGGGAGTTCCAAGGATGGCAACGGTAAGTTCAAGTTCATCGCCGACGCCGCCTTCCACGCCGCGGCAGGCGGCGAAGTGCAGGTTGTAAGCGCGGGTACCAACCTCTATCTCGTCAGCATCGACACCGACAAAGACACCGGTGCCGAGATGCAGATCCTCGTCCACAGCCTCACATTGCTGACGACCGGTGACTTCGTGCTGTAGCGTACCCGGCGGATGCCGGCGCGGCGCGAGCGGCCCCTAGCCCTTCGCGCCTTCCACGGCCCGCTTGAGCCCCGGCAGCACCGCGCTGAGCCAGCCGTTGCCCAGCTGGGCGTAGAACTCGCGCACCGCGTCGGCGGGGAACTGGTCCCAGCCATCGTGCATCAGCCGCACGAAGGTCTTGTGCGGGCCTTCCGAGAACAGGCTGATCGACACCACAGTTTCGGGCGTGCCGGGCTGGAACCAGGTGAAGTCGAATTTGTGCGGCTTCTGCAGCAGCTGGATGGTGCAGTGCGTGGCGCCCTCGGTGTCGCCGGCCGCCTTCAGCTCGGAATCCTGCTGCATGAAGAAGGTCGCGCCGACCTCGCGCCGGTAGTCCATGCAGCCCAGCCATTGCGGCACCGTCGCCTCGGAGGTCAGGATTTCCCAGACGATCTCGATCGAGGCGTCGATCGAGATTTCGGCGATGATCGGCAACAGCGGGGCTTCGCTCACAGGTCCATCTCCATCTGCGGTTGGCTCGCCTCCTCGGCGAGCTGCTTGAGTTTGCCCAGCTTGCCCGACCAGTGCTGGTCGAGCCACAGGCTGAGCTGGCGAAGCCGTTGACGCTTCAGCGAATAAACGTTCTCGCGCCCATCGCGCTCCTCGGCAATCAGCCCGGCGTCCTTGAGCACCCGCAAATGCCGCGAAATCGCCGGCCGGCTGATCGGAAACGCCGCCGCCAGCTCATGCACCGGCCGCGGCCCCTCCCGCAGCATGGCGACCAGCGCGCAACGCGTCGCGTCGGCAAGGGCAGCAAACTGGGCGGCAGGCGGCATCGGGCGTCCCGTAACAGATCGGCTACCAGTATGCGTAACAATCCAGTTACACGTCAAGCTCAAACGCGTAACCGCTTCGTTACGCATCCCGATAAGACATGTAACCGAATTGTTACGCGATTGCCGATCGCGACCATTTGTGTCGTCACCGCGTCGCCGTTAAGCCGTATTCAAGCCGTTGCTGCTATCGTGATGACGAGGAGCGACCGATGAACATTCCGGCCAAGGCAGCTGAGGTTCGTCAGTGGTGGCAGAGCCGCCGCCAGTTTTCGCTTGCCGAGATCATTGCCGACGGCATCGTGCACGGCATCGGCCTCGCTTTCGCGATCAGCCTGGGCACCGTGCTTATCGTCTTCGCCGCGATCGGCACGGCGCGCGACGAGTTGCCCGCCATCATCGTCTATCTGGTGTCGCTGGTGACGGTGCTCGGGGTCTCGCTGGCCTTCAACCTCGCGCCGATGAATGGCTTCCGCAAGGTGATGGCCCGGCTCGACCAGGTCGCCATCTTCCTGTTCATCGCCGGCACCTATACGCCCCTGCTCGCTCTCATCGGCGGGACGCGCGACGGGCAGCTGCTGACCGCCCTGGTCTGGGGCGCTGCCATCGTCGGCATCGCGCTGAAGCTGATCGTGCCGCAGCGCTTCGGCCGCCTCGCCATCATCCTTTATCTGGCCATCGGCTGGAGCGGCGTTCTCGTCTTCCAGTCGCTCGCCGCCGTCCTGCCCCCGGTCAGCCTCTGGCTGATCGTCGCCGGCGGCATCGCCTATTCGGCCGGCATCGTCTTTCACCTCTGGGATCGGCTGAAATTCCAGAACGTGCTCTGGCACGTCTTCGTCGTGATCGGCTCGGCCCTGCATCTGTGGGCCATCTTCGACTGCATGGTGCTGAGCCGGCTGTGATCCGCGGCCCGGTCTACGTACGCCCCCATCCACGACGTCATTCCCGCGAAGGCGGGTATCCAGGCAGGGCTATCGGACGTCTGAGAACGCAGTCTTGATTCCCGTCACGGGAATGACGCGGTGGGATAACTGACCGCCCTGCAGGCGACCGCCTCAGTCCGCCGTGCCGAACCACACGGTTGGTCGATCGAGCCGTCTTCGGATCGATCGATCCAGAGCACAAAAAAGACCGAGGGTTGGAAACGCTAGTTTCCGACCCTCGGATGCTCGAACTTGTCGCCGACCTTGAGCCCGATCTCCTGCGACCGGCCGCCCGCGATCTCGAGCACGAACCGCACCGGCACGATCGATGGAATGGTGGTCGTATCCATCGGCCGGGCATTCACGTGAATGGTCTTGACCGTCCCGTCGGCGCCGATGAACACCATGTCCAGCGGGATCAGCGTGTTCTGCATCCAGAACGTCGCCTGCTGCTCGTGGTGATAGTCGAACAGCATTCCAGCATCCGGCGCGAGCGTGGTGCGGTACATCAACCCCTTCTCGCGCGATGCTTCGTCGTCGGCGATCTCGAGGGTGAAGGCGAAGTCGCCTTTGGCGGTGTGCAGCACGCCCCGATTATCGGCACTGCAGGCCGTCGCGACGCTCAGCAGAAGCAGCACGAAAGCCAGCCGGAAGGCCGCAAAGCCTCGTGCAAGCAACGCCGGGATGTTCATGAAAATCAGCGCCTTAGTGCGAGGACGGCGCGTCGCCCCAGCCGTCGGGGCGGATCTCGGCGACCATCAGCCCCTTGGGCCCGGTGCCGTAGCGGACCAGCACGTACTGGCCCGGCCGCAACTCGGTGATGCCGAAGCGGCGCAGCGTCTCCATATGCACGAAAATGTCGGGCGCGCCCTCGCCCGCCGACAGGAAGCCGAAGCCGCGAATGCGGTTGAACCACTTCACCTCGAGCCGCTCGAGCTTGCTGGTCGGCTCGACGGTGACATGCGTGCGCGGCGCCGGCATCTGCGCTGGGTGGCGCGCCGTCGACTCGTCCATCGACAGGATGCGGAAGGCCTGCAGCCCACCCGGACGGTTGAGCGCCTCGACGACGACGCGCGCGCCCTCATAGGCCGTCTGATACCCATCGCGGCGCAGGCACGTTACGTGCAGCAGCACATCGGCCTTGCCGTCATCGGGAACGATGAAGCCAAAGCCCTTCGCTACGTCGAACCACTTGATGGCGCCCGCGATCTCGATGACGTCGAGCGAGTTGGTAGGATCGGCAACCGACACATCCGTATCGTGCGATCTGACTCCGGGCTTGTCGCCTCCGGCTGGTAGTTTAGCCGCCATGCCCCCAACGCCTCTTTGCACATTGCCCGGCCGCAAACCCGGGTACGCAGTCAATGGACTCACCTTGGCCGATTCAGTTTCAAAAGTTAAGGAGTCGTTGCGAATTAATTGGGCACTGCGCGCGCCAATTCACAGCACTGTTGCGTTGATGGCGCAGCGGCGATGCGCGGGCCGATCACAACCGGGAGAGCGAGCGATGAAATACCTCCACACCATGGTGCGGGTCACCGACATCGAAGAGTCCAAGCGCTTCTTCTGCGATGGCCTCGGCCTGCGCGAACTGCGCCGCAGCGAGAATGAAGCGGGACGCTACACGCTGGTGTTTCTCGCCGCGCCCGGCGATGACAATGCGCAGGTCGAGCTCACCTTCAACTGGGATCCCGAGGCCTACACCGGTGGCCGCAATTTCGGTCACCTCGCCTATCGCGTCGATAACATCTACGAGCTCTGCCACCATCTGATGGACATGGGCGTTACCATCAACCGCCCGCCGCGCGACGGCCACATGGCCTTCGTCCGCTCGCCCGACGGCATCTCGGTCGAGCTGATTCAGAACGGGACTCTGGAGCCGGCCGAACCCTGGAAATCGATGCCCAATACGGGCAAGTGGTAACAGTAGCGACACGTCACGAACCATCCTCCACCACAGCGTCATCCCCGCGCAGGCGGGAATGACGCTATGGTGGAGGCAATGACGGGGCCAGTCCCGCACGCTCGGTGCAACAGTGGTAGCCCCTCGTTCACCACATCGCTTAGCATCCGCTTCATCACGATTGCCTAGCATTGTTCCGATCTTCCTCGGAGCCGGCTCATGCGATCGATCCTGTTGGCGCTCTGCTGCGCCGCAACGCTGAGCGCCTGCGCCTTCTCGCCGATGCGCGATCCCTATGCGGGTTACACCACCAATTTCGGCACCTACGTCGCCAACACGCGCGTCGATACCTTCTGCCTGGTGCCGAAACTGCGGCTCGCCATCTGGAGCATCGAGACCTTCTTCGGCAAGAAGGTCGTGGTCAGCTCCGGCTATCGCGACCCGCAGCACAACGCCAATGTCGGCGGCAAGGAAGACAGCTACCATATGAAGTGCATGGCGGCGGACATCTTCATCCCCACCGTGCCCAAGGCCCGCCTGATCGCCTATGCCTATCGCAATGGCCTGGTGGGCGGCCTCGGCTGCTATCCGGGCCAGGGCTTCATCCACATCGACGTCCGCGACCGGCCGCGTGGCTGGACCCACCCGGTGACGTTCTCGGGCTGCTGAGAGCTGGCACGCCCCCCGCCCGCGAAATGGCACATTGACGCTTGCGTCCCCTCTCGGCTGACTCTATAGACCGCGCTCACCGAGCGAGCCTTGCGGGGATCGATCGGCCACAGCGCAAAACTGCGCGCCCATCGTCTATCGGTTAGGACGGCACCCTTTCACGGTGCAGAGAGGGGTTCGACTCCCCTTGGGCGTGCCAGCGTTTTTCCAGCACATCGACGTCTGATCCGGTGGCCTCGTCGCAGGGCGGCAAGCCCCACGCTGAAGCCGTCAGGATTGACGGGTACAATGTTATATTTATAACAATATAACATTGAGACGGGGACCACCATGACCGAGCCATCCATTCGCATTGTCGGAGCGGGCGTGGCGGTCGAATCGCCCTCGATGTTCCCCGCCGCCGTCCGCACGCCTTCCGGCATCGTCGTCGCCTGGTCGACCGTGCCCGACGGCTGGCCGGGCGGCACGGTCGGCGTGCGCCGCACCCCCGACAGCGCCGCCAGCTGGGACGAGCCGGTTGTCGTCGCCAGCCCTGCCCCCGGCGAGGATGCGGCGCTGGGCGCCCTCGGCCTCTCGCGCCTCGCCAATGGCCGGCTGCTGCTGCCCTACAACGCCGTGACGTGGCAACCCGGCAAAGGCGTCAGCGACTGCGCGCTCGCCCTCCGCCTGCTCGAATCGGACGATGACGGCCGCAGCTGGTCGGCGCCACGCGCCATCGCGATCGACTTCGACCGGCCGGCCGTCTACGGCGAGATGCTCGAACTGCCGGGCGGCGAGCTGCTCTGGCCCGTCTGGGGCGAACATCGCAAGGGTAAGCGCTGGCGCTCGGCGCTCCTGTCGTCGACCGATGGCGGCCGCAACTGGCGGCTCAAAAGCACCATCGCCTTCGACCCGGACGCCCGCCTGCATGGCAACTATGTCGATGCAGGCAATACCGGCGCCAGCGCCACGGGCGCCGTCGATTCATCCCACAACGATGACCCGGATTTTCGGCCGCACAACGCCACCGATGGCTTCAACGAGACCACCATTGCACGTCTCGCCGACGGCCGGTTGCTCGCCGTGTTGCGCCAGCAGGGCGTCGATGGCGACCAGCAGCTCAGCCTGTTCAAGGCGCTTTCCTCGGACGGCGGCGCCACCTGGAGCCCCTACGAGCACCTCGGTGTCACCGGCATGTCGCCGGCCCTGCTCCGCCTCGCCGATGGCCGCCTTCTGCTGGGCAGCCGGCGCTTTGTCGCCCATGACGGCATCGAGCCGGCCGTCGAGGTGCGGATCGGCACGCCCGATGGCGAAAACTGGAGCGATCCGCTGAAACTCGACGACCCGCACGGCACCCGGCTGACGGCCGAATACCAGTGCGGCTACCCCTCTTTCGTGACCGAGGAAGACGGCACCATCCTCGCCTTCTTCTACTCCTGGCGCCCGGGCGTCGGCCGCTTCGTCGCCTGGAACCGGCTGGCGATCGCTTCGTCTGCATAGCCGGTTGACGCCAGCCGTCGATCCAGAGTAACTCACGCCATTCCGCGCCCATCGTCTAGCGGTCAGGACACCGCCCTCTCACGGCGGGAACAGGGGTTCGATTCCCCTTGGGCGCGCCAAATCCACATGCACAGCCGCAGAGAACGCCCATGCGCGCTGGACCCGTTCGCATCACGACGACCGTCCTCTATCCGCCTGCCGCCGATCCAGCCGAGCGCACCTATTGCGTGCTCGGCGTGCCGCGTGGCGGCACCAGGATGACATCGGGACTGCTGGGCGCGCTGGGCGTCTTCATGGGCGACAACCTGCCCTACAATGGCGAAGACCCGGCCTTCACCGGCCATCGCGGCGACTACCGCATCTTCACCGATCCGCGGCATCCGGCCCGTCAGCGGCAAATCGATGCCATGCTCGCGACGGTGGACGCCCGCAATGCGGCGCACCGGCTCTGGGGCTGGAAGGATCCGCTGTCGATCTTCTACATCGCCGCGCTGCTCGATCGGCTGCGCAATCCGCATTTCATCTTCGTCTCGCGCGATCCGGGGGCCGCAGCCCAGCGCGAAAGCGCCGAAGTCGAGTTCGCGACGGCATCGCCGCTTGAAGGCTCACGCGCCCTGCAGACACTGCGGCGCATCACCGATTCCTATTCGCTGATCGCGCAATTCCTGGCCCAGGCGAAGAAGCCAACCCTGATGATGAGCTACGAACGCGCCCTGCGTCACCCGGCCGAGACCGCTGCGGCTCTTGTGGACTTCACAGGCCTGCCGGCCCCCGGCTTCGGCGACTGGGCAACGACCTATATCCGCCCCGGCGACTGAGCACGGACAGTCGTCGCAGGTGATTGCTTACGCCGCGTTCTTGTCCTGTGTCTCGCCCACGGGCTTGGGCACGCCGGCATTGGCGTTGCGGCTGTTCCAGACGACCCAGTAGCGGCCGTCGCCGTCGGGCACCAGCACTTCGGCCGGCCGCTCGTTGGTGTGCACCATGAACTGCGCTTGGTTGCGGGCTTCGAGCGCCGCGGCCTCGCGGCTGTCGTGCGGGCCGTGCGCGCGGCCTTCGAAATCGACCCACCAGTGCCCCTGGCTCTGGATCACGATATAGAGTGCAGTTGCCATCTCAGTGCCCGCCGCCAAGCCCCAATGTCATCAAACTAACATGTGACGGTGGGGTTGCCAGCAAAGCGCTGCCGTTACGCACAGTTACGTTCCGGATGTGGATATCCGGCGCCCGAAGGCTTACCAAAACTTATGC
Source organism: Pseudomonadota bacterium (assembly GCA_048498015.1). Classification (GTDB taxonomy): domain Bacteria; phylum Pseudomonadota; class Alphaproteobacteria; order Rhizobiales; family Devosiaceae; genus Devosia_A. The sequence continues at coordinate 21,480 of JBEHYU010000026.1, forward strand.
CAGATTACTGATCGATAACATTACTTTGCCAGCCAACCCTCCCATATCTCAGCCTGACGCGGCCTCGCCGCCGCAACAGCTGATGGGTCGGCGCATGAAACTGATCACCCGTATCGCAATCGCCATCGTCGTGCTGGGCATCGCCGGCATCGCCGGTTGGATGTACCTGGCGCCGTCGCAGGCGGTGGTGGAGCCCGCTACGGTCAAGGTCACGCGCGGCGATGTCGCGCAGACCGTGCTCGCCAGCGGCGCGCTCGAGGCCAACACCGTCACCAGCGTCGGCGCGGAAGTCTCGGGCACCATCAAGAGCCTGCCCGTAAAGCTCGGCGATACCGTCAAGCAAGGCGACCTCATCGCCCAGATCGACTCCACCGACCAGGAGAACGCCGTCAAATCGGCGGAAGCGTCGCTGGCCAACATGCAGGCCCAGCTACAGGCCAAGCAGGCCGACCTCACCGCCGCCCAGGCCGGCCTCGATCGCGCCAACAAGCTCGCGCCGCAAAAGCTCGTCTCCGACGCCGATTTGATGACCGCACAGGCCACCCTCGCCTCGGCCCAGGCCGCCATCGCCTCGCTCAACGCGCAGATCAGCCAGGCCGAGCTCGCCGTCGAGAGCGCCAAGCTCGACCTGTCGCGGACCACCATCACCGCGCCGACCGACGGCACCATCGTCGCCGTGCTGGTCACTGCCGGCCAGAGCGTCAACGCCGCGCAGACCGCGCCGACCATCGTCAAGATCGCCGACCTCGACACCATGCTGATCAAGGCGCAGATCTCGGAGGCCGACGTCACCAAGGTTGCGCCCGGCCAGGCCGCGACATTTACCATCCTGGGCGATCCCAACACCAGGATCGCCGCCACCCTGCTCTCGGTCGAGCCGGCGCCGGATGCCATCACCACCGCCGACAGCGGCCTCAGCACGTCGGACAATGCCGTCTACTACAACGGCCTGTTCTCGGTCGCGAACCCCGACCACCGCCTGCGCATCGCCATGACCGCTCAGGTGACCATCACCATCAACGAAGACAAGGGCGTCCTGACCCTGCCCGCCTCCGCGCTCGGCACCGCCGGCCGCGACGGCCTCTACCATGTCGGCGTCTACGACCAGGCAAGCGGCAAGGCGCACCCTGCCGAGGTAAAGGTCGGCCTCAACAACAACATCACCGCTGAAATCCTCGACGGGCTCAGCGAAGGCGACCTCGTCCTTTCGAGCACCGGCACGTCAGCCGGCTCGTCGGGCGCCACGCGCAATAGCGGCCGCGCCGGCGGATTGTTCGGCGGCCCCGGCCGCGGTCCGGGGGGCTGATCATGGCGCCGCTGATTTCGCTGCGCGGCCTCACCCGCCGCTTCGCCTCGGGCGCCGACAGCGTCACCGTCCTCGACGACGTCAATCTCGACATCGAGGCCGGCGAGATGGTGGCCATCATCGGCCAGTCGGGCTCGGGCAAGTCGACGCTGATGAACATCCTGGGCTGCCTCGACCGCGCCAGCGAGGGCACCTACGAATTTGGCGGGCGCGACATTTCGAGGCTCGGCCCGGACGAGCTGGCGGAGCTCCGCCGTGAGCATTTCGGCTTTATCTTCCAGCGCTACCAGCTGCTGGCCGATCTCGACGCCGTCGAGAATGCCGCCATGCCGGCGATCTATGCCGGCATCGACAGCGGCAAGCGCAACAAGCGCGCCGCCGACCTCCTCGTCCGCCTCGGCCTCGGCGAGCGGCTCAAGAACCGGCCCTCTGCCCTCTCCGGCGGTCAGCAGCAGCGTGTCAGCGTCGCCCGGGCCCTGATGAACGGTGGCGAAGTCATCCTCGCCGACGAGCCGACCGGCGCTCTCGATTCCCACAGCGGCGCCGATTTGATGGCGCTCCTCAAGGAACTGCACGGCGAGGGCCACACCATCATCATCGTCACCCATGACTCGAACATCGCGGCCCAGACCGACCGCATCGTCGAGATCAAGGACGGCAAGATCCTTTCCGACACGCGCACCAACCCGGCTCCCGCCGTGGCCAGCGCCGCCGCGCCAAAATCCCGCCGCGGCGCCCTCGAATGGCTCGATCGCGGCACCGAAGCCTTCCGCATGGCCGTGCGCTCGATGACCGCGCACAAGCTGCGCACCTTCCTCACCATGCTCGGTATCATCATCGGCATCGCCTCGGTGGTGTCCGTGGTGGCGCTCGGCCAGGGCAGCCAGCAGACCGTGCTCGAGAACATCGCCTCGATCGGTACCAACACCATCAACATCTATCCCGGCACCGGCTTCGGCGATCGCGGCCAGGGCCGCATCCGTACGCTGCTCCCCTCCGACGCCGACGCCATCGCGCTCGAGAGCTACGCTGACAGCGTCACGCCACGCGTCTCCACCAACCAGTCGGTGCTGTTCAACAATGTCGCCGTCAGCGCCCAGGTCAGCGGCGTCGGCGACGCCTATTTCCGCGTCAATGGCAGTACCCTGACCCAGGGCGCCAGCTTCGATGCGTCCTCCATCGACAGCCGCGCACAGGTCGCCGTGATCGACAGCAATGCCGTCACGGCCCTGTTCAAGAACGGCGAAAATCCGGTCGGCCAGGTCATCGTGCTGGGCAAGGTGCCGGTGCAGGTCATCGGCGTCGTCGCCGTCACCTCGACCTTCGGGCCGGGCAGCTCCAACCCCTCGATCTACATTCCCTATACCACGGCGATGGATCGCATCCTCGGCCAGCATTACCTGAGCCAGATCACCGTCCGCGTCGCCGACAGCGCCGACATGGACACCGCCCAGACGCAGATCGAGGACCTGCTGACCCGCCTGCACGGCAAGACCGACTTCTTCCTGCAGAACACCAACACCATCCGTGACACCATCCAGTCGACCAGCCAGACACTGACGCTGCTGATCTCGGCCATCGCCGTGATCTCGCTGATCGTCGGCGGCATCGGGGTGATGAACATCATGCTGGTGTCGGTGAGCGAACGCACCCGCGAGATCGGCATTCGCATGGCGGTTGGCGCACGTCGCGGCGACATCCTGCGGCAGTTCCTGACCGAAGCGGTGCTGGTCTGCATCATCGGCGGCGTAGCCGGTATCGCGCTCAGCTTCGCCCTCGGCTTCGGCCTGCAATCGGTGCTGAGCGGCGCCCGCCTGAGCTATTCGACGCTCTCGATCCTCGCCGCCCTCGCTTCATCGACGCTGATCGGCGTGGTCTTCGGCTTCATGCCCGCGCGGTCCGCCGCGCGGCTCGATCCGGTACAGGCCCTGGCGCGGGAATAGCCTTGCCGCGCGAGCCGTCTATGCCGCGCCGCACGACGATGTTCATCGCGGTGCGCGCCGCATCCGGGTTCCGCGTTGCGATGGCCTCGACGATGTTGCGGTGCGCCTGCACCGACTCGGCCAGCAACTGGGGATCCTCGGCCGGCGAAGCCACCGTCATCATCGCTACCAGCGCTACCTCGATCAGCGCCGAAATCGACACGAAGAACGGGTTGTTCGCCGCCGCCGCAATGGCCAAATGCAGGCCCAGATCGGCGCGCACGAAGCTGGCGCTGCTGTCGGACCGGCTGAGTTCGTCGGCCCACGACCGGATCTGGGCCAGCTGCTCGTCCGTTCGCCGCAACGCCGCCAGCGCCGCGCCCTCGGATTCGAGCGCGATGCGCATCTCGCCCAGATGCTCGAGGAAATCCGCGCTGAAGCCGAGCCGCGCGTGCCACACCAGCACGTCGGGATCGAACAGGTTCCAGTCCGTGCGCGGCCGGACCCGGGTGCCGATCCGCGCCTTGGCCTGCACCAGCCCCTTGGCGCCCAGCGTCTTCAGCGCCTCGCGCAGCACGGTTCGCGACACCCCGTAGCGGCCCAGCAGTTCTGCATCGCCGGGCAGCAGCGTGCCCTCGGCCAGCCGGCCCGAGACGATCGCCAGTCCCAAATCCTCCACCACCCGGCCGGTATGCGAACGCACCGGCGCGGCCGCGCTGTAGGAATGGGTAGATGGGCCTGCGGTCATTGATCGACGCCTCGAAACGGCGACAGACTAGTCCTTCGTACGCAGCTGTTGAACGCGCTCAAACGCCACGGCAATGATGATGGCGCTGCCGATCACGCAGCCCTGCCAGAACGCGTTGATCCCCAGCAGGCCGAGGCTGTTGCGGATCACCTCGATCAGCGCCGCGCCCACGAGCGCGCCGATCGCCGTGCCCGCGCCGCCCACCAGGCTCGCCCCGCCGATCACCGCCGCCGCGATCACCTGCAGTTCCATGCCGGTGCCGAGGTTGGTGGTCACCGCCCCGAGCCAGCCGGTGTAGATGATGCCCACGATCGCCGCCGAGAAGGCCGAGATCATGTAGACGATCAGCTTGATGCGCCGCACCGGAATGCCCGACAGCGTCGCGGCGTGCTCATTGCCGCCGATGGCGAACACGTGCCGGCCGAACCGCGTCCAGCGCAGCACGAACCCGGTGATGGCCGCCAGCACCAGCGTGTAGATCAGCGGGTTGGAGATGCCGAACACCCACGCCCCGCCGCCCAGCTGCAGCAGCTTGTCGTGGTCGGGCCCGAACTGGAACACCGTCTGGTTGTTCGAGGCGATCATCGCGAGGCTGCGGGCGATCGACAGCATGCCCAGCGTCACCACGAAGGATGGAAAGCCCAGATAGGCGATGAGCACCCCGTTGAACGCCCCCACCACGAGGCCCGTCGCCAGCGCCGCGACAATGCCGATCGCGATGCTGTAGCCCGCATGCATGGTGACCGCGATCACCATCGAGCAGAGGCAGAGCACCGAGCCCACCGACAGGTCGATGCCGCCGGTGATGATGACGAACGTCATGCCCAGCGCGATGATGGCGGTGAACGTGAAGTTGCGCGTGATGTTGTAGATGTTCTTCTGGTCGAGGAACACCGGCTGCTTGATCGCCAGGAACACGCAGGCGACGATGATGGCGACGAACACCCAGAAGGTCTGGCTGCGCAGCAGGCTCGAGGCCCAGTTGTCTCCGCGCTTGGCGATGGTCTGTTCGAGCGTGACGGCCATGGTTACACCTGTTCGATCGCGCCGGTGATGAGGCCGGTGACCTCCTCAGGCGAGCTTTGAGCGATGCGCTTGTCGGCGACCTTGCGGCCCCGGCGCAGTACGATGACGCGGTCCCCGACGCTGAACACGTCGGGCATGCGGTGGCTGATCAGCACGATCGCAATGCCCTGGTCCCGCAAATGCTTGATGTGGTTGAGCACCTCGGCCACCTGGCGCACCGAGATCGCCGCCGTCGGCTCGTCCATCAGCACGATCTTGGCGTCGCTGAGCATGGTGCGGGCGATGGCGACGGCCTGGCGCTGCCCGCCCGACATCTGCCGGATGATGTCGCGCGGACGCGTCTCCGACTTCAGTTCGCGGAACAGCTCGCCTGCCCGCTTGTACATGCCCGCATAGTCGAGCAGCGGACCGCGGCGCAGTTCGCGCCCGAGGAACACATTGGCCGCGGCGGTCAGGTTGTTGCACAGCGCCAGGTCCTGGTGGACAATCTCGATGCCGTGCCGCCGCGCATCGACCGGCTTGGCCAGCGCGATCTCCCGCCCCTCCATCCTCATCGACCCGCTCGAAGGCAGGAAGTTGCCGGCGATCATCTTGACCAGCGTCGACTTGCCCGCCCCGTTGTCGCCCATCAGCCCGACGACCTCGCCCGGCTCGAGAGACAGCGACACGTCGTTGACCGCCTGGATGGCGCCGAAGTGCTTGGAGATGTTGTTGAGTTCCAGTACCGGCACGCTGTGTGAGCCTCCCCCATGTCACCCCGCGACCCGCCCCCTTGCGGGACCGGCTGCGACTGTAACGGCGTTTCAGGCTCCTCCTCCCCAGGAAAAACCCCGCGGGAAACTTGGCAAACGCGTTACGCCCCGTCAATTCGTTGGCTTTGAAATAAAGTATGATTTTTTGTTGACGAGCGTAACTCAGCCCGCTTAGCTTCTCCCTGAGGGCCGAAGGAGGCCATCGGTTGCCCGACGGGCGACGATGGGGACGACCCTCGTTCAACTGGGAGGAATAATGATGAAGCGTATGCTTTTGCTCGCTGCTGCGGCGGCGTTTGCGCTTGCCGGCCCGGCAGTCGCACAGGACAAGAAACAGCTGGTGATCGTCGTGAAGGGTCTCGACAACCCCTTCTTCGAAGCGATCCACCAGGGCTGCGAGAAGTGGAACAGCGAGAACGCCAGTTCTGAATACGAGTGCTTCTACACCGGCCCGGCGTCCACCTCGGACGAAGCCGGCGAGGCGCAGATCGTCGGCGACATGCTCGCCAAGCCGACCACCGCGGCCATGGCGATCTCGCCGTCCAACGCCCCGCTGATCGCCCAGACCATCAAGTCGGCGAATGCGACGATCCAGATCATGACGGTCGACGCCGACCTCGCCAAGGAAGACGCGGCGCTCCGCAAGACCTACCTGGGCACCGACAACTACCTGATGGGCAAGAAGATCGGCGAGTACATCAAGAAGGCGATCCCCGCCGGCGGCACCATCTGCACCATCGAAGGCAACCCGGCCGCCGACAACATCCTGCGCCGTGCGCAGGGCATGCGTGACGCGCTGACCGGCAAGGAAGGCCTTGCCACGCTCGACGGCACCGGCGGGTGGACGGAAGTCGCAGGCTGCCCGGTGTTCACCAATGACGACGGCGCCAAGGGCGTGCAGGCGATGACCGACATCCTCGCTGCCAACCCGAACCTGAGCGCCTTCGGCATCATGGGCGGCTGGCCGCTGTTCGGCGCCCCGCAGCCCTACCGCGACCTCGTCGGGCCGCTGAAGGACAAGCTCGCCTCCAACGCCTTCGCGATCGGCGCCGCCGACACCATCGGTGACGAAGTCGCCATCGCCAAGGAAGGTCTCGTGACCGCCCTCGTCGGCCAGCGGCCGTTCGAGATGGGCTACAAGGCCCCGTCGGTGATGCTCGATCTCATCGCCGGCAAGAAGGTCGACGATCCGGTGTTCACCGGCCTCGACGAATGCACCAAGGACACTGCGGATACCTGCATCCAGAAGTAGTCCTCGACCTGCTCTCTCTCCTGTTCACTGGGGCACGCTTCGGCGTGCCCCTTCTTCTTTGCGCCAGGGCTCGCGCACCCGCACATTGCGCATACGATCTCCTATATTAACGATCATACCGACGGTGGGGGAAGAACGCCGCAAGGCCGATAAGACGAAATATTCACGCCCCGCCATCTTGCCCTCCGCCACTGACATGTCAGTGTCCGGCCAACGATTTGGAGGAGTGGGCCATGGCTCAGTTGAAGAAGCGGCAGGTCGCCAAAACCGGCGTCGAGATCACCGAACTGGGGATCGGCAGCGCCTCGATGGCGGCCCTTAATGTCGAGGTCCCCGACCAGCAGGCGCGCGATGCCATCACCGCCGCGCTCGATGGCGGCGTCAACTACATCGATACCGCCCCGCAATACGGCTACGGCCGGGCCGAGCACCTCGTCGGCGACGCCCTGCGCGACCGCCGCAAGGAAGCCGTGCTCGGCACCAAGGTGGGCCGTCTGCTCCGCCCCAATGTCAGCGGCGAGAACCGCAGCAACTGGGTCAAGCCGTTCCCCTTCACCGAGGACTACAGCTACACCTACGACTCGATCATGCGCTCCTACGAGGACAGCCTGCAGCGTCTCGGCCTCGCCACGATCGACATGCTCTTCGTGCACGACATCGGCGAGATGACGCACGGCAAGGAACGCAACGCCTATCTGTGGGAAGGCTTCACCAAAGGCGGTGGCGTCCGCGCCCTGCAGGAGCTCAAGGCCTCCGGCGCCGTCAAGGCGCTCGGCTTCGGCGTCAACGAGTTCAAGGTGCTCGAAGATGCCATGGAAGTGGGCGACTGGGACGCGTTCGTCCTCGCCGGCCGCTACACTTTGCTCGAACAGACTTCGCTCGATTTCCTCGCCAAATGCCAGCAGCGCGGCATCTCGATCATCGCCGCCGCGCCCTTCAACGGCGGCGCTCTGATGGGTAACAAGACCTGGAACTATTCGGCAGCGCCGCAGCACATCGTCGATCGCGTCCGCCAGCTCGAGCAGTTCTGCGCCGACCACAACATCCCGATCGGTGCGGCGGCGCTGCAGTTCGCTCTCACCCACCCCACGGTGGTGAGCATCCTCGTCGGCCCGAAATCGCCGGCCGAGACCAACTCCAACCTCGCCTGGTGGAACGTCGATATTCCGGCGAGCTTCTGGAGCGACCTCGCCGCCGCAAAGCTCGTCGCCCCCGGCACACCGCTGCCCAACGGCCAGACGGCCTGACGGAAGCAAGCGCGTCGCCATCGGGCACCGTGCCCGATGGCAAGCGCTAGAGCGGCCGCCGGCGCAGGATCGTGAAGGTCAGGGTGCAGCGCGGCTCGAAGCCGACCCGCTGATACGCGGCGATTGCCGGCGCGTTGCTGGTGTACGCCTGCAGGAACGGAATTTCGCCGCGTGCTGCGATCGCACTGCCGACCACCGACACCAACACTTTGGCGAGCCCGCGGCCCTGATAGTCCGGATGGGTGCAGACGGCGCTGACCTCGCCGAAGCCGTCGAGGCGAAGCCGCTCGCCCGTCATCGCGATCAGCCGGTCGCCATCGAAGACGCCGATATAGCGCCCCATCTCGATGGTGCGCCGCGAGAATGGCCCCGGCCGGGTCAGCGTCACCAGATCGACCATCGCCGGCACGTCGTCGACGGTGAGGTCCCGCCACACCACCCCATCCGTCCTCACCGGCCGGAACTGCGGCGCCGTCAGTTGCAGCACTTCGCCGATGCTGAGCTGCTCGAGTTCAGGCGGCATCGTCAGCGGCGCCGCCGCCACCAGTCCCGTCGGCAAGCCATCGCCGATGATCCCGGCCAGCCCATCAAGGCTTACCAGCGGTTCGGGCACCGCGGCGAACATCGACACGTCGCGCTCGAACCGCATCGCCCGGTCGTCGCCGACGCCAAGCCCCGCCTGCGGACCGCGCAGTGCGTTCCACACCATGTTGTCGAGCGGATGGCCCATCTACTGGAGCGTCTGGGCGCCCTTCCCCAGCACTTCCTTGACCTTGGAGTTGATCTGGTCGAGCGAGTAAGGCTTGGCGAGGAACTCCACCGACTGGTCGTCGGCGATGTCCTGCCGCACGCTCTCCTCGGCATAGCCCGACACGAAGATCACTTTGAGGGTGGGCAGCTTCTCGCGCACCTTGAGCAGCAGTGCGGGTCCGTCCATCTCCGGCATCACCACATCCGACACCATCAGGTCGATCTGCCCACCGATATCGTCGAGCACCTCCAGCGCCTGCTCGCCGCTGTCGGCCTCGAACACCTCATAGCCGGTCGCGCGCAGCGCCCGCGCCGAGAACGAGCGCACATTGTCCTCGTCCTCGACCAGGAGGATTCGCTCGTGCCCGGTGAGGTCCTTGACCACGACGGCAGCGGCCTTGGCCACCATCTCGCCTTCGCCGGCGACGTGCCGGGGCAGGAAGATCTTGAACACGGTGCCCACGCCCGGCTGCGACTGCGGATAGATGAAGCCGCCGGTCTGCTTGATGATGCCGTACACCGTCGACAGCCCCAGCCCGGTGCCCTTGCCCAGTTCCTTGGTCGAAAAGAACGGCTCGAAAATCTTCTCCATGATCTCGGGCGTCATGCCGGTGCCGGTGTCTTCCACCTCGATCAGCACATAGTCCGCCGCCGGCATGCCGGTGAAGGTCAGCGCCGCTGCCTCGCTTTCGGTGACGTTGCGGGTCCTGAGCGTGATCGAGCCGCCATTCGGCATCGCGTCGCGCGCATTGACCACGAGGTTCACCACCACCTGCTCGAGCTGCACGAGATCGGCCTTCACCGGCCAGATACCCGGCCCGTGATCGACATGCAGCGTGATCTGCTCGCCGATCAGGCGCTTGAGCAGCACGGTGAGGTCGTCGATATGCGTCGGAATTTCGAGGATCTGCGGCCGCAGCGTCTGCCGCCGCGAGAACGCCAGCAGCTGCCGGGTCAGACCGGCGGCGCGATTGGCGCTCTGCTTGATCGACATGAGGTCGGCGAAGCTCGGATCGCCCGGCTTATGCTTGAGCAGCAGCAGATCGGAGAAGCCGATGATCGCCGTCAGCACATTGTTGAAATCGTGCGCCACGCCGCCCGCCAGCTGCCCCACGGCCTGCATCTTCTGGCCCTGCGCGAACTGTGCTTCGAGCTTGCGCTGCTCGGTCATGTCGAGCGCATAGACGTTGACGCGCTCGGGCGAGCCCTCGGCCTCCTCGGAGCCCGACACGTAGAGTCGCACCGCATGGTCGCCCTCGCGGGTCAGTTGCGCATCGACCGGCTCGATCTCCGACTTGTTGGCCTTGGCCGCTTCCACCGCCTCGGCGAAGCGCTCGCGGCTCCCATCCGAGAGCAGCTCCGACATCGACACCCGGTCGAGCGGCTTCTCGCTGCCGGCCCAGCCGAAGATGCGGCTGAACGGCGCGTTGGTGCGAATGATGCGCCCATCCTGGTCGAGCGTCGCGATGGCGAACGGCGTATCGTTGAAAAAGCGCGAGAACCGCACTTCCGAGGCGCGCAGCGCCTCCTCGCCCTGCACGCCGCCGCGCCTATCGAGCACCAGCGTCCGCGTCTCGCCCAGCTCGCCATCGGCCAGCCGCGCCGCCCGATGCAGCAGCCGCACCGGGATCGACGTGCCGTTGCGCTTGACCAGGTCGATATCGATGATCTCGGTGCCGATCTCGCCATCGGCCCTGCCGCGCATCAGCAGCGATGCGCCGTCGCCGCGCACGATGTCGGCGAGCCGCACCGTCCCGGCCTCGAACTCCGCGAGGTCGTAACCAAGCCAGTCCGCCAGCGTCGAGTTGAGGTATTGCACCCGGCCCTGCGGATCGGCCGAGAAGAAGCCGGCCGGCGCGTGGTCGAGATAGTCGATGGCGCGCTGCAGTTCGAGGAACGCATTGTCCTGCCGCTCGCGGTCGCGCGTGATCTCCTCGACGCTCCACAGCACCAGCGGCCGGCTGCTGCCCTCGACCTCGGGCAATGCCCGCACCGCCACGCGATACCATACGGGTTTCGAGCTGCCGCCGAGCGCCCCGCCCAGCCCGCCGATGATGCGAACATCCTCCGTCGCGGGCCGCCCGTCGCGCGCCGCGCGCGACAGGCGGTACAGCGCCTCGCTCGCTTCGGGCTGACCCGCGAACAGCCGCGGCACACCCACCGGCACGCCGTCGCTGACGCCGCCGGCGATCTCGCCATACTGCGCATTGACGTAGGAAATCTTGCCGTCGCGGTCGCACACCACCGCCCCGAACGGCAGGCTGTCGACTATCGCCTTCGATACCGTCCGCGTATCCTCGCCCTGCGAGGCAAAGCGCAAAATCCCCGCCGTCAGTGCGAACAGGCAGAACACGCCCACCACCGCCAGCAGTCCGACGAAGATCAGGATCGCGTCTGGCGGGATCACGTCGCCCAGCGTCGAAATCGCAATCGCGGCGATGATGAAGGCCGCGGCCAGCGCCACGACGCGCCACAGGCCTGAAGCAGAACGCGGACGGGAGACCAGCGGGCTCGGATAATTGTCCTCGTCAGCCGGCATGCTGGACATCCCCAGACCCCTCGAAGGCGCCGAATCACGCGCCTCCCAAGCTCTAGCAAATGGCGGAGTCACCGGGTAGCGCAGGCCGGCAACGCATGTGGATTACCGGGAATTTCGGCCCCTACGCCCGCGGATCGACTTGAAGCCCGCCCCATCCACAACGTCATTCCCGCGCAGGCGGGAATCCAGACCGGACTTTCGGACGTCAGCGAGCTCGGCCTGGATTCCCGCCTTCGCGGGAATGACGCAGCGACAGAACCGAAGACATCCAGTCCACGCCGCGCTATGCCTTCCACGCCTTCTTGTTGTTGAGCTGCATGACGAAGCCGATCACCTGCGCCACGGCCTTGAAATGCTCTGTCGGGATCGTCTCGTCGATATCCACCGAGGCATAGAGCGCGCGCGCCAGCGGTGGATTTTCGACGATCGGGATATCGTGCTCCTTGGCCATTTCGCGGATGCGGAACGCCACGTCGTCGGCGCCCTTGGCGAGGCAAAGCGGCGCGTTCATGCCGCGATCGTATTTGAGCGCCACGGCGAAGTGCGTCGGGTTGGTGATCACCACCGTGGCATTCGGCACATTGGCCATCATGCGCTTGCGGCTGCGCTCGTTGCGGACCTGGCGGATGCGGCTCTTGACCTCGGGGCTGCCCTCCATCTGCTTGTACTCGTCGCGCACCTCCTGCACCGTCATCTTGAGACGGGTCCACCAGCGATTGCGCTGATAAACATAGTCGGCGAGCGCGATGATGGTGACCACCGCCAGCACCGCGCCGAACACTTTCAGCCCCATCTCCTGGAACATCGGCAGCAGCGACGCCGGGTCGAGCGTCACCATCGTCTCGAGCTTGTCGCGATCCGGCCAGACCACCGCAACGGTGATGCCGCCCACCACGCCCAGTTTCACCAGCCCCTTGACGAAATTGACCAGCGCCTCGCGCGAGAACAGCCGCTTGCCGCCCTCGAGCGGCGAGATCTTGCTGAGCTTGGGGGTGATCGGATCGAACGACACCAGCGGGCGGTGCTGCACCAGGTTGGCCGCGATGCCGAAGAAGGCCAGCACCACCAGCGGGATCAGCGCCGTCAGCAGGATGGCGCCCGCGAGGCTCCACCAGAAAGTCGTCAGCGCCGCGCCGCCGATCTGGAACTGGTCGGCGTTCTCGAGCAGCACCTTGAGGCTCGCGGCAAGCCCCTGCGTCGTGGGCGCGGCCAGCAGCGAGAACAGCAATCCCGAGCCGGCGATCATGAACCAGTTGTTGACCTCCTGGCTCTTGATCACGTCGCCGCGCTTTTGCGCGTCATCGAGCTTTTTCTGCGAGGGGTCTTCGGTTTTCGAGGATTCTTCCGGGGCGTCGTCGCTCATCCGCGCCCCGCAAAGATCGCCAGCTGGTTCTCATAGTGGGTGAGGTACCAGCCCATGATCATGGTCAGCAGCAGCCCCAGCAGGATCAGCCCGACCCAGATCGTCGCCGGCATTACCACGAAGAACACCTGCAGCTGCGGCATCATGCGCGCCAGCAGTCCCATGCCCAGGTAGAACACGAGTCCAAGCACGATGAACGGCGCCGCCATCTGGATGCCGATGACGAAGGCCGATGCCACCGATTTCACCGCCAGGTCCGCCGCATCGCCGAACATCAGCGGCTCCTTGGGCGAAAACACCATGTAGCTGTCGCGGATCGCCGTCAGCGCCACATGGTGCAGGTCCGTCGCAAAGATCAGCGTCACCCCAAGCAGCGACAGGAACGCCCCGATCAGCGCGCCCTGTGCGCCGCCATTGATCGGGTCGGCGCCCTGCACCCCCGACAGTCCCGTCTGGAACGCGATGATCGAGCCCGCCACCGCCGCCGCCGTGGTGATCAACCGCGTGATCCCGCCCAGGATCAGCCCGACGATGATCTCATGCACGAGGTAGACCAGTACCTGCATCATGTCCGTCGGCAGCGCCGGCAGTTCCGGCGACACCAGCGGGAACAGCACCAGCGAGAACACCAGCGCGAAGCTCAGCCGCATCCGCGCCGGGATCGACATCTCGCCCAGCGCCGGCATCAGCATCAATATGCTGCCGACGCGCGCGAAGATGAGGATGTAGAGATAGGCTGTCGAGGGCAGCCAGTTGAGCGAGATCATCCGCCGGTCACGATAAGGTCGGCCAGCCGCGTCATGTAGGCCGACATCGTCGCCCCCATGAAGGGCAGCGCGATCAGCATGACGATGAAGATCGCGAGGATCTTGGGCACGAAGACCAGCGTCTGTTCCTGGATCTGCGTCAGCGCCTGGAACAGCGCGATCACGATGCCGACGATGAGGCCCACCGCCATCATCGGCGCGCCCACCAGGATCATCACCCAGATGCCGTCGCGCGCGATGTCCAGTACCTGCGCCCCGTCCATCTCAATGTCTCCGTGTCGTCGGCCCTGTTTCGGCCCGCCTGCTGAGTCCCGCAACCGGCCTCAGATCGGCATCCGCATGATTTCCTCATAGGCGGAGATTACCTTGTCGCGCACCGTCACCATGCTTTCCATGGCGAGCTCGGTCTGGCTGATGGCGGTCACCACGTCGACCACGTTGCCCTTGCCGTTGACCAGGTCCATCGACATCTTGTCGGAGGTCTTGCCGGCATCCATCACGCCCTGCAGCTGGTCGGCGAGCAGCTTGCCGAAATCGCCGCCCGGCGCCGGCGAGCCCCCGGCAGCCCCGCCGGCGGCGGCCTTGCCCTGGTCGGAGATCAGCCGCGAGGCGGAATTGTAAGCGGCCGCGACCGCATTGAACGGCGTGCTCATTCAGCTCAGCCCTTGAGAATGTCGAGGGTACGCGACAGCATCTGGCGTGTCGACGTCACCACGTTGAGGTTGGCCTCGTAGGTCCGCTGCGCCTCGCGCATGTCCATCGCCTCGATCAGCGGATCGACGTTGGGATATTTCACGTAGCCATGCGCATCGGCCGCCGGATGACCGGGCTCGTAGCGGGTCTGGAAGTCGCTCATGTCGAGCGCGATCTTGCCCACCTTCACCGCCTCGCCGCCCGCATCTTCGTCCATCACCGCCTCGAAGGTCGGGATGCGGCGGCGATAGGGCTGCTCGGTCGGCGTCTTGCCCGCCGAGTCGGCGTTGGCGAGGTTTTCGGCGATCACCCGCATCCGCGCGTTCTGCGCATGCAGGCCGGTGGCCGCGATCTTCAGAGAGGAGAGGAAATCGGTCATTCAGCGCTCTCCTTATGCGCCGCCACGGCCGAGCGCCGTACGGATCAGCGCCAGCGAACGGGTGTAGAGCGCGGTGACGGTCTGGTAGTCCATCTCGTTGCCGGTGACTTTCATCATCTCGTCTTCGAGCACCACGCCATTGCCCGACGGCGTGATCTCGAACGGCTTGCCGTCGCCGCTGTTGTAGCCGGCAGCGTCGCCGCCGCTCGATACGGCAAAGTGCGTCGGCGACGTGGTCATCGTCGTCACCGCCGCCACGGATTTGAGCTGGCTGTCGAACGAGTACGGATCGAGATCCTGCTCGATGTAGCCGGGCGTATCGGCGTTCGCGATGTTTTCGGAGAGGACGCCTTGACGGGCCTGATGCCAGCGCATCTTGTCCGTCATTGCCTGCAGCAGCGATATGCCTGCGAACCCTGCCATCTTCATACTCTGTTCACCAAGATAGGCAGATTTTGCCGCTCGATGGTTAAGAGCTGGTTAACCACGACGGGAACCGGCAGTGTTTGCCTCGCATTTTGCATAATCTGTGCGTATCAGTGGGCAAATTCTGCAGGTGGTTCGGTCGTAGGGGGGACGGCAACCATGGAGAGCGGCATGCAATTCATGACGGCCTTGCTGGGTGGGTCCGCCAGCACCCTGATCAACTCCGCCTTCGCGCTGGGCCTCGTGCTCGTGCTGATCGTGCTGGGGCTTTGGGGCTTGAAACTGCTTACGAAAGCGACCGGCAATGTCGGCCGCGCCAGGCAGCGCCGGCTCGAAATCGTCGACACCCAGAACATCGATTCCAAGCGCCAGGTGATCATCATCCGGCGCGACAATGTCGAGCACCTGATCATGACCGGCGGGCCCGCCGACCTCGTCATCGAGTCGGGCATCGCGGTGCCCGAACCCGCGCCGGCACAGCCGCGCCGCCCCGCGGCGGCCGCCAGGCGCCCGGCTGCCCCCACCCCTGCCCCGGCCGCCGATATCGCCACGCCGGAGCCCTCGACGGTCCACAATGTGCCGCGCGAGATGGTCGATCGGCTCAACGATCTCACCCGCCCCGCCCCGCTGGCGCCGCGTCCGCCGGCTCCGCGTTCCACCTCGCTGCGCCACACCGGGCTGCTCCGCCCGGTCAGCCGGCAGGAGTCCGACGTTATCCCCATGGGACCATCGCTGCGCATCGACAATTCCACGGGCGCTGCGTCCGACTCAGCTAAACCGGCCGGCGATGCAGCAGGTACGCGCACACGGTCCATCGGCCGAAACAGGTTCTTCCGGAGCACCGGAAGCGGCGACGGCGCGAACTGATCGGCGCTTTCCGCGCACCTTCCTGCTCGCCGTACTGACGGCCGCCGCGATCTTCATTCCTGCGGCGGCCTACGCGCAGGACGTCTCGATCAATTTCGGCGACGACACGACGCTGACCCAGCGCGCCGTGCAACTGGTCGGCCTGCTGACCGTCCTCGCGCTCGCGCCGTCCATCCTCATCATGGTGACGAGCTTCACCCGCATCGTGGTGGTGCTGTCGCTGCTGCGCACGGCGCTGGGCCTGCAGACCGCCCCGCCGAACTCGGTGATGGTGTCGCTGGCGCTGTTCCTGACCTTCTTCATCATGCAGCCGACGCTGCAGATCGCCTACGACCAAGGCGTGGCCCCGCTCCTCGCCAACCAGATCACCGTGCAGGAAGCCTTCGACAAGGGCTCGCTGCCGCTGCACGACTTCATGGCCAAGAACGTCCGCGAGGAGGACGTGCAGCTCTTCTACGATCTCAGCAACGAGACGCCGCCCGACGACGCCACCACCATTCCGCTCAAGATCCTGATCCCGGCCTTCATGATTTCGGAGCTGCGCCGCGCTTTCGAGATCGGCTTCCTGCTGTTCCTGCCCTTCGTCATCATCGACATGGTGGTCGCCTCGGTCCTCATGTCGATGGGCATGATGATGCTGCCGCCGGTGGTGATCTCGCTGCCGTTCAAGCTGATCTTCTTCGTCCTCGTCGACGGCTGGCATCTCGTCGCCGGCTCACTGGTCCGCAGTTTTACGGGCGGATAGCCGAGACGGTGGGGCGGCTCCCCGCCGAGTTCAGAGAATGAAGTTGGACGCGTGCAGGCTTGCCAGCTGCACGCCGTCGATGTCGAGCTCGACCCCGTGCGGCAGCACGAACACCGTGCCGCTACCCAGATCGCTGATGTCGTGCTCCATCGCCTTGAGTGCGGTAAAGCTCTTGATGTGGAACGCACTGAGATCGATCTTGGCGTGCGCCAGGTCGAAGGACTGGATCTCGACGAATTTCGCCGACGTCGACAGCACGAACTTGTCGCTGCCCGTACCCGATCCGTCCGCGGTCGCCTTCGTGCCATTGCTGAAATAGAAGGTGTCGTTTCCCGATCCGCCGCGCAGCGTGGGCGTGCCGCCATCGGCGTAGAGCTTGTCGCTCCCCGACGATCCGTCGAGGATGTCGGCGCCGCTGCCGCTGTGGATCACGTCGTTGCCGCTTTCGCCCTCGAGGATGTCGCTGCCGGCGTCGCCATAGATGACGTCGTTGTCGCCACCACCCACGATATGATCGTTCCCGTCACCGCCCCGCAGTGTATCGGCCCCCTCGTCACCGACGACGAAGTCCTTGCCCCCGCCCGCCGAAATGCTGTCATTGCCGGCGCCGCCATCGAGGAAATTCGCCGCGCTCGTGCCGGTGAACACGTCGTGATATTTGGTACCGATCAAGTCGGTGATGCCGACGAGATGATCGACGTCGGACGAGCTTACCGTCACCTTCTGCGCGCTGAGCGACACGGTCAGGCCCTTGCTCGCATAGCTGTAGTCGGCGGCAGCGACCGCCTCGCTGTCCGCTGCCAGCTTGCTCGTCAGCGTGTCCTTACCCGCGCCGCCGATCAGGTGAAATATCGCGAACCCGTCCGCTCCCAGATCCTCGGTACTGTCGTACATCGTCAGGTGGTCGTCACCTTTGTCGCCGTAGAGGTTGCCGGTGCCTGAAAGCCTGTCGTCGCCGTCCCCGCCATGCAGCGTACCGTCACCGTTGATGGCGTCGTCACCATCGTCGCCGCTAAGCTGCCCGGCGCCGCTGATCGTGTCGTTGCCATCGCCGCCCGACACGGTGTTCTCGAGCTTGCCGGCCCCCCCGGACTCGCTGTCGAGGCTCGTGTCCGTGAGGGTGTCGTTGCCGTCCTCGCCGTAGAGCTTGTCGGCGCCCGCCGACCCATCGAGGGTATCGTTGCCGTCGCCCCCGTGCAGCGTGTCATTATTCTCACCGCCCTCGAGGCTGTCTGCGCCCGCATCGCCCATCAGGCTGTCAAAGCCGATAGTGCCGATAAGGGTGTCCTTGCCATCACCGCCATGCAGGGTGTCGCGCAGTCCCGCCGCGCTGAGCGAGTCGTTGCCGCCATCGCCCCAGAATTCACCGGCGCCCACGATTATGTCGTTGTAGATGGTGCCGCGAACGGCCTCGATACTGATGAAATGATCGGTCGCACCATAGGTATCGATCCCGCTCTCGTCCTCGTCCTCCGGATTCAGGTCGATGTTGATGCCATGCGTGCCGGCCTCCAGATGGTAGTCGACGATGTCGATGCCATCGGCGCCATTGAACGTGTCGTCGCCATTGCCGCCGGTGAAAATCTGCTGTTCCGCCGCGCCCATGAAATCATCGGCGAACTGGGTGCCGATGACCTGCTCGATGCCGGTGAAGATGTCGGTGTGGCCCGTCGAATCGAATACGCGCCCATTGGCGTAATCGACCACGATACCCTGCGTTCCCGGATCGTTGTAGCTGAGGATGTCGAAGCCGCCGCGGCCGTCGATCACGTCGTCGCCGCCCCACGGCTTGATCTGGTCGTTGTTCTTTGAGCCATAGATCGTATCGTCGTGGTTCGAGCCGAACACCGCTTCGACGTTCTTGATGTGCCCGCTGACCTCCGGGAAAAAATCGGTGGCCAGCGGCGGCTGGTCCGGGTACGGCTGGAACACGCCGTAGAAGGAGCCGCTATAGGTCCCTGCCGCCAGGTCCACCACCAGGTTGATGAACGTCGCCGTATACTCGGTGAAGGCCGGCTTCGGGATCTCGCCGCCGCCGGTCTCGATATTGTAGAACAGGAACTTCTGCCCGAAATTGATCTGGTCGAGACCTGCGCCGCCATCGATCGTATCGAACCCCGGCCCCGCCAGCAGGCTGTCATTGCCGGCGCCGCCGCTGATGCTGTCGTTGTCGCCGAACTTCTTGTAGTAGGGCCCGGCAAAGTCCTCGTTGAGGCCGTATTGCGCCCATTCCGACCCGCCCCCGGTGATCGTGTCGTTGCCCGAGCTGCCGGTGATGGTGTCGTTGCCGGACAGGCCGCTGATGGATCTGGCGCTGCTCAGCGTCAGGTGGTCGTTCTTCTCGGTCGCCGAAGCCATCGTGGTTCCCCGTTGGGCAGAACCTCAAGGGGTTCGCACGCGCGCAAGGCTAGACCGGCCCACCGCGAGGCAGCAATTCGCTAATCAGCTAGACGATGAGCTCGAGCATCATTCGAGTTGTCGTGTAACATTCCGTTACAAGCTGTTACTTCTCCACGTCTATTCACGCCCGCTGGAGCACTTGCCCGGCACCTTTCCCGTCGGGCCGCAGCGACGTGTTATCTTCTCCTCATTCCCCTCGCATGAGCGAGATCATGACGAGTGATTGCGGGGTGGGACTGTCGGGCCGCTGCGTTTCGTGCGCGGGCGGGGGCTGGCGGACGGCTCTCGGCTTATGCCGAAGTCCATGCAGCCCGCAAATCCCGGCCTCCGAGGCGCGCTGCGTCTCATACATAGTACTCAGGGACGTATCGCGTCTCGGAGCGCTCTTTGAACCAGTGAAAACCGGGGAACCGGGCGCTTCAGCTTGCCCGCTAAACCGCCGACTTCTTGGTCGCCTCGGTCGGCGTGATCGCCGGATCGACCGGGTACAGCGTGCGGTACGCCTTGAGGAACGCCGTCACCGAATCGAGCCCGGCAACGGCCTTGGCGGCGGTCTTGAACTCCTGCCCGTCGAGCGCCACGCTGGGGCTGGTGATGTAGTCGAACATCGGCCACTCCGGCGATTGCGCCATGCGGTCCGAGAATTTCGTGCGCAGCCGGTTGAGGCCGAGCGTGTCGTCGGCCAGCACCAGCCCCACCGCCGCCTTGACGATGTTCATGCGCGCCGCCTGGTTGAGCGGCTCGGTAGCGTCGGCCGAGTAGATCGTCTCGATCATGTCGGAGGCAGCCGAGTAGTTCTTGGCCTTCCAGTAGCCGTCGACGCGCAGCAGGTCCGCATCGCGCCCCTCGACCCGCGCCAGCAGGTCGAGCGCCAGGTCCTGCCGGTCCGCATCGATCAGCGCCCGCGCCTCGAGGATACGCCGCTGCCGGTCGAGCGTCGGCGACAGTCCGCTCATCCGCGTCTGGTTCAGCGCCCGCAGTGCGCCCTCTGGATTGCGGTCGGCGATGCGGATCAGCGCCAGGTCCGCCGCCACCTGCGCCTGCGCCGCGCCGGTCAGGCGGTTGTCGATCTGGTACTGCAGCAGGTCGGCCGCCTGCCCCAGCAGGTCCACCTTCACCAGTCGCCGCGCGAGGTTGCGGATCATTTCGTCACCACGCGCGCCCGGCGGCGTCAGCTGGCGGAAATCGTAGTAGAGGCTGAGCGCATCGAGATCGCCGAGCTGGTCGGCCGCGCCGTTGAGGAACAGGTCGCCGAACTGCGCCTCGGTCTCGGCCGTCAGGTCGTTGATCGGCTTGCTCTCCGGACTGTGCTCGGCCGCATCCTTGGCGGTCTCGAAGCCCAGCCGGTAGTCCTTGTGGGCGAAATAGAGCTCGGCCAGCAGCTTGTCCATGTCCACTTCGAGCGGATTGCCGCGCCACAGCATCGCCTCGGCGGCGAGCGTCTGTGTCGCCTTGGCGAGGTCGATCTTGTTGGTCGCCCGCAACACCAGCAGCGTGCGGTACACCGCCTCGGCGCGCGTCGGCCGCACATCGGCGGCGATCACCTGCCCATAAGTGTCGAGCGCCTCCTGCGACTGCCCCGACGCCTCGGCGATGCGCCCCTGGAACAGCTGGTAGAGCGTCACGTCGTCGGGCGACAGCTGCGCGAAATTGACGTGCGTCATGAAGCGCTGCGCCATTGGAATGTCGTTCGTCTCGACCGCCGCGCGGATGCCGGCGAACAGATAGCGCTGCTGCACCCATTGCGGATACGAGTCGGCAATGCTCTCGGAGGCGAGCGCGTCGGTCCGTGCGCCGACGAAATCGTAGTTGTCGGTGCGGGCGATGGTGCGCCACAGCACCGCGTCGACCTCGTCCGCGAAGGCCGGCCCGTTGAGGATGTCGAGCGCGTCGCCCGGCCGCGCCGCCAGCACGTCGGCGATGGCCGTCGTGAGCCGCATCTTCTTGCGCAGCTCGTCGTTCTTGAGGTCGGCGTTCATCACCTTGAGGACGCCGATAGCTTCCTGCGCGAACTGGTTGCCGACATAGTATTGCGCCAGCGTCAGCCGCGCGACTTCCTGCGCCTGCCCTTCCTTGGCGGCAGCGTCGGCGCTCAGATCCTCGGTCTTCTTGACGAAGGCGGCCGGGTTGTTCTCCTGCAGCGCCGCGAAATCGACGAAGCTGTCGCGGAACTCGGAGGCATTGCCTGAATCCAGCGCGCGCGGTCCGTCCTGGTCGGACAGGATGAGCCCGTCGGGCGAGGTGATCAGCGCGTGGTCGTCGGCAATTGCTACCTGCAGGGCATCGTTGTCGGGCCTCAGCACAAGGCCCTGGATCGACCGCAGCGCATCGAAATCGACATAGCTCAGGTCGCGCACGCTGCCGCGCGCCGGCGGAAAACTGGTGACCACGTCGAGCAGGTCGCCAACCACCGGGTCGCGGAAGCTGTGCACCTTGTACGGCTTGCCCAGCGCCGCGGTCATCTCGAAATGCCCGTCCTGGTCGCGGCTGCGCTTGAGATCGATCGGCTCGGTCGCATTGAGCAGCACGTCGCCGATCGACAGCACCCACGAACGGCCCTCGGAGGCAAGCGTGGCGAGCTTGTCGGTGGACAGGTCGATCCGCACGATCTGCGTCTGCCCCGCCGGCACCACCGTGAACCCCGAGGCAATCGACGACAGGAAGTCGGACTGCCCGGGCTGGTTGATGGCGACCGGCGTGTCGAACAGCATCCATAGCGTATCGCCGCGCCGGAACGCCGCCGACGGCGTATCCCGGTCGAAGGGGAACGCCACCCGCACCGTCCCCGAAACTTCGTCGATCGTCGGGGTGATCGACGCACCCGGCTTGATGTCCGCCGACATGTCGGGAGTGCTGCCCCCCGCCGGCGCGATCGTGGCAGCGTCGCGAGCGGCTACCGCGGCGGCAGTGATGGCATCGGCCTGCGCCTTCTTGGCTGCGTCCTCGGCCGTGGTCCGGTTGGCCGCGATCTCGTTCTGCGACAGGTCGATATCTAGCGTGAACGCCTTGCCGCGCGTCCCATAGAAGCGCGGCGTGATCCCGTCGGCCAGCGTGATCGTCACCTTGCTGCCCTGCGCCGATACGGCGTTGGTGGCGTCGGTGATCTCGGCCGGCATGTCAGCCTTGAGGTTGTAGAGATCGACCGCCACCGGCCAGTCGAAATTGATCGTCGCCGTGGTGCCATCCTGGCTGTACATGGCGTTGGTATCGACCGACCAGTCGAACTCGATGCGCATGAAGGTCGGGTTGCGCCCCACCTGCAGCGCGACCTGCGGATTGAGCGCCTTGGCTTCGTCGGCCTTGCGCTTCTGCTCGGCCATGGCGGCGGCATCCTTGGCCCGCTGCGTCAGCTCGGCGATGATCTCGGGTGGCAGCGAGGGCGGCAGGCCCTGCCAGTTGGGCGGCAGGATATCGACGAACAGCTTTTCGCCGGCGCTCATCGAGTGGATGCTGGCCGCGCCGCGCAGGCCGAAGCGGACTCCCATGCGATCCGGATCGACGCGGCCGATGGTGAGGTAGCCCGGCAGCGTCGCCGCCATGTCGGGCAGCGGCATGTCGACCGGCGACGAGAAGGTCAGCGCCAGCACGCCATTGTCGAAATTGATCTTGTAGGGCGGCAGGTCGAGCCGGTCGGGAAACTCGAACAGCAGGCGGCCGAACCCGTCTTCCTGGCTCGCATGCACCTGCACCTTGTCATCGGCGAAGGTGGCGGCGACACCGAGCGCGAGCGACAGCAATGCGGCCAGCACCAGCCGCATCGGCACGCTTCTGCGCCGCCCCAGATTCCACATGCCGCAACGCTACTCGAACGCTAACGCAAACAAGCGTTAAGCATAGGGTTGCCGGCTTAACGCGGGGCTAAGAAACCGCGGCTTTTCCGGGGATTAATGGCCGACGATCTGCGGCAGCGCCGCCAGATTTTCGCCACCCTGGGCCACCGTGGTCTGTGCGTCGGTGGTCGCCAGTGCCGTAGTCAAGGCCTGCGCCGGACCCGGATTCATCGCCGCCAGGATCGGCGCCATCTTCCGCGGATTCATGGCGCGCGCCACCTTGAGCATCACGCCCAGGTCGAGCGTATTGAAGATCGCGGCGGCCTCGCGCGGCTTCATCGTCTCGTACATCGACACGATCCCCTTGAAGCCGGCATCCTCGGCCGCCTGCTTCTCGTCAACGAGCGCCGTCACCTGGTCCTGCAGCGTCTTGAGCTCCGCCGTACGCTGGTCGAGCTTCTTTTCGGCGGCCGCGAGCAGCGCTTCGCGCATGTCGAGATCGGCCTGCCGCTTGTCGAGCTCGGCGCGGCGCTCAGTCAGACGCTCCACCAGGGCTGGCCCGCTTTCGTCGCCCGCCGCTACCGGCATCGGCACGATCTTGCCGCTGCCGTCCTTGGTCGATGGCAGCACGTCGCCATGCTCGTTCAGCGGGATGGCAACCGCCGGGCAGCCCTGCGCCAGCGCATTGCCGATCTTGTCGGTGAGGTCATGTCCGGCCGGTGCCGACTCCGACGAGGTCCCGCCCGCATCGGGGCAGACATTGGTCGCCTCCGCGGAAGACGCCACCGAACTCGTTGCCTCCGCCTCGGCCGAAGCGGAGGACGCCTGGCTCGATGCCTCGCCCGCCGCCGACGCATCGACTTTGGCCGGCATGGTCGGCGCAGTATCGCCCAGCGTCGGGCTCGTATCGCCGGCCGTCGGATCGGACGGCGTCGAGAGCGTCATCTCGGCATCGCCGTCGCCCTCCTGCGCCACCACCGCCACCGGACCGGTCAGCACGTAGCCGCCATTGGTGGCGATGCCGATCCCCTTGAAGACCAGCAGCGCCAGCGCGGCGAAGATGACGATCGGCAGGAGGCGGATCGATCTCACGCGGCTTTGCCCCCGATGCCCGGGCGCATCGCCAGTTGCTGCAGCGCCGACGCCAGGCGGCCCTGCACCGGCTCGGCCTTCACCGGCTCCGGCTTGGGCGCCTCGGCCTTGACCGGCTCGGGCAGCGGCATGATCTTGGCCGCGGCCGTGATGCGCGCGATCTTTTCGACCAGCTGCGAGCCGAGCCCGACCTGTGCGGCGAGTTCCGCCTCGAATTTCTCGGCTTCCGCGATCCGCTCGTTGATCCGCTGGTCGGCTTCGATCGCCGTCTTCTTGAGCTCGATCACCGCCGCATTGGCGAGCGTTGTCGCCTGCACGAGGTCGGCGACCATCTTGCCCAGCGTATCACGATCCGAGTGCAGCCGCTTCAGCCGCGCATTGAGGATGACGCAGTAGCCGATGGTCACCGCGAGCAGGATCGAGACCGAACTCTCGACGATCATTCCAAGGCTGATGCCGAACATCACCGCCCCTCCGCTGGTTTGTCCAATGCCTCGAATGCCGCCATCGTCACCTTTGGCGGGTTGAGCGGGCGTGTCACGCGCACCGACACATGGCTGCCGATATGTCCCATCAGCGCCTCGGTGAGCTCGACGTCGCCGCAGCGCAGTTTCACCGGCTGCTGCGGCGTGCGGTCGAACATGATGGTTTCGCCGGGGCTGAGATTGAGCGCCCGGCTCAGCGGCAGGTCGAACTCGTGCAGCACGGCCTCGAGCTGTACGTCCGCCGCAAAGATTTCGGTCGCGAGATGGCCTTCCCAGATCGGGTCCCGGCCGAACTTCTCGCCCATGTACATCTGCAGCAGCTGCTCGCGGATCGGTTCGATCGTCGCGTAAGGCAGTAGAATCTCGATCTTGCCGCCGCGGTCGTCCATCTCGATCCTGAGCTCGATCAGGATCGCCGCATTGGCCGGGCGCGAGATCGCCGCGAAGCGCGGATTGGTCTCGAGCCGCTCGAGCTTGAAATTGACCTCGGTCACCGGCGCAAACGCCTTATGCGTATCCTCGAGGATCACCTCGATCATCCGCCGCGCCAGCGCCATCTCGATGGTCGTATAGGGCCGGCCCTCGACGCGGATCTGCCCGCCGACGCGGCGGCCGCCCAGCAGCACGTCGATCATCGAATAGATGAGATTGCTGTCGACCGTCAGCAGGCCGAAATTGTCCCACTCCTCGGCCTTGATGACACTGAGGATCGCCGGCAGCGGGATCGAATTGAGGTAGTCGCCGAAGCGCACCGACGAGATCGACTCCATCGACACCTCGACGTTGTCGGAGGTGAAATTCCTGAGCGATGTCGTCGCCAGCCGCACCAGCCGGTCGAAGACGATTTCGAGCATCGGCAGACGCTCGTAGCTGACCAGCGCCGAGTTGATCAGCGCCTGCACGCCCGTAAGCTCGACATTGGAGCTGGTGCTGGCATCGAAGCCGAGCAGGCTGTCGATCTCATCCTGGTTGAGGACGCGCCCCGCGCCATCCTCGCCCGCCACCTTGGTCGGATCGGCCTCGAGCATCGCCGCCCAGTCGGCCGAGATGGCCTCGCCATCGCCGCTGCCGGCGGGGTTCCAGGATTCGGCCAGCTTGTCGTTGTCCGGATCGGCCATCACTGCACCAGGATTTCCTTGAACAGGATGCCATCGATCTGCGCCGGGAAGATCGCCACATTGATGCGGCGGCGCAGCTCTTCCTTCAGCCGGTAGATGCCCTCCGACCCCTCGAGGTCGGATTTGCGCAGCTCGCGCAGATAGACCTGGAACGCGTCGATCACCTTGGCCATGCGCGGCTGGATGTCCCGCATGACGTTCTCGTTGGCAACTTCGAGCGCCACCGTCAGCTTCAGGAACTGGTCGCCCGCCGCGCCGTCGTCATTGAGGTTCACCGTCATCGACGGCAGGTTGAAGATGAAGCTCTCGGGTGCCGCCGCGACGGCCTGCGCCTTGGCCGCATCGGCCGCTGAGCCCTTGGCGAACACGAAGAAGTAGAGTCCCGCTCCAGCCGCCAGCAGCACGATCAGTCCGGCCGCGCCGATGATGAGCAGCCGCCGCGGTATGCCCCGCCGCGCCGGTTTGGCCTCTCCACCCTCTTCGAGGGCGTCGTCTGCTTCTGCGTCGACGGCCATGACCACGAAACCCCTGCAATCCCGGACGATTCCGGAGCCTCACCAGCTAAGCGGCGGTTGGTTAACGATCTCTTACCAACTGTCTCAAACCGGCAAGTTTTGCCGGGTCGTCTTTGCCGCCCGGGCAGGAACGAACCTGCCTATCCGATGCCGGCGATTGTTTGACGACACTGAAATCATTGAGTTTTTTGACTTGGCACGGTTTTCGCAACGTTAACGACGGAGCGGCCCCGCATGGGGATGTGAGGCCGAGCCGGGGATTAAGAGACGGGGATTGCGCCATGGAAAATGCGCAGCTGATTACGCTCTCGCGGCAGATCGCGTTGCAGCGCCAGATGGATGTGGTGGCCAACAACATGGCCAACATCAACACCAACGGTTTCAAGTCCGAGAGCTTGCTCTTTCAGGACTACATGATGCCAGTGGCTCGCGATAAGACCTACACCGGTCCCGACAGCGACCTGCACTACACCGAGGACTGGTCGACCATCCACGACATGTCGACCGGCGCCATCGAGCAGACCGGCAACCCGCTCGACGTCGCGCTCGAAGGCGAAGGCCTGCTCACCGTGCAGACGCCGCAGGGCGAGCGCTACATGCGCAACGGCGCGCTGCAGCTCGACAACAAGGGCACGCTGGTCGACCTCAACGGCAACCCGGTGCTGGGCACCTCCGGTCCCATCAGCTTCGACGACAGCGACACCGACATCTCCATCGCCGAAGACGGCACCATCACCACCTCCAACGGCACCAAGGGCAAGCTCGCCATCATGGAGTGGGACGATCCGCAGGTGCTCGCCCGCGAAGGCGACAACTACTATTCGGGCCCTGCCGGCACGCCCGCGGTCAACACCCGCGTCGAACAGGGCGCCATCGAGCGCTCCAACGTGTCGGGGGTCACCACGATGGCCGACATGATCCGCGTCGAGCGCGCCTACCAGACCCTCGCCAACCTGATGCAGCGTCAGGACGACCTGCGCAACTCCGCCGTGCAGAAGCTCGGCGACATCAACGCCTAACCGGAGGACGACCAGATGAAAGCTCTCTACATCGCCTCCACCGGCATGGCCGCGCAGGAGCGTAACGTTGAAATCATTTCCAACAACATCGCGAACATGCGCACGACGGGCTACAAGAAGCAGCGTGCCGAGTTCCAGGACCTGCTCTATCAGCAGCTCCGCCGCGCCGGCGCGACCACCTCGGACGCCGGCACCCAGGTACCCGTCGGCATCGAGATCGGCTCGGGCGTCAAGACCGCGGCGACCCCACGTGTGATGAGCCAGGGCACCATCAGCCCGACCGAGAAAGAGCTCGACGTCGCCATCCAGGGCGAAGGCTATCTCGCCGTGCAGCTGCCCGACGGCCGCACCGGCTACACCCGCGACGGCTCGCTCGACCGCAGCTCCGATGGTCTCCTCGTCAACGTCGATGGCTACCAGGTACAGCCGGGCATCACGATCCCCGAGAACGCCAACCAGATCTCGATCAGCGCCGACGGCACCGTGCAGGCCTTCATCGGCACCGACACGACGCCCACCCAGCTCGGCCAGCTCCAGCTCTACCGCTTCGTCAACAAGGAAGGCCTCGAGAGCGTCGGCAACAACAACTTCGTCGAGACCGCCTCGAGCGGCGCGGCGCAGGCCGGCACGCCCAATACCGACGGCATGGGCAGCCTGCAGCAGGGCTACCTCGAAGAGGCCAACGTCAATCCGGTGACCGAAATCTCCGACCTGATCGCCGCCCAGCGCGCCTACGAAATGAATGCCCGGGTCATCTCCGGCGCCGACGAGATGCTGCAGTCCGTAAGCCAGATGCGTTGAGGAGCTGACCGATGAAATCCCTCACCCTCGCTCTGACCCTCTCGCTGCTGGGCACCACCGCGGCCTTCGCGATGCCCGCCCTCAAGGGCGACATCACCGTCAACACCGACATCGTCACCGTCGGCGACATGTTCGACAATGCCGGCGAGCTCAGTGAGACCGCGATCTTCCGCGCTCCCGCCCCCGGCACCACCGGCATTGTGCCGCTGGCCGACGTGCAGGCAGCGGCAAAGCTGATCGGCCTCGCCGACTTCGACAATGTCGGGTTCACCCGCGTCGTCGTCGCCCGGGCCTCGACCACCGTCGACGCCGCCCTGCTCGACAAGCTGATCGCCGCCAATCTGGCGCAGCGCGGCATGCTCGCCGCGGGCGTGACGCCCGAGACCCATTTCGACCTCGCCAATATCGACATCAATGCCCAGCAATCCGATGTCCCCGCCTCGCTCGTCGATCTGCGCTACGCGCCCGACACCGGTCTGTTCACCGCTCGCTTCCAGATCGCCGGCTACGACCAGCCGATGGATCTGGGCGGCAGCATCGAGCTGATGACCAGCGCGCCGCGGCTCATCGCCACCGAGCCGGCCGGCACCGTGCTCAGCGCCGCCGATTTCGAGATGGCGAGCATTCCGCTCTCGACCGCCCAGGCCGGCGGCTACGCTACAGCCGACCAGCTGATCGGCAAGCAGCTCATCCGCCAGGCCCATACCGGCCTGATGCTGAAGCCCAGCGACGTCACCGACCCCACGGTCGTGTCGCGCAACAGCCTCGTCACCGTCATCCTGCACTCCGGCGAGATGACCCTGACGGTCAAGGGCCAGGCGCTGACGACCGCCGCGGCCGGCGAGCCGGTCGACGTGCTCAACTCGGTCACCAAGAAAATCCTCCACGGCGTCGCCCGGTCCGACGGCTCCGTCGAGATCGTCACCGCCACCACGCCCACCACCGTCGCCGCCCTCTAAGGAGAAGCCCTCATGTACGCCCTCAAACTTCTCCCCGTGATCGCATTGGCCGGCCTGCTCGGCGGCTGCGCCACCATGGACCAGCTCTCCCGCGTCGGCGAGGAACCCAAGCTGGCCCAGATCACCGATCCCACGGCGCAGCCCGGCTACGCCCCGGTCAACATGCCCATGCCGGAGGTGACGCCGGTCAGCTACCAGCCCAACTCGCTGTTCTCCAACGACGCCCGCGGCTTCTTCAAGGACCAGCGTGCCCACAAGGTCGGCGACATCCTCACCGTCGTCGTCACCATCGACGACAGCGCGCAGATCTCCAACGCCACCACGCGCAAGCGCACCTCGGGCAACGAAGCGAGCCTCGGCACCAATCTGGGCTCGCTGTTCGGCACGAAGGTCCCGGGCGTCGATGTCAGCCCCTCGGGCGGCATCACCACCGGCGGCAGCATGACCGATGGCGGCACCGGCACCGTCAACCGCAAGGAGAGCCTGCAGACCAACGTCGCCGCCGTCGTCACCCAGACCCTGCCCAACGGCAACCTCGTCATCGAGGGGCACCAGGAAGTCCGGGTGAATTTTGAAATCCGCGACCTGATCGTCCAGGGCATCGTACGCCCCGAGGACATCCAGTCCGACAACACCATCCCGTCCGAAAAGATCGCCGAAGCCCGCATCTCCTACGGCGGCCGCGGCCAGATCACCGACGTCCAGCAGCCCCGCTACGGCCAGCAGATCGCCGACGCCATCCTGCCGTTCTGATCTGACGGACACACAGATACCGGACCGCACATTCCCCCAATGGTGCGCTCCGGCCTGGCTCGGTCCAGAAGGGCCCAGCCCCCAGGGGCGCGATCTCCCCGGTCGCGCCCCATCCCCTTTTTCGGGCCGGTCGTGCTAAGAGGCGGCCTCCGCTGACTGAGGACCGAACATGCCCACCGCCAATTCCGCCTTCGCCAAACTCGATGAACTCGGCCGCAAGCTCGAGGCCATCGAGCATGCCCAATCCATGCTCGGCGTCGACGAGGCCGTGATGATGCCGGTCGGCGGCGGCGAGAAGCGCGCGGAATCCATGTCGATCCTCGCCGGCATGTATCACGAGATGGCGACAGCGCCCGAGATCGGCGACTGGCTCAATGACGCCGCCTCCGAGCCACTCGACGAGATGCAGCAGGCCGCAATCCGCGAGCAGGCCCGCGTCTACACCAACATGACCTGCCTCAGCGCCGATTTCGTCCGCCGCCAGGTCAGTGCGCGCATCCGCTCCGAGCAGCTCTGGCGCGAGTTGCGCGCCAAGGACGACTGGGCCGGCTTCCTGCCCGCCTTCGAGGGTGTCGTCGCCATCGCGCGCGAAGAGTCGGAACTCCGCGCCAAGGCGCTGGGCCTCGATCCCTACGACGCGATGATGGAGCAGTACGACCCGGGCAACCGTGCCGCCGACATCACGCCGGTCTTTGCTCGCCTGAAAGTCTTCCTCAAGGACTTCGTGCCGGCCGTCGTCGCCAGGCAGGAGGCCGACCGCGCCCGCCGCGCCCTCAAGCCGCTCAACGCGCCCTACCCCATCGACCGGCAGAAGGCCCTCGGCCTCGCCGTGATGGAAGCCATCGGCTTCGATTTCGAGCATGGCCGGCTCGACGTCTCGCACCATCCCTTCATGGGCGGCGTGCCCAGCGACATCCGCATGACCACGCGCTACTCGACGGCCGAGTTCTTCTCCTCGCTGATGGGCATCATCCACGAGACCGGCCACGGCCTCTACGAGCAGGGCCTGCCCAAGGAATGGTCGCACTGGGCCATCGGCAAGGCGCGCGGCATGGCCATCCACGAGAGCCAGAGCCTGTTCATGGAAAAGCAGGTCGGCCGCTCCGCCGAGTTCTGGGAATGGGTGATGCCGCGCATCTTCGAGCACCTCGGCCCGGATGCCATCAAGGGCTGGGACATCGACGATTTGCTGGCGCATGTGCACGAGGTCAAGACCGGCCTCATCCGCGTCGACGCCGACGAGGCCACCTACCCGCTGCACGTGATCCTGCGCTACGAGATCGAGAAGGGCCTGATCGAAGGCACGATCCGGCCGCGCGACGTGCCGGAAGAATGGCATTCCAGGATGACCGACTATCTCGGTCTCTCCACCCGCGACAATTACAGGGACGGCCCCATGCAGGACGTCCACTGGCCCGGCGGCGCCTTCGGCTATTTCCCGAGCTACACGCTGGGCGCCATGATCGCCGCCCAGCTCTGGGCCGCCATGGAAAAGGACCACCCCACCGCCCGCGACGACATGCGCCACGGCCGCTTCGTCGAGATCAACAACTGGCGCCGCGACAAGATCTGGTCGCAGGCCTCCCGCTGGTCGACCCCCGAGCTGCTGGTGAAAGCCACCGGCGAAAAGCTCAACGGCCAGTATTTCGAGGACCACCTGAAGCGGCGCTATCTGGCGTGACCGAGACGACCCGCCAGGACTGACCGATTCAGTACGTCATTCCCGCGAAGGTGGGAATCCAGACTGGGTCCTCGGACGTCCGCACACTCCATCTGGATTCCCGCCTTCGCGGGAATGACGTTGCGGGGGTGGAGGGCGTCGCGGTGACTTCACGGTTGTAACCCCTGAGGTGCAGGCAACGTGACCTGCCAAGGACGATCCTATCCACTGCGTCATTCCCGCGAAGGCGGGAATCCAGACTGGGCTTTTGGACGTCCGCGACCTCCGCTGGATTCCCATC
>JBEHYU010000027.1:0-48915 GCA_048498015.1 Pseudomonadota bacterium
TGCTCATTGTTAATATTGCCTGCTGGATGATTTATGTGCCCGAGTTGCAGCATGCGGCAATTTACAACCCCCACTCGGGGGGAGGATGACATCGCGCAAGGTGCGAAGTCGGCACGGACATCCTCCCCCCCTGGTGGGGGAGGATAGCGGAGCTTAGCCGAAGGCTTAGCGCAGCTTGGTGAGGGGGTACTCGTCCTCAGCCGGCATCTGCTACTTTCGATCTAGTCCCCACGGCCAATCGAACATTTCGCCACGCGCACTATTCTGCCTGCGTCCCCCAAGGTCGAGAGGTGCCCGTGCCCACGCTTGCCGATGTCGCCAGACAACTCGTAGCGCCCGGCATGGGCATCCTCGCGGCGGATGAATCGGAAGGGACGATCGCCAAGCGCTTCGCGGTCATCGGCCTGCCGGTGACGTTCGAGACGCGGCGCGATTATCGTGAAATGCTGTTCCGCTCGCGCGAGGCGATGACCGACTACATCTCCGGCGTCATCCTCACCGAAGAAACGCTGACGCAGAGCGCCGCCGATGGAACGCCGTTCGTGGCGCTGCTCGCCGACACCAATGTCATCCCGGGCATCAAGGTCGATCGTGGCGCCTTCGCCATGCCCGGCACGCGCGGCGAGAAGATCACCGAGGGCCTCGACGGGCTGCGCGCCCGGCTCGAGCATTACCGCAAGCTGGGCGCGAAATTCGCCAAATGGCGCGGCGTCATCGCGGTCAGCGACTATGCCCCGTCGCGCAACGGCATCCGCGCCAACGCGCATGTGCTGGCGCGCTATGCGGCGCTCTGCCAGGAGGCCGGCATCGTGCCGGTGGTGGAGCCCGAAGTGCTGGCCGATGGTGAGCCCGGCAATCACGGCATCGAGCGCTGCGCCGAGGTGACGGCCGAGACGCTGGCGACCGTGTTCGAGGAACTGCGCCTCGCCAATGTCGATCTGGGCGGCATGCTGCTCAAGCCCAACATGGTGACGCCCGGCATGCGCTCGCTGGAGCGCCCCGGCGCCGACGAGATCGCCGCGCGCACGCTGGAGGTACTCAAGGCGCAGGTCCCGGCCGCCGTGCCGGGCATCGCCTTCCTGTCGGGCGGCCAGTCCGACGAGGCGGCAACCGCCAATCTCAGCGCCATGAACCGGAAGGGCCCGCTGCCCTGGGCGCTGACCTTCTCCTATGGCCGGGCGCTGCAGAGCGCGGCGCTGCTGGCCTGGAACGGCGAGGCGGCCAATGTGCCGGCGGCGCAGCTCGCCTTCGCGCACCGCGCGAAGATGAATTCGCTGGCCGCCACCGGTACCTGGGCGGCGGAGCTGGATCGGGCCGCTTAACCAGCCTCCAATTCCTGCCAGAATTTTCCGGCACAGATCAGGGCAGCCCCGCTATAAGGCCGCCATGACCGCTCAGATTTTCCTCATCGCCGATCCCGACGCCGACGCCGTCAACTGCCAGCGCATGCTGGACGAGGCGCTGGCGGCCGCCCCGGTGGCGGCGGTGCTGCTGCCGCGCGGCCAGCGCAGCGAGGGCAGCTACAAGAGCCTCGTCAAATCGGTGACGCCGCGAGCGCAGGCGGCCGGTGTCGCCGTGCTGATCGAGGGCGATCCGGGGCTGGTGCGGATGCTGGGCGTCGATGGCGTGCATGTCGAGGGCGATGTCGGCGCCGTGAAGGCGGCGACCGCCGCGCTCAAGCCCGATTACATCGTCGGCGCCGGGCAGATCGCCTCGCGCCACGATGCGATGAGCAAGGGCGAGCTGGGGCCGGACTATGTGTTCTTCGGCCCGCTTAATGGGACGCGCGATCCCGAGCAGCGCGAGATGGCGCGCTGGTGGGCCGAGATCATGGAGGTGCCGAGTGTCCTCTCCGATCCGGCCGCGACCGCCGAGAGCGCCACCGCCGAGGGCTCGGATTTCATCGGTCTCGGCCAGAGCGTGTGGTCGGCGCCCGAGGGCGTATCGGCCCGGCTCGAAGCCATCGCCAAAGCGCTGGAGACCAATCCGTGAAGGGGCTGCTCGCCGCGCTGCTGCTGACGGTGTCCGTCGCTTCGGCGCTGGCGCAGTCGGATGCCTCGAGCGATGCCCCGATGATCGACAATTCCGTCGGGCTCGACAGCGGCATGCTGCCGACGCCGCAGGAGGGCGGCAACGATGCGGTGTCGATCAGCCAGGATATTTTCGCCCGGCAGGACGACGCCTATGGGGCGTTCCAGCGCGGCTATTATCTGACGGCGCTGGCGCTGGCGCTGCCACGGGCCGAGGAGGCCGATCCCGCGGCGCAGACGCTGATCGCCGAGATCTACGCCAAGGGCCTGGGGGTCGCCGAGAACGTGGCGCGGGCTTCGAGCTGGTATGGGCTCGCGGCCAAGAATGGCGACCGGCTGGCGGCGTTCGAGCTGGGCCTGCTGTACCTCAATGGCGACGGCGTGCCGAAGAACCGGGCGCGGGCGGCGGAGCTGTTCAAGCAGGCCGCCGACAAGGGCTATCCGCCGGCCGAATACAATCTGGCGCTGCTGCACGTGGAGGGCGAGGATGCCTCGCCCAGCCTCAACGACGCCGCCAGGCTGATGAAATCGGCGGCCGATGCCGGTCTGGCGGAGGCCCAATACGATTACGGCTCGATGCTGATCGAAGGCGCCGGCGTGGCGCCCGATCCCAAGGAGGGGGCGCGGCAGATCGGGCTGGCGGCAAAGCAGGGGCTCATCGAGGCCGAGGTCGATTATGCGACGCTGCTCTATACGGGGCAGGGGATCGAGCGGAACCTCCACGACGCCGTCGACTGGTACGCGCAGGCGGCGAACGCCGGCAATGCCGTGGCGCAAAACCGCTATGCCAAGCTGCTGGCGGTCGGCGAGGGGATCGAGCTCGATCTCAAGCAGGCGGCGATGTGGCGCGCCCTGGCCCGCCGCCAAGGCCTGACCGACCCGCTGCTCGATAAGCTGCTGGTCGGCATCTCGCAGACCGACCTCAATGCGGCCGAAGAGATGGCCCGCTTCTGGCCCAGCAAGCCGCCGACGGAAGCCGACGCGGCGGCGGAAGAGGCCAAAGGCCGGGCGATTGCGGCATCGGTGTCGTCGACGAAGCTGGCGGGCGGCGGGGACTGATAGTCCGGCGCAAGCGGCGTCACCCCACCCACCAGCCTTCGGCTGGTCCCCCTCCCCGTCAAGGGGAGGGAGACCTGACTGCTCTTTCACAGCACTCGGAACCATCAGTCGGTTCTCCTTCCCCCTTGCGGGGAGGGGGGACCATGCGAAGCATGGTGGGTGGGGGGAGGCTGCTTGCGCTGAACCCCAGGCTTCCGCTCCCAACCCACTTTGTGATACCCCCGCGCCTGATCCCTCAATCGAAGACCCTTTCATGGCCCGTTCGGCACTGCTCAACATCATGGTCACCGCCGCGCTCAAGGCCGGGCGGTCGCTGACGAAGGATTTTGGCGAGGTCGAAAACCTGCAGGTTTCGGTCAAGGGGCCGGCCGATTTCGTCACCAATGCCGACAAGGCCGCCGAAAAGATCGTCTACACCGAGCTGAGCAAGGCCCGCCCGACCTACGGTTTCCTCATGGAAGAGGGCGGCGAGATCAAGGGCACCGACGGCCAGCACCGCTGGATCATCGATCCACTCGACGGCACCACCAATTTCCTCCACGGCATCCCGCTGTTTGCCGTGGCGATCGCGCTGCAGCGCGCCGACGAGATCGTCGCGTCGGTGATCTACAATCCCGTGACCGAGGAGCTGTTCGTCGCCGAAAAGGGGGGCGGCGCCTGGCTCGACGACAAGAAGCGGCTGCGCGTCGCCAACCGCAAGCATCTGGCCGATTGCGTCGTCTCGACCGGCATCAAGGTCACCGGGACGCATTACGACGCGCTCGAGATGAAGCAGCTGGTGCAGATTTCGCCCGCCACCGCCGGCATCCGCCGCACCGGCTCGGCCTCGACCGATCTCGCCTGGCTCGCCGCTGGCCGCCTCGACGGCTTCTGGGAAGGCCGGCTGGCCCCCTGGGACGTGGCGCCGGGCTGGCTGATGCTGCGCGAAGCGGGCGGCACGATGAGCGATTTCGCCGGCACGACCGGCAGCATCTGGAACGGCGAAGTCGTCGCCGGCAACGAGACCATCCAGGGCCAGCTGCTCAAGATCATCAAGTCCATCAAATAGCCGCCGGCGCGGCATCCTGACATCGTAATCGTCATTGAACCGACGCGGCCAAGCCATTGTCACGCCGGAATGGCGTGCGTAGACTCCAGCGCATATGCCGAATCCGGCCGGGGCCATGTCGCAGAGCTACGATCCGTACCACCTCAAGAGCCCGACGATTTACCTCGTCAAGAATGTCGTCTTCCTCGTCATCGTGGCGCTGGTGGGCGTCATCCTTTGGCAGCAGGTGCTGATCTTCTTCCTCGCCAACCCGTTCATCAACTCGCTGATCGTCGTGGTGGCGCTGACCGGCGTGTTCCTCAGCTTCCGCCAGATCCTGCGGCTGTCGCCCGAGATCAAGTGGGTGAACTCGATGCAGGACGGCACCATGGCGCGGGTGCGCCAGCCGGTGCTGCTGGCACCCGTCGCCAACATGCTGCGCGAGCGGATCGGCGAGGCGGTGATCACCCCGTCCTCGATGCGCTCGATCCTCGATTCCGTCGGCAACCGGCTCGACGAGAGCAAGGATACCTCGCGCTACCTGACGGGCCTGCTCGTTTTCCTCGGCCTGCTCGGCACCTTCTACGGCCTGCTCGAGACGGTGAACGGGGTGACCCACACCATCACCAATCTCAATTCGACCGGGACCGATACGGCAACCATGTTCCAGACGCTGAAGGACGGCCTGACCGAGCCGCTGAGCGGCATGGGCACCGCCTTCTCAGCGTCGCTGCTGGGCCTTTCCGGCTCGCTGATCCTGGGCTTCCTCGATCTCAATGCCAGCCAGGCGCAGAACGCCTTCTACACCGATCTCGAGGACTGGATGACCTCGATGACCGAGCTCGACCACCCGATGACGCAGATGCAGGCCACCGGCATGGGCGTGCAGGGCGAGGAGATGTCGGCGATGATCGAGCGGCTCGGCTCGACCATGCAGAATTCCGACTCGTCGCAGAACGCCATTCGGGCGATGGCGGAGCTGGCGCGCGGCATCGATGGGCTGGTCAAGCACATCCGCGCCGAGCAGGCCGATATCCGCATCCACATCGAAGAGCAGGGCGACACCAACAAGAAGCTGCGCGAGCTCATCGAAGCCATGCTGCGCGAGGATAGCGGCAGCGGCGGGCGGCCGAACTGATGGCATCGCTGAGCCGCTCGCGGCGCTCGCAGGTCACCAATTACTGGCCCGGCTTCGTCGATGCCCTGTCGTCGCTGCTGCTGGTCATCATCTTCCTGCTGTCGCTGTTCATGCTGACGCAGTTCTTCCTGGGCCAGGAGATCCAGGGCAAGGACACCGCGATGACGCGGCTCAACTCGCAGATCGCCGAGCTGACCGACCTGCTGCAGATGGAGCGCAGCAACAATACCGACCTTACCGGCAACCTCGCCACGCTGCAGGCGACGCTGGGGGCCACCACGGCCGATCGCGACAAGCTGCAGGCGCAGATCGCCGGGCTCGGTGGCGCCAGCGACGGCAAGGACACGCAGATCGCCGGCCTCACTTC
The DNA here is from genome assembly GCA_048498015.1 of Pseudomonadota bacterium. GTDB lineage: Bacteria > Pseudomonadota > Alphaproteobacteria > Rhizobiales > Devosiaceae > Devosia_A. The sequence goes on from JBEHYU010000027.1 coordinate 5,622, forward strand.
CGATCTCGCCAAGCAGAAGGATTTGTCGGCCGATGCGGCGGCGCAGGTGGCGCTGCTCAACCAGCAGCTGTCGGCGCTGCGCACCCAGATCGGCGCGCTCGAGGAAGCGCTCAACGCGTCGGAAACCAAGGCCACCGAGAGCAAGACGCAGGTCGCCGATCTCGGCCGGCGGCTCAATGTCGCCCTGGCGCAGCGCGTGCAGGACCTGTCGCAATACCGCTCCGACTTCTTCGGCCGGCTGCGGCAGATCCTCGCCGGCCGCACCGACATCCAGGTCGTGGGCGACCGCTTCGTGTTCCAGTCCGAAGTGCTGTTCCCGCCGGGCGATGCCTCGGTGTCCGACGCCGGCAAGCCGGCCCTCGACCAGCTGGCGGAGGCCATCAAGGAACTGCAGACCGAGATCCCCAGCGACATCAACTGGGTGCTGCGCATCGACGGCCACACCGACAAGCGCCCGATCAACACGCCGGAGTTCCCGTCGAACTGGGAACTGAGCGCGGCGCGCGCCATCGCGGTGCTGAAATATCTCTCCGACGCCGGCGTGTCGCCGCAGCACCTCGTCGCCGCCGGCTTCGGCGACAGCCGCCCGATCGATCCGGCGGACACGGACGAAGCCTACGCCAGGAACCGCCGCATCGAGTTCAAGCTGACGGACGGGTAACTTTGCTGGACGCCAACAATCCTGTCAGGTGTTGAGGGTGCAAGTCTAGACCGAGCAGTATTTCAACCCCCGATGTCGCGTGGTAAAATCGCGCGCCCGGGGGATAGAAAATGATCTTGCGAATACTCGCCATACTTTGTGCGCCGATATTGATTTCAATGCTCGCGGTTGGCGGCAGCGTCGCCGGCACACCGCCATTGGCCGTCACCTCATGTTCGGATCTTGCGGACTCTGGCAATGTGCGCGACTGCGAACAGGTGCTCAGAGTAAACGATGTTGTCAGTCAGCGCGGTCAATCTGAGGCCACCTACCTGGCGGGAAGTCTCTGCCTCGATACGCTCGTTGGTGACGTAAAAAGGCTCGATCCGCAGAAGGTGGGCGACTGTCTTATTGCAGGCTTCGTGCTGCAGTCGCGCGGTTACTTCAAGCTGAAATCGCCGCTCGCACCGGATGGATTTGCCGGGCTGGGTCCGCTGCTGGCGGGATTTTCATCGTGCGCAGAAGCCATGAGCACGCTGAACGAGCTGGCAATTCTGATGGACAAGACGAATGGAAAGTTCCCGGCACCCAAGCCGGTGAAGAAGAATTGCGATGTGGTGGTTGCGCTTGGCGCGCAACGCGGGGTCACTTTGAATTGGCCGGACAGCGTGCCCGCCGCTCCGCTAAGTGAGCAATATCACGACACCTACAATAGGCTTCGTACCTCAGGAGAATTCTCGACGGCCGCTCGCGGAATCGAGACCGCGGACAGCAGCGGTTTCGAGACGGCGGACTCCATCTTTGCCGGCGGCATGGTGGACTATCTCATGTCGTACTGCGCGGTTGGGATAGGGGCAGGCGAGCGCACGCGTCTTGCGGCGTTCGTCGTCAGGAGCGTTGCCGACGTGCAAGGAGCGGCGTCGACCGGGGGATTCGACGACGTAGCGGCGGCGGTCATGGAGAGCGCGCGAGCCTACAAGGCGGGCGCCGCCGCCGCGCAGAGGCTCGATTGCGCTGAACCGACAAGCACGCAGCTGTTGAAGAACGTGTATGCGATGCTGACGAGGTGAGGGGGCGCAATGGGCGCTGCCAGTTTTTGGCGACAGCCGGCCGATGCTGACGTTAGGAGAGTGTTCTAAAGTGATCACGGTTACGCACGATGTTCGCGAGGATCGGGTTCAAATCTACTGCGACAAGGCCGGCATTGCAGAGCTGATCGCCAAGCTGGAATGGGTCATGACGAAGGGTGGGCACGTGCATCTATGGGACCTGCCCACGACAGACCCCTACGGTCAGAAGTCGATCACTGAACTCGTAATCGACTTTGGGCCCGATGATGATACCGGACCAGCGGCACGGTCCTGACGATCTCGACTGATAGCAAACACCCCTCACCAAGCTTGCTACGGGCCTGCGGCCTTAGTGCAAGTGAGGGGGTTCTTGCCCAATGTCAGGCTGCAAGAGTGGAGCCCGAGAGCTGCTCGATCGGAAGCTACTCCGCCGCCTGCAGCCTGAACTGCAGTTTGGCCAGCTCGGCATAGCGGCCTTCCTTACGGACCAGCTCGTCATGCGTGCCCTGGTCGATCAGGCGGCCGTGGTCCAGCACCAATATCCGGTCGGCGTCGCGGATCGTCGCGAGGCGGTGGGCGATGACGAGGCTGGTGCGGCCTTCCATCAGCCGGTCGAGCGCCAACTGCACCAGCCGTTCCGATTCCGCATCGAGCGCCGAGGTGGCTTCGTCGAGCAGCAGGATCGGGGCGTCCTTGAGCAGCGCGCGCGCAATGGCGAGGCGCTGCTTCTGGCCGCCCGACAGCATCACGCCGCGCTCGCCGACGATCGAATCGTAGCCGTTCTCGAGCGCGGTGACGAAGTCGTGCACCAGCGCGGCCTTCGCCGCCGCCTGCACTTCCGCGTCGGTGGCATCGGGCTTGCCGAAGCGGATGTTCTCGGTGACCGTGCCGGCAAAGATCGTCGGCTCCTGCTCGACATAGGCAAAGCGCTGGCGCAGGTCGCGCAGGCTGGCCTGCCGGATGTCGACGCCATCGACGAGAATGCGGCCCGCATTCACATCGTAGAAGCGCTGCAGCAAAGCGAACACCGTGCTCTTGCCGGCGCCCGACGCGCCCACCAGCGCCACGGCTTCGCCCTTGTTCACCGCAAAGCTCAGCTCGCTCAGTACCTGCTCGTTGTCGCGCGTCTCATAGGCGAAGCTGACATTCTCGAACGCGACTGTGCCGGGCGAGGGTGTCGGCAGCACTACCGGCGCGGCCGGGCTGAAGATGGTCGCGGGCGTATCGAGAATTTCGACCAGCCTCTCGGTGGCGCCGGCGACGGTCTGGATCGAGCCCAGCACTTCGGAGATCGAGGTCAGCGCGTTGGTGGCCATCAGCGCGTAAATCATGAACTGCGCGAGTTGGCCGGTGGTGACGGCGCCATCGAACACCGCTTTGGCGCCCCACCAGATCATCACCACGAGGCAGACGACGACGGTGAACATGATGCCGCCGACCAGCGCGGCGCGGCCGCGCAGCCGGTTGGTCTCGGCGTCGTAGGAGCTCTCGGCCTTGTCGGTATAGATTTTCGACTGCGCCGGCTCCTGGCCAAAGCTCTTGATGGTCTTGCTGGCGCTCAGCGCCTCGGTGGCCATTGCGGACATGTCGGCGAGCGCGTCCTGCGTGCGGCGCGACATGCCGCGCAGCCGCCGCGTCAGCAGCAGCACCGGCACCAGCAGCAGCGGCACGGCGACGACCACCGCGAGCGCCAGATAGGGGCTGGTGAGGAACATCAGCACGAGCGCGCCGAGGATAGTCACCATGCCGCGCAGCGTCATCGACAGCGACGAGCCGACCGCATTGCGGATGGTGGCGACGTCGCCATTGAGGCGCGAGGTCAGCTCGCCGACGCGATGCAGATCGTAGAAGGTAGCGTCGAGCGCCAGCAGATGGTCGAAGGCCTCGCGCCGCAGATCGGTAATGACGCGCTCGCCCAGCACCGCGACGAAATAGAAGCGGGCGCCGGTCGCCACCGCCATCACCGCCGCGATGCCGACGATCAGCCAGCCATACTGGGCGATCTCGGCCAGGTTCTGCGCCACAAAGCCCTTGTCGATCACCTTGCCGGCGATGAACGGGATGATCAGCGAGGCCACGGCCGCAATCAGCAGGAAGCCAAGCGTGAGGGCGACGCGTACCGGATAGCGCAGGATGAAGGGCACCAGCCGGGCCAGCGGCCTGAGGTTGCGCGGATCGATGCGCTGCTGCTCGCCCTTGCGGCCGAGCCGGGGCGCTTCGGGGGCGCTGGAATTGGGTGTGCCGGTTGCCAAGATGCCCCGATATAGGGGGATGGGCGGTGCGCCGCAACCTTGCGCCGCCGGGGAATTCGGCCTTGCCGGGTGGCGGATTTTTCTATAGAGAGCCCGCCAATCTGTTCGATCACCGCTCGCGGGCGCCCTTCACAACGAAAGCGCGCCCGTTTGATTTGAGGCTCCGCCATGAAGAAAGACATCCATCCGGACTACCACCTGATCACCGTGGCGATGACGGACGGTACGACCTACCAGACCCGCTCGACCTACGGCAAAGAGGGCGAGACGCTGCAGCTCGACATCGATCCCAAGACCCATCCCGCCTGGACCGGCGTGCAGGGCAATTTGATGGACCGCGGCGGCCGCGTGACCCGCTTCAAGGACAAGTACAAGGGCCTCGGGATCTAACTCCCGCCCGCACACGGAATTCGAAAAGCCCCGCTCCGGCGGGGCTTTTTGCTTTGGGCAGCTGGAGGAGTGCCTGCGCTTCGCGCCGGTCCACCATCGGTCTATCCCTTATCTGCTGCGTCCTTCCCGCGAAGGCGAGAATCCAGACCGCGCTCACGGACGTCCGAAAGCCCTGCCCGGATTCCCGCCTTCGCGGGAATGACGTTGCGGGTGTGGCAGTGTTTCGGTTGCGAGCGGAAGATCTAGCCCTGCAGCTTCCCGAAGGCCGCGCGCAGCCGCGCCAGCTGGTCGCCGATCGAGCCCTCGGAGACGGCCGGCGCCGCTTCCGCGATGCCGCCGCGCTCGAGCTTGTCGAATTGCTGGACGCGCTCGAACAGCCGGTCGCCCTGCGAAATGTAGCCGCGCAGGCGATCGGGCAGGGTGCTGAAGCCGGGGCCGCCGCGCTCGGCGGGGGTGGCGGAGAACTTGACCTTTTCCTTCTCGGCGCGGGCGTTCTCGGCGGTGAGCTCGCCTTCGTTGACGGCGCGCTGCAGCAGCAGCCAGCTCGCCAGCTGCATCAGCCGCGTGGTCAGGCGCATTGATTCGGTGGCGTAGAGGAACGAGGTTTCGCGCGGCAGGCTGCGGCTGGCATTGCGGCCCTCGCCGTCGAGATAGGCGGCGACCTCTTCGATCAGCGCCATGCCCTCGCGATAGAGGCTGGTGAAGCCGCCCGAGGCGACGATGCGCGGACCCAGAGCTACGGCCGGCTTGTCGTTTCGATCAGTCATGGCTGAGGCGCATTCCCGACCGCCTGATGGCGGCACCCGCTTGTGGTGCCATGTTTGGCATTGAGGGAGGCTTAATGAAGGCGACGCGCAAAAAGAAAAAGAGCCGTCGAAACCGAACGGCTCTCGGAAGTTAACAGGGAGGCGTCAAACAGAGGGAGAAACCGCTCTGCAAAGTCCAAACTGGACAATGCCAAATTAACGCTCAAACGTTAAAGAGCCGTTAACCCAGCGACGGTCCCGTAACCTTACCCAATTGAGGTGCCGGCCGGCGCCTCGCGACACCGGCCGGTCCAGGAATTACTCCACCTTGGAGTAGCAATGGTCGGACTTGGGCAGAGCCAGCTTCAGCACGTCGATAGCCGAGAGCTCCTTGCCCGGCGGCAGGTCGGAGGGCAGCAGGAACACGCCGTGATCGCCGCTTTCCTTGACCATCCATTCCACCCGCGTGCCGGCTGGAATGACGAGGTCGCCGATGTTGCGGAACCGCAGGTCGTCCGACGGATCGGTGGCGATGCGGCAGGCGATCAGCATCAGCGGGGTGTTGTCCGCCACGTCATGCGGATCGGGGGGCAGATGCGGATCGAACGGCTTGTCGTTGTCCGGCGGGGGCGGCGGGCCGCCATCGCCGGGGCCACCATCGCCCGGCCCGCCATCACCGGGGCCGCCATCACCGGGGCCGCCATCACCGGGACCACCGTCGCCGGGGCCGCCGTCACCGGGGCCGCCGTCACCGGGACCACCATCGCCCGGGCCGCCGTCGCCAGGGCCACCGGGGTCCTTCGGATCGCCGGGGTCGTTGGGGTTGCACTGGTGGTCGGTATTGCAGACCGGCGCGGCGTGGGCCGCAAAGGTCGGGGCGAGGTAGGCGGGAGCGCTCAGCATCAGAAGCGCCACAAGCGACAGAGACAGCTTGGTCATCTGGTTGTTCCTTCGGGGTTGCACAAAATGGAGCGGCGTATGCCGTCCTTGACCCGAGGTTTCGCGCAACTCGCTTGAACCGACGCTGATGCCCGGAGTTATTTTGGGTTAATGATGCGTTTTCCGCAAACATGTCGGCACAAATGCCAAAAAGCGCTGCGACCTCGTCGCAACGCCAACCCGTCTCCAGCCCGCCCGGAATTAGGACGCCGCTCCTTCACGAAAACTTGGGCGCGACTGTGGCAATGACCTTTTTCTGTGCCTTGGCAAGACTCTAGCACCTCGCTACGGTCCGGCCTTCGCATGCGGGGGCAGGCAGTGAGCAACGATCTAGACGATACCGATTTGAGGCTTTTGGAGCTGTTGCAGGACGATGGCCTGCAATCGATGGCGGATCTTTCCAAGGCGATCGGCGTGGCGCCGTCGACCCTCAACGACCGCGTCAAGCGGCTAGGCCGCCTGGGCGCCATCACCGGTACGCACGCCCATGTCGATCCGCACGCTCTGGGGCTGAATCTGCTGGCCTTCGTCTTCGTCGGCTGGAGCGAGGCCAATGTCGAGGCGGATTTCCTCAAGCGCGTCGCCAGTGCGCCGCAGGTGCTCGAATGCCACCATGTGACCGGCGGCTGGAACTATCTGCTCAAGGTGCGGGTCCGCGATACCGGGGCGCTCGAGGCTTTCCTCGGCACGGTGCTCAAGCAGGTCAAGGGCTTGCAGCGTACCGAGACGCTGATCGTGCTCTCCTCGCCCAAGGAAACCGGGCGGCTCGCCACCACGGACTGACGCGGCCCGGCTTCACAAGGGCCGCTGGCTTTTCTATACAGCGCCACCGATTTTCTCTTTCTACGTCGTGGGAGCTGTCATGGCCGGCCATTCGCATGCCAAAAACATCATGCATCGCAAGGGCAAGAGCGATGCGGCGCGCAGCAAGGTATTTTCCAAGCTGGCGCGCGAAATAACCGTTGCCGCCAAGCTGGGTGCGCCCGATCCGGCCTTCAATGCGCGCCTGCGCCTTGCAGTGGCCACGGCTCGCGGCCAGTCGATGCCGCGCGACAACATCGAGCGCGCCATCAAGAAGGCGAGCGGCGGCGAGGGCGAGAGCTACGAAGAGATCCGCTACGAGGGCTACGGCCCGGGCGGCGTGGCGATCATCGTCGAGACCCTGACCGACAACCGCAACCGCACCGCCTCCAATGTCCGCTCGACCTTCTCCAAGAATGGTGGCGCGCTGGGTGAAACCAACTCGGTCGGCTTCATGTTCGACCGCGTCGGCGAAATCTACTACCCGTTCGCCGTCGGCAGCGCCGACAAGGTGATGGAGGCGGCGATCGATGCCGGCGCCGACGACGTCGAGAGCGAGGAAGGCGAAGACGGCGAGGGCGGTCATTCGATCTACACGAGCTTCGAGAACATGGCGGCCGTCGCGGCGGCGCTCGAAAAGAGCCTGGGCGAGCCGGAATCCGCCAAGTTCGTGTTCAAGCCGCAGAACTATGTTCCAGTCGATGCCGACAAGGGCGCCACGCTGCTCAAGCTGATCGGCATTCTCGAAGAGGACGACGACGTGCAGAACGTCTACGCCAACTTCGACATGAGCGACGAAGACATGGCCAAGGCGCAGGCCTGACGCCGGCATGGGCAAGGGGCGGCTCGAGGCCTTCAGCGATGGCGTGATCGCCGTGATCATCACGATCATGGTGCTCGAGCTGCACGCGCCGCACGAGCCTACGCTCGAGGCGCTGGTGGAACTGGCGCACCCGTTCTTTGCCTATGTGCTGAGCTTCATCTACGTCGCGATCTACTGGAACAACCACCACAACATGATGCATGCGGTCGAGCACGTGAACGGCCGCGTGCTGTGGGCCAACAATTTCCTGCTGTTCACCCTGTCGCTGGTGCCGTTCGCCACCAACTGGATGGGCGAGACGGATTTCGCCCTGCTGCCGACCGTCGTCTATGGCGGCGTGATGTTCCTGCCTGGCCTCGGCTACTATCTACTGCAGACGAGCCTGGTGAAGCTGCATGGCCGCGACTCGGCCTTTGCCCGCGCCCTCGGCCGGACCATCAAGGAGTGGGCCTCGCTGGTGCTCTATGCGCTGGGCATGGCCACCGCCTTCATCCATCCCTACATTGGATTCGCGTTCTACGCGGCGGTCGCCATCATGTGGATCGTCCCCGATCGCCGCTTCGAGCGGCAGCCGGCGGCTGGGCACTAGGCGGCGAGCGCGTCCGTCGGGCTGGTCCGCGACAGCGCCACGCGGTTGCGGCCGTCGCGCTTGGCGACATAGAGCTGCTGGTCGGCGGTGCGGAACAGTTCGGCAAAGCTCAGCGGCTTGTCGAACACCGCCGCGCCGACGCTGACCGAGAGGCGATAGGGCAGGCCGGCGGGCGCGAAATCGGCTTCGGCGACCGATTGCCGGATGCGTTCGGCGACCCTGCCGGCCTCCTCGGCGCCCACCCCCGGCAGGAACACACCGAACTCTTCGCCGCCCAGCCGTCCGACGATATCGGGCGAGCGCAGCAGGCCGCGGATCGAATGGGCAATGGTCACCAGCGCCTCGTCGCCGCGATCGTGGCCGTAATGGTCGTTGACCGCCTTGAAGTTGTCGACGTCGATGATCAGCAGGGCGCCGCGATGGCGCAGTTGTGCGGAGCGGATTTCGGTCAGATAGGCCTGCACCAGCGTCGAGAACGCCGCGCGGTTCATCACCTGCGTCAGGCTGTCGGTCGAGGCGTAGATGGTGAGGCGCTGGTGGGCGATGGCCAGTTCGCGCAGCTTGCTGGTGAAGAACAGCAGCAGCGGCACGGCGAGCACCACGGGCAGCAGGATGTCGGTCGCCATGGCGCGGATGCGGCTGGGCGTGTCCATCGCGGCGAAATTGAAGGAATCGACGTAGAGCGCCGCGGTCACGCAGATCAGCGTGCCGGCGACGGTGAAGGCGATGACGCGGCCCCAGCTCTGTGGTGACAGATCGAGCTTCATTCCGCTGACTTGGACTCACCCCTGCTGACGAGCCAAGGATTGTCCGGCCAAAGAGTTGAAAAGCCGTCCATGCCGACCCGCGCAGTTTTATCTATTCGAGGGGCGGTGGATTGTTGCCGGTTTGTTCACATTCCGCTTGGTAGGGTCCGCGGCAGGGCCTAAGCAGGCGGATATGGCAGGCATGGTGCGAATCATCGGCATCGATCCGGGGCTTAGGCGCTGCGGGTGGGGCATCATCGAGAGCGAGGGCAACCGGCTGCGCTATATCGCCTGCGGTACGCTGATGCCGCCGGTCGATATCAGCCTGGCCGAGCGGCTGGCGGCGCTGCATGAGGGGCTGCGTGCGCTGATCGAGCTGCATCGGCCGGACGAGGCAGCGGTGGAAGAGACCTTCGTCAATGCCGGGCCGCGCTCGGCGTTGCAGCTCGGCCAGGCGCGCGGTGTCGCCCTGATGACGCCGGCCGCCATGGGCCTCAAGGTCGGCGAATATGCCGCGAACCTCGTCAAGAAATCCGTGGTCGGCACCGGGCACGCCGAAAAGGGCCAGGTCCAGCTGATGATCAAGACATTGCTGCCCGCCGCCGACTTCAAGGGCGCGGACGCGGCGGACGCGCTTGCGATCGCCATCTGTCACGCGCATCACCGCGGCATGGCGGCGCTGAGGGTTTCGGCATGATCGGCAAGCTCAAGGGCCTGGTCGACGGTTTTGGCGACGACTTCGTCCACATCGATGTGGGCGGCGTCGTCTACGAGGCCTTCTGTTCGTCCAAGACGATGGCGGCATTGCCGCAGGTCGGGCACGCGGCGGTGGTCCATGTCGAGATGATCGTGCGCGAGGACATGATCCGGCTCTACGGCTTCGCCTCGCCCGACGAGAAGGCCTGGTTCACCACGCTGATGACCGTGCAGGGGGTCGGCGCCCGCGTCGCGCTTTCGGTGCTCTCGACGCTCACCCCGGCCGAACTGGCCAGCGCCATCGCGCTGCAGGACAAGGCGATGGTCGGCCGCGCCAATGGCGTTGGCCCCAAGCTGGCGGTCCGCCTCGTCACCGAGCTCAAGGGCAAGGTCCCCACCGGCATCGGCATCGATGCCGGCACCCTCGGCCTGCAGGCAGCGCTGGGCGAAGGCACGGCGCGTTCCAATGTCGCCGACGCCGTCTCGGCGCTCAGCAATCTCGGCTATTCGAGCGCCCAGGCCAGCGCCGCGGTCGCCCGCGTCGTCAGCCGTGAAGGCGACAAGGCCGATGCCGCGACGCTGATCCGGCTGGGCCTGCGGGAGCTGAGCACGTGACCAGCCTCACCTCCGGCGCGGCGGGCCGCGACGATCCGCTCGACGTCTCGCTGCGTCCCACCGGCTTTTCCGAGTTCGTCGGGCAGGCGGCGGCGCGGGCCAATCTCGAGGTGTTCATCGCGGCCGCGAAGGCGCGCAAGCAGGCGCTCGACCACGTGCTGTTCGTCGGGCCGCCGGGGCTGGGCAAGACCACCCTGGCGCAGATCGTGGCGCGCGAACTCGGGGTCGGCTTCCGGGCCACCTCGGGTCCGGTGATCGCCAAGGCCGGCGACCTCGCGGCGCTGCTGACCAATCTCGAAGAGCGCGACGTGCTGTTCATCGACGAGATCCACCGCCTCAATCCGGCGATCGAGGAGATCCTCTATCCGGCCATGGAGGACTACCAGCTCGATTTGATCATCGGCGAAGGGCCGGCGGCCCGCTCGGTGCGCATCGATCTCGCCAAGTTTACGCTGATCGGCGCCACGACGCGAGCTGGCCTGCTGACCACGCCGCTGCGCGACCGCTTCGGCATCCCGGTGCGGCTCAATTTCTATACGCCCGAGGAGCTGGTGCAGATCGTCGAGCGCGGCGCCCGGCTGCTCGGCATGGGCATGGCGCCCGATGGAGCGCTCGAGATCGCCAAGCGCTCGCGCGGTACGCCGCGCATTGCCGGCCGGCTGCTGCGGCGCGTCACCGATTTCGCCCTGGTCGACGGCGAGAGCAAGATCACCCGTGCCGTCGCCGACAAGGCGCTGCTGCGGCTCGACGTCGATGCGCGCGGGCTCGACCAGCTCGACCGCCGCTACCTCACCACCATAGCGCAGTTCTACAATGGCGGGCCGGTGGGCATCGAAACCATCGCGGCGGCCCTCAGCGAGCCGCGCGATGCGCTCGAGGAAATCGTCGAGCCCTATCTGATCCAGCAGGGCTTCATCCAGCGCACGCCGCGCGGCCGCATGTTGACAGCGCTCGCTTTCCAGCACCTCAACATGGCGGTGCCGCAAGGGTTTGTCGGCCTGCAGGCGAGCCTGTTCGAGGAGCCGGAGAGCGAGGAGTGAACCGCTTTCCGTGGCTGACGCTGGCGGTGTTCGTGGTCACCCTCGCGGTGACCTTAGCCATGATGTATCGCTGGCCCGAGCTCGGGCCGCTGCTCGAGCGCGATCCGAAAATGCTGACGGGCGAGTGGTGGCGGTTCGTTACCACCTGGTTCGCGCTGACCGATGGCTGGACGCAGGTCGTCGTCAACTCGGTTGGATTGCTGTTCTATGGCACCGCCGTCGAAAAGCAGATCGGCCGTTTCTGGTGGATCCTTGCCTATCTGGTGGCCGGCACAGCGGGCGAGATTGCCGGCATTTTCTGGCAGCCCATTGGTGGCGGCAATTCGGTCGCGGTCTGCGGGCTGATCGGGCTCTATTCGGTCTGGCAGATGGGACAGAAGCAGCTACCCACCGTGGTGCAGTATCTAGGGCTGGTGGTCTGGGGCGCTATCGGGCTCTGGCTGTTCGTCAGCGCCGACATCCACGGCGCGGCGCTGCTGGCCGGCTTCGTGGTCGGCGGCATCGTGTTCGTGCTGCACGGCAGGAGGGCGACGGCGTGAGCAGGACGCATCGCCACGAGGTGCGCGTCTATTACGAGGACACCGATTTTTCCGGCGCCGTCTATCACGCGGCCTATCTGCATTTCTTCGAGCGCGGGCGCACCGAGTTCCTGCGCGCCGAGGGTATTCATCATTCCGAGCTGATCCGCGACAACATCGCCTTCGCGGTGCGCTCGATGGAGATCGATTTCCCGCGTGCGGCGCGGATCGATGACCTGCTGGTGGTGGAGACGAGCGTCGCCGAGGTTTCCGGCGCGCGGCTCGGGCTCGATCAGGTGATCCGGCGCGGGGATGAGATCATCGCGACCGCCAAGGTCGTGGTGGCGGCCGTGCGCGACGGCAAGGCGACGCGGCTGCCCAGGGCCGTGCTCGCGGCGTTCGGCGGCTAAGCCGCTTCTGCCGCCGCGGTCAGCGGTCCGGCGATCTCGCCCTCGGGGAACGCCTCGGTGCAGATCACCAGCATCCAGTGCCCGGTAGCGAGCTCCGCGTATTCCTCGTCGCTGACCTCGGCCCAGCCGGTGATGGGGCTGGCCAGATTTTCGGCGATGGCCAGCGTCGGCTCGGTCGCATCGTCGCGGAAGAATTTCGCTGCTGTCACGTCGGCGAGGCCCTCATAGGTGATCGTCCAGCGCAGCGCGTCGCTGTCCGGGTCGTAGCTGATCTCGAGGCTGCCGCTGCCTGCCGAATCATTGGGCGGCGTCGCCTGCCGGGCGCTGAGCTGAGCCGTATGGCGCAGTTCGTGGCCCATGGCCGGTGCCGGCATGCCCAGCGCCGAACTGACGGCGATCGAGGCTGTCATCGAGGTCGACAGGTGCATGAAATCCTCCACTTGCGGCTCTGATGGCCGATGCAGGGAAACGCGGAGCTGCGGCAAGCTGTTCCGGCGGGCGAAAAGCGCCTGTTAACCATTGCTTGACCATAAGTAAGGCAGGGCGCATAGCGCCCCGCAAAAGGCCGGAATTCCGGGCTTTCTCTTAAATTTGACAAATTCTGACCGCACGGGACCAAGCATACGCCGCATGCCACGCGCTGCGTCGGGGGCCGGTCCGGCGGGGACCGAGACGAAAGGACCTTCCATGACATTTGCGAACACTCCCGCGGCCCGGGCGATGGGGCGCAGTGCGATGCTGGGAGTGCTGGCCGCCATCGTGGTCGTCGGGATCTGCTTGCCGGCTTTGGCGCAGGACGCGACCACGAGCTCTGTTGCCGTGACGCCGATCGCGCCCGATGCGCCGCCGACCGATTTCTCGCTGCTCGGCCTGTTCCTGCGCGCCGACTGGCTGGTCAAGATCGTCATGCTCGGCCTGCTCGGCGCCTCGGTCTGGTGCTGGGCCATCATCGTCGACAAGTCGATGCTCTATGGCCGCGCCAACCGGCAGATGAATGCGTTCGAGCGGGTATTCTGGTCCGGCCAGTCGCTGGAAGAGCTCTACCAGCAGACGCAGGAGCGGCCCTCGATGGGGCTCGGCGCGATCTTCGTGGCCGCCATGAAGGAATGGAAGCGCAGCCACGAGCAGAACGCCGCGAGCTACCTCGGCGTGCAGGCGCGTCTCGACAAGGTTCTCGACGTCGCCATCGCGCGCGAAAGCGAGGGGCTGGAGAAGCGCCTCGGCTTCCTCGCGACCGTCGCCTCGGCTTCGCCCTTCATCGGCCTTTTTGGCACGGTAGTGGGCATCATGAACTCTTTCATCTCGATCGCCGCCTCCAAGAGCACCAATCTGGCCGTGGTGGCGCCCGGTATCGCCGAGGCGCTGTTCGCCACCGCGCTCGGCCTTCTCGCCGCTATCCCGGCGACCATCGCCTACAACAAGCTCAGCGCCGACTCGAACAAGCTGATCGGCCGGCTCGAAAGTTTTGCCGACGAGTTCTCGACCATCCTTTCCCGTCAGCTCGAAGCGCGGGGCAAGTAACCCATGGCCATGGCGATCGCACAGGGCGGTGGCGGCGGCCGGCGGCACGGACGCCGCGGCGGCCGGCGGCCGATGGCCGATATCAACGTCACCCCGATGGTCGACGTGATGCTGGTGCTGCTGATCGTCTTCATGGTGGCGGCGCCGCTGCTCACGGTCGGCGTGCCGATCGACCTGCCGCAGACCAAGGCCAAGGAGCTCAACACCGAGTCCAAGCCCATCACCGTCTCGATCAATCCCGAGGGCCTGATCTATCTGGGCGACACCGAGGTGCAGATCGACGGGCTGGTGGACGCCATCACGGCGCAGGCGCCCAACGGCACCGACGAGCGCATCTATGTGCGCGGCGACCAGACCGCCAATTACGGCGCGGTGATGAAGGTGATGGGCACGCTCAGCGCCGCCGGTTTCTCCAAGATCGGCCTGATCACGGCACAAGACGAGGTGAAGTGAGGCGATGAAGGCCGGTGTCACCACCTCGGTCATCGCCCACGCCGCGCTGCTGATCATTGCGCTGGTGGGGCTGGGCTCGGCCAAGCCGCTCGAGCCCGAGGTGGTGGAGTCGATCGCCGTCGATCTGGTGCCGATCTCCGACATCACCAACATCCGCGCCGGCTCGCTCGACAGCAAGGTTGTGGAGACCGAAACGCCGGCCGTCGTCGAGACCGAAAAGCCTGCCGAGCTGGCGCAACCCACCGGCAACACCGAGGAAAACCAGGTGACGCCGGAAGAGACGCCCAAGCCGACGCCGGCCCCGGTGGTCAATACCGCGCCCGAACCCGTCCCCGAGCCGCAGCCCAATCCCGAGCCGACGCCGGCGCCCGATCCCACTCCGGCGCCGCAGCCGGTCGCCGCGCCGACGCCGGCCCCGACGCCCGAGCCCACGCCGGCGCCGGCTCCCGATCCGGCGCCCACCCCCGACGACGCCCAGCCGCAGCAGGAAGTCGCCACCGACACCGCAACCGATGCGCCGGCCGCGCAGGTGGCGCCAATGCCGGCGATGCGTCCGGTGCAGTTGGCGAAGCCCAAGCCCAAGGCCGCCCCGGCGCCCACGCCGACCCCCACCAAGGTCGCCGACGCGACCCCCAAGAAAGACCCGACCCCCAAGACCGAGACACCCAAGGCCACCAAGGCGCCCGACAAGGAGGCCAAGCCTGCCGACGAGGTTGCCGACCTCATCAATTCGGAGAAGTCGCGCGGCGCGGTCACCGGTCAGGGCGGCTCGCCCACGCTGGGCAAGACCGACGGCAAGTCGGCGACGCTGACGCAGTCGCAGCTCGATGGGCTGGTGGCGCAGATCAAGGGCTGCATGAGCGTGCCGGCGGGTGCGGCCGAAGCCGGCCTCACGGCGCAGCTCCATTTCTTCATCGGCGCCGACGGCAACGTGACGCAAAGGCCCGATATCATCTCCAGCGGCTCGACGCAGCTCGATCGCGCGCTCAGTTCCGCCGCGCAGCGCGCCGTGATGCGTTGCGGTCCCTACAACATGGCCGTGGGCCAGGAAGTGAACGCGACATTCGATCCGCGCGAACTGACGTAATACAACGCACGTAAGAACTGGCCGGCCAAACCGGCCGCAGCATCCAAGGAGCCTTCCATGCACGCAATTACACGGCGCCATCTGCTCAAGCTCGCGCTCGCTTCGGGCGCGCTGTCGGCCGTGGCGACGCTGCCCGCCAAGGCGCTGGTCAACATCGTGGTCACCGGCGGCAATTTCACGCCGCTGCCGATCGCGATCCCGGATTTCGCCTCGTCCGATCCGAGCTTCGGCGCCGAGATCGCCGGCATCGTGCGTGCCAACCTCACCCGCTCGGGCCTGTTCGCGCCGCTGCCGGCCGAAGTGACCGCCGGCATCGTCGGCGACGTCAACAACCCGCCGTCCTTCGACGACTGGCGGGCCAAGAACGTCGATGCGCTGGTGATGGGGCAGGTGGAACGCGGCGGCCAGATCCAGTCGAGCGTGCGTGTGTGGGATACGGCTGCTGCGGCGCAGGTCGTGGGCAATTCCTACCAGGCCGATCCGCAGAGCGAGCGGCGCATCGCCCACATCGTCTCCGACGCCATCTACGCGGCGCTGGCCGGTGATAGCGGCTATTTCGACAGCCAGGTGGCGTTCATCGCCGAGAGCGGCCCCAAGGCCAACCGCAAGAAGCAGCTGGCGCTGATGGACCAGGACGGCGCCAACGTGCAGGTCCTGAGCTCCGGCAACACCCTGACGCTGGGGCCGGCCCTGACCCGCAATTACGGCATGCTGGCCTATACGAGCTATGACGACGATAATCCGCAGGTCTACGTCGCGCAGCTGGGCGGGAAGTCCAAGAAGCTCATCAACAACGCGCCGATGTCGTTCTCGCCCGATTTTTCGCCCGACGGCTCGACCGTGGCGTTCTCGGTGAGCAATGGCGGCGTCACCAACATCTATTCGGCCGGCGTCAATGGCGGCAAGCCGGTGCAGCTGACCTCGGGCGCCGCCATCGACACCTCGCCCAATTACTCGCCGGACGGCAGTAAAATCGTGTTCGAGTCCGATCGCGGCGGCCAGTCCCAGATCTATGTGATGAGCTCGGGTGGCGGCGGGGCGCAGCGCATCTCCTATGGCGAGGGCACCTACTCGACGCCGGTGTGGAACGCCAAGGGCGACCTCATCGCCTACACCCGCCAGTCGGGCGGCAATTTCCAGATCGGCACGATGAAGCCCGATGGTTCGGACGAGCGCATCCTGGTCAACTCGTTCCACTGCGAGGGCCCGACCTTCTGCCCCAATGGCCGCGTCATCATGTTCTTCCGCGATCCGGGTGGCGACAGCGGTCCCGGCCTGTGGACCGTCGACATCTGGGGCCGCAACGAGCAGCAGATCAAGATGGACACTTACGCGTCCGATCCGAACTGGGGCGCGCTCAGGTCGTAAGCGGAACGGCCGCTAGAATGCCGTTCGCCAACCGCCGGCCGGGCGTCGCCGACATCCTGTACGTGATGGCGACGGAGCTCGAATACGGGCCGGAGCTGCGCAACCGCATCACGCCGCTGATCACCGGCGTCGGGCCGGTCGAGGCGGCGCTGAGCCTTGCCGAGCATCTGACCAAGCTCGCGTTCGAGGACAGGCTGCCGCTGCTGGTCGTGTCGCTCGGCTCGGCTGGTTCCGCCGAGCTCGAGCAATGCGGGCTCTACCAGGCGAGCGAGGTCAGCTGGCGCGACATGGATGCCTCGGCCATCGGCTTCGAGCCGGGCGTCGTGCCGTTCCTCGACCAGCCGGCGACCATCCCGCTCGGCCCGTTCGTCCCCGGCATTCCGATGGCGACGCTCTCGACCGGCGCCGACGTCGTGTCCGGCGCCGCCTACGAAGACATCACCGAGCACATGGTCGACATGGAAACCTACGCGGTGCTGCGCGCCTGCCAGCGCCACGGTTTGCCGCTCATCGCCCTGCGCGGCATCTCCGATGGCGACCGCGAGCTCGGCACCCTCGCCGACTGGACACAGTACCTCTCGATCATCGACGTGAAGCTCGCCGAAGCCGTCGACCGCCTCGAAGCCGCCGTGGCCGAAGGCACGCTGGCGTGGGGCGTCTAACCGTCCGGTTGCGGCACAATTGCAACACGCCTCAAAGTGCCGGTTTTCCGCCACATTTGGGCCGTGTTGACCCTCGATTAACCACGTCCAAACACCCCGCCTTAAGATAACGACGAGTAAAAAGGCGGCTTCCAATCCTTCGTTTCAGGAGAGCAACCCGGATGCGTTCTACAACGCCCATTTTCGGACTTTTGCGCGCTGCCGCACTGGTCGTTCTCGTCGTCGCCCTGGCGGCCTGTGGCCGCAACGGCACGGGCGTCGGCAATCTGGGGCCGGGCGGCGGCCCGCCGGGCAGCCAGCAGGAATTCCTCGTGACGGTGGGCGACCGCGTCTTCTTCGAGACCGACTCGTCCGCCCTGACGCAGACCGCGACCGCCACGCTCGACAAGCAGGCGCAGTGGCTCAACCACTATTCCAACTACAAGATCCTCATCGAAGGCCACGCCGACGAGCGCGGCACGCGCGAGTACAACATCGCGCTGGGCGCCCGCCGCGCCTCGGTGGTGGTCAACTACCTCGTCAGCAAGGGCGTCAATGCCGGCCGCATCACGTCCAAGTCGTACGGCAAGGAACGCCCGGTGGCGATTTGTGACGACATCTCGTGCTGGTCACAAAACCGCCGCGCTGTGACGGTCCTTCAGTAGGCGTGAAGGCGCGTTAGCGCCGACACGGAGGCATAAGCGCCGGGTGCTCGCGTTCTTGAGCCCCGGCGCTTTCTTTTTGTCGAAATTGTCGGCTATCCCGGCGGGCCTCAATTCTGGCTCGTGTCGTTCGAAAACATCCACGGAGATTGATCGTGCGTCTTTCCCTACCGCAGGGGGCAGCGCGGGGGTTCATCGCCTTCGGCTTCGTCCTCGTATCAGGCATCTTTGCGCCTGAATTCGTCTTCGCCCAGTCCAAGTCCGAAGCGCAGGTCACCGTGCGCCTCCAGGAGCTCGAGGACACTGTCCGCACGCTCAACGGACAGGTCGAGGGCCTGCAGTTCCAGCTCACGCAGATGCAGGAGCTGATCCAGAAAATGCAGGACGACAACGAGTTCCGCTTCCAGCAGCTGGAAGGCGGTGCTGGGGGAAAAAGTGATGCGGCGACCCCATCCGGCGGCGTGAAGCCGTCCGGCGAGTCGCCGCAGCCCGTTACGGGCAACTCAACGACCGGCGATGCCGGGGCAACGGCCACGGCGCCGGCCGTCCCCGCCGAGCAGCAGGCCCAGCCGCCTCAGGCGGCCGATGCCGGTGCCGCCGCCACCACGCCGCCCGCCGATATCGGCAGCACCACCGCCGCCGATGCCGACGCCACCGACGATGACGGGCTAGGCCAGTCGCAGGACCCGTTGCTGGGCAAGGGCGGTGGCGAGGCGGCGCTTGGCACGCTGTCGGACGATGGCAGCAGCCGGCCGCTCGATCTCACGCTCGATTCGAGTGCGCCGATCTCGAACGGCGACGCCGACGCGCAGTACAAGGCTGGCTACGACGCCATCGTGCGGGGCGACTATGCCTTCGCCGAGGATCAGTTCCGGCAGTTCATCGCGCTCTATCCCAAGGACGCGCAGGCGGCCGACGCGACCAACTGGCTGGGCGAAGCGCTGCTGCAGCGCCAGGCCTATGACGAGGCGGCCGACGTGCTGCTGACCGGCTTCCAGAACTACCAGAAGTCGGCGCGGGCGCCCGATCTGCTGCTCAAGCTTGGCGTCGCACTGGCCGGGGCAGGGGAGCAGGATACGGCTTGCCGCACCTTCTTCGAGGTAGCCAAGCGCTACACCAAGCAGCCCGCCGCTTTCGTGCAGCGGCTGCAGGAGGAAAGGCAGAAGGCGCAGTGCCCGGCGTAGACGGCCTCGATACCGCCTCCCTCTTCGCGCCGGTCGCCGGCGCGAAGAAACTGGCGCTCGCCGTCAGCGGCGGGCCCGACTCGCTGGCGCTGATGCTGCTGGCGGCCGAGTGGGGCCGGGTCTCGGGCACTCCCCTCATCGTCTATTCGCTCGATCACGGGCTGCGGCCCGAAGCAGCCGATGAAGTCGCGATGGTCCTGCGCGAAGCCGGCAGGCTGGGGCTGGCCGCGCGCGGTCTGCGCTGGCAGGGCGATAAGCCCGAGACCGGCGTGCAGGCCGCGGCGCGCAAGGCGCGCTACCGCCTGATGGCGCAGGCGATGGCAGCCGATGGGGTCGAGCTGCTGCTCACCGCGCATCATCTGGGCGACCAGGCCGAGACGGTGCTGATGCGGCTCGCCCATGGCAGCGGCATCGAGGGCCTGCGCGGCATGGATGCCTTCGCCACCGTCGAAGGCTGCCGGCTGTTCCGCCCGCTGCTGGGCGTCGATCCCGCCGACCTGATGGAAATCGTCAAGGCCGCCGGCCTCACCCCCGCACAGGACCCCTCCAACCGCGACCGCCATTACGAGCGTGTGCGCTGGCGGCAGCTGACGCCGGCGCTGGAAGAGCTCGGGCTCGATTTGCGTCGCCTCGGCACTTTCGCGGCCCGCATGGGCGAGGCCGACTCGCTGATTGCGGCCCAAGCGGAAACGGCGTTTGCCGCGCTGGTGCATGTCGGCCCGGACGGGGATGCCGAATTGCCGCATGCCGGCTTTGCCGCCCTGCCGCGGATCGTCGCGGTGCGGCTGCTGGGCCGCGTGCTGCGGCTGGTGGGGGGCGAGCGCAAGCCGCATGCCCTCGGCAGCCTCGAGGGCCTGCGCGATCGGCTGGCCGAGCGGCAGGTGCTGCGCGCCACCACGCTCCATGGCTGTCTGATCCAGTCCGATGGCATGACGGTTTCGGTCAAGCCGGAAGCGGCGCGGCGTGCAACTTCGCTCGTGACGGCGAATTAACTTCAGGTCGCCACAATGTTGGACTCTAAGGGCTGAAAGGCGCAGCCTGCCTCCCTTGTAACCCTATGGGGCGGGGCTTACATTTGCCGGAACTCACCGGCCCGCTCCTCCGGCCGGACATCCAGGACAGGATTGATGAACGTCAATTTCCGCAACTTCGCCATCTGGCTCGTCATCCTTTTCATGCTGATGGGCCTGTTCCAGGTGTTCCAGTCCACCACGCGGAATTCCTCGATTTCGGACAAGACCTACAGCGCTTTCGTCACCGACGTGGACAGCGGCAAGGTCCGCGACGTCACCATCATCGACAACCTCGTGACCGGCCATATGACGGACGGTTCGGGCTTCCAGGTGACGATCCCGCCCAATACCGACATCGTTTCGCGCCTCTCCGACCGCAACGTGCAGATCACTGCCAAGGACCCCGAGTCCAACCCGCTATGGGCGGCGCTGCTGACCTCGTGGCTGCCGTTCCTCGTGATCATCGGTGTGTGGTTCTTCTTCATCCGCCAGATGCAGGGCGGCGGGCGCGGCGGCGCGATGGGCTTTGGCAAGTCGCGCGCCAAGCTGCTGACCGAAACGCACGGCAAGGTGACGTTCGAGGACGTCGCCGGCGTCGACGAGGCCAAGCAGGATCTCGAGGAGATCGTCGAGTTCCTGCGCGATCCCGGCAAGTTCCAGCGCCTCGGCGGCCGTATCCCGCGCGGCGTGCTGCTGGTCGGCCCGCCCGGTACCGGCAAGACGCTCATCGCGCGTGCCGTCGCCGGCGAAGCCAATGTGCCGTTCTTCACCATCTCGGGTTCGGACTTCGTCGAAATGTTCGTGGGCGTCGGCGCCAGCCGCGTGCGCGACATGTTCGAGCAGGCCAAGAAGAACGCCCCGTGCATCATCTTCATCGACGAGATCGACGCCGTCGGCCGTCACCGCGGCGCTGGCCTGGGCGGTGGCAACGACGAGCGCGAGCAGACCCTCAACCAGCTGCTGGTCGAGATGGACGGTTTCGAGGCGAACGAGGGCATCATCCTCATCGCCGCGACCAACCGCCCCGACGTGCTCGATCCGGCGCTGCTGCGTCCGGGCCGCTTCGACCGCCAGGTCGTGGTGCCCAACCCCGACGTGCAGGGCCGTGAGAAGATCCTCAAGGTTCACGTCCGCAAGGTGCCGCTGGCGCCTGACGTCGACCTCAAGGTGCTCGCCCGCGGTACGCCCGGCTTCTCGGGTGCCGATCTGATGAACCTCGTCAACGAGGGGGCGCTGCTGGCCGCCCGCCGCAACAAGCGCTTCGTCACCATGGCGGAGTTCGAGGACGCCAAGGACAAGCTGATGATGGGCGCCGAGCGCCGCACCCTCAGCATGACCGACGAGGACAAGAAGCTCACCGCCTATCACGAGGCCGGCCACGCGCTGCTCGCGATCAAGATGGAAGCCTCCGATCCGATCCACAAGGCGACCATCGTGCCGCGCGGTCGCGCGCTGGGCATGGTGATGCGCCTGCCGGAGCGCGACCAGGTTTCGCTGACCCGCCGCAAGGCGTTCGCCGATCTTGCCGTGGCCATGGGTGGCCGCGTCGCCGAAGAGGAAATCTTCGGCTACGAGAAGGTGACCTCGGGCGCCTCGGCCGACATCAAGATGGCCACGGGCCTCGCCCGCGCCATGGCGACCGAATGGGGTATGTCCGACAAGCTCGGGCCGCTGCTCTACGGCGACAACCAGGACGAGGTGTTCCTCGGCCGCTCGATGATGCAGCGCACGACGCACATGTCGGACGAGACGCAGCAGATCGTCGATGCGGAAGTGAAGCGCTTCGTCGAGGAAGGCTACCAGACGGCGCAGAAGGTGATCCGCGAGCACATTGACGGGCTCCACACTATCGCCAAGGCGCTGATCGAGTACGAGACCCTTACCGGCGACGAGATCCGTAACCTGATGGACGGCATCCCGCCGACCCGCGACGACGGCAACGAGCTCGCCCCCAAGGCGAGCGGCGTCCCCAGCGCCGGCAAGGCCGCCATCCGCAAGCGCCCCGACGCCGAACCCGGCGACGCGGCTCCGGAGCCGACGGGCGGCTGATCGCCACCTCCGCAAAAAGCTTAAAGGCCGCCTTCGGGCGGCCTTTCGTTTTGCACCATTGCGGGAGATATTCGCTAATCCGGCGCGGTTAGACTGTCGCCATGCGTATTGGCACTGTCGTACTTATCGCTGTTCCTCTCCTGTTCATTGGCGGCTTCCTGTTGCTCCCGGCCCTGCTGATCGCCTCATTGCGCGGTCCGGACGACAAGCACCTGCTCGGCTACAGCGTCGAGACCACCGCCACCTTCGACCTCGACGGCAAGCCCGCCGAGGCCCGGCAGGTCACCCTCTGCGAGGTGGCCGAGGTCGGCGGCGGCTTTGTCGATAATGGCACCGACCCCCGGCGGGTCATCGCGCGGCATGTGGGCGGCGACGGTTTCCACGCCATCCTGCCCGATGGCTCCGCGGTACTGCTCATACGCAACACCGATCTCTGCCGCTGGACCGCATTGCCGGCCGAAGGCACGGTCGAGACGCTCTACATCCACGATGGCCGGTCGCGGCTGCCCGCCGGTGTCTCGGAGGAGCAGACGCTGCGCGGCACCCTGGCGTGGTTCGACAATACGGCGGCGCCCAAGTTCATCCGGCTGGTCGACCTGCCGGCGCTCACGGCACCAGCCACGTCCGGCATCGGCAACCTGCGGGTCACGCAGCGGCTGACCGAAGCCGAGCCCGAGAGCACCCTCGACACGGACATTCCGTTCCTGGGCGAGATCAAGCGCGACATCGCCGCCCGCGGGCAGCCGGGCTGGACGAAGCAGGCGAATATCGACCTGCAGTCGGAGATGCAGCTGATTTTGGTGAGTGCTGTATTGGGTCGGCCCGCCAACAGCGAAGCCTGTAACGCCGTTCTGGCGCCGCTCGCGGACAAGCCCGGCTGGCTGCTGCTCGACGAGCGCAGCCATTGCCTCGGCAGCGACGCGACGCCTGTCGGCATTTCGATCGAGGGCAACGCCGCGCATCTGCAACTCGACCTCGATCGGCCGGCGGCGCCGTCCACACTGATTGCCTTCAGCCCCGCAATGCTGCTTGCGTCCGGCGCGACGGTGATTTCCGGCACCACGCAATATGGCCCGATCTTCCGCTGGACCGAGACCATCTGTCTCGAGGGCCAGTGCTTCGACGTGCCCGCCGGCGCTGGCCACATGCTCGGTGCCGCATTCTACCACCCGGCGAGCGGACGTGTGGTCGGGGTGGACTTCCGGCAGAGCGACCTGCCGGGCTTCAACTATTCCAACTAATCGCCCCACTTGGCGAAATAGCGCTCGCGGTTCGCTTCCCATGCCGGCCCGTGGAAGCCGTCGCCGGCGCTGCGATGCGTCAGCGCCAGCGGGAAGGTGCCCAGATGCAGGCCCTTGCTGCGCGCCGTGCGGCAGAAATCGAGATCGTAGAAATGGAAATCGAAGCGCGGGTCGAAGCGCACGCCGTGCTTGCGCAGCACCGATTTGCGGGCCGCCATCAGCACGCCGTCGAGCAGTTCCACCTCGGCGACGATCGGGCCGAAGAAGCCGACCTTGCCCATCGGCCCGTCGCCATGCGCGATGGCGCCCGCCAGCGTCGGGTCGAGTCGAGTGGCGTTCTGCGAGCGCGCCCACAGGCTCTGAAGCGGGCGGCGTCTGCGGTTGCCGGCGAGGCCGGCGATGTCGAACGTCTTGAGGGCGTCGATCAGCCGGTCGGAGACGTAAAAGTCCTCGATCCACACATCGTCGTGCAGGAACACCAGGATTTCGGCCTGGTCCGCCGCGTCGATGCGCGCGTTGTAAATCTCGGGAAGGCCCCGCGAATTGTTGAAGGTGATGCGCGGTTTGATGCGCGTATCCTTTTCGACGCGGGCCAGCGACAGGCCAAGCGGCGAGACGGAAAACTCAGCCGGCGACAAACGCGTCGCGGCAACGAACTCAATCATTGCAAAATGCCCCGCGATGAGGTGACGAGGCTGACGCTGGGAGGCCAGTGGGGACGAAAAGTCCCAAAAGCGCGGGTCAGCCTCACATTAACCGCAAGGACGCCGGAGGGTGAGGGGCGCACGAAAACGTGTTATGCTTCGCCCCTGATTTGGAGATGTTCATGGCGCGCAAATATTTCGGCACCGACGGCATTCGCGGGCTCGCCAATGGCGACAAGCTGACGCCCGACCTGGCAATGAAGGTCGGCATGGCGGCGGGGCTGAAGTTCGATCGCGGCGACCACCGCAACCGCGTGGTGATCGGCAAGGATACGCGGCGCTCCGGCTACATGATCGAGAACGCGCTGGCGGCCGGCTTCACCGCGGTGGGCATGGACGTCTATTTCCTCGGCCCGATGCCCACCCCTGCCGTCGCCATGCTGACCCGCTCGTTGCGCGCCGATCTCGGCGTGATGATCTCGGCGTCGCACAATCCCTATGACGACAACGGCATCAAGCTGTTCCGCCCCGATGGCTACAAGCTCAGCGACGAGGTCGAGGCCGAGATCGAGGACCTGATCGGCAGCGACCTGCTGAGCCGCCTGGCGCAGGGCCGCGACATCGGCCGCGCCCATCGCGACGAGGCGGCGCAGACGCGCTACATCGAATACGCCAAGCGCACGCTGCCCAAGAACATCGATCTATCCGGCCTGCGCGTCGTCATCGATTGCGCCAATGGCGCGGCCTACAAGGTGGCGCCGACGGCGCTGTGGGAGCTCGGCGCCGAGGTCATCAGCATCGGCATCGAACCCGATGGCTTCAACATCAACGACAAGGTGGGATCGACCGCGCCCGACGCGCTGCGCGCCAAGGTCAAGGAAACGCGGGCCGATATCGGCATCGCGCTCGATGGCGATGCCGACCGCGTCATCATCGTCGACGAGTATGGCGAGGTGGTCGATGGTGACCAGCTGATGGCGGTGATCGCGCAATCCTGGCATGCCCGCGGCAGCTTGCGTGGCGATGGCCTCGTCGCCACGGTGATGAGCAATCTGGGACTGGAACGTTATCTTACCACGCTCGGCCTCGGGCTCGAGCGCACCGCCGTCGGCGACCGCTACGTGCTCGAAGCGATGCGCGCCAAGGGCTTCAATGTCGGCGGCGAGCAGTCGGGCCACATCATCCTTTCCGATTTCACCACCACGGGCGACGGCCTCGTGGCGGCGCTGCAGCTGCTGAGCGTCGTCAAGGAAGCTGGCAAGCGGGTGTCGGAGGTCTGCCAGCGTTTCGAGAAGGTGCCGCAGAAGCTCACCAGCGTGCGCTACAAGGCCGGCAAGCCGCTCGAGCACAAGCTGGTGGTGCAGGTGATCGCCGAGAACCGCAACCGGCTGGGCAAGGATGGCCGCCTGGTGATCCGCGAAAGCGGCACCGAGCCGGTGATCCGCGTGATGGCCGAGAGCGACGATGCCGGGCTGGTGGATGCGGTGGTGGACGAGATCGCCCAGACCATCAAGCAGGTCGCCTGAAGCTAACAAAGAGCGCTAACGAATCGTTAAGGCCCCGTGCGAGCGGGGCCTTTCATTGCCGCTAGAACGCCCCTTTACCTGCGGGTAGGGTTAAGCCTTAGGGTTAAGCGCGCTTTAAGGAAGTGCTGGCACAGTACCGTTCGATCGACGGGTGTCGTCGTGGCGAACTCAAGGAATTTGTGACATGCGTATCTTGCTTGCAGCGCTGCTGGTGGCGTTCAGCGCCATGGTGGGCGCTTCGGCCGCCCGCGCGGCGGATCTTCCGGAATATCCCGATGTGACGGTCCCCGAGGTCGATTACGGCCTGCAGGGCGGCTTCTACCTGCGCGGCTCGGCCGGCGGCAACCTGCTGTGGACCCGCGAACATCTGGGCGTCTGTGGCTGCTCGATCCCGCCGATCGCGCCGGGCTACGGCTACTCGGTGGGCGCCGGCTTCGGTTACGAGGCGGGCAACGGCCTGCGCGTCGATGCGACGGTCGACTATTTGCAGAATGACGGCCTGACCGACGGCACCAACGCACTGCATCTGCGCGCCGGCGTGGCGCTGGCCAACGCCTACTACGATTTCGGCATGGGCGGCGACGCCTCGGCCGGCGGCGGCTGGGGCGGCTATGTCGGCGCGGGCCTGGGTGGCGCGGTCTACAAGACCCACGTCACGCCCGCCGACCCGACGCTCCCCGACGGTACCGGCTTCACCCCGGTGGTGGCTGGCATGGCCGGCGTCACCTACGACATGGGCACCTGGGTCGCCGACGTCGGCTACCGCCTGATGTACATGCCGCAGATCAGCAACAACAATGTCGGTAGCACGTCGTTCTACCTCAACGACAACACCGTGCACGAAGTCCGCGGCACCATCCGCTACCGCCTGCAGTAAGACAGCCTCAATCGACGACACCCGCAGCGGCGCCCATGTGGCGCCGCTGTTGTTTTTGCTATTTGCGCTCCACTCCCGGGGTAGAGTCTTTGTTTGCTCTGTCCGATCGACCCCAAGAGGGCTCGACCGACCAACCGCGACCCCCACCCACCACGCTTCGCGTGGTCCCCCCTCCCCGCAAGGGGGAGGGAGAACCGACTGAGGTTTCCGAGCGAGTGGTGGGTGAAGTCAGCACTCTCCCTCCCCCTTGCGGGGAGGGGGGACCGGCGCAGCCGGTGGGTGGGGGCGCCACAGGAGTGGAGCCCGAAGCGGCCCTCAATCCCCGAACTGGAATTTCCCGAACCGCTCCAGCGCCGTCTCGATCATCGGCTTGTGCTCGCGTTTGCGCGCCGGCGGCAGCCAGTGCCAGGCCTGGATCAGCAGCTTGCCGGCCGCTCGATCGGCCTTGAGATCCAGTGCCGCGACGATCTCGTCGCCGATCAGCACCGGCAGGGTGAAATAGCCGAAAACCCGTTTGGCCTTGGGCACATAGGCCTCGAACACGTGGTCGTAGCCGAACAGCAGGTTCAGCCGCCGCCGCTGGATGATCAGCGGATCGAAGGGCGACAGGATGTGCACATAGGGCGCGGCCTCCACCGCCGGCTCGTCGAGCGCCGCGGGCGTCGCATAATACGCCGTCTTGTCGCCCTCGATGCTCACCGGCACCAGCTTTTGCGCCCGCACGCGACGATCGACGATCGCCTGCATCTCGGCCGGAAAGGTCAGCTTGGGGTGCATCACCGAGGCCGCGCTGATGAGGCCCTGCGCACGTAGCGCGCGGTCGAGCTGGTAGTCGCGGATCTGGCCCGGCGTCGCGCCGCGCGGGCGCGGCGGCCAGCCGAAATGGCGCTCCATCAGCTCATAGGTCTTGACCATGCCGGCGCGCTCGGCGATGGCGAACACGCCGGCATAGAAGCCGAGCTCGAGCACGCGCTTGGACGGCTTGCGGCTCGCCCAAAGATGCGTCTTTTCCACCGGATCGTCGTCGATGTCGCGGATCGACAGCGCCCCGTCGCGGCGGATCTGCTGCGCCAGTTTCGCGACGTCTTTTGGGTCGACGCCCTCGTACCAGCTCTTGGGCGACGCGGCGACGTCCTTCATGGCCGGGATGAAATAGGGCAGGTCGGCGACCGCCACATAGCTCAGCGCATGCGTCCAGTACTCGAACACCGTTTTATCGACGCTCTGCGCGTGCTGCAGGTCGGCGCGCCGATAGGCCGGGATGCGCGAATAGAGGATGTGGTGGTGCGAGCGCTCGATGACATTGATGGTGTCGATCTGCACATAGCCCAGATGCGCGATGGCGGCGCGGGTCGCCTCCGGCCCCTTGCCGAAGGGCTCGGGCACGTCGAGCCGCTGGGCGTGCAGCCAGAGGCGGCGGGCGTCGGCGAGCGTGATCTGGCGCGGTTTCGTCATCAAGACTGCATCAATTTTAACGATGTTTGCCGAAAGCCGCCCGCTGGTGCGGCGAGCCGGCGTAATTTGAGCCTGCGGTTCTGTTCAGGAATGAGCGTCATGACCACGGCCATCTTCATCGTCATCTTCGCCCGCAACAAGTGGTGGATCGACCTCAATGGCAAGACCAAAGGGCCGTTCCTGAGCCGCGACAGCGCCCAGCAGGAAGCCATCTCGCTCGCCTCCGCCTTCGGCCGCGACGGCCGCCGCTCGGAAGTGCAGGTCGCCGAACCCGGCCAGAAGAACCACCTCGTCTACCAGAGCGCCGAACAGGGCCCCCTCGGCCGCGCCGTAGCACTCAACAGCCACTGATCTCTCCCTCTCTCCCTCCCCCTCGCGGGGAGGGTAGCGCAGCTTGGCGAAGCCTAGCGAAGCTGGGGTGGGGGGAGCCCCATTCTCAGTGCCGACTGCTCCCCCCACCCTAGTTCCGCTAACTCGCTGCGCTCGCAAGCTCCACTACCCTCCCCGCAACGGGGGAGGGAAACCATCCTCCCCGTTTGCCGCGTCATTTGCTCCACATCGATCGCATCTCAGCCTTGAGATCGATGCGGGTTGACGGCTGCAGGCCGGTCATCGTCAGCGGCTTCAGCGGCGGCCACAAGATGTCGTCGTAGAGCGGCAGCATGGCGCGCGTGATGAAGCGCGTGCGCACGGCGTAGAGATGCCGGTCGCCATGCTTGGCCTGCTGCGTCACGAAGAAGCGCTGCGGCATGATCAGGTGCAGATCGTCGCGCGCCCGCGTTATCGCCACATAGAGCAGCCGCCGCTCCTCCTCGAGCTCGTGCGTCGAGCCGGTGCCGAGGTCGGACGGAATGCAGCCATCGACGGCGTTGAGGATGTGGACGTGCCGCCACTCCTGGCCCTTGGCCGAGTGGATGGTCGAGAGGATCAGATAGTCCTCGTCCTTGAGGCCAGGCCCCGACAGGTCCGAGCTCGCCTCGGGCGGATCGAGCGTCAGCTCGGTGAGAAAGCGCTCGCGGCTGGGATAGCCCGAGGCGATCTGTTCGAGCTGCAGCAGGTCGAGCAGCCGCACTGCCGCGTCGTCGTGGGATTCCTGCAGCACGGGCTCGTACCAGGCGCGGGCGCGCGAGAAAGCGGCGGGCCAGTCGCGCGTCTCGCCAAGTCCCGCGATGGCTTCGACGAAGCCCACCCAGCCTTCCGAGCGGCCCGGCGCCGGCATCTGCGCCAGGGCCAGGAAGGGTCGCGGCGCCTCGTCCATCACCGTGAGAATCTTGCCGGCGATCCCCGGTCCGATGCCCGGCAGCAATTGCAGCACGCGGAAACCGGCGACGCGGTCGCGCGGGTTCTCGGCCCAGCGGAGCAGCGCCAGCATGTCCTTCACATGCGCGCTGTCGAGAAATTTGAGCCCGCCATATTTGACGAACGGGATGTTGCGGCGCGTCAGTTCGATCTCGAGCGGCCCCGCATGATGCGAGGTGCGGAACAGCACCGCCTGGTCCTTGAGTTTTGCACCGGCCTCGCGCGCCTCGAGCACGCGCTCGACCACATAGAGCGCCTGCGTGGCCTCGTCGCGGACGGTGGCCAGTTGCGGCTTGGCGGTAGAATGCCGTTCTGTCCACAGATCCTTGGTGAAGCGTTCGCTGGCCTCGGCGATCACCGCATTGGCGGCCGCGAGGATCGGCGCGGTCGAGCGGTAATTGCGGTCGAGCGTGACGATATCGGCGGCCGGCGAGAAGCTGGTGGGGAAATCGAGGATGTTGCGCACCGTCGCGGCGCGGAACGAATAGATCGACTGCGCATCGTCGCCCACCACCGTCAGCCCGGCGCCGGTGGGCCGCAGTGCCAGGAGGATCGCCGATTGCAGCCGGTTGGTATCCTGGTACTCGTCGACCAGCACGTGGTCGAAGCGCGCACTGAGGTCGGCGGCGATCGCCGGCTCGCGCATCATCGTCGCCCAGTAGAGCAGCAGATCGTCGTAATCGAGGACGTTCTGCTCCTGCTTGACCGTGACATAGCGCGAGAAAAGTTCATTGAGCTGCGGCTCCCACATCGCCGCCCACGGGAAGGCTTCCTTCAGCACCGCCGCCAACTCGCCCTGCGCGTTCACGGTGCGCGAATAGATCGCGAGGCACGTGCCCTTGGCCGGAAAGCGCGCCTTGCTTTCGTGCAGCCCCAGCTCGTGCCGGACGATGTTCAGCAGATCAGCCGAGTCCTCGCGGTCATGGATGGTGAATTGCGGATCGAGCCCGAGATTCGGCGCGTATTCGCGCAGCAGCCGCGCCCCGATGCCGTGAAAAGTGCCGGCCCAGTGCAGCGCATCCGTCACCGCCCCCGACGAGGTGCCCATCACCTGGCCGGCGATGCGTTCGACCCGCCGGCTCATCTCGCCGGCGGCGCGACGGGAAAACGTCATCAGCAGGATCCGCCGCGGATCGGCGCCGTTGACGATCAGATGCGCTACCCGGTGCGCCAGCGTGTTGGTCTTGCCCGAGCCGGCGCCGGCGATCACCAGCAGGGGCCCGGGCGCCATGCTGCCGATGCCGTGCTCGACGGCGCGCCGCTGCGCTTCGTTCAGGCGATGGAGGTAGTCGATCTCGGCGAGCACGGGCGAATCAATGCTGAATGGTGGGAGGGCCAGTCAGCACTATTCCCGTTTTGTTCACAACGGGCCGTAAACGCGCGGGGACCGGCGCCGGATTATCGCCGGTTGGCCAGCCAGGCCGTGATCAATGGCAGCGGGTCGCCCGCATAGGCGACGCGTTCGACCGCGGCGCCGCGTTCAGCGAGCGCCGCGGTCGTTTCGGCAAGCGAGCGCGAGGCTTCCGCAAGGAGCATGGGAAGCCCGGCGGCACTGCCGATTTCGATGGGAAAATCAGCGATGTTGGCGGGCAGGGGGCCGTCGACCGACACCGCGGCGCTCACCAGCTCGCGCCAGACCAGCGCGATCATCAGGGCCATCGTGCCGCCTTCGCCGAGCCCGACGATGGTGGCCTTGCGGCCGCTTTCGGTCAGCGTCAGCAGGAGCCGTTCGAGATGTTCGAGCCCGTCGCCGAAGGTCGACAGTTCCGGGCCCTCGAGCGGCCCGAGGAACCAGTAATAGCCCTTGATCAGGGTGTTCTCCATCTGGGTGCGGGCCGCGCGCACCGAGACGACACGATACTCGGCCGCCAGCGCCGCGCCGATGGCGTCGGTCTGGTCGTGGTCGAGATAGCGGTCGTGGAGAAGAATGAGAGGGGCGCCGTCGGGGGCGCCACTCGTCCAGGTGATCAGGGCGCTCTTTTCGCTCATGGCCCCGTGCAGGCCGTGATCCAGGCTTCGATGAGCGCGATCTTGTCGTCGGGCAGCTTGCCGCCGAGCGGCATCTGCGCACCCGAGCCGCCGACCGTCGCCTGCGTGCCCTTGAGCTTGTGCCAGAGATACGACTTGGTCATGTCGCCGGGCGTCACATAGGGCAGATCGGACTCGTCGGATTTGACGTTGATCAGGTCGGCCGGCGGCTTGCCCTTCTGCAGGGTCAGCTTGCCCGCGGGCGAAGCGTTCTGGTGGCAGGCGACGCAATACTGGTTGACCACCGGCTGGATGTCCTTGGTCCAGGCATCGATGCAGGCCTGGTCGGCGAGCGCCGGGCTCGCCAGCGCGGCAAAGGCCGCGGCGGAAATCAATGGAAGGCGCATGGGAACTCTCGTGGGAAGGGGCCGGCGGGCGACCCGGGAAGGTATCGCCCGCCGAGGGAGGAACTTAGCTGCGCTTGGCGGCGTGCTCACCGGCGATGAAGCCGAAGGTGATGGCCGGCCCCAGCGTGCCGCCGGCGCCCCAGTAGGCCTGGCCGGTGGGCGAGCCCGAGCAATTGCCCGAGCAATAGAGCCCATCGATCACCTGGTCCTTGACGTCGAGGACGCGCGCCATCGTGTCGGTCACCGGGCCGCCCTTGGTGTCGAGCGAGCCGGGCGCCAGTATGATGGCGTAATACGGTCCCTTGTCGCTGATCGGGTACATCCACGGATTGGGCTTGTCGTTGTTCTTGCCCGGCTGGTGGAAGTGCTTGTCGATCGGCGCTTCGCCGCGCTGGAAGTCGAGGTCCTTGCCGGTCTCGGCATAGCCGTTGAACTTGGTGATCGTCGCCTTCACCGCATCGACGAACGTGCCGTCGAGCCGGTAATGGCCGATCTGCGGTTCGAGCTTGGTCAGCCGGTCGTCGATGGCCTTGGCGAGATCGTCGAGCGTGTCGGCCTTGAGGATGTAGCCGGGCATGTCGGCGCCCGCCGGCGGCATCAGCATGCCGCCATAGGCGATGGCATGATCGTCAAAGATCATGAACTGGTAGAGATTGGTGTATTCCGACTTGGTGGGCGACCACATCAGGTGCGTACGGGTGCGCTCGTTGTAGACGAACTTCTCGTCGTAGAGACGCTGGCCGTATTTGTTGACGGCGATCATCGAGTCGCCGCCCAGGAACCACGTTCCAGACGGCACCGAGGAGAACTCGAGCACTTCCTCGAGCACTTCCTGCTGCAGCCAGGCCTCGTTCATGTTGCCCAGCTTGGCGCCGATCTCGATCGCCATGTTCACCAGGTCGCCCTGGTTGGTGGGCACGGCGCAGCCGCCCAGCACCGGCATGCGCAGATAGTTGTAGCGCATCTCGACGTTCTGAGTGAAACCGCCCGAGCCGAAGATCACGCCCTTTTTGGCGTGGATCTTCTTGGTGGTGTTGTCGTCCGAGTTGACGATCTCGACGCCCACCACCTTGCGGTTCTCGTCGATCACGATGCGCGTCACCTGCGTGTCGACATTGATCGGCGAGCCCTTCGATTCAGCGTAGGCGCCGAGCATGCGGATGATGTCGACGCCGAAGCCGGGGCCGCCATCGGTATTCTGCGGATCGGTGGTGCGGCCGCGCGGCGCCTTGTCCTCGGGGATGTGCGAGAAATAGTCCGGCGTCGCCTGTCCATCCCAGGAATGCGACATCGACGATTTCATCGCGCCCGAATCGTTGAGCGTTTTGATGACGCGCGAGGCGTTGTCGTAATAGGCCGAGAACATATCGTAATTGTGCTGCGGCAGGCCCAGCGTCGGCTCGTCCGGCCGGTAGAGATGCGGGAAGGCGAGGCGCGCCATGTATTTGAGCGCGTCGGGCTTTTCGTCCGTCATCCCCTGCGCCTGCATGTAGGGGCTGTTGGGGATCCAGAACTGGCCGCCCGATTTGGCGGTGGTGCCGCCCGCAACCGGGCCCTTTTCGTAGATGTTGACCTTGGCGCCGCCCATCAGCGCGCCCGCCGCGCCGGCGAGCGCCGCGCCACCCGAGCCGACGACGACCACGTCGGTCTCTTCGTCCCACTCGGCCGCCTCGGCCTGTGTTATCGTTGTCACCCCCAGGGCGACGCCCGCCGCACCCGCGGTGGCGGCGGCAAAGAACGCACGGCGCGACACGCGCGACGGCCTATCGACGGGCGCAAGCCCGACCCCATTTTCAGTGTTGTCCATGTCTCTCTCCCGTGGGGGCGCTTCAGCGCCTCTCCAACAATTGTTTCCTAGCATACAGTGTGCAGGTCTACAATCTTGTCGCAGGCCTTTGGCCGTCTGCTTTTTCAGCCATCGATATTCCTGTGTTATCAGCGCTCCACATAAGGAGACCCGCGTGCCCCAAAGCCGCAAGATCGACGCCTATCTCAGCGAAGCCAGCCAGAATCCCTCGACGCTCTCGCATGGGCGCGTGCTCTACATCATCCACGAGCTCAGCCGGATGATCTCGACGGCGTTCGACCAGGCGATGGCGCGGCACAAGCTGACGCACGGCCAGTGGTGGGCGATCATGCACATCTACGAGAACCAGGGCGTATCGCAGTCCGACCTGGCCAGCGTCATGCAGATGGGCCGTGCCTCGGCCGGCAAGCTGCTCGAGCGCATGGAAACCAAAGGCTGGATCGAGCGACGTCCCGACCCGACCGACAGCCGGGTGCGCCGCGTCTATCTGGCTGACGGCGTGCTGCCGGTGATGTCGGTGATCGGCGCCGAAGCGGAGGAGCTGTACGAGACCATGCTGGGCAATCTCGATCCCGAGTTCGAGATCAGGCTGCTCGACGGCTTGCGGCAGATCAAGTCCAATGCGCAGGCGGCACTGGCCCGCATGGGGAACTGAGATGGCGCAAGACGAACGTCCGCTGCTGGTGGTCGATGGCGATTCCTTCGCCCATCGCGCCTATCACGGCGTGCCCAGGAGCGTGCGGCGGGCCGGTGGCAAGGCCGGCAACGCCATCCTGGGCTTCACCAACTATGTCGTGCGCTTGATCGAGGCCGAGAACCCGCGCGCCGTCTTCATCGGCTGGGACAGGCTCAGCGAAGCCAACTGGCGGGCCGAGGAGCTCGAGGGCTAT
Organism: Pseudomonadota bacterium; assembly: GCA_048498015.1. GTDB lineage: Bacteria > Pseudomonadota > Alphaproteobacteria > Rhizobiales > Devosiaceae > Devosia_A. Next base: position 39,989 of record JBEHYU010000027.1, read on the forward strand.
CAGGGCGGCCGCGAATTCGACGACGAGATCGTCGAACAGCTCGATGTCCTCCCCGAGTTCATGGCCGCCTTCGGCTTCGTCTCGGCCAAGGGCAACCATTACGAGGCCGACGACTACATCGCCTCCGCTGCGACCGCCGAAGCAAAGCACGGCGGCACCGCGCTGGTCGCCAGCGGCGATCGCGACTCCTTCCAGCTGGCGTCCGACAGCATCACGATCCTGCATCCCGTGAAGGCGGGCGAGATCGCCCGGATCGGTCCCGCCGAGGTGGTGGAACGCTATGGCGTGCTGCCCGAGCAAGTGCCGGATTTCATCGCGCTGCGCGGCGATCCATCGGACAAGATCCCCGGCGCCAAGGGGGTAGGGGCGGTGACCGCCGCGAGCCTGCTGAAGCGCTATCCCGATCTCGAGGCGATGCTGGCCGATGGCAAGTTCGCCAGCGAGGCCGCCAATCTGCGGCTCTACAAGCGCATCGCCACCATGGTCCGCGACGTGAAACTGCCGCCCATCCCGTCCCGCGCCCCCGATTGGGCCGCCGGCGCGGCCCTTGCGGCGCAGTGGGAACTGGAGTCGCTGAGCAAGCGCCTCGCGGGGCTGGCCTAAAGTTTCTGACTGAAGCCAAGAACCCCCTCACCAAGCTGCGCTACGTCGCTTCGCTCCTGGCTCCGCTATCCTCCCCCACAGGTGGGGAGGATGACATCGCGCCCAGCGGCACTTCTTAAGCCGACATCGAAGTCAGCACGAACATCCTCCCCCCTGGTGGGGGAGGATAGCGAAGCTTAGCCGAAGGCTTAGCGAAGCTTGGTGAGGGGGTGTTTACCCTCAGTCATCCGTCGAGTTGCCTATGACCAGCGGCGCCCGCATTGACCACGACACGCCGCTGGCTTAAGTCGCTGGCCAATCAGTGCCCCCGCCGCCCTGGCGCGATCACTCGCCCCGCACACCCGACACGCTTTACGCGATTGCCGCCTGTGACCCGACGAGCCTTCGGCCGCGCGGCCTTTCCCGACCGGAACCGCCATGGATCAAGCCGCGCCGCCCGCCCCGCTCACCGACCGTGAGAAGTCGATGACGATGTTCGGCATCCTGACCGCGATGTTCCTCGCGGCCCTCGACCAGTCGATCGTGACGCCCGCCATGCCGACGATCGGCGGCGAGCTGGGCGATCCGCAATATCTGCCCTGGGTCGTCACGGCCTATCTGCTGGCGGCCACCGCAGTAGCGCCCCTCTACGGCAAGATTTCCGACATCTATGGCCGGCGCTGGACGCTCTACGCGGCGCTCGGCCTGTTCCTCGTCGGCTCGGTGGTCGCGGCGCTGTCGCCCAACATGTACGTGCTCATCGGCGGGCGCGCCATTCAGGGGCTTGGCGGCGGCGGGCTGTTCGCCCTGTCGCAGATCCTGATCGGCGACATGCTGCCGCCGCGCGAGCGCGGCAAATACTCCGCCTGGATCGCCGGCATGTGGGCGGTCGCGGGCGCGGCCGGTCCGCTGCTCGGCGGCACCATCGCCGAAGTCCACTGGTCGCTGATCTTCTGGCTCAACCTGCCGCTCGGCCTGCTGGCTTTCGTCGCGGTCAACAATCCGCTCAAGCGCCTCACCATCGCGGCCCGTGCGCATAGCCTCGACTACGTCGGGTCGGTGCTCATCGTGGCGGCGACGTCCGCGTTGCTGCTGATGCTCAACTGGGCGGGCAGTACCTACGCCTGGGGCTCGCCGCAGATCCTCGGCCTCGGCGCGGCCGCCCTGGTGCTGTTCGTGCTGTTCGGCATCCGGCTCACCCGGGCGCGCGAGCCGCTGGTCTCGCTCGAAGTGCTGTCGAGCCCCATCGTGCTCTATGGCAGCTTCACCATGTTCATGGTGGCGGCCGCCAATGTCGGGCTCGCGGTGTTCCTGCCGATCTACGGGCAGGCCTTTTTCGATCTGGGCCCGGCGGGCTCCGGTTACGCGCTGCTCGGGCCGCTGCTGGGCAGCACGATCGGCGCGACGCTGAGCGGGCGGCTGACCACGACCGTCGTGCACGTGAAGCGCATCTCGATCGCCGGCTCGCTCGTCGCCGCCATCGGGCTGATCGCGATGGGCATGACCGCCGCCGATCATTCGCTGCTCATCGCCGAAGTGCTGCTGACCATTGTCGGCGTCGGCATGGGCGCGACCTTCCCGGTCACTACCGTGTCGGTGCAGAACGGCGTCGACCAGAAGCATCTGGGCGTCGCGACCGGCATGCTGGCGTTCCTGCGTTCGCTCGGCAGTGCGCTGGGCGTCGCCGCGCTCGGCGCCATTGCGCTGGGCTATGGTGTGCCGCTCGGCGCGGAAGCCGGCGGGCAGTTCCCGCATGTCGCCGATGCCACGCCCTTCGCCGTCATCTTCTATGCCAGCGCCGCCATGATGCTGGCCGCCGCCATCACCACCGTGCTGATGCCGCACCGCGAGTTGCGCAACCACAACCATTCGGCGCCGCCCATCGCGGTCGAGTAACCGTCGCAAGAGTGTCACTTGCGCGGTTCGCGCAGGTGGAGTATCTGCCCGCCTCAGGACACCTCACCCTACCGTGAGGCTTTCGACCTGGGAGGGTCGCCATGGCTGATATGCCCCTGACCGCGCCGGCGGTAAAACCGGCCAATCCAAATTTTTCATCGGGTCCGTGTGCAAAGCGTCCAGGCTGGACGACTGATGCGCTGAAGTCGGCGCTGGTCGGCCGCTCGCACCGCGCCAAGCCCGCCAAGGCCCGCATCGAGAAGGCCATCGCGCTGACCCGCGAGCTGCTCGAAGTGCCGGCGGATTACCGCATCGGCATTGTGCCGGCGTCCGATACTGGCGCGGTGGAGATGTTCCTGTGGAGCGCGCTGGGCGCCCGTGGCGTCGACATGCTGGCCTGGGAAAGCTTCGGCGAAGGCTGGGTCACCGATGTGGTCAAGCAGCTCAAGCTGCCCAACGTGCGCACCATCACGGCCGAGTACGGCTATCTGCCCGACCTCAAGCAGGTGAACTTCGACAACGACGTCGTGTTCACCTGGAACGGCACGACCTCGGGCGTGCGCGTCCCCAATGCCGACTGGATTCCGGCCGACCGGCAGGGTCTCACGATCTGCGACGCGACCTCGGCCGCTTTCGCGCAGAACCTCGATTTCCAGAAGCTCGATGTGGTGACCTTCTCCTGGCAGAAGGCGCTGGGCGGTGAAGCCGCGCACGGCATCCTGATCCTCAGCCCGCGCGCCGTCGAACGGCTCGAGAGCTACAAGCCGGCCTGGCCGCTGCCGAAAATCTTCCGCATGACCAAGGGCGGCAAGCTGATGGAGGACATCTTCGAAGGTGCCACCATCAACACCGTGTCGATGATCTGCATCGAAGATGCGGTGGACGCCATGGAGTGGGGCAAGACCGTTGGCGGCCTCAAGGGCATGCAGGCCCGCGCCGACGCCAACTTCAGGGTGCTCAACGACTGGGTCGCCAAGACCGACTGGGTCGAGTTTCTGGCGCAGATTCCGGAAACCCGTTCCAATACCTCGGTGTGCCTCGTGATCGCCGATGCGGCGATCAAGCTGCTCGATGCCGACGGCCAGGCGGCCTTCGCCAAGGCGATCGTCTCGCGCCTCGACAAGGCCGGCGTCGCCTACGACATCGGCGGTTACCGCGACGCCCCGACGGGCCTGCGCATCTGGGCCGGCTCGACGGTCGAGACGTCCGACCTCGCGGCGCTCACCGGCTGGCTCGACTGGGCCTTCGCCGCCGAGAAGGCTGCGCTCGACAAGGCCGCTGCCTAACCACCTTTTTCGCGGCGCGACCGGTTCGCGCCGCCCTTTCCCCATTCAGTGAAATTCCAGGAGGGCGCAATGCCCAAGGTTCTCGTTTCGGACAAGCTCAGCAAGACTGCGGTCCAGATCTTCAAGGACAATGGCGTCGAGGTCGATTACCTGCCCGATCTCGGCAAGGACAAGGACAAGTTCCTCGAAGCCATCGGCCAGTATGACGGCCTCGCCATCCGCTCGGCCAGTAAGGTGACCGAGAAGATCATCGCGGCGGCCAAGAATCTCAAGGTCATCGGCCGCGCCGGCATCGGCGTCGACAATGTCGACATCCCGGCCGCGACCAAGAAGGGCATCATCGTGATGAACACGCCCTTCGGCAATTCGATCACCACGGCCGAGCACGCCATCGCCATGATGATGGCGCTGGCCCGCCAGCTGCCCGAGGCCGACGCCTCGACCAAGGCCAGCAAGTGGGAGAAGAACCGCTTCATGGGCGTCGAGGTCACCAACAAGGTGCTCGGCCTCATCGGCGCCGGCAATATCGGCTCGATCGTTGCCGACCGGGCGCAGGGCCTCAAGATGAAGGTCATCGCCTACGATCCGTTCCTCACCGCCGAACGGGCGCAGACGCTGGGCGTCGAGAAGGTCGAGCTCGACGAGCTGTTCAAGCGCGCCGATTTCATCACGCTGCACACGCCGCTGATCGACGCGACGCGCAACATCATCGACGCCGCCGCGATCGAGAAGATGAAGCCGGGCGTGCGCATCATCAACTGCGCCCGCGGCGGCCTCGTCGACGAGAAGGCGCTCTACGACGCGCTGAAGTCGGGCAAGGTGGCGGGCGCGGCGTTCGACGTGTTCGTCGAGGAGCCGGCCGAGAACAACCCGCTGTTCGAGCTCGCCAACTTCATCGCCACGCCGCACCTCGGCGCCTCGACTACCGAGGCACAGGAGAACGTCGCTCTACAGGTCGCCGAGCAGATTTCGGCCTACCTGATGACGGGCGAGATCACCAACGCGCTCAACTTCCCCTCGATCACCGCCGAGGAGGCGCCCCGCCTGACCCCGTGGGTGAAGCTCGCCGAAGCGCTCGGCTCGTTCGCCGGGCAGCTGACCGCCGACGCGATCAAGGGCATCCGCATCGAGTACGAAGGCTCGGTCGCCGGGCTCAACACCAAACCGATGACCGCCGCGGTGCTCAACGGCGTGCTGAAGCCGCAGATGCAGGAAGTTAACATGGTCTCGGCGCCGCAGATCGCCAAGGATCGCGGCATCAATGTCGAGATCACCACGCGTGACCAGCAGGGTGCCTATGAAGGCTATATCCGCCTGACGGTGATCACCGACAAGCAGGAGCGCGCCGTGGCTGGAACGGTGTTCGCCAGCGGCAAGCCGCGCATCATCCAGGTCAAGGACATCAACATGGAAGCGGAACTGACGCCATCCATGCTGTACGTGACCAACGAGGACAAGCCGGGCCATATCGGCCGGCTGGGCACATTGCTGGGCAGCCTCGGCATCAACATCGCCAACTTCAACCTCGGCCGTGCCGACGTCGGCGGCGACGCCATCGCGCTGCTCTCGATCGACGGCTCGGTCACCGACGCCCAGCTCAAGCAGATCGCCGCCCTGCCGGGCGTGACGCACGCCAACGCACTGGCGTTTGCGTAAGCCTCAAGAGGGCCGGACTAAATCTCCGGCCCTTCGACGCGATTGATTTCGGGCTCGCTACGGCGCGCCCGAAATTCTGCCCAGCGGCCCGAGATGCGGGCCTGCGCGCCATCCGAGAAGATCGTCGCGATACCGGCGAGCACCAGCAGGACGAGCCCGACATAGCCGGTCGCATCCTGGCTCTCGCGATAGAAGATCGCGCCCAGCGCGATGGCCCAGACGATCTGCACATACTGCGTCGGGCCGATATGGCTGGCCGGTGCGCGCGACATGCCGCGGATGATCAGGATCTGCGCGAAGCCGCAGATCAGGCCGCTCGCCAGCAGGCGGAGGAATTCGCTGAGCGTCGGCACCGAGAACGTGGCGAGCATCAGGATGCCCGAAGCGCCGAGCTGGTAGACGCCATTGATGGCGATGATGCTAGTCTGCCGCTCTTCGTTCGAGATGATCCGCAGGATGATGTTGGCGCTGGCCGCGAAGATGGCGCAGGCGATTGCCGCCAGATGACCCACGCCCAATTCGCGGAAGCCGGGACGGACGACGACGAGCACGCCGATGAAGCTCAGGGTGACGAGCAGCCAGCGCAGCGGCGCCACCTTCTCGTGCAGGATCAGCAGCGACAGGCCGGTGATGAACAGCGGCGCGAGAAAGGCCAGCGAATAGGTCTCGGCCAGCGGCGCGTGCGTTACGGCGAAGGTGAAGCAGAGCGAGGCCGTAGTGTAGAGCAGCGCCCGCGCGTGCATCAGCACCGGCCGCTTGAGTTTGAACAGGTCGCCCCATTTCTCGCCGGGCTGGCGCGCCAGCGGCATGGCGGCGAGGCTGAACAGGTTGATGGCGAAATTGATCTCGAATACCGACAGCGTGCTGCCGGTGAAGCTCTTGGTGATCGCGTCGCTGACGGCGTAGATCGAGTAGGAGAGCAAAGCGAGGAGGACGCCGGTCGGCATCGGGGGAAACTCTGGTGGGGCGCCGATGCTCTAGCTGGCGGATATGACGCTGTCGATGCCATCTCGCCGCCGCTTTGTTCGGCAGCATCGATTTTGACCGATGGAGGGTTGGGCGTGGGACGGGCGTTGCGTTGGGGACTGGCGATCGTGGTCCTGGCGGTGCTCGCCGGCGCTGCCGCCTACGGCTATTACCTCAACTACTCGCCCGACCGGACGGCCTATCCGCTGCGCGGCATCGACGTGTCGCGGCATCAGGGCGACATCGACTGGCCGACGGTTGCCAGATCCGACGTCGCCTTCGCCATCCTCAAGGCGACTGAGGGCGGCGATCATGTCGACGAGATGTTCGATCGCAATTTGGCCGGCGCCCGGGCCGCCGGCCTGGCAGTCGGCGTCTATCATTTCTTCACGCTGTGCCGGCCCGGCGCGGAGCAGGCCGCCAATTTCCTCGCCGCCGTGCCGCACGACGTGCCGCTGCTGCCGCCGGTCATCGATCTCGAGTTCAGCGGCAATTGCGCCGCGCGGCCGTCGACGGAAGCGCTGAAGCAGGAGCTGGATAATTTTCTGGCACCGGTGGAAGCCGTGTTCGGCCCCGCCATCCTCTACGTCATGGACGAAACGGCGCGGCAATACGGGGCCGCCTTGCCCGACCGTCGGCGCTGGGTGCGCTCGATCGCCTGGGCGCCCGGCAACACGGCCTGGGTCTACTGGCAGTACCACAATGCCGGCCACGTGCCGGGTATCAGCGGTGATGTCGATCTGAATGTGCTCCAAGGTGACGCCACCGAACTGAAGGCGCTGGAGCGCAGCTGATCCGGCCAAAAGACTTGCGGGTCCGCCCCATGCGCCCTATTAGCGTTCGCCCAATGGTCAAACCCGGCCGAGGGCGCGGGAGCACCTGATCCAGTCATGGCAAATGTGATCGTCGTCGGCAGCCAGTGGGGTGACGAGGGCAAGGGCAAGATCGTCGATTGGCTCAGCGAGCGGGCCGATGTGGTGGTGCGCTACCAGGGCGGCCACAATGCCGGCCACACGCTGGTCATCGATGGGACGAGCTACAAGATCGCGCTGGTCCCTTCGGGCGTGGTGCGCGGCAAGTTTTCGGTCATCGGCAATGGCGTGGTGTTCGATCCGCATTTCTTCCTGAGCGAGATCGAGAAGCTGGCCGGGCAGGGCGTCCGGGTTACCCCCGAAATCCTGCGGGTCGCCGACAATGCGCCGCTGATCCTTAGCGTGCACCGCGACCTCGACGCCTTGCGCGAGAATTCCAATTCCGGCCTCAAGATCGGCACCACCAAGCGTGGCATCGGTCCGGCCTATGAGGACAAGGTCGGCCGCCGGGCGATCCGGGTATGCGACCTGGCCGAGCCCGACACGCTGCCCGACAAGGTCGAGCGGCTGCTGGCGCACCACAATGCGCTGCGCCGCGGCATGGGGCTGGCCGAAGTGTCGCCCGAAGCCATCCTCAGGGAACTCACCGAGGTGGCCGACAAGATCCTGCCCTTCGTCGGCCAGGTCTGGCGGCTGCTCGACGAGAAGCGCCGCGCCGGCAGCCGCATCCTGTTCGAGGGCGCGCAGGGGGCGCTGCTCGACAACGACCACGGCACCTATCCGTTCGTCACCTCGTCCAACACCGTCGCCGGACAGGCGGCGGCGGGCTCGGGCCTCGGGCCGACGGCGATCGGCTATGTGCTGGGGATCACCAAGGCCTACACGACTCGAGTCGGCGAGGGGCCGTTCCCGTGCGAGCTCGACGACGAGATCGGCCGGCATCTTTCCACCGTCGGCCGCGAGGTCGGGGTCAATACCGGGCGCCCGCGCCGCTGCGGCTGGTTCGACGCCGTGCTGGTGCGGCAAACGGTCCGTACGTCGGGCATTACTGGCATTGCGTTAACCAAGCTGGATGTGCTCGACGGTTTGAAAGAGATCAAAGTTTGCGTCGGCTATGAACTCGACGGCCAAAAAATTGACTATCTTCCGGCCTCTATGAGGGCCCAGGCGGCAGTCAAGCCGATCTATGAGTCTCTCGAGGGGTGGTCGGAAACAACAGCAGGAGCGCGCAGCTGGGCAGATTTGCCGGCTCAGGCGGTCAAGTACGTAAGGTACATCGAAGAGCTGATCGGGGCGCCGGTCGCCATGCTCTCCACCAGTCCTGAAAGACTGGATACCATTCTCGTGCAAGACCCGTTCCAAGACTGAGGTTTTTTGGCTACAACTCCCGCGCAAATTGAGCGAATGTAGCGAATGGCGGATTACAAAGAGCTTTTGCGCAGGGCGGTAGAAGCCCTGCCAGAGAACAACGGGGCTGCACGTCGCGCCGTATATGAGAAGGCGCGCGCGGCCCTGGTTGGTCAGCTCCGGGCGATCAACCCGCCTTTGCCGGCCCGCGATATCACGACCCATCGCCTGCAGCTGGAGGATTGCATCCGCCAGGTCGAGCAGGAGGCAAGCGAGGCCAACATCGCCGGGCTCGGGCCCGAGCCGGCTGCCCCGACGCTGCCCCCGGTATTCGCCGACGAAGCCAAGCCGACCGCCGGGGATGCTTTCGGCGGGCGATTGC
>JBEHYU010000028.1:0-47161 GCA_048498015.1 Pseudomonadota bacterium
GAGTCGCGACTGTTCTATCTGCCCTCGGCCGTGCAAGGCTCCGGCCCGTTCCCCCACGGCACCGGACACTGGAGCGGCGAAGGCACGCCGGGCCAGCGCCGCGCGGCGCTGTCGTTCTACCTCGCGCTGATGTCCGCCACGTGCCTCGATCTCATCGGCGCCCGCGGTCCAACCATCGTCGAAGGCCCCTTCGCGGGCAATGTGGAGTTCTGCAACATGCTTCACGCGGCCACGGGCCGTGAGGTGGTTGCGCAGGGAGCCGGCACGGGGACCAGCATAGGCGCCGCCCTGTTGACGCGGCCGGAGCGCCGACCAGAAGTTCCCCCGCCCTCGGACATTGCGATCGATCCCGCTTATGCGGCCTACGCGCAAGCCTGGCGCGCCGCCGTGCGCTGACATTTCTGCTTGCGCCCAGCCGGCAATTTCGCCCATCTTGTAAACCGGTTTACCAAGGCCGCGGTTGGTCCACCGAGCCCTGTCCGGGATCGGAGGGACAGAGCAAAAAAGAGAAGCTGAAATCGCAGGGTGCCCCAATGGACCAATTCCCCGATGATCTGATCCTTGACGCCGCCGACGAAGTGACCATCCGGCAGCATCTGGTGCTGGTCGCGCTCGGCAAGCGTCCGGCCGATCTCGCCATCGAAGTCGGGCGGCTGTTCGCCTCTTATTCGCGCCAGTGGCTCACTGATCAGGAGATCATCGTCTCCGGCCGCCGCATCGCCTTCCTCGGCCCCATCGGCTCCTACCGCGGCACCGTGAAGGAGCGCGTGAAGTACCCGCATCTAAGCGCCATCCCAGGCCTCGGCGAAGTCCACAAGCACATCGAGTCGACGCACCTGACGCCCGAATTCGAGGCCGAGCTGGTCCTGCCACGCGGCAACACCTGGACCTGCGAGGCCAGCCACGAATTCGCCAACGTCAATGGCGGCAGGAACACCGAGTTCTGGCAGAAGGCCCGCAAACTCGGCTCGCCGCTGAAAGTGTTCATCCAGCCCGGCTCGGCCGTGCCGCCCAGCGCCTGGGAAGAGTCGGGCGGCTATTACGGCTATGACGAGCAGGCCAGGTTCGTCCGCGACCATCTCGAGGTCACCAGCCTCGACGAGGTGATGGACTGGCCCGCCGTCTGGAACCCGGACAATCCCGGCTACCAGCGCATGTGGGGCATGATCGGCGCGACGCTCGAGGGCCGCGCCGTCGTCGAGGGCCACGGCTCGGGCCTCACCGATCCGCACGACATCTCGGCCTTCGTCGCCTCCGGCATCTCGTCCGACCACGAAGTGTGGGCGCTCGACGAAGCGTGGGACCGGCTGCAGCGCGGCATCTTCACCGAGCTCAGGCCGTTCTCCTATGACGTCATCATCCCGGGCCTGATCGAACGTGGGCTCGCCGACTGGTCCAACGTCGCCTTCACCACCGACGATCGCAGCGCCACCGAGACGCTCGAGCTCGGCGCCTCGGACCACAATGTGCGCCATGCCATCCACTTTGGCCTCGCGCCCGAGATCGCCATCCAGTGCGCCACCATCAATCCGGCGCGCCACATGCGCATCGAGCAATGGGTCGGCTCGATCGCCCCCGGCCGCTACGCCGATCTGGTGCTGCTCGACGACGTCGAGAAACTCTCCATCGCCGCCGTCTATTCGGACGGCCGGCTGGTCGGCGAGGGCAAGCGCTATGTCGGCCCGCAGGTGCGCGTCGACTGGCCCGCCTGGGCCAGCCGCACCATCAATGTCGGCCGCACGCTGTCGGCTTCGGACTTCGCCATCAGGGCCGAGCCGGGCAGGGCCGCGATGAATGCCGCCGTGCTCCGCCCCTTCCACTGGAACGAGGATTTTCTCGTCGAGTCGCTGCCGGTCGAAAACGGCGAGGTGCAGCGCGATACCTCGCGGCTCATCACCAAATGGGCGCTGGTCGATCGCTATCGCGGCGACGGCGCCACCGCTGCGATGTTCTGGACCGGCTGCGGTCCGGCCGACCCCGACACGGCGCTCGCCTGTTCGGTGGCCCATGACAGCCACAACATCTGGTCCGTCGGCTCGTCCGACGCCGCGATGGCCCTGGCGGTGAACCACCTCAGCGACATCCAGGGCGGCTGGGCCCTGGTGCATCAAGGCAAACTCGTCGCCGATGTGAAGCTCGAGATCGGCGGACTGATGACGGCGCGCACCGCCGAGGCGTTCGATGCGGAGATGCAGGCCTTCTACGCCGCCGCCGCGAAGGTCGAATGGATGTACAAGCCCTCGGCGCTCAATCTGTGGAAGCCCGGCTTCCCCGAATTCCTGAAGTTTGCGACCCTCACCTGCAGCCCCTGGCGCTGGGTGCTGGTCGCCCCCTCGAAACTCGCCCCGGAGGGATTTGTGAACGTGCAGACGGGCGAGACGCACAAGGTGGTATGGGCATGAGCCTGAAGGTCTATCTCGCCGGTCCCGAAGTCTTCCTCGCCAATGCGCGCGAGCAGCTCGACATCAAGATCGCCCTCACCCGTGCCGCTGGGCTCGTCCCGGTTTCACCCGGCGATTTCGTCATCAAGCCGCAGCCGACCAAGCGCCAGTTCGGCCACGCCGTCTCCGAGATCGACGAGCAGATGATGAACTCGGCCGATGCCATCATCGCCAATCTCACGCCCTATCACGGCATCAACGCCGATACCGGCACCTGCTACGAGCTCGGCTATATGTGCGCGCAGGGCAAGCGCGCTTACGCCTACACCAATGTCGCGGCCAATCTGCGCGAGCGGACGACGGAGTATTACGAGGGCAGGGTGCACACCGATGCCAATGGCCGCCTGCGCGGTCACGACGGGCTTGCCGTCGAGGACATGGACATGGCCGACAATCTGATGATGCAGGGCGGTGTCGAGCGCCGCGGCGGCCAGATGATCATCCACGCCGCCGCCCCCGACCGGCTCTACACCGACACGACGGCCTTCGAGCAATGCCTCAGGCTGCTGGCGGCGGAGAGGGCCTGATCAGGCCTTCACGCCGCGCAGCGCCAAAGCCCGTTGCGCGCGAATCGAGAACAGCACCAGCGCCAGCACCGTGACCACGAACGGGATCGAGTGGATCGCCTCGGCGGGGATCCAGCCGAACAGGCCGGGCAGCACCACCGACAGGCCCTCGAACATGCCGAACAGCACGGCGGCCAGCAGCGCGCCGACCGGGTGGCGGGCGCCCAGCAGCACCGCGCCCAGCGCGATAAAGCCGCGGCCCGCCGTCATGTCGCGGGTGAAACCCACATAGTTGAACATCGCAAGCTGTGCGCCGCCGAGGCCGGCCAGTGCCCCCGAAGCGATCAGCGCCCAGGCGCGCACCTTGTTGACGCCGATGCCGGCCGCTTCCGGCGCCGCCGGATATTCGCCGACGCCGCGCAGCCACAGGCCCCAGGGCGTGCGGTAGAGGAAGTACCAGATGGCAAAGACCAGGAAGGCGGCCACCCAGCTCAGTACCGAATGGCCGCTGAGCAGGCCCTGCACCGTGCCGCCGATCACCGGAATGCCGCCGAGGAAGCTGAGATCGAGGGCGGGTACTGCCTTCGATGCAAGATTGATGGACGTGCCCTTGTCGCCGCCGGTGGCGAGCGCCAGCGCCCATACGGTGCCGCCGGTCGCCAGCGCGCTGATGGCAAAGCCGACCAGCACCACATCGGCCTTCATGCGCAGATGGAAGAACGCCATGATGGCGCCGAGCAGGCCGCCGGCGACCAGCGCGGCCAGCACCGCCACGTACCAGGGCGCCACGACCGAGACCAGGACGCCGGTCAAACAGCCGATCAGCATGATGCCGTCGAGCGCGACGTTGAGCGCCCCCGACAGGTCGGCGATCAGGCCGCCCAAAGTGGCGAGCACCAGCGGCGTCGAGGTGCGGATGATGGTGACGAAGAAGACGGTCGAAAAGATCGTGAAGAACAGATCGGTCATTCGCCCGCTCCCTGCGCCGCCGGGGTCGGCGCCCTGCCGCCGCCGAACAGCCGCGCGAAAAACTTCCGGCCCGGCAGCGAGAACTGCGAGGCGACCAGCAGGATGATGATGGCGGTGACGATGCCGATCACCTCCGACGGCACGTCGGTGCGGATGTTCATCAGCTGCGCCCCCTGCCGCAGATAGCCATAGGCCAGCGCCACGATCGGCACGGCCAGTGGCCGCGCCCGCGCCACGATGGCGATCAGGATGCCCTCGAAGGCGAGCCCGCCCTCGAACAGCACCTGCAGCTTGCCGAAGGCCTGGCCCTGGATGAACATCGAGCCCAGCAATCCGCCCAGCGCGCCGGCCGCGGTCATCGCCGACACCATTATGGTGGTGGCCTTGATGCCGGCATATTCGGCGAAGCGGGCATTGTGGCCGACGAGCCTGAGCTTCAGCCCCCAGGTCGTGCGATAGAGCCCGAACCACACTGCCAGCACCGCGACGATCGCGAGGATCAGGCCGAAATCGATACGCGTCTTGTCCACCAGCACCGGCAGCATCGAGGTGTCGGGGAAGGCGTCGGTGTAGTTGAGCCCCGCCTTGGCCAGATGGTGCAGCACCACATAGTTCACGATGTCGATGGCGATGTAGTTGAGCATCAGCGACGACACGATCTCGTTGGCGCCCAGCTTGGCCTTGGCGAGGCCCGGCAGGAAGCCGTAGATGGCGCCCGCCACCATCGCGGCCAGCACGCCGAGCGGCAGGCCTAGCGGCGTCGCGCCGATCGGGCTGAGCGCCACGTAGGTGGCGGCGAGCGCGCCCAGATAGACCTGCCCCTGCACGCCCAGCGCAAACTGGCGCGCCTGGAACACCAGGCTGAAGGCGAGCCCGGTGACGGTGAGCTTCGCCGCATCGTCGAGCCAGAGCCCGATGGTGCGGGTCTTCTGCGCCGGCCCGGTCAGTAATTGCGTCAGCGCATCCACCGGCGCCTTGCTGGTCAGGAATACGATCACGCAGGTGACGATCAGCGCGATGATCACCGCGGTGAGCGCGCGACCCATCTCGCGGAGGAACACGCCGAGGCGGTTCTGGCGGGCAATGGCAACGCCGGTAAGGCTCATCTGAGGGCCGCTTTCATTTCGTCGGCCGTCTGCGTCGACAGGCCGAGCATGTAGGTGCCGAGCGTTTCGGCCGTCAGTTCCTCGTGGTTGAGGAACGCCGCCACGATGCGCCCGCGATAGAGCACGATCAGCCGGTCGCTGAGCGCCAGCAATTCGCTGAGGTCGGTGGAGCTGAGCAGCACCGCCGTGCCGGCGTCGCGGGCTTCGGTGATGGTGCGCCAGATGAACTGCGTCGCGCCGAGGTCGACGCCGCGCGTCGGCTGGCTGACCAGCAGCACGCGCGGCTGTTCGGCGAGCTCGCGCCCCACCACCACCTTCTGCATGTTGCCGCCCGACAGCGTGCCGACGGCAGCGCCCGGACCCGAGACGCGGATCGAGAAGCGCTCGATCAGATGCAGCGCATTGGCGCGGATCGCCTTGAGGTCGAGCAGGCCGCGCCGCGCATAGCGCTTGTCCTTGAGTTTGGTCGCAACGAGGTTCTCCGCCACGCTGGCGCCGGTCGCGAGGCCATCGGCGATACGGTCTTCCGGGATGGAAGAAAGTCCGAGGCCGCGCCGTTGCAGCACGTCGAGCAGCTCGACATTCTGGTTGGCCACATTGATGCTGCCGCCCGCCGGCTTGCGCAGCCCCGCGATGGCCTCGAGGATCTCGGCCTGGCCATTGCCCTCGACGCCCACCAGCCCGACCACCTCGCCGGCGCAGACACGCAGGTCGACGCCCGACACCACTTCGTTGCCGCGGGCGTTGACGATGCGAAGGCCGCTGACCTCCGCCAGCGTCGCGCCCTTGCCGGTATCGGCGCGATCGACGCGCAGCGCGATCTCGCGGCCCACCATCATGGTGGCGAGGCTCTGTTCGGTGACGTCCCTGGCCTTCACCGAGCCGACCGTCTTGCCCTGCCGCATCACCGTGATGGTGTCGGAAATCTGCAGCACTTCGGGCAGCTTGTGCGCGATGAAGATGACGGTGCGCCCCTGCTCGATCAGCGAGCGGATGGCAACGAACAGCTCCTGCACTTCCTGTGGCGCCAGCACGGCTGTCGGCTCGTCGAGAATCAGGATGCGCGCATCGCGGTAGAGCGCCTTGAGGATTTCGACGCGCTGCTGCTGGCCGACCGGCAGCGCTCGCACGGGCTGCAGCGGATCGACGTTGAGGCGGAATTTTTCGGCCAGCGCCCGCACCTTGGCGATCGCTTCCTGCCGGTTGAACCGGATGCCGGCGCGCGGTTCGCTGCCGAGCACGACATTCTCGTAGACCGTGAACGACGGCACCAGCGAGAAATGCTGGAACACCATGCCGATGCCGGCATCGATCGCGTCGCGCGGGCTCTGGAACTGCACCTGCCTGCCGTCGAGCGACAGCGTCCCGGAATCGGGGTGCTCGATGCCGAACAGGATTTTCATCAGGGTGGATTTGCCGGCGCCGTTCTCGCCGACCACGGCGTGCACTTCGCCCTTCTCGACGCTGAGGTCTACCCCGTCATTGGCGACCACGCCGCCCGGATAGACGCGCCCGATACCCCTCGCTTCGATCAGTGCCATCCGTCCCCCGACGTCCTAAATGGCAGATGCCGCGCCCCTTTTGGAGCGCGGCACTGAGATTGGTCTTACTTCATCACCGTGTCGACGGTGATCTCGCCCGAGGCGATCTTCTTTTCGAGATCGTCGATCGTGGCCTGCAGGTCCGTCGGCACGATCTTCTTGTAGTAGTCGTTCTTGGAGATGCCGACCGCGCCGTCCTTGAGGCCAAGCAGTTCGGATGCACCGTACTTCTGCGAGCCGTCGATGGTGCCCTTGAGCGCCAGTTCAAGCGACGCGCCGACGCGCTTTTCGACCGAGGTGAAGATCACCGCGGCCTGCGCCGGGTCGGTCGCCTCGAAGATCAGCGCCTGGTCGGAGTCCACGCCCACCGCGAGCTTGCCGGCGTCCTTGACCGCCTGCAGCGCGCCGATGCCGGTACCGCCGGCGATCGGGAAGATCACGTCGGCGCCCTGGCCGAGCTGCGCGAGGGCCATTTCCTTGCCCTTGGCCGGGTCGGTGAACACGCCGCCGGCGTCGGCATTGAGGATCTTCACGTCCGGATTAGCCGCCTTGGCGCCCTGGTCGAAGCCGACCTTGAAGTCGGTGACGGTCGGGAAATCGGCGCCGATGATGGTGCCGAGCGTGCCGGTCTTGCTGAGTTTGGCCGCGGCGTAGCCCGCGAGGTAACCGGCCGACGAGGTCTGGTACATGATGCCCAGCACGTTGTCGCACTTGCACTTGGTGTAGTCGGGCGCGGTATCGAAGGTGATGAACTTCTCGTCCGGATAGTCCGGGGCGATCTTGGTGACGAAGTCGATCATCTGGAACGTGCCGGCGATCACCACGTCATAGCCGCCATCGGCGGCGTCCTGCAGCGCCGGTTCCCATTTGCTGGGATCCGAGCCCGCCTCGATGATCTTGAGCGAGATCGGCAGGTCGGTCTCGGCCTGGTGCAGGCCGGCCGCGGCGCTGTCGAAGAAGCTCTTGTCGCCGAGGTTGCCGTGGACCACGAGCGCCACCTTGAGCGGGTTGTCCTTGGTGTAGTCGGCGGCCATCGCGGTCGCCGGGATGGCGGTCGCCATCATGCCGGCACCGAGCACGAGCCCGGCCGCAGCTTTGCTGATGGATGAGAAAACAGACATGCGCACTCCTGTTTGCGTTAGTTTGTTGTTTTAGGCACGTAAGCGACAGAACGGGCGTAGAAGGCATCGACCTTAGCAAGATCGACCTGTTCCACGAACGTTATTTTTGGCGTCTTCAGGACGCCGCGCGTATCGACCAGGGTCATGCCGCGCGTCAGGCTGCCGGCGAGCTCGACGCTGGTCGAGGCAAGGATCGATTTGCGGACGATGCCGGGATCGACCACCACGGCCGCGGCCAGCGGATCGACATACAGCATGTTGTCGGGCGCCTTGTTCTTCACCCGCACGCCCCGGTAGTGGTTGACCAGCGCTTCCGAGAACGCTTTCAGGTCCGACGCCGGCGTCTCGGCGAACAGCGCGTCCACCCGCTCGCCGGCCATAAAGTGGGCGACGCAGGCTTCCCACGGCACCATCACGGTTTCGAGCCCGGCGGTCAGCACGATCTGTGCCGCCTCGGGGTCGGCGTAGATATTGAATTCCGCCGCCGCATTGGTATTGCCGCGCCCGTAGACGGTGCCGCCCATGATCGTCAGCGTGCCGATGCCGGCGGTGATGTCGGGCGCCAGCCTGAGCGCCAGCGCCAGGTTGGTGAGCGGCCCGATCATCAGGATGTCGACCTTGTCGCCCTTCGCCGCCGCCGCGCGGAACTCGCGGATCAGCACGCCGATGGCGTCGTCGGAAGCGGGCAGGGCCTGTTTCGCCGGCCGCGGCGCGCCGCCCAGCCCGTCATTGCCATGCACATAGGTGGCATCGATGATCGGCTGCGTCAGCGGCCGGTCGGCGCCGCGATGCACCGGCACGTCGAGGCCGACATGCGCCGAGACCGCCAGCAGATTCGTCGTCGCCTGGTCGCGCCCCACATTGCCGAACACCGTGGTGATGAGGTCGGGCGCCCGGTTGTTGGCCACCAGCAGGATCAGCGCCTGCGCGTCGTCCACACCGCCATCGCTGTCGAAAATCAGTTTACGCACTAGGCCACGTTCCTTTTGTCTTTTGCCTCGGCCACCCGCGCCCAGAACAGCTCGTAGGCGGCCGCATAGTCTTCTCGAATATCGCGATAGTCGCGGCGCCGGAGTACGCGATCGCGCACCAGCTGCTCGCCCGCCACCCACACATGCCGCACGTCGCGCCCGCTGCCCGAATAGACCAGCAGCGTCTCGGGGTCGGGCGTCGGCGAATAACCCGGGCCGGTCATGTCGATGGCGATGATGTCCGCCGCCTTGCCGGCTTCGAGACTGCCGATCTCGTGGTCGAGGCCAAGGGCCTTCGCCCCCTCGATGGTCGCCATCCGCACCAGCTCGCGGCTCGAAATCGGCTGCGCCACGCCCTCGCGATGCGAGGCGACGAGGCCCGCCACCCGCATCTCGCTGACCATGTCGTAGGAATTGTTGGCCGCCACATTGTCGGTGCCGAGCGCCACCGTGACGCCGAGCGCCCGCAGCGGCACCGCCGGGCACATCCCCTCGCGCCCCGAGCGCAGGCCGGCGCTGGCACAGTACGCTACCGACACGCCCGGATGGGCCGCAAAGATCGCCATGTCGTTGGCGCTGAGATCGAGGCAGTGCGCGATGTGCACGCGCCCGCTGAAGAAGCCGGCCTGCTCGAGCGCCTCGGTCGCCGTCAGCCCGTATTGCTGGAGCGTCAGCTCGTTGTCCTCGGGCCCCACCGCCATGTGCATGTGCAGCCCGACGCCGTGCTCGCGCGCCACCGCCACTTCCTCGAGCAGCAGCTCCGGCGTGTTGTCTACGTAAGGCGCGTGCGGTCCGAACCACGGGATCACGCGGCCGTCGGCCGAGCGCTGCTGTTCGATGAACGCCGTCGCCGCCTTCAGCTCCTGCTGCCCGCGGGCGACGTCGCCCAGTTGCACGATGCCATAGGCGATCACGGCGCGCAGGCCGGCGGCCTTCACGGCAGCGGCGATCTCCTCGGCAAAGAAGTACTGGTCGCAGAACGTCGTCGTGCCGCTCAGCGCCATCTCGGCGCAGCTCAGCGCCACCGCAGGACCGATATCGCCGCTGACCAGCGAGAGCTCCGGCTCGCGGATGGAGTTGTACCAGCCCTCCATGGTCAGCAGGCTCTGGCCTTCCGAGCGGCCGCGGAACAGCACCATCACCGAATGCGTGTGGGCGTTCACCAGACCGGGCATCACGAGGTGGCCGGTGAGGTCGTGCACCTCGTCGAACCCGGCCTTGCTGGGTGTCGTTTCGCGGGTGCCGGTAGCGGTGATGCGGCCGTCGCGCACGGAAACCCATCCGCCCGCAAGCACGCGATCATTGCTGTCCACGGTCAACACAGTGCCGCCGTGGAGGAGCACGGTACTCAATGCGACCCCAAGTTAGTAAACCGGTTTACAGAAGCGAATAAAGACGGTTCACTGGGGCATTGTCAAATGCTTTGGGCGGTGCCCGTTGAGCCTTAATCCGTTCTCCGCCGATCCGGCGATCCGCTCCCGCTTCGAGCGTCTCGACGCCGCTGTCGGGCCCGCCGTTCGTGAGGCGGTCCGTGCCGGGCTCGCCCGCACGCGCGGCGATGTCGCGGGCAATAATGGCGGCATCCTGCTGCATCATGAAGTCGATGAAATTCGTGAAAGTCATGGCCTTTCGGACGATGAATTGCTGCTGCTCTCGCGTACGGTCGCGGAAGGCTTCGCGCAGCCGCCGATTTCGGACTTTCATGTCGGCGCCGTCGGCCTCGAGGCCGAGACCGGCAACCTGATCTTTGGCGGCAACCTCGAATTCGTCGGTGCGCATATCGGCAACACCGTGCATGGCGAAGGCTTCGTCTACGCGCGCGCCTTCAGCCGAGGTACGTCCGTCAAGACCATCTGCATCGGCGAGGCGCACCCCTGCGCGCATTGCCGGCAGTTCCTCTCGGAGTTCGCCGCGACGCGCGAGCTGACGCTGATCGATCCGCTCGGCCACCGCCTCAGCATGAGCCAGCTCTACCCCTGGCCGTTCGATCCCGGCTATCTCAGCCAGCCTGGTATCGTCGCGGGCGAAATGCGACACCCGGGTCTCGAGCTCAAGGCGCCGGGCAAGCTGGTTTCGGATGATGTTGCGGCCAAGCTCACCGAGATCGGTCGCCACAGCTACACCCCCTACGGCAAGTCGCCGGCTGCCCTCGTCCTCACGCTGAAGGACGGCACCCTGATCGGTGGCGCCGCCATCGAGAGCGTGTCGTTCAACCCGACGATGAGCCCGCTGCAGGCGGCGATGATCGATCTCTACGCCCACGGCTACGGCGGGAGCGACATCGCGGCGGCCGTCATCGCGACGGCCGAGGGGGCGAAGGTGGACTACATACTTTACACCGTCGACGCTCTCGCTGCTGTCGCGCCGGGCATCAGTCTCAGGATGCTGAAGTGGGAATGATGCTCGACAGCGCCCGCATCGGCTGGCCCGAGATCGATGGTGCCATTGGCCTCATCGCGGTGCTGCCGGTCGGTGCGCTCGAACAGCACGGCCCGCATCTGCCGCTCGATACCGACACGGTGCTGGCGACCGGCGTCGCCCGCCGCATCGCGGCCGAGATCGGCGGCTGGCTGTTGCCGGCGATCGGCTATGGCGAAGCCTGGAGCGCCGAGGCTTGGCCGGGCACCATCTCGCTCTCGGCCGATACGCTGCGGCTGACCATCGAGGACATCGCCCGCGGCGTGCAGCGCATTGGCGCAGTCGGGCTGGTGACGGTCAACGGCCATTTCGGCAATCGCGCGCCTATCTCGTCAGCGACACTCCCATTGCCGGCGCTGCATCTCGATTATCCGGGGCTGGAAGACGCGGCGGCAGAATACTGTTCCAGCCGGCCCGCCGCTCCAACTTTCTATCATGCCGACGAAGTCGAGACCTCGATGATGCTGGCGCTGGCGCCCGAGGCCGTGCGCATGGACCGCGCAATCGCCGAGTATCCGACCTTCCCACCGGATTTCGGTACCCGCCCGATCCAGCTGCGCAGCTTCAACAGCTCCGGCGTCTTCGGCGATCCGCGCGGCGCCACTGCTGCGACCGGAGAGAAGATCATCGCCCGTATCGTCGCCGAATCGGTGCGTGAGATCACTGCCTGGAGGGCCGCGCTGTGAGCGACGACGACCTCCTCCTTACCGGCGCCGGCGAAGTCCGCATCCGGCAGGAGCTGACGCTCGTCGCGCTCGGCAAAAAACCGGCCGATCGCCTGCTGCGCATCGGCCGCCTGCTCGATGTCCACACCCGGACATGGCTGACCGATCAGGAGATCGTCATCAAGGGCCGCCGCATCGCCTATGTGGGGCCGGCCGGCAGCTATGCCGGCGAGGTCGCCGAGCGGGTGCACGAGCCCAAGCTCAGCGCCGTCCCGGGTTTTGGCGAAGTGCACAAGCACATCGAGAGCTCGCACCTCACGCCCGAATACGAGGCGGCGCTGGTGATCCCGCGCGGCAACACCTGGACCTGCGAGGCGAGTCACGAATTCTCCAATGTCGACGGCCCGCACAACCTCGAATTCTGGAAGCTGGCGCGCCGCGCAGGGTCGCCGCTGAAGCTGTTCCCGCAACCCGGCTCCGCCGTGCCGCCCACTGCCTATGAGTGGGGCGGCGGCTATTATGACGGCCCGGCGCAAGCCGGCTTCATGGCCGATTCCATCATGGTCACCGGTCTCGACGAGGTGATGGACTGGCCAGCGGTGTGGAACCCCGACAATCCCTCGCACGATCGCCTCTGGGGCATGATCGGCGCGACGCTGGCCGGCCGCGGCGTCGTCGAGGGCCATGCCTCGGGCATCACCAAAATCGACGAGATCAGCGCCTTCGCCGCGGCCGGCCTCGCCTCGGACCACGAGGTGTTCTCGGCCGAGGAAGCCTGGAACAAGCTGACCCATGGGCTGTTCGTCGAAATCCGCATCTACACCATGCCGGAGATCGTCAAAGGTCTGCTTGAACGCGGCCTCGCCGACTGGTCGCAGATCGCGCTGACCACCGACGATCGCTCGACCAGCCACACGCTGCGCGATGGCGGCATGGACCACAATATCCGCACCGCTATCGCGGCCGGGCTTTCGCCTGAAACGGCGATCCAGTGCGTCACGCTCAATCCGGCGCGCCACATGCGCATCACGCCCTATGTGGGCTCGCTCGCGCCCGGCCGCTTCGCCGACATCGTGCTGCTGAGTGATGTCCCCTCGCTCAAGATCGAGAAGGTCTGGGCCGATGGCCGGCCGGCCTCGGAGGGTGCGCGCTACACCGGGCCGGTGCCGCAGATCCACTATCCCGAATGGGCCACCCGCACGGTCAACATCCAGCGCCGCCTCGCCGCCGACGATTTCCGCATCGCCGCCGCGCCCGGCCGCGACACCATGCAGGCGGCAGTGATTCGCCCCTTCCACTGGCACCCGACCTTCTATGAGATGACACTGCCGGTACAGGATGGCGCGGTGCAGCGGCTGGAGTCGGAAAACCTCACCAAATTCGCCATCGTCGATCGCTTCTCGGGCGAGGGCAAAATCTCAAAGATGTTCTGGCGGGGCTGCGGGCCGCGCGATGCGGACTCGGCGCTGGCCTGCTCGGTCGGCCACGACAAGCACAATATCTGGGTCACCGGCTCGTCCGACGCCGCCATGGCGATGGCCGTCAACGCGCTGGTCGACCAGCAGGGCGGCTGGGCCCTGGTGCATGGCGGCAGACTCGCTGCTACCGTTCGCTTCGAGATCGGCGGGCTGATGACCGCGCGCCCGCCCGAGGCGCTCGATGCCGAGATGCAGGCGCTCTACCGCGCCGCCGAGCAGGTCGACTGGATCTATGAGCCCACCTACCGGCCGCGCTGGTATCCGGGCTTCCCCGAGCGGCTGATGGCGGCAACGCTCACCTGCTCGCCCTGGACCTGGGTGCTGGTGGCGCCGTCGCCGCTGGCGCCCGAAGGCTTCGTCAATGTCGGTACGGGTGAAACGCACCCCATCGTCTGGTAGGAGCGGGGCGTGGCAACCATCCAGGACGTGGCGGTGAGCGCGGGAGTGAGCAAGACCACCGTGTCGCGCTATCTCAACAATTCCATCGAGCTGCCCGCTGCCACCATCGCCCGCATCGACGCCGCCATCGCCAAGCACGATTATCGCCCGAACCTGCTGGCGCGCCGCCTGTCGACCGGCAAGACCGACGCCATCGGCCTCGTCATCCCGGAGATCCGCGAGCCCTTCTTCGCCGAGCTGGCCTCGGCGGTGGAGGACGAAGCGGACCGGCATGGCTACACCATCTTCATCTCCTCGACCCGCTCCGACCGGGCCCGCGAGCTCGCCTCGCTCAACCGCCTGCGCGACCATCACGTCGACGGGCTGATCATGCTCACCAACACGGCCGACGACGGGTCGCTGGCGCGGCAGATCACCAAGCGCAAGAACGTCGTTCTGCTCGACGAGGACATCCCGGGCGTCAACGTCCCCAAGATCTTCGTCGAGAACGCCGAGGGCGCCCACCGCGCCACGCGCTATCTGATCGATGCCGGCCACAAGCGTATCGGCTATCTGGGCGGCCCGCTCGGCCTGCTCTCGAGCGAGGAGCGCTATGCCGGCTTCACCCAGGCGTTGGCCGAGGCCGGCCTGTCGGTCGATCCGGCGCAGGTGCGGCGCGGCAGCTTCGCACCCGATTTCGCCCGCCTCGCGGTGCTGGAGATTTTGCAGGGCAGGGACCCGCCGACGGCGCTCTTTGCCTCGTCCGACTATCTGGCCCTCGGCGCGCTGGCCGGCCTGCGCCAGGCCGGCCTCGACGTGCCGCGCCAGATGAGTTTCATCAGCTTCGACGATACGCCGCTCGCCGCCATGCTGACGCCGGCGCTCACCGCCATCCGCCAGCCCATCGAGGCGCTCGGCCGCGCCGGCTTCCAGGCGCTGTTCGCGGTGATGAACCGCAAGCCGGCTGCCCGGATCACCCGGCTGCCGGTCGAGCTTGTAGAACGTCAATCGGTAACCAGGCCAAGACCAAGGGGGAAACTATGAGCAAGCGCGTGCTGATCGCCGGCGAAAGCTGGACCACCCATTCCATCCACCAGAAGGGCTTCGACAGCTTCACCACCACCGAATACAATGAGGGCATCCACTGGATCCGCGCCGCCCTCGAGGCCAAGGGCTGGACCGTCGATCATCTGCCCGCCCATCGCGCCTCGCGCGAATTTCCGGCGACCGTGGAGGCGTTCCAGCAATACAGCTTCGTCATGCTGAGCGACATCGGCGCCAACACGCTGCTGCTGCATCCCGATACCTTCAACCGCTCGGTCGTGCTGCCCAACCGTCTTGCCGTGCTGCGCGACTATGTCGAACAGGGCGGCGGCTTCGTCATGGCCGGCGGCTACCTCACCTTCCAGGGCATCGACGCCAAGGGCCAGTATGCCGGCTCGGCCGTCGAGGACATCCTGCCGGTCGCACTCTACCGCCACGACGACCGCATCGAAAAGCCGGAGGGCGCGCAGCCCGAAACGATCGACGCCGCACACCCGATCCTCCGCGACGTGCCGGCCGGCAAATGGCCGGTGCTGCTGGGCTACAACCAGGTCGTGCCGCGCCCGGGCGCCTCGCTGCTCGTGCGCGTCGGACAGGATCCGCTGCTCGCCGCCGGCGAATACGGCCAGGGCCGCTCGGTCGCCTTCACCTCGGACTGCGCGCCGCATTGGGCGCCGCCGCCCTTCCTCGGTTGGCCGGGCTATGGCGCCCTCTGGAACGGCATTGCCGAATGGGTGGGAGGTCTGCGGTGATCGACGTCAAACAGCCGCCCGATCCCTGGCAGCGCACCACCACCGAGCACGGCTTCGCCGCCGACGAGGTGATCTCGGCGCTGCAGAAATCCATCCGCCGCGGCATGGTCGAGAACGCCCTGCTGCTGGGCTGGGAGATGTACCTCACCAGCCCCGAAATGGAGGCGATGCTCTGGTCCCGCCTCGGCGTCATCTCGGTGGAGGATGTCGGTTACGGCAACCTCAATGCCCCAGTGCTGGTCGAAACGCTGTTCCAGATGCATCTGCGCTACAGCTACCCCGGCCACGACCGCTTCCTGTTCGCCGCCCACGCGATCCGGGTGATGGCCGGCGGGCCCAAGGACCGCTCGACCGACGACATGGTGAGCTGGGCCAAGCAGGCTGTCGCGCTCGGTGAGCGCCGCCCCGAAATCCCGGATTTCGCCCTCGACATGCACACCCGCCGCGGCGCCGAAATGGGCCGCGACTACCGCTGGTTCATCGAGGAGGCCTCGAAAGTCGTCCCGGAAATCCCCGACAAGAACCAGACCTATCGCCAGTGGATTCTCGACGCCCTCAAGGCCGGCAAGCTCAGTTGAGCCCGATCCGGCTGATGTCGATCGGTGCGGGCCGCGTCGGCTCGTTCTCTTCGCAGCCCGCCGGCCCATAGGGGTTGGCGGTGTCGCAACTCATCGAGCGCTGCATGTAGGGGATGAACTCGTAGGGCGCCTCGCCGCACTGGAGGTCCGCGACCAGGCTGCCGCCCCTGGCGCTGACCAGTCCTGCCGCGCCGCCGCCCGCGTCGTTCTCGTCCGACGGGTCGGGCGGCACGTAGAGCGAGTACAGCGTGTAGTCGGTGCCGGCGTCCTTGAACCGGATGGTGACCAGATAACCCTCCGGTCCGGTCGAATGCGAGAACAGGAACGCCGTTTTGGCATCGACGCCCGCCGGCGGAAAGCTCCACAGCGGCTTCTCGTCCCTGTCGAGCCACTCGAGCCTGAGATCGGTGAAGGTCCCGCCGGCCTCGTCTTCCACGCCGGTGAGTTCGAGGTAGCCGTCGCCGGCATCCTCTCCCGTGCCGCAGACGAACAGCTGTGCGCGGTACGGCGCCGCCTCGTCCTGCGCCAGCGCGGGCAGCGGCGCCAGCAGCAGGGCGGCCAGCGGCAGGATCATCGCCTTGCGGGCAAGCAGAGTTTGCGGCACTGTCCGGACCTTCTCTGACGCCGGGGACGAGCCCGCATCAAAGCGGCGGCACAAGGCCCGGGCAAGCCCATTTCGAGGAAACATCATGACCTACCGCGCTTCCGACACGCGCTACGATTCCATGCAGTTCCGGCGCACCGGACGGTCCGGCCTGAAGCTGCCGGCCATCTCGCTCGGCCTCTGGCAGAATTTCGGCGGCAACCGCGACTATCCGTCGGCCCTCGAAATCCTCGCTTACGCCTTCGACCACGGCGTCACCCATTTCGATCTCGCCAATAATTACGGCCCGCCTCCGGGTGCCGCCGAGGAACTGTTCGGCGACATCATGGCGCGCGATTTCCGCCCCTATCGCGACGAGCTGATCATCTCGTCCAAGGCCGGCTGGGGCATGTGGCCGGGGCCGTATGGCGATCTCGGCTCGCGCAAATATCTCATTGCGTCCTGCGAGCAGTCGCTCAAGCGCATGGGGCTCGACTACGTCGATATCTTCTATTCGCACCGCTACGACCCCAATACGCCGCTCGAGGAGACCATGGGCGCGCTGGCCCAGCTGCATCGGCAGGGCAAGGCGCTCTATGTCGGCATCTCGTCCTATCCGCGCGAGCAGACCAAGGAAGCGCACCGTATCCTGGCCGACATGGGCGTGCCGCTGCTGATCCACCAGCCGAGCTACTCGATCCTCAATCGCTGGATCGAGGACGACCAGACCATCGATGCCTGCGGCGAGCTCGGCATCGGCGTCATCCCGTTCTCGCCGCTAGCCCAGGGCGTGCTGTCGGGCAAGTACTCCAAGGGCAAGGCCGGCACCCGCGCCGAGGAGAAGAACTCCTCCATCGGCGCCCGCTCGCTGGCGCCAAAAATCCTCGCCGGCGTCGATGCGCTCGGCCGGATCGCCAAGGCCCGCAAGCAGACCATGTCGCAGCTGGCGCTGGCCTGGGTGCTGCGCCGCAAGGAGGTCACCTCGGCGCTGATCGGCGTGCGCACGCTGGAGCAGCTCAAGGATTGCCTCGGCGCGCTCGACAATCTGAGTTTCACCGACAAGGAGCTCGCGGCGATCGACAATGCGGTGAAGGGCGGCATGCTCGACGGCCGCCCGGCGACCTCTATACCGGATTGACCGGCGCCGGCCGGCCCGCCGCTTCGTCCCGGCAGAAGCCGAGGACGATGGCGGTGAGCACCACATAAAGCGTGGTGTGGAACTCGAAGCCGAACATCAAATAGCTGACACCACAGGCCGCGTAGCCGGCCGACAGCACGATCGCGCCGGTCAGCCGCGCGCTGCGCTGGCTGTCGCGCGGCGAGCGGATGGCGCCCAAGAGCGGCCCCAGCAGGATCAGCGCATAGGCCAGCAGCCCCATGATGCCGGCCGAGACGCCGAGGTCGAGGATGTCGGCGTGCAGATGCGGGTTGCCCTGCAGCTCGCTACCCTTGGCGTTGAACGCCTTGCCCTTGTCCGGCAGGTATTTGTAGGCAGCGCGCACGAAGCGCTTCCAGCCATAGCCGGTCAGCGGCTTGTGCAGGAACGCCTGCGTGCCGGCCTTCCAGAATTCGAGGCGCGCTCCCGCCGAGTGCTCCTTGATGCCGCCGGTGGTGATCAGCTGCACGATCACCGTGCCGGTCCGCTGCACCCGGTGCATGCCCGAAGGCCAGAGCGGCAGCACTGCCGCGCCGGCGATGACCAGCACGGCCGTCACCGCCACGATCTGCTTCCACCACGGCCTGAAGCTGGTGAACAGCAGCGCCGCAAGGATCACCGGCGCCGCCAGCAGCGGGCCGCGCGAGCCCGACAGCACAACGATGCCGGTACCGATCGCCGGACCCAGCAGCAGCAGGAAGCGCCAGCGGCTGGTCATCGCCGGAATGCCGACCAGCGCCAGGAAGCCCAGGATCAGCGCCGCCTCCGCCGACCAGATCGGGTCCGACCAGAAGCCGAGCGCCCGCGGCTGGCGTCCATGCGTCACTTCCCAGGCCGCGGTGACGGCTGAGAGCACCGTGCCCGCCATGGCGAGCAGCGCCACGACCTTGCTGCTGTCGGGCGCCGCGAAGCGCCTTAGCCACGAGCTCAGCGGAATGACCGCGACGAGGAAGAGGAAGTTGATCATCATCGGCGCATCGCGGTCGATGGTGAAGGCGATGGCGATGAGCGCCCATGCCGCCATGAAGCACCATCCGGCCGCGCCGATCTCCCAGCGGCCGCGCGCGATCAGCAGGGATATGACGAACAGGATCGTCAGGCCCATCAGCACATAGGCCAGCACGTAGCCCCCATTATAGGGCAGCAGCAGCGCTCCGGCGAGGAACAGCGCGGTCAGCGCCAGGGCCAGCTGATGGAAAAATCCACGCATCACGGCCGTGTCTCCCGCTCGCGGCAATAGCCCAGCAGGATCGCGGAGAGGGCGGCATAAAGGGCGGTGTGGAACTCGAAGCCGAACATCAGATCCGTTGCGCCGTCGAACACATAGGCGGTGGCGAGGATGAACGCCCCATAGATGCGGATGCTCTTGAACCGGTCCGCCGGCGACATCAGCGCCGCCACGATCGGCGTCAGGATGAGCACCGCATAGCACAGCACCCCGATGCTGCCGGCCGACACCGCGAAATCGGCGATGTCGTTGTGGAGCTGCGGCAGCTTGGCGTTGCGCTTCTGCTCGAGAAAGGGCTTGGCGGCCTGCATCATATGGGCCCAGCCATGGCCGAAGATGGGCGCCTTGAGAAAGGCGTGCCAGGCGGCCTGGTAGAGATCGAGCCGGATATCGGCGGTCTTGTCGCCCGTGATCACGTCGCCGATCAGCAGATCCTCGAAGATATGCGGGATGCGCGCCATGCGCTCGCCCATCTGCAGCGCCTGCCAGCCGAGCCCGGCGATGCCGAGGACGAGCGCGCCGGTCACCAGCGCCCAGTGGATGCGCAGCGTACGCACGATGAACACCGCCGCCACGATGGCGAGCGGGATCACCGCCAGCAGCGGGCCGCGCGAATGGGTGATCAGCGATACCGCGATGCCGGCCGGCGGTCCGATGAAATAGAGCCAGCGCCACCAGCGCGCTTCGGCGGCGAGGCCGAGCAGCGACAGGAAGCCGAGCAGCACGGCGGTGTTGGACAGCACGATGACGCCGATCAGCCCATGGTCGTGCCGGTCGCCACCAGAGAGCACCGTCATCACCAGCGCCACCACGACGCTGAGCAGCGTGCCGGCAAGCGTCAGCCGCGCCACGATCCGGCCGCCATCCTCGCGGCGCTGCGTGGTGAGCGCGGCGTTGAACGGCGCAAACAGGACCAGCATGACGAAATTGAGGGCCAGCAGCACGTCGCCGGGCCGCTTCGCCGTGATCGCAAAGCAGATGGCCAGCACCACGAACACCGCCGTGAACGACACGGCCGCCGGCTCGCGCCAGGCGCGCAGCAGCGAGCCGTCGAGCCCTTGCGCGATCAGCAGCACGGCGCCCACCAGCACCAGCAGATAGGGCGTCACCAGCCCGGTGACGCCGCACAGCGCGAGCGTCAGCACGAGCACGGCCCAGCCGCCCCAGCGATTGGCGAAGGCCGTGATGCCGCTCATGCGTCGTCGCCGGCGAAAGCCGCCACCAGCTCGGGATCGGTCTCCAGTGCGTCGGCGCCGCCGCGTTGCGCCGTGCGGTCGGCCTTCCAGTTGGTATTGATGCCGCGGAAGTGCCAGTAGCCGGCGCCCGGCGGCGTCACCTTGGCGAAGAGCGGCCGGCCCACGATCCAGTGCCAGTAGGGGTGTACCCCCAGCTTCTGCAGCCACGGGCGGCTCGGATCGATCGCCCATTTGTTGGGCCGCGAACGCGCCGCCTTGGGGTCCTTCAGCCGCTGCGTGAAATCGCGGTGGTCGTTGTGGCGAGCTTCACCGGCCACCGCCTCGATCCACTCGCCGCGAAACACCGCGAGCCCGGCGCGCGATCGCCTGGCCGCGTCGTAGATCGTCGTTCCGCTCAGCGGTCGCGCCAGCTCGTCGATGTCGCAGTTGAGGATGCCGTGCGCCGCCGCCCCATAGCGGCGCAGCACGTCGCTCATGCTGGCGATCTGTGGGAAATGCGCCCAATAGGGGTTGAGCTTCAGCACCGGGTCGGTCCGGCCGAATTTCTGCCGCCACACCGGCACCGCGACGGCGGCGATGCCCGGCACCGCACGCAGCGTCTCCTCGATCTCGGGGACGCTGTAGCGGGTCGAGCCATTGTCGTAGAGCACCACCGCATCGGTGCCGTGATGGCGCGCGTGGAACGCCGCCCACTCACGGATCCAGCCCAGCTCATTGTCCTTGCTCATCGAAAACAGCAGCCGCCTCCCGGCCAGTGTCGGCGACAAATTGGGCTGGATGATGAGCTCGCCGCGCCACTTGCCGATTTCGACGGCAATCGCGCTGTCGCCTTCGGGCACGTCGTCCAGCTCGATCACCAGCACCGACAGCGAGATGTGAAACCGCGCCCGCACCACGGTGCGCGAGGGCAGGGCGGTGAACCGCGCCAGCCGGTAATACGGGTCGAGCTTCAGCGGCGGCGGCCCGATCAGCAGCACGCGCTTGCCGTCGGCGTGCCGGAAGCAGTCATAGGCCAGCCCCGTGGCGTCGAACGCATCGAGGAAGGCCTGCGGCCGCTTCTTTCGCGAGGGGCGCGGCGCCCGCACGAGTCCCGCCGGCAGCTCGGCTGCCGACGAGGTCGCATCGAGCAGCGCCGCCTCACTCATGTGCGCAGCGTGCCGCCGGTGGCTTTGCCGACTGCCGCGACCACCGCGCTGGCGACCTTGTCGATCTCCTCGTCGGTCAGCGTCTTGTCGGTGGGCTGCAGCGTCACCCGGATGGCGACCGACTTCTTGCCGTCGGCGACGCCCTTGCCCTCGAACAGATCGAAGATGCCCACATCGGTGATCAGCGCCTTGTCGGCGTTACGCGCCGCCCGCAGCAGCACCGCCGCGGTCACGTCGCGATCGACGAGGAAAGCGAAATCACGTTCCACCGGCATGAGATCGCTGAGCTTCAGCGCGCCCTTGCCCCTGGTGGCCTTGCGGCGCGGCTCGGGGATGGCGTCGAGATCGAGCTCGAAGCCCACCACCGGATCGGTGAGGCCCATCTCCGTTGCCCAGGCCGGATGCAGCTCACCGAACCAGCCGATCACATTGGTCGGCCCGAGCTGGACGCGCCCGCCGCGTCCCGGATGCGACCAGGCCGGCGCTTCGGCCACCAGCTGCAGCTTGTCGATATCGTGCCCGAGCCCGTCGAGCACGGCCGCGAGATCCGCCTTGGCGTCGAATACGCTGAGCGTGGTTTCGCCCTGCCAGTCCTTGCCGGCGCCACCGGCCCTGAGGGCGGTCGCGTAGGTATGCTGGCCCTGCGGCTCGTCGCTGAGGAACACCTGCCCGACCTCGAACAGCGCCACGTCGTGGAAGCCGCGATTCTCGTTGCGCCTGAGTGCCGCGAGCAGGCCGGGCAGCAGCGATGGCCGCATGTCGGAGAGGTCGGCCGCGATGGCATTGGCGAGCTTCAGCTCTTGTTTGCCGCCGCCGAAACGCACCGCCTCGGCGGCCGAGATGAACGACCAGGTCACCGCTTCGTCGATGCCGCGTGCCGCCAGCACGCGCTTGGCGATCCGTCGGCGATTCTGCATCGTCGTCAGCATGCGAGGCGCGACGCCCGACAGCCGCGGCAGCGGATCGACCGGCACCTTGTCGACGCCCTCCATCCGCATCACTTCCTCGACGAGGTCGGCCTTCATCGTCACGTCTGGACGCCAGCTCGGCACTTTCACCTGGAGCGTCGTTCCAGCACCGGAGGACGCGAAGCCGAGCCGTCCGAGAATCTCGCCGATCCGCTCGATCGGCAGGTCAAGCCCGGTCAGCCGCTTCACCTCGCCCACCGGAAAATCGACGACGGTGTTGGGGAACACATCCTCGCCCGAGATCGCCGGCTCCATCGGGGTGCCGCCGCAAATCTCCATCACCAGCCGCGTCGCGAGCTCCAGTCCCGGCTCGGTCAGCGCCGGATCGACCGAGCGCTCCAGCCGGTAGCGTGCATCCGACACGATGCCGGTCTTGCGGCCGGTGCGCGCGACCTCCTGCGGGTCCCAGCTGGCGCATTCCATGAAGAGGTTCACGGTGGCATCGGTGCAGCTCGAACGCTCGCCGCCCATGATGCCGCCGAGGCAGAGCGGCCCGACATCGTCGGCGATCACGCACATGGTCTCGTCGAGCTCGTGCTCGCGATTGTCGAGTCCGTCGAGCTTCTCGCCGGACCGCGCATTGCGCAGCAGCATGGTGCCCTGCACCTTGTCGGCGTCGTAGGCGTGGAGCGGCCGGCCCCAGCCCAGCGACACGAAATTGGTGATGTCGGCCAGCGCATTGATGGGACGCAGACCGACGGCACGCAGGCGGCGCTGCAGCCATTCGGGCGACGGCCCGTTCTTGACGCCCGCAATGTAGCGTCCCGCGAATTTGCGGATCGCCTTGGGCTCGCCGGGCGCAAAGTGCTGCGGCAGCGGCGGGATCGGGCTCGGCCCCGCGGACGGCACCGGCGCCATGTAGCCATCGGTCGGGTTCAGCTCGCCCAGCCCATAGGCCGCGAGGTCGCGCGCCACCCCGTAAATGCCGGTCGCGTCGCCGCGGTTGGGCGTGATGGAGATATCGATCACCACGCCGCCGAGCCCGGCATACTCGACATACGGCATGCCGATCGGCGCATCGTCGGGCAGCGCGATGATGCCGTCGTGGTCGTTGCTGAGCTCGAGCTCAGCCGATGAGCACAGCATGCCGTTGCTCTTTTCGCCGCGGATCACCACGCCTTCCTTGAGGGTGAAATCCTTGCCCGGAATATAGGTGCCGGGGAAGGCGAACACCGACTTCATGTCCGAGTGCACATTGGGGGCGCCGCACACCACGTCGATCAGCTCGCCGGTGCCGGCATCGACCTTGCAGACGCTCAGATGGTCCGAGTTCGGATGCGGCGTCGCCGACACCACATGCGCCACCACGAATTTCCTGAGCGCGCTGCCCTGGTCCTCGACGCTCTCGACCTCGAGGCCGATCAGCGTCAGCGCGTCGGTGATCTCTGCAGCAGTGGCGTTCGTGTCGAGATGATCCTTGAGCCACTCGAGGGTGAATTTCATCGATACACACTTTCAGTCGCTTCGATCCTGGGCAGCGTGCCCGCGATCGCGAAAAGTTTGCCCAGCACATTGGCGAAGCCGCGCGCATCGTCGATGGCGCGGTGCGTATGCCGGATGTTGCCATACCAGTCGGGCGGCACGCGCTGCATGCCCCAGTTGAGATAGTCGGCGCCGCGCAGCGTGCCCGCCATGGTGTAGAGGCACACGCCGCCGCCACGGAAAATCTGCCGTCCACCGGTGGGGTGCCCGAGCACGCGGATGCCCACATAGGTCTGTAGATAGTGGTCCATCCACAAACCGTCGAAACTCATCGGCGCCGCCGCGAAGGCATGCGCACCAGGGAGCGCCTCGACCCAGTCGGCATAGCGCGGCATCACCGTCTCGGCCGGCTCCGGATTGGCCGTCGAATGCGCCCATGCTTCCGGCTGCGTCTGCCACCACGCCATCGTCACCCCGTTGGGCTTGCGATCGGAACGCGGTTCCAGCACTGCCTCGAACTCGTCGATCACCGCGCCCGACACATCGCACGCCACCGACGCAAAGCTCAGCATCGAGCTCTCGAGCGGCGACGGCCCATCCGCCTCGATATCGGTCACGACAAAGGTCACGGTCTGCGGCGCGTCGGTCACTGCAGCACCTCGACCAGCTTGAAGCGGTCGCAGACCAGCTCGAGATCGTCCGACCAGCCGCCCCAGCGGTCGATGAAGGCGATGTGCCGCGCCATCCACGCAGCCACATCGTCTGCGCCGCAGTCATGCAGGAAATCGTCGGTCAACTCGTGTGCCTTGCACTGGAAGATCGCGGTTTCCTCGATCAGCGCCCCGGGCTCGCCCGCGCTGTCGAGGATCACGTAGCGCTCGCCCGCCGCCGGCAAGGGTTCGTGACCGGTGGGGCCGAGATCGCGCAGTGGTGCGAAGGCAGCGGTCTTTCGCCCGGCGATGATCTGGGCAAGCGATTCCTCCGCCACTTCCGGTGTGTCCCCGAAAGCGAACGCGAACAGGCCGGCGATGTCGGGCCGCACTGCCATCAGCTGCTGAGGCCCCCGAACAGCGTCGGCATGTCGAACGCCCGGAAGCCGTAGTGATCGAGCCAGCGCTTGTCGGCGTCGAAGAAGGCGCGGAGGTCGTTCATGCCGTATTTGAGCATGGCGATGCGGTCGATCCCCATGCCCCAGGCGAAGCCCTGGTAGACGTCGGGGTCGAGGCCGCAATTGCGCAGCACATTGGGGTGCACCATGCCGCAGCCCAAAATCTCGAGCCAGTCGGAGCCCTCGCCGATCTTCACCTCCGGCCCCGAGCGGTCGCACTGCACGTCGACTTCCATCGACGGCTCGGTGAAGGGGAAGAAGCTGGGGCGGAAGCGCAGCGTCACGCCCGGCACTTCGAAGAAGGCCTTGAGGAATTCTTCCAGCACCCAGCGCAGCTGGCCGATATGGCTCTGCTTGTCGATCACCAGGCCTTCGACCTGGTGGAACATCGGCGTATGCGTCTGGTCGCTGTCGTGCCGGTAGGTGCGGCCCGGCATGATGACGCGGATCGGCGGTTCCATCGGCGCGGTGAGATATGACGCGGCCGGCTTCTCGTTGCTCTGCTTCATCACCCGGATCTGCACCGGCGACGTGTGGGTACGAAGTACCTTACGCGAGCCGTCAGCCCCCGGCTTCAGGAAGAACGTGTCGTGCATCTCGCGCGCCGGATGCCCCTCGGGGAAGTTGAGCGCGGTGAAATTGTACCAGTCGGTCTCGATGTCGGGCCCTTCGGCGATCTTGAAGCCCATATCGGAAAAGATCGCCGTGATCTCGTCCCACACCTGGCTGATCGGATGAATGCGGCCCTCGGTGGTCGGGGCAGGGCGGACGGGCAGGGTGACGTCGACGCGCTCTGCTTCCAAGCGCGTCTGGAGCTCCAGCTCCTTCACACCTTGAGTGAAACTCTTAAGTTCAAGGTCCGCTTTTGTCTTCGCGACATTGACGTCGGTCGCGCGTTTGGTTCGCTCATCTTGAGGTAGCCCCTTAAGCTCTGAAAATTCCAGAGTAACAATTCCTTGCTTACCAAAAGTGCCAACTCGATAAACATCGGCGATCGACTTTTGAAGTTCGATGAATCTGTAGAATTCGCCGTATAACGATTTGTCTAGTGCCTCTCGGATTTCTCGAACGGCACTTGTGTTCGCTTGAACGATCTCCAACAAACTGGGGTTCAGCTTTTCCATCGCAGTTCGCAATGGGTCAAGCGACGCGATGGCCCTCTGAAAATTGGAGGTCTGAAGTGCTTCGAGGTTGCGTCGAACGGCCCTAAAGGACTCTGAAAGATGTTCAGTGCTTGCTTGGGCAGTTCGCATCACCCCCGTCAGAGTCTGCTGGAACTCCTGCTGCTGCTGAGCCAAGCCCTCAAGCGTTCGCTTTTGATCATCTAGGTCTGCCATTTGAGTTTCATCTCTGTTTCGCGCGGGCAAACAAAAAGCCCCGCGCCATCCCCGGTTCGGGGCGGCGCAAGGCTTAGCTTGAGGCCTCGCAAAAGGCTAGCGGATCGAGGGACTTCGCCTCAGCGGACTTCAGGTCCGCGAGGCTACGCCTCTCAGGCCGAAACGCGCTCGGCGGTGGTCTTTTCGATCTCGCCCAGATACGCGAGCGCCGCTTTCGACTGCGCCACGAGGGCGGCGAAGGCTGCGGGCTCGGTGATGGCGATATCGCTGAGCACCTTGCGGTCGACGGCGATCTCGGCCTTGAGGAGGCCATCGATAAATCGGCCGTAGGTCAGCCCATGCTCACGCACGGCGGCGTTGATGCGCTGGATCCACAAAGCGCGGAAGCTGCGCTTCTTGGCGCGGCGGTCGCGATACGAATACTGGCCGGCCTTGTCGACGGCGGCCTTCGCGGCGCGGATGGTATTCTTGCGGCGGCCGTAAAAGCCTTCGGCGGCTTTCAGGACCTTCTTGTGGCGAGCGTGATTGGTAACGCCGCGTTTGACTCGGGACATCTGTCAGCTCTCCTTAGCGATTATACGGCATGTACCACTTGACCAGACTCTCATCGCCCTTCTTGAGGATCTTGGTCCCCCGGTTGCGGCGAATGTAGTCGGCGTTGTGGCTGGAGAGGCGGTGACGCTTGCCTGCGACACCGGCCTTCACGCGGCCGGACGCAGTCATCTTGAAGCGCTTTTTGGCGCCCGATTTGGTCTTCAGTTTGGGCATTTTGCGTTCCCTGAGAGTGGGTGCGGGCCCCGATTCGAGCCCCGCTTTAAGGATCGCCACGGCATGCCTTTCGGCCGGGCGGTCCGGATGGAAGGCGGCTCTATAGAGGGATCAGCCCATTAGCGCAAGCGGACTCCAAGGCCAAAGCCTTCCGCTGCGTCATTCCCGCGAAGGCGGGAATCCAGGCGATGCTTCGGACGTCCGCGGGTGGGCTCAGGCCGATTTCAGCCCGGCGATGACCTCCTCCAGCGCCCCGATCAGATGCGAACGCTCGGTGCGGCTCAGCTCGCCGAGCGCCTCCCGGTTCACGCTCTCGCTGAACTTCGCCGCATCCGGCACGACCGCCCGGGCCTTGTCGGTCAAATACAGCCCCTGGCTGCGGCCGGCGATGGTCTGGCGGGTGATCCAGCCATCTTCTTCGAGGCCGTTGAGGGTACGCGCCACGCCGGGCTGCTCGACGTCGAGCCGCTCGACCAGCTCCTTCTGCGTCAGCCCTTCTTTGGCGGCGATTTCGATCAGCGCCGCCGCCTGCGCCGGCTGCACCCCCAGCGGCGCCAGCGCCTCGCGCAGCCGATACGCGATCAGCCGCGCCAGCTGCGCCGCCTGAAACCCGATCGTGTCCCGCTGATCAAAGCCCATAAGGCGTTATATAGCCTGTTTTGTGGGGATTCGGCTAGATCGGGTGAGCGGTACGACTGCCGAGAGCAAACACCCCCTCACCAAGCTTGCTACGGGCCTGAAGGCCCTAGCGCCGCTATCCTCCCCCACCAGGGGGAGGATGAGATCGCGCCAGCGGTACTTCTGGCGATGAAGGCGAAGTCGGCACTGACATCCTCCCCCCAGGTGGGGGAGGGTAGCGGAGGTTGGCCGCAGGCCTACCGAAGCTTGGTGAGGGGGTGTTTGGCCTCAGTCAGCGCCTCGCTCCACGCAAAACAAAAGGGCGGCCAAGCCGCCCTTCGTCATAGCCCTCAATACCGGCGGTTCACTTCGGCGCCAGCACCATCACCATCTGGCGGCCTTCGGAGCGGGGGGACGATTCCACCTTGGCCTTGGGCTCCATTTCCTGCTGGACCTTGACCAGCAGGTTCATGCCGATGTCCTGGTGCGCCATTTCACGGCCGCGGAAGCGCATGGTGACCTTCACGCGATCGCCGTCCTCGAGGAAGCGCTGTACCGCCTTCATCTTGGTCTCGTAATCATGCGTGTCGATGTTCGGGCGGAGCTGGATCTCCTTGACCTCGATCACCTTCTGCTTCTTGCGCGCCTCGGCCGCCTTCTTCTGCGCGGCATATTTGAAGCGGCCCAGATCGAGCATCTTGGCGACCGGCGGGGTCGAATTGCCGGCAATGATAACCAGATCGAGGCCCAGTTCCTGGGCCTGAGCCAGCGCGTCGCGGGTTTTGATCGCGCCTTGATTGACGCCCTCGGCGTCGATCAGCTGGACTTCGGGAGAAGTAATATCCTCGTTGGACTGCGGCCCATCCTTCTGGGGCGCAACGGGTCTCATGGGTCGGCGAATGGCAGATGTCCTTCTGCGGTTGACGGGAATTGCCGGAAGCGGCGCTAAAATCGTGACTCGCCGCCCATAAGTCAATCCGCTGGACAGCGCGTAAATGCAAATGTCAAAGCCTGTGGCGGAGTTGCGCGAAATGCACGAGCCCAGCGAAATCATCATGGTCGGCGACCGGCCGATCGCGGTCGGGCGGCGGGTCGGCCGGAGCCCCGGGCTCTTCTGGCTGTCGGGCTTTCGCTCCGACATGACCGGTTCCAAGGCGCTGGCGGTCGATGCCTTCGGGGCGGCGCACGGCCTCGCCGTCACCCGTTTCGATTATTCCGGCCACGGCGCCTCGGGTGGCGATTTCAACGACGGTACGATTTCGCGCTGGCTGGAGGAGGCGCTGGCGGTGTTCGACACGACCTCCGGCCCGCAGATCGTCATCGGCTCCTCGATGGGCGGCTGGCTGGCCCTGCTGCTGATCCGCGAGCTGCGCCGGCGCGGCGCTTCGCGGGTGGCGGGCCTGATCCTGATCGCTCCCGCCACCGACATGACCGAACTGATGCTCGCCCAGATGCCGAAGAAGTACCAGAAGCTGCTGGACAAGCAGGGGTTCGTCGACACGCCCTCCGAATATTCGGCCGACGGCTACCGGATCAACAAGGCGCTGATCGAGGACGGCAGGCAGCATCTGCTGTTCGGTCGCGGCATCGAGATCGGCGCGCCGGTCACCATCCTGCAGGGTGCGCGCGACAAGGACGTGCCCCGGGAGCACACCATGAAGCTGGTGCAGCATCTGTTGCTGGACCCGGTGACGCTGACGCTGGTGCCGGACGGCGAACACCGCATGAGCCGGCCGCAGGATCTGGCGCTGCTGGAACAGGCGATCGTGAATATGATCGAGGGGTAGTGGCCCCAACAGCATCGAGCCTGTGGCCTCCCCCCACCCACCATGCTTCGCATGGTCCCCCCTCCCCGCAAGGGGGAGGGAGAACCGACTGATGATTCCGTATGAGTGGAGAGCGAAGTCACCACCTCTCCCTCCCCTCGACGGGGAGGGGGGACCAGCCGAAGGCTGGTGGGTGGGGTGACGCCGCTTGCGCCGGACTATCCGGCGATCACCTTCACATTGACCATCCGGCTCCGCGGTCCGTCGAACTCCCAGAAATAGATCTTCTGCGAGTGGCCGAAGACGATGTTGCCAGCCTCGACGATAAACGACCGCGAATGGCCGACGATGGCTGCCTTCACATGCCCGGCGGCATCCTGCGGCGTGTCGTATTGATGCTTGAAGTCGATGCGCGTCGGGATCAGCCGCACCAGCTCGTCATGCACGTCCTCGAGGCCGAGATCGTCCCAGGGCGACACCACGGTGACCGCCGCCGTCGAGTGCGGCACCGAGACCACCAGGATGCCGTCGCTCACCCCGCTTGCCTTCAGCGCCTCGCGCACTTCGGCGTCGATGTCGAACAGCCCGCAGCGATCGGTGTCGAAATGAAAGGTCGTCATCGCCATCACTCGATCTCCATCCAGCTGTTGCGGATCAGCGGCGCCACCATTTCGCCGGACCAGGCGCCGGTGCGGCCGCCGAAATGCGCCGCGCCGTTGGCCTTGCCCCAATGGGCCGCGAGCAGCACCGCCGGCACCACATGCAGGATGGGCGTGCCCCATTCGGCCACGCGCGTCGGCGCGGCGTCATCGTCCGGCGTGTCCTCGGTCACCACCAGATAAGGCCGCCCGAGCTGCTTGAGGGCGTCGGCCACTTCGAGCGCCCGCGAGGCCGAGACGGCACTACGTGCGGCGAACAGTACTGTCGGGATGGTGGCGGGCCTGCCGGCAAAATAGCCGACATGCACGAACTCCTCGGTGTCATGCGCCGCCGCATGGATACCGGCCATCTCGACCAGCTTGGCCGCCGCATAGGACGCCGTTCCAAATCCCGGACCGCTGCCGATCGCATCGGCCGCCGCGAACCCGGCCCACTCGGACGCTTTCGCTGCCGCCACCGGCATGGTCGCGGCGATGGCCTGCTCCAGCGGTGCCGCCAGCCCGGCCAATGCCGAGCGCAATACGCCAGCATCGTCCATCGTGCCATGCCCGAGCACTTCGGCGAAGCGGATACCCAAGAGGTTCAGCGCCAGCAGCGACGCCACATAGCTGCGCACGCCGGGGCCCGGCACCGCCTGGCTCAGCGTCACGTCGATATGGGCTTCGGTGGCCTGCGCCAGCCGGCTCGTGGGATTGGCGGTGATCGCCAGCGTCACGGCGCCCTTGAGCCGCAGCCGCGCCACCGCCTCGACCAGCCGCGCCCCTTCGCCCGAATTGCTGATCGCCACCACCAGCAGCCCACGCTTGCGGCCGGCAATCGGCGGCAGCCCGGCATCGAGGTAGCGCGAGGCTTCCATTGCCGGCAGCGCCACCACCGGCAGCCCGGTCCAGGCGCGGAAGGCCGGCGCGGACGCCAGCGCCGCGAAATAGCTGTCGCCCGAGCCGGTCAGCACGATCTGCCGGAAGCCGAAAATATCGGGCACCTGCAGCACCCGCCGCAGCCGGTCGGTGATCGGTTTGGTCTCGTCACGCAGCAGCGCCGGCAGGCTCTGCACCTGCGCCAGCACGTCGTCGAATTCGCTCATAGGGCCCCTCCGCGGGGCGCACTATAACGAAGCTCAGCCAAAGCGTAAGGCCGTCTTCTGCTGTCCGGCGGCATCGAAATTGTCGGGCGAAAGCCAGCGCTCATATTCGCGTTTCAGCGCCGGCCAGTCGCCGTCGGTCATCGCGAACCAGGCGGTGTCGCGGTTGCGGCCCTTCTGGATCATGTGCTGGCGGAACACGCCCTCGAACTGGAAGCCGAAGCGCTGGGCCGCCTTCTTGCTGGGCTCGTTGCCATTGTTGCACTTCCACTCGAAGCGCCGGTAGCCGAGCGTATCGAAAATGTAGCGGGCGTGGAGGAACAGCGCCTCGGTCGCGACCCGCGTGCGCGCCAGGCGCGGCCCCCAGAAGATGTTGCCCACCTCGATCACGCCATGCTCGGGCACGATCCGCATCAGCGTCTGCCGGCCCTCGGCCGTGCCGCGCGCCCGGTCGATCACGGCCCACATCATCGGGTCGTCCTTGCTGGCGGCGATGCGCACATATTCGGCCAGCGCCGCTTCGCTCTCGGGCGCCGTCTCGAACAGATAGTCGAAGCGCTGCGGCTCGGCCGTCGCCGCGGCATAGAGATCGGCGACATGCTGCGGCCCGATCGGCTCGAGCCGCGCATAGCGGCCCTCGAGCACCACGCGCGACGGCGCGCTTTTGGCTGGGACGGGGCAGCTCCTGCTGGCAGCTCGAAGATCGCGTCGAGGCCGGCGCGATAATTGGGGTAGGTCAGCTCGGTGCCGAGCGCGGCCTTGATCGCGGCGCTCGAGACCTTCTTGTTGTCGGAGTAAAAGCTGCGCGCCATCTCGGTCATCTGGGCTGTCTCGAAAGCAATGTCGGGCGGCACCGGCTCGCCCATTTTCCTCGCCGCATACTCGACCAGATCCTGCGGCGGCGCCGGTTCGTCGTCGCTGAGATTGAACACGCCGCCCAGCTTGCGCTGTGCCGCGAGCGTGGTGATCCGGCCGATATCGTCGACATGGATGCGGTTGAACACCTGGCCCGGCTTGACGATGCGCCGCGCCGTGCCCTCGCGCAGCTTGTCGAACGCCGAGCGCCCCGGTCCGTAGATGCCGGCGAGCCGCAGCACCAGCAGCGGAATGCCGCGCGATTTCGCGTACTCGCCCCAGGCGGCCTCGATTTCCACCCGCTGCTGGCTGCGTTTGTTGACCGGTCGGGTCGGCGCGCTCTCATCGACCCACTGGCCGCCGAAATCGCCATAGACGCCGACGGTCGAGAAATAGCAGAGCCATTGCAGGCCGGCGGCCGCATCGAGGTCGGCGCGATGCAGGTTCAGCGCCGGATCGCCGCTGTCGTTCGGCGGGATCGACAGCACCACATGCGTCGCCTTGTGCAGGTCCGGCCCCAGCGTGGCGCCGGGCTTCATGCCGTCGAAGACGTGCAGCCGGTACGGGCTCTCGGCCAGCCGCTCGCAGCCCTCCTCGGTCCGCGTCGTGCCGGCGATCGGCACGTCGGCGTCGATGATCTGGTGGATGGCCCGAGCCGTCGCCAGCGACGAATAGCCCATGCCGAAGAAGAACACGCCCATTCAGATGTCCTGCGTCCATTCGGAACGGACCGTGATGTCCGATTCCGCCGGCAGAAACGCAAGCGCCAAACGCTCGGCCTCGTCCGGCGCGACAAGCCGCCGCGTCGCCCATACGGCCGCGCCGCGCACCAGCGGATCGTCGTCGCCGAGCCGCGCGGTGGCGAGCGGCGCCAGTGCCGCGTCATCCGAATTGCCGACGGCGATCAGCACATTGCGCAGGAAGCGGGCGTGGCCGATCCGCTTGATCGGCGAGGCCGAAAAGAACGAGCGGAAGCCGGCATCGTCCAGCGCGGCGAGGTCAGCGAGGGCAGGGCCGTTGAGGTCGTCGCGCGCCTGCAGCTTCGCCTCGCGGCTGGCCGAGGCGAATTTGTTCCACGGGCAGACGGCGAGGCAGTCGTCGCAGCCATAGATGCGATTGCCCATCGGGGCACGGAATTCGAGCGGGATCGGCCCGGCATGCTCGATGTTGAGATAAGCCAGGCACCGCCGTGCATCGAGCCGGAACGGCGCCGGAAACGCATCGGTCGGGCAGATGTCGAGGCAGCGCCGGCAGCTGCCGCAGCTCTGAGGATGCGGCGCATCGGGGGGCAACTCGGCATCGGTGAAGATCGCCCCGAGGAACAGCCAGGAGCCGAATTCGCGGCTGACCAGCACGGTATGCTTGCCCTGCCAGCCGATGCCCGCCGCTTCCGCCAGCGGCTTCTCCATCACCGGCGCCGTGTCGACGAACACTTTCGCCTTGGCGCCGGTGCGCCGGATCAGGCTGGCCAGCTCCTTCAGCCGACCCTTGATGATCTCGTGGTAGTCGCGGTTGCGCGCATAGACCGAGATGGTGCCGCGGTCACGCTGCGCCAGCGTCGCGAGCGGATCGCTGTCGGGGCCGTAATTGACCCCCAGCATGATCACCGAGCGCGCATCGTCCCAGAGCGCCGTCGGGCTGGAACGCCGTTCCGCCGTCTCCGCCAGCCACTCCATATCGCCATGCCAGCCCTCGGCCAGCGCCGCCTCGAGCCTGCCCCGCAATTCCGGCCGCGCCCCGGCCGCCGTGATCCCGAACGCATCGAAGCCAAGCAGTTTCGCTCGGGCCTTCAGCTCGGCAATGAGCGGATGCGTCGAGCCCGCCGGCCCGGACCCCGCCGGATCAGAAATCGAGATCGGCATAGCCGGCGTGGGGCGGCATGCCGCCGACGCGGTCGTTGAGCAGCGTGCGGAAGGCCGGACGCGACTTGATGCGGGCGTACCAGTGGCGGGTCTCGACGGAGCTTTCCCAGTCCACGTCGCCCAGATAATCGAGCGCGCTCAGATGCGCCGCGAGGGCAAAGTCGGCCAGCGTCATCGCCTCGCCCGCCATCCACTGGCGCGAGCCGAACAGCCAGTTGAAATACAGCATGTGCTCGGAGAGGTTGGCCTTGGCGACGCGCAGCACGCTCGGGTCGGGGGTGGCGCCGCGCTGGTCGCGCTTGACGATCTTTTCCTCGATGACGTAGCGCGTCACCTCGTCGTTGAGTTTCAGCAGCACCCATTCGCACAGCCGCCACATCTCGGCCCGGTCGCGTCCATGGGTGGGAAACAGCCCGCTGACGGCGCTGGGCGAGTAGCGATCCTCGATGGCGTGGATGACCGCCAGCACGCCCACCGCCGGCGGCTCGCCATCGTCTATCATGATCGGCACCGTGGCGGCCGGGTTGATTTCGAGGAATTGCGGATCGCGCGTCCACGGCTTGATGTCCTCGACATCGACCGCCACGCCATATTCGGCGAACATCAGCCGGGCGAGGCGGGAGGCGGGGTCGAGCCTGTGCTGGAGCAATCGCGGCATTGTAAGGATCAGTCCAATAGCGTGGCCCGGCAAATCAGCTTATTCGGGGGCGCCGGGCGGCCCCGCGATGAGTAGGAGATCAAATGAGCGCCGATCAAGGTCTTTTTCTGCCGGCGCTGCTGGGCATCATCGAAGGCCTGACCGAATTCCTCCCGGTTTCCTCGACCGGCCACCAATTGCTGGTCGAGCATTTCCTCGGCCTTAACGGCGATGACTGGAAGACGTTCACCGTTCTGATCCAGCTTGGCGCGATCCTCGCCGTCATCGTGGTCTATTTCGGGCGGCTGCTGAAGATCCTGATGGACGCCATTGCCCGCAAACCCGGCGCCTGGCGGTTCATCATGGGGGTGGTGATTGCCGCCCTGCCCGCCGTGATCGCCGGGGCGCTGCTGCACGACGTCATCAAGGGGGTGCTGTTCGAGAGCCCCATCCTGATCTGCGTCATGCTGATCGTGGGCGGCATCATCCTGCTTTATGTCGACCAGTTGAAGCTGACCCCAAAATACACCGACATCTACAGCTATCCGCCGCTCCTCTGCCTCTATATCGGGCTGTTCCAGGTGCTCTCGCTGATCCCGGGCGTGTCGCGCTCCGGTTCGACCATCGTGGGCTCGCTGCTGCTGGGTACCGACAAGCGGTCGGCGGCGGAGTTCAGCTTCTTTCTGGCCATCCCCATCATGATCGGCGCCTTCGGCTACGACCTCTACAAGAGCCGCGATACGCTCTCGTCGGCCGGCGGCATCAGCATCGCGATCGGCTTTGCGGTGGCCTTCATCATGGCCTGGATGGTGGTGCGCTACGCCCTCGATTTCATCTCGCGCAACGGCTTCGCGCCCTTTGCCTACTGGCGGATTTTCGTCGGCGCCATCGGGCTGTGGGGCGTCTTGCTGTTCAAGTAGGGGCAACTCACCCACTGGGCGAGCCGGCTACTCCAGCCAGATCGTCTCGAACTGGGCGGATTGGTGGATGCACACCATCTTGATGCGCCCCGCGCTCAGCACGGTGAATTTGTGCGGCTCCCTGGGCGCCACGTAGACCACGTCGCCGGCCCTGGCCTCACCGGTCGTTTCGCCATTGGTGAAGGCGATGACGCCCTCGATCACCACCCAGGTTTCGCCATAAGGGTGCCAGTGGAGCTTGGGCCCGCTGCCTTGCGGCATATGCTCGAGCAGCACCGTCACCTCAGCGCCGTGCGCCGCGCCCTCGATCGTCTGGACGTTGGCATCTCCGGGCAGCCACTGGCCGGTGGAGACGATTTCCATCAGGCGGTCTGCCGGTCGAACTGGCCGTTCGGCGAGAAACGCCAGAGATAGCCGGGAAGCACTGCATCGAGCGGCCGCGGCGTGATGCCGAAGGCGGCGAGCGTATGGCTGCCG
Organism: Pseudomonadota bacterium; assembly: GCA_048498015.1. Lineage (GTDB taxonomy): Bacteria > Pseudomonadota > Alphaproteobacteria > Rhizobiales > Devosiaceae > Devosia_A. Next base: position 35,756 of record JBEHYU010000028.1, read on the forward strand.
GCGGCGTCACCGACCACATTGTCGATCCCCAGCAGCGTCACCCGGTCCCCGGTGAGCAGCGGCTTGGGGGCGAGCCCCATCGGGATCGCCAGCAGCCGGCCGACGCCGAGCGGCAGCGGCAGGATCGGGTTGGAGCGGTTGGTGTCGCGCAGCACGCGCTCGACCAGCGCCCGGTAGGTCACCACTTCCGGCCCACCCAGCTCGTAGGTCGCGCCCGGCTCGGCCTTGCCCATGGCGGCGGCCGCAACTGCCTCGGCGACGTCGCCGACATAGACCGGCTGGAATTTCGTCTTGCCACCGAATAGCGGCATCACCGGCAGCATGCGGGCGATCTGGCCCAGCGTGTTGAAGAAATCGTCGCCGACCCCGAAGATCACCGACGGCCTGAAGATGATCGCCCCCGGGAAGGCCGCACGCACGTCGGCCTCGCCCATGGCGCGCGAGCGCGCCGACAGGGCGGCCGATTCGCCGCTGGCACCCAGCACCGACATCTGGATCAGCGTCGTCGCGCCGGCCGCCTTTGCGGCTTCCGCGACGTTGCGGGCGCCCACCACGTTGACCGCCCGGAAGCGCTGCTTGCCGCGCTCGATGCCGATCGCCGCAAGGTTGATGACGATCGAGGCGCCGCGCACCGCCGCCGCCACCGAATCCTTGTTGCGCACATTGGCCTGCATCGGCACGACCTGCCCGACGCCGCCCAGCGGCCGGACATGGCCGGCGAGGTCCGGCCGGCGCACTGCGACGCGAATCTGGTAGCCGGCGCGCGCCAGCACCTGCACGATCTGCGTGCCCACAAAGCCCGAGCCGCCGAAAATCGTGACCAGTTCCGGGTGATCCATCAGGCGCTCCGCAAGGGGTTTTGGCGAGGTGCCCCGCTTCTATCGCGAAGCCGTCCGCGCTGTCGAGCCGGCACGATTGACACTGCCCCGCCGATCCCATAGGGAACCGCGGCCCATCGGTTTGCCCTGGTGGCGGAATTGGTAGACGCGCACGGTTCAGGTCCGTGTGTTTAACGACGTGGAGGTTCGAGTCCTCTCCAGGGCACCATCGCTCACCCGCCTGTCGTCAGGCGAGGCAGCATAGTCAGTTGATGGGGTCGCAGTAATAGGTCCCCGGGAGCGCTGAGAGGCTAGGGTCCGAGTTGTAGGGCTCGATTAGCTGGGTGCAGGTTCCCATGTTGTCGGCGTAGCCCTGTACTGTAACTAGCCATGCATCTCCTGCGGCGTTTCGCTTCATCAGCGCGACGGGCGCGCCGGTTGCAACAGGATGCGACTTTAAGAACTCGCGCAACTGCCTCTCATTGTCCCCTCTATCTTGGGAGCAAGCGCTAACAGTCGCCACGAGGCAAACGAGGAACATGATTCTCATGTTAGCCCTCTCGCCGATCAGCGCACGGTGAACTTCGAACGGCAAAGTCCGGTTGAACACGCCGCATCTATCGTCCGCGACTTCCCGACAATGGCGAGGTTGCCGACTTGGCAGCTTACCTCAGCTACCGGTCTGGGTAGCAAAAAGGGGGCTTTCGCCCCCTCTTCCGGAGTCCGGATTGCTGCGCCGACCTGTCTCAGGTAGCGGCGTTGAGCTTGGTGCTGATACGACCGAACAGGTCGGACAGGCTGCCGCCCAGCGTGGTGGCGGCCGCAATGATACCCACGGCGATGAGCGCGGCGATCAGGCCGTACTCGATAGCCGTCGCCCCGGATTCGTCCTGGGCGAAACGCGCAACGATATTCATTTAGTGCCCTCTTCGTGACGCAAGCGGCCCTGAATGTGAGCCGGGCTACAGAGTGCGCGCCAATACTTAGGAGGCGATTAAGACGGAACGGTCGTCTTTGATTAAAAGGCGAAATATCGCCAACTACTTCGCGCCGACGCCGAACAGCAGGATGCGCACCGTCTTGCCCATGATCAGCAAGTCCAGGTCGAAGCTCAGGTTCTTTACGTAATAGAGGTCGTAGCCGAGCTTCTCGACCTCGTCCTCGGTACTGCTCGCATAGCCGGAATTGACCTGCGCCCAGCCGCTGAGGCCGGGCCGTACCAGCAGCCGGCTGGCATATTTGGGCTCCGATGCCTCGACCGCATCGGCCACGGCGGCGGAAGCGGGGCGCGGTCCGACCCAGCTCATCTCGCCGCGCAGGATGTCGTAGAGCTGCGGCAGCTCGTCGAGCCTGAATTTCCGCACGAAGCTCATGCCGGGCACGATGCGGCTGTCGCCCGTCGTGGCCGAATGGGCGGCCGCGTCCTTCCGCATGGTGCGGAATTTGTGGATGGTGAAGTTGCGCCCGCCATAGCCGCGGCGCTGCTGCGTGAACAGCACCGGCGTGCCGGCGCGCCAGAGCACGTAGAGCGCTGTGGCGCCGCCGAGCACCAGCGCAAAGGGTAGTGCCACCAGCACGCCGAGCACGTCCATGGTGCGCTTGATGCGCGAATAGAGGATCTGGCTCGGCCTGAGCACGATGTCGCTGAGCTCGAACGCATCGATGTCGACCTTGCCGCGCCGCTTTTCGAGGAACTGCACCCAAGGGGTCACCAGCACGCCGCGCATGTAGGAGCGCAGCAGGAACCGCGACCACTGGTCGGAATAATGCGTCGACACATCGATGAGGAAGCGGTCATAGGCGCCCAGGTCCGTCTCGGTGCCGCCGATCAGCGGAATGCCGCCGCCCAGCTTGCCCAGCGCCGCCCGGGCGCCGGGGAAATCGAGCAATCCCACGCGCTCGGTCTCGGCCTGCTTGAGCCGGAGCATCACCACGATCATCACGAACACCGTCGGGATGGTGGCGCCGAGCACGCCCGCATAGCTCATGAAGATGCGCAGCGCCGAAATGGTCGCGATGGCCACCGCCACCGCGACGCCGCTGGCAAACACCGCCACGGTGATCGGCTGCTCGTGGTCGCGCAGCGACACCAGCACGAACGCGATGATCACCGGCAGCACCGCGAGCGTCGGGCCCACTATGGCGAACGCATCCCAGTGGGCGATCTGCGCGCGGGTGATGAAGGCGACATAGATCGCCAGCGACAGCAGCGAATTCAGCAGCACCAAGGGGGCGACGGCGCGGGCATCCTGCAGCACGCGCGAGCGGCCGATAGAGGCGCCTTCGCCCAGCACGTAAGCCAGATCGTGCGTGCCGCGCCGGATGCGTCTGGCCTCGCCGGGCTCGTCGTCCATGCTGCTTTCGCTCCGCGTTTCCGGCGGCTGGCTTGGCCTGCAATCGGCGCCGCTGTCAACCGGTGACCCCGATTCGGGCTTTTCCCGGCCTTTCCAACGCCAACATGCTGTGGCACACCAGCCGGCAATTGTATGGATTTTGGGGGCGAAAATGACGACCCGATTGCACCGGGGCGACCTGCCCGACCTTTCCCGCTATGGCAAGGAAGTGGCGATCGACACCGAGACGATGGGGCTCAATCCCCATCGCGACCGGCTCTGCGTGGTGCAATTGTCGCCCGGCGACGGCAGCGCCGACGTGGTGCAGATCCCGCAGGACCTCAAGGAGGCGCCCAATCTGGTGGCGCTCCTGACCGACCCCAATCGCACCAAGATTTTCCATTATGCCCGCTTCGACATCGCCGTGCTCAAGCACCGCTTCGGTGTCGTCACCGGGCCGGTCTGGTGCACCAAGATCGCCAGCAAGCTGGTGCGTACCTATACCGACCGCCACGGTCTCAAGGACCTCGCCCGCGAATTGCTCAACGTCGACATGAACAAGCAGCAGCAGAGCTCGGACTGGGGCGCCGACAAGATCACCGACGCCCAGATGGAGTACGCGGCGTCCGACGTGCTCTATCTGCACGACATCAAGCGCCACCTCGACCGCATGCTGCGGCGCGAAGGGCGGCTCGAGCTCGCCGAAACCTGCTTCCGCTTCCTGCCCGCCCGGATCGAGCTCGACCTGATGGGCTGGGACGAAGAGGACATCTTCGCCCACTCCTGATGGCACTCGCGCAGACCGACAGCTTCGATCAACGTGCGGCGATCCTGAACCGGCTGGTTGGCCGGAACCGTGTCGTCGGCTTCCTGCGGGTCATGGTGCCGGCAGTCGGGATTCTCGCCTTCCTGGCGCTTGCCGCGCAGATCTATGTGGCCAACGTCGTGCGCCAGTATGGCGTGTCGGGCCTGCGCATCGATCGCGGCAACCTTGTCGTCGAGACGCCGCAATATAGCGGCATGGGCAAGGACGGCTCGCGCTACGTGGTCAATGCCCGGGTCGCGCAGGCGCCGCTCGCCAACAGCCAGAACATCGCCATGACGGACGCCATTCTCGATTTCACCCGCCCGGGTCGTCCGACCATGCACGCCACCAGCGTGGCGGCCAGCATGGACACCGGCAAGCAGGTGGTGACCATCCCGGGCATCGTCTCGGTCTATGGCGATGACGGCATGCACGGCACGCTCGTCAATGTCCGCTCCGACATGGACAAGAACGTCACGACCGCCAAGGGCGAAGTCCACATGACCTTCTCGGACGGCTCCACGCTGCAGGCCGCCGACATGCACTACGAAGGCGACAAGGCGCTCTGGACCTTCACCCAGGCGACGCTGGTGGTGCCCGACCTGCCGCCGGCCAAGTACCCCATTCCGTATGCGCCCTACCCGTGGGTGGTCCGATGATCCGGCGGCTGGCGCTTATCGCTTTTCTCGTGCTGCCGCTCATTGCGGCCACCGCCGAGTCCGGTCCGGTCAAGATCACCGGCGACCATTTCGTCGTCGACGACGAGCAGAAGATCGCGACCTTCACCGGCAACGTCGTGGTGCTGCGCACCAACCTCACCGTCTGGGCCCCCAAGGTCGTCATCGACTATGGCGATGGCGGCCCCTCCAACATCAAGAGCTTCGTGGCCAGCGGCGGCGTGCGCATCAAGACCAAGGACCAGGACGCCACCGGCGACCAGGCGGTCTACAACCCCAATACCAGGCTGCTGCATTTGACCGGCCACGTGATGGTGGTCAACAAGAACGGCACCGTCGGCAGCCCCGATCTCGTCGTCAATCTCGACACCAATACGTCGACCTTCGTGGGCGGCAATGGCGGTCGCGTCACCGGCGTCTTCACCTCAAAATGAGTGCCGCCGCCGACACGCGCGTCGATCAGACCGGCTGGCTGGTGGCCCACAATCTCGCCAAGAGTTTCGGCAGCAAGACCGTCGTCTCCGACGTCTCGGTCGCGGTGCGTCGCGGCGAATGCGTCGGCCTGCTCGGGCCGAACGGCGCGGGCAAGACCACCGTCTTCACCATCATCATGGGGCTGATCAAGCCCGACAAGGGCGAGGTCAAGCTCGACGGCTTCCCCATCACCCGCCTGCCGCTGTTCCAGCGCGGCCGGCTCGGCATCGGCTATCTGCCGCAGGAACCCTCGATCTTTCGCGGACTGAGCGTGCGCGGCAACATCCTCGCGGTGCTCGAACAGCATGTCCGCTCGCGCAAGGAGCGCAAGGAACGGCTCGACGAGCTGCTCAACGAGTTCGGCATCGCCCACCTCGCCAATATCAGCGCGTTGGCGCTGTCAGGCGGCGAGCGGCGGCGCACCGAGATCGCCCGCGCCGTCGCCGGCGATCCGGTGTTCATGCTGCTCGATGAGCCCTTCGCCGGCGTCGATCCGATCGCCGTGAGCGAAGTGAAGGGCCTCGTCCGCCAGCTGACCAAGCGCGGCATCGGCGTGCTGATCACCGACCATTCGGTGCGCGAGACGCTGTCGCTGGTCGATCGCGCCTACCTCATCCACGATGGCCGCGTGATGATCCAGGGCAAGCCCGAAACCATCGCCAACGACGCCGAAGCCCGCCGCGTCTATCTGGGCGAGAGTTTTTCGGTGTGAATTTTCGTACACGGATATTGCGCTGCGGCGAATTTCCGTGTACGAAAATCCTGGATGGAAATCGTCTGGGATGAGCCAAAGCGTCAGTCGAATATTGGCAAGCACGCGTTGGATTTCGCGGCGCTGGACGAGAGCTTCTTCACAACCGCCGTCATCTTCAGAGGCAAGGTTGGCCGCTGGGTGGCGGTCAATCGTGTGGGCACGCGTCTGGTGGCCGCGATTTTTACTCGTTACGGCACGGAAGCCGTGTCCGTGGTGAGCTTGCGTCCGGCAAGCCATACAGAAAGGCTGTTCTATGAGCAGGAAAAAGCAAAAAGAGTTTGATCCCGTTCTTGCAGCAGCTCACGGCTATACGCGCGAGGATTGGGATGCGGTCGATAGCCCCGAATTGACCGCGGAGGAGATGGCGCATCCGATGACGTTTGCGGAGGCTTTCCCCGATCTGGCGGCCTCCATCGAACGCAAACGCGGGCGGCCGCCGGTGGAATCGCCTAAGGCGCCGGTGACGCTGCGGCTCGACCCCAAGACCATCGACCGGTTCAAGGCAACCGGGCCCGATTGGCGCGCCCGCATGGTCGCGGTGCTGGAGAAGGCGAAGTTTTGACCAGCCGGTCAACCTCTTAGCCCGGTCTGGCACGCTTCTTGCCGTTCCAGACCGGATAGGCCATGTTGCGCCCCGTGTCGCGGCCTCCCCGCGGCGCGTGGAACAACGGGATCGTATTCATGGCGCTGTCGCCTCGGCTCGAGGTCAGGCAATCGCAGAGCCTGACGCTGACGCCGCAGCTGATGCAGTCGATCCGGCTGCTGCAGCTGGGCCATCTCGAGCTCGGCGCGTTCGTCGATGCTGAATTGCTGCGCAATCCGCTGCTCGAGCGCGAGGATGGCACCGAGCCGGTCGAGACGCCCGACCCCGCGCCGGAAGTCACCGCCTATGACGATGCGGTGGATGCCGGCGAGCGCATCCAGGATGCCGACGGCATCGCCAATTCCTTCGACACCGAGGTCGAGAACGTCTTTCCCGAACAGCGCGGCGAGGACCGGCTCGGCACCGACTGGTCGGGCACCGGTGGTGGCGGCGAGGGCGGCGAGGCGCCCGACATCGACCAGTACGTCGCGGCGCGGCCGACGCTTGCCGATCATCTCAACGAGCAGATCGGCCTGCTGCTCGCCGATCCGGCCGAGCGCATGATTGCGCGCTTCCTGGCCGATGGCCTCAACGAGGCGGGCTACCTGGCGCTTGAGCTCGACGCCGTCGCCGAACAGCTCGGCGCGCCCCTGGCACAAATCGAGGCAGTGCTGGCGCAATTGCAGACGCTCGATCCGCCCGGCCTGTTTGCGCGCGACGTGCGCGAATGCCTCGCCATCCAGCTGCGCGAGCGCGACCGGCTCGATCCGATGATGCAGCGCCTGCTCGACAATCTCGAAATGATCGCCGGCCACGATCTGGCGGGTCTCGCCCGCACCGTCGGCTGCGATCGCGACGACCTGCTCGACATGCTGGCCGAGCTCAAGGCGCTCGATCCAAAACCCGGCCGCGCCTTTGAACGCGGGCCTGTGGAGTCAGTGGTGCCCGACGTGTTCGTGCGTCAGGGGCCGGCCGGCTGGATCGTCGAGCTCAACACCGACATCCTGCCGCGCGTGCTGGTCAACCGCACCTACTATGCGACGGTCACCGGCAAGGCGCGCGACACGGCCGAGAAGGCGTTCCTCGTCGATTGCCTGCAGACCGCCAACTGGCTGACCAAGAGCCTCGACCAGCGCGCCCAGACCATCCTCAAGGTCGCGACCGAAATCGTGCGCCAGCAGGATGAGTTCCTCCACCGCGGCATCGCGTTCCTGCGGCCGATGACGCTCAAGCTCGTGGCCGACGCCATCGACATGCACGAGTCGACCGTGAGCCGCGTCACCTCGAACAAATACGTGGCGACGCCGCGCGGCCTGTTCGAGATGAAGTACTTCTTCACCACCGCGCTCGCTTCCTCGACCGGCGCTGCCGACCACTCGGCCGAAGCGGTGCGCCACCGCATCCGCCAACTGATCGATGCCGAGCCGGCGGCCGACATCCTCTCGGACGATACCATCGCCGAGATGCTGCAGAAGGAGCAGGGTATCGAGGTCGCCCGCCGCACCGTGGCCAAATACCGCGAGGCCATGAACATCCCCTCCTCGGTGATCCGTCGGCGCCAGAAGCGGGCGCTGGTCGCGGCCCGCTAAGGCCGCGTCAACGCATCCGTATTTGGCGTTGAACCTAAGCGGTTGATGCGCATTGCTCCCTCATGGCTGCGGGTCTAGTCTCGCAGTCGTCCGGCCTCGCGTCCGCCGGCCGGCGAAGGTTCAACGACCCAGTGAGGAGCTCATGACCCTACGCGTCTCAGGCAAGAACATGGATGTGGGCGATGCGCTCAGAACCAGGGCAGAGGGACATTTCGACGGGGTAGTGAAGAAATACTTCGATGGCGGTTATACCGGCCATCTGACGCTCGAGCCGGAGGGCTCGGGGTTCAACGCACTGGCCATGGTGCATCTCGATTCGGGCGCCGTGCTGCAGGCCAGCGCCTATGGCGGCGATGCCATCTCGGCCTACGAGATCCTGACCGAGACGATCGAGAAGCGGTTGCGCCGCTATAACCGCAAGCTCAAGCAGCATCGCAAGCCCAATGGCGCCGACAGCGATACGGCGCAATCCTATGTACTCGCATCGCCCGATGACGATGAAGAGCTGGGCGAGGACTATTCGCCGCCGGTGATCGCTGAAACGACCAAGAATCTACGCCAGATGAGTGTGGAAGAAGCTGTGATGGAGCTTGATCTGACTCAGGCCGATATCGTCATGTTCCGCCATGCTGGACATGGCGGACTGAATGTGGTCTACCGCCGCGCCGACGGCAACATAGGCTGGATCGATCCGGCCCTCAGAGCCAACTAGGGCCGCGGGCCGAACCGATATTAGGGTATTCTACTCAATGGAACTGGCCGACATCCTCTCCGAGGAGTCCGTGCTCATTGGCACGGACATCACCAGCAAGCGCGACGTCCTCGTAAAGCTGTCCGAGAAGGTCGCGGAGCTGACCGGTCATCCGGCCGCCGATGTCTTCGAGGCGCTCAACGATCGCGAAGCGCTGGGTTCGACCGGGCTGGGCAACGGCATCGCGGTGCCGCACGGAAAATTCGCGCCGCTCAAGGGCGTGATCGCGGTGTTCATCAAACTGGACCGGCCGGTCGACTTCGATTCGGTCGACGACCAGCCGGTCGATATCGTCATGATGCTGCTGGCGCCGATGGGCGCCGGCGCCGATCACCTGAAGGCGCTGGCCCGCGTGGCGCGCATCTTGCGGACCGACAGTACGCTCGATGCCCTGCGCCACACCAGCGATCCGGCGCGGCTCTATTCGATCCTCACGCAGCCCATGCCCACGACCCGCGCGGCCTGAGCAGCACGCTCCAGCTGATCCCCGGCGGGCTCGTTGGGCATAGGCGCGATATGCCCCAACCACTGCGTCATTCCCGCGAAGGCGGGAATCCAGGCTAAGTCATCGGATGTCCGCGAGCGCAGGCTGGATTCCCGCCTTCGCGGGAATGACGCAGTGGTTAAGCGATGGCCGGCGGGCGCGATAAGCGCGAAGTTCACTGCTTATTCAGTGCAGCGCCGCGATCCCGTAATTCTTGTCGCTGAGCCAGTCCTCGACGGCTTCCTGGCTGTCGGCGACGAGCAGGGGCTGGCCGTCGGCGCTCACCACGATCTGGAACTCTTCGTTCTCGTCCTCGTCGTCGAGGTCCTCCATCATGCCGCTGAGCTTGCTGCCCTTGATGGATTTCACATAGACCACCGCATTGCCGCCGAGCGCCATGAACTGGGCCGGGGTCAGATGCCGGAGCGGGTTGTCGAACGAGGTGGCTTCTGGTCTGTCTTGCATTCGATGTTCCCCTTTCTAGGCAGAACGGATGGCGATACGGCGGGCGAGCTTTTCAGCTTTCGGCCGGATCACGGCGATCACCAGCATACCGTGCTGGAGGATGGCGTCCTTGACCTCAACGCCGTCGGCCAACAGGAAGCTCCGCTGGAATTGCCGCGCCGCGATGCCGCGATGCAGGAATTCCCGCTCCCCATCGTCGATATGCTTGCCGCGGACCACCAGCTGGTTGTCCTCCTGGGCAATGTCGAGGTCGCCCAGCGCGAAGCCGGCCACCGCGATCGAGATGAGGAAGCGCTCGGTGCCGTCGGGATCGACGGTGCGCTCGATATTGTAGGGCGGATAGCCGTCCGCGGCCCGGCTGAGCCGGTCGATACGCTCCTCATAGGCATCGAAGCCCAACAGGAACGGCGCCGAAAACAACGAGACACGGGACATCTTGTCCGTCCTTGGTCAAGCAACGTTGCCCGCCGGCCCAAAGTGCAGCGGCACCGGCGGACCGCCTCAATATGGGGCGGCGCCCGAGGCCCTTCAAGCCTGCGGGAAACCGGGGGTTTGCATGGCTGAGACGGTGGCGATCGTCACGCCCGCCTATCGGGCCGAACGCTGGATCGAGCAGTGCGTGCGCAGCGTGCTGGCGCAGAGCTATCCGCACTGGGAGCACTGGATCGTCGCCGATGACGGCCTCGACTATGCGGCGTTGCTGGCCGGGCAGGGACTGGCCGATCCGCGCCAGCGCTTCGTCACCACCGGCGCGGTCGGCACCGGCGCCTCCAACGCCCGCAACGTGGCGCTGGACGCCATCGCCACGCCCTATGCCGCAACGCTCGATGCCGACGATGCGTTCAAGCCGCAAAAGCTCGAGCGGGCCGTGGCGGCGCTCGCGCATCACGCGATCGTGTCGATGGCGATCGACGAGCGCACCCCGGACGGTCGGCATCTGCGGTTCGTCGGGCAGGGGGACGACGGGCCGCTGCCCGCCTCGCGCTACAAATGGACGAATTTGTCGATGGACTCGATGATCGTCTGGGATCGCCGCCGCACGGATGCGCGCTACGACCCGTCGCTGACCAACATGAACGATCTCGATTTCCTGCTGCGCCTGTTCGCTGGTGCCGAGGGGACCTGGCATCTGGGCACGCCGCTGCACGATTATCTGAAACTCGGCGAGTCGCTGAGCAATGGCGCCGGCGTCACCGAGCGCATGCTGGCCGCCAAGGGCGAAATCCTGCGCCGGCTTGAAACGGGGTTCTACCCGATGCGGGATGTGGCAGGTGCGGAGGGGATGGCGCAGTTCCTGCGTATATCGATACAGGCCGAGGCTACGTATGAGGCGGCGATGGCGGAACGGCCCGGATTGCTGTTCGAGGATCATCTGGAGCCGATGCTGGGGGCAGGGTGACCCTTCGGTGAAAGTCACGCGAGTGAGTCCCACGGCTGGCCGCGCCTCTTCAAAGAACTCTCCCCCTGAATAAGGACGAGTGGAAGGTCCGGACGGCCATGGGCCTCCGGGTGTTACCCTGCCGTGGCGCAAAGCTTCGCCACGGACGGAGAGCGCCGGGCGCCTCCGGGTTATGTTTGCTAGGCGAGACGCCCAGCGCTTCTCCGCAGCGGGATTTTTGGAACAGTCAGGCAGGGAGCAGGGTGAACCTGCCGCGACCCGAAGGCTGGACCTG
>JBEHYU010000029.1:0-46712 GCA_048498015.1 Pseudomonadota bacterium
CACGGCTCGGTTGCCCGCAACGAGCACCGAGGGCGCCCGCCCATCCACGGTGCGAGCGACCCGACAACACCGAGCAGACCAGCCACCGAGCAATGGGTCCCGGCTTTCGCCGGGATGACGTTCCGTGGAAAGGGTTAGATCGTCATTCTATCAACGCCAATTCCCCAGCCACCCCAATCCCTTCCGAGGAAAACCCGCGAAGTTATCGACCCACCTCCGGCCCGTGTTATTCTCCCCTCGCTGCCCCGTGTAGCGAGGCCCTCACGAGGGGCTGCGGGGTGGTGCCGGGGGATTTGGGGGTCGCCCCTTATCCGAGGACCGGCGCATCGGCTTGGGGCCAACCGACCGGGCCCGGCCTGTCGCCTGGGGAAGGCTTGCCCCTTCCCCGAACGCTGTCGTCCGCGGCAAGACGCGGCCGGCACGGGGGACGGGTGCTCATGCGGCTGAAGAGCCGGCGGGTGCGTGCGACCGAAAATCCCGGAATAGCGTGGCGGGACGTGAAGTCCCACAAACGCCGACTACCGGCTCGGACCGATCGTCCCGCCGCGCTCGCTCTGCAGCAAAACCGGGTCACCGGAGGTTTTCGCTCGTCCGAACTCGGCGGTTGGCCGATCGAGCCGTCTGCGGATCGATTGAACAGAGCGCAAAGAAGCAGGGCGGTTGGCCGATCGAGCCGTCTTCGGATCGATTGGACAGAGCGCAAAGAAGCAGATGCGCAAGATTCTGAACCACGTCCCACAGCCCCGCGTTACACTCACCCCATGGACCCCTTCCTCTCCCGCGATCTGCGCATCATCCCCAACGGCATCTTCATCGATCCGCCGCAGCCGCAGATCCGCGCCATCGTCACGCACGGCCACGCCGATCACGCCCGCTACGGCCATGGCGCGGTGCTGGCGACGCCCGACACGATCGCCATCATGCAGGCGCGCTACGGCGAGGACGCCGCCGGCCGCTGGGATGCGCTGCCCTATGGCGAGCGCCGCACGATCGATGGCGTCACCGTCTCGCTGCATCCGGCCGGCCACATCCTCGGCTCGGCCCAGGTGCGGCTCGAGTACCAGGGGCAGGTCATCGTCGTCACCGGCGACTACAAGCGCCTGCACGACGAGACGGCGCAGCCCTTCGAGCTGGTGAAATGCGACCTGCTTGTCACCGAGGCGACGTTCGGGCTGCCGGTGTTCCAGCACCCGAAACCCGCCGACGAGATCGCGCGGCTGCTGCGCTCGATCGCGGCCTATCCCGAGCGTGCGCATGTCATCGGCTGCTACGCGCTGGGCAAGGCGCAGCGCGTCATCTCGCTCTTGCGCGAAAGCGGCTATGACGCGCCGATCTACCTGCATGGCGCGATGATCCGGCTCTGCGAGCTCTACGCCGAGCTTGGCATCCGGCTGGGCGAGTTGCTGCCGGCGCTTGACGTGCCCAAGGCAGAATTGCGCGGCCAGATCGTCATCGCGCCGCCCTCGGCCATCAAGGATCGCTGGTCGCGCCGTCTGCCCGATCCGGTGCTGGCGGTCGCCTCCGGCTGGATGTCGGTCAAGCAGCGCGCCCGGCAATCGGGCGTCGAGCTGCCGCTGGTCATCTCCGACCATGCCGACTGGAACGAACTTCGCCAGACGATCACCGATACCGGCGCGCAGACCATCTGGGTCACGCATGGCCGCGAGGACGCGCTGGTCTATTGGAGCCGGCAGCAGGGCCTTGCCGCCGAGCCGCTGCGTATCGAGGCCTATGACGACGCGGGCGAGGCGGGCGAATGAAGAAATTCGCCCAGTTGCTCGAAGTCCTCGCGCTGACACCCTCGCGCAACCGCAAGCTCGAGGCGATGACGCAGTATTTCGCCTCGACGCCCGATCCCGATCGCGGCTACGCGCTCGCTATCCTCACCGGCGCGCTGAGCTTCAAGAACGTCAAGCCGGCAGTGCTGCGCGACGTGGTGACCGCCGAGGTCGATCCGCACCTGTTTGCGCTCAGCTACGACTATGTCGGCGACCTCGGCGAAACCATCGCGCTGATCTGGCCGCATCACGGCCAGCAGCAGGATCTGCCGTCGCTGACCGAGCTGATCGAGCTGTTCAACACCACCAGCAAGTCCGAGCTGCCGGCGCTGATCGCCTCGCTGCTCACCCGCGCCGCCATCAATGAGCGCTGGGCGCTGGTGAAACTCGCCACCGGCGCGTTGCGCATCGGCGTCAATGCGCGGCTCGCCAAGACGGCGCTCGCCGAGATGGGCGGCAAGGATTTGCAGGCGCTGGAGGAAATCTGGCACGGGCTGCAGATGCCCTACACCGAGCTCTTCGCCTGGCTCGACGACAAGGGCGAGCGGCCGGACGTCGACCACACCTCGCGCTTCCATCCGATGATGCTTTCCAACCCCATCGACGAGGCGAAAGATCTTGCCGTGCTGAACCCCGCCGACTTCTCGGCCGAGTGGAAATGGGATGGCATCCGCGTGCAGCTGATCCTCGGCAAAGGCCGGGCCGCATTGTTCTCCCGTACCGGCGACGAGATCGCGGCGGCCTTTCCCGACCTCATCGACAATGTCTTCGGCGAAGGCGTGCTCGATGGCGAACTTCTGGTCGGCCGCGACCTCGAGGCCGCGCCGTTCAACGATCTGCAGCAGCGCCTCAATCGCAAGGTGGCGACGCAAAAGCTGATGGATGATTTCCCCGCCTTCATCCGCGTCTACGACATGCTGTTCGACGGCAGCGAAGATGTCCGCCCACTGCCCTGGGCCGAGCGCCGCGCTCGCCTCGAGGCCTGGCTCGTGCGCAATCCGCAGACGCGCATGCGGCTCTCCGAAGTGCTGAGCTTTGTGTCGTGGGAAGAGCTGGCCGAGATGCGGCGCCGCGGCGCCGCCGAGCAGGGACACGAGGGCGTGATGCTCAAGCTCAGGACCTCGCCCTATGTGCCCGGCCGGCCCAAGGGGCTATGGTTCAAGTGGAAGCGCGACCCCAATGTCGTCGATGCGATCCTGATGTACGCGCAACGCGGCCACGGCAAACGAAGCTCGTTCTACTCGGACTACACGTTCGGGGTCTGGAAGGGCAACGAGATCGTGCCGATCGGCAAGGCCTATTTCGGCTTTACCGACGAAGAGCTGAAGCAGCTCGACAAATGGGTGCGCAACAACACCGTGCAGGCCTTCGGCCCGGTGCGCGAAGTGCGCAAGGAGCTGGTGTTCGAGGTCGCGTTCGACAGTGCGCAGCAATCGACGCGCCACAAATCGGGGGTGGCGTTGCGCTTCCCCCGCATCAACCGCATCCGCTGGGACAAGCCGGCCGCCGAGGCCGCCACGCTCGACGACATGCAGATATTCATCGAGGCCACCTGATGTCGTCGCAATCCATCCAGCGCAAGGTCGAGGAACTGACGGCCCAGATGCTCAAGGCGGCCGAAGCCGAGGACTTCGAAACCGCGGCGCGGCTGCGCAACGAGATCGAGGCGCTGAAAGGTTCCATGGTCCGTAAACCTCCGCCCGGACAGATGGGCCTTGGTACGCATATTCCCGTAACGGAGCCGCCAAAGGGTTGGAAACGCCCGAAAAAGCCGGATCCGATGACCTCCCATGTCTCGCCCAAGGGCAAGTCGCGCTAGTGGAAACCGCAATACTTCTGCAACCATCCGGCCCTTTAGGGTGAGTTTGAGCCCCATTGCTGGGAGCGGGTAGGGCAATTGTTTACTCTCGCCGTCGCTAGATTTGAGCCAAAGCGGGGAAGGCGCGCAGAAGCGCGTCGGTATTGATGGATCTGGACGGGGACAAAGGCGGCGAGGCGCATCCGGACACGCGGCAGCTCATGGAGCTGGCCGTCAACGAGTCCAATTCTGCGGTCTATGTCACGGATGCTGCCGCCAGGATCATCTACATCAACAAGACGTTCAGCTCGATGCTCGGCTACGAACCGGCCGACGTCTACGGCCGTGGTGCCCGCGAGGTGCTCGGGAGCCGGCACTACACCGAGGTGGACTATACCCGCCTGTGGACCGATCTCCGCCGCGGCCGGGACGTGCGCGAAGAAGTCCGCACGCATGCCCGCGATGGCCGCGAAGTGTGGCTCAGCCTGACGCTGCGCGCCGTCCTCGACGACGACGACAATGTCCTGCACCTGATCGGCTATCTCGAGGACACCACCGAATCCCGCCAGATCCAGAGCCTGCAGCGCGACGTGCTCGAGGCGGTCGCGCAGGAGACCCCGCTGGTCGACGTCATGCGCATGCTCTGCGAGAGGGTCGAGGCGATCTTCCCCGAAGTCGTGTGCTCGATCCTTGCGGTAGACAACGAGCAGAAGCTGCGCCCGCTGGCGGCGCCATCGCTGCCCAGCTATTTCGCCGAGGCCATAAATGGCATCGCGATCGGTGCGAGCACGGGCTCATGCGGCACCTGTGCGTGGCGCGGCGAGCCCGTCACGGTCGAGGACATCGCCACCGATCCGCTGTGGGCCGAGTACAAGCAGTTGCCGCTGCCGCTTGGCCTGCTGGCCTGCTGGTCGAGCCCGATCAAACTCAAGACCGGCCGGGTCGCGGGCACGTTCGCGTTCTATTTCCGCGAGAAGCGCGGGCCGGGCGCCTGGCACGAGCAGGTGGTGCGGGCCTGCGTGCAGTTGTGCATCCTGGCCCTCGAGCGCCACGAGGCCAAGGAAAGCATTGCACGCCTCGCCTACTATGACGGGCTCACCGGCCTGCCCAATCGCGCCAAGTTGCGCGACGAAATGGAACGCCGCTTCGACCGGATGGAGGCGCCGGAGGGCGCGCTGCTGTTCCTCGATATCGATCATTTCAAGGACGTCAACGATACGCTCGGCCATTCGGTGGGCGACGCCTTCCTGACGCAGATCGCCGAGCGGCTGTGCGCGGCGGTCTGGCCGGAAGACATTATCAGCCGGCATGGTGGCGACGAGTTCGTCATCGTGCTTGCCGGCGCCAACGCGCCGCGCGCCAAAGCGGTGGCCGAAGTGCTGCTCGAAAAGATCAGCGAGCCGGTGATCGTCGACGGCGTCTCGCTGCCGGCGTCCGCCAGCATCGGCATCAGCCTTTGTCCGCAGGACGGCAGCGACAGCGCGACGCTGCTGCGCAATGCCGACACCGCGATGTATCGCGCCAAGGGCGAGGGCCGGAATACCTACCGCTTCTTCACCGCCGAAATGAACCGTATGGCGCAGGACCGCCTGCTGCTGGGCGCGCTGCTGCGCGATGCCGTCGGCAAGGGGCAGATTACGCTACACTACCAGCCGCAGATCGACGCACGCAGCGGCCAGCTCGCCGGCGTCGAGGCACTGGCCCGCTGGAAGCATCCGGCGCTGGGCAATATCCCGCCGAGCCGCTTCATTCCGCTCGCCGAGGATTGCGGGCTGATCGGCGATATCGGCGAGATCGCCATCCGGCAGGCGACGCGCCAGATGGTGCTGTGGGACAAGGCGGGCTTTGTCGTGCCGCAGGTCGCCGTCAACATCTCCCCCACGCAGTTCCGCAATCCTGGCCTGCGTCAGCTTGTCGGCGGGGCGCTGGAAGCCAGCGGGCTTGCCCCGCATCGGCTGATCATCGAGATCACCGAGGGCGTCATGATGGACGAGTCTCCGGCCGCCATCGCCAATGCGGCGGCGCTGCGGACCATGGGCGTCTCCATCTCGATGGACGATTTCGGCACCGGCTATTCCTCGCTCAGCCACCTGGCGCGGCTGCCGGTGAGCGAGCTCAAGATCGACCGCAGCTTCATGGCCAATCTCGAGGATTCCGATGCGGTGCGCGCGCTGGTGACGGCGGTCGTGCGCATCGGCGAGAGCCTGCGGCTCACGGTTGTCGCCGAAGGGGTCGAAACGCTCGCACAACGCCGCTTCCTCGAGGCGCTCGGCTGCGACGTGCTGCAGGGCTATCTGTTCGGCGAGGCCATGGCGCCCGAGGATTTCTCCGCCTGGCTCACGGCCCGCAGCAAGCCCGAGGCGAAGGTGGCGGCTGCCTAGCTCGCCTGGGCGAGCCGCTCGCCGGCAAGCTTCTTGATCTCGCCAAGCTCAGACAACGTGGTCTGCAGGTCCGCCAATTGCTGCTGCAGCATCAGCATGCGCTGGTCGACCATCTCGACCAGCAGATTGACCTGCTGGCGCTGCGTGCGGTCCGCATCGTAGAGGCTGAGATAGTCCGAGATATCGCGCAGCGAGAAGCCGAGCCGCTTGCCGCGCAGGATCAGGATCAGGCGGGCGCGGTCGCGGCGGCGGAAGACGCGGGTCGAGCCGACGCGCTCGGGCGTCAGCAGCCCCTTGGTCTCGTAAAAGCGGATGGCGCGCGTCGAGATGCCGAACTCGCGCGCGAGATCGGCGATGGCGAACAGGTCGCGGTTTTCGCTTTCACGCCGGTTCACTGTTCTTGTCCTTCATCGCCTTGTACTCTTCGCGCAGTTCTTTCTTGGACAGCTTGCCGATCAACGTCTTGGGCAACTGGTCCTTGAAGATGATCTCGCGCGGCATCTCCAGCTTGTTGAGCCGCTCGCCGAGAAATGCCTTGAGCTCGGCGGCCGAGACCGATGCGCCATCCTTGAGCTTGACGAAAGCCACGGCTGCTTCGCCGCGGTACTCGTCGGGCACGCCGATGCAGTTGGCCTCGTCGACCGCCGGGTTGGCGGTCAGGGCTTCCTCGATGGTGCGCGGATAGATGTTGAAGCCGGACGAGATGATGAGATCCTTGATGCGATCGACCAGAAACACGTAGCCCTCGTCATCGACATAGCCGACGTCGCCGGTGCGCAGCCACCCATCCATGAAGGCGTTCGCGGTAGCAGCCTCATCCTGGTAATACCCGACCATCACCTGCGGGCCCTTGACTTGCAGTTCGCCGCGCTCGCCGAGCTTGGCCGGTTGCATGGTCTCGATATCGACGAAGCGCACATCGGTGGCCGGCACCGGCAGGCCGATCGACATGGGCTTGCTGCGCACGCGCAGGGCGGCGCAGCAGACGACCGGCGAGGCTTCGGTAAGGCCGTAACCCTCCGCCAGGATCGCCTTGGAGACGTTGGCGAACTTGGCGCGTACTTCGTTGGGCAGCGCCGCGCCGCCCGAGACGACGACGTCGAGACTGTCGAGGACTTTGGCTTCCTCCGGTTTCAGCTTGCTCAACGCCTGGATCAGTGTCGGCACGGCCGGCAGGACGTTGGGGCGCGTGCGCTTCATGAGCGCGAGGAAGCCCGGCATCTCGAAACGTGGCATCATCACCACCAGCGTGCCGTTGCAGAGCGGCACGTTGAGGCAGACGGTCATCGCGAAGATGTGGAAGAAGGGCAGGATCGCGACGACCTTGGACGGCGGATAGAAGATGCCGCAGCCCCAGGCATCGATCTGGCTCATATTGGCGGCGATGTTGGCGTGGCTCAGCATGGCGCCGCGGGGCAGGCCGGTGGTGCCGCCGGTGTATTGCTGCACCGCGATATCGGTGGTGGCGTCGATGGCGACCGGCTTTGGTGCGTCACCACGGCGGATGAGGTCGTGATACCAGGCGGTGGCGCTCGCCGCCGGCGACGCGCCGACATCGGCGAGATCGGCCCGTCTCGCGATGCGATAGAGGATCGACTTCACCAGCGGCAGTGCCTGCGGGAAGTGACAGGCAATGACCTTCTTGACCCGCCCGGCTTTCACCAGCGCTTCGGCCTTTTCGAAGATCTGCTTGAGGTCGAGCGTCACCAGCAGGTCGGCATTGGCATTCTGCGTGATGTGGGAGAGTTCGTGGACGGTGTAGAGCGGGTTGCAGTTGACCACAGTGCCGCCGGCCAGCAGCACGCCGTAATAGGCCACGGCGTAGAAGGGTGTGTTGGGCAGCAGCAGGGCGACGCGACTGCCCTTGCCGATACCGTACTGGCTCTCGAGGGCGCCGGCGAAGGCCCGGATGGAGGTCGCCAAGGCACCGAAAGTGGTACGGCCGCCAAGGAAATCGAGCGCAACCGCATCCGGCGTTCTGGCGCAGGCGGCCAGCACCTGCTCATGCACGGGGGTCAGGTTGAGCTTGGCGTCCCAGGTGATGCCCTCGGGGTAATGATCGATCCAGGGGCGCGGATGATCCGCGATTTCGGTCACAGCCATGCTCTCCTCCGGGGCGTTCGCCCTCTCGGCGAAAAGTAGACCATGGGTTGACGTAAGCGTCAAACTGCGGACCTTGCGGAAGGCTTCCGCATAGGGTTGCACGTTGACGTATACGTCAATCCTGCCTATTGTCATTTGAAACGGGAAAATGCCGGGCTTAAATGCCATGGCAGGCGGAGGGCTGAGGCGTGCTGACACTGGCCGTCATCGTCATCGGGGTCATCGCGTTTTTCGCCTTGGCCATGCGGCGTGCGCCGCTCTGGCAGTGGGCGGTCGGTGCGTTAGTGATTGGGCTGTTGACTCGCATCGGCATCGATGGCGTTCACACCGACGGCCTCGGCTGGTTCTTTGCGCTGCTGCCGGCTGTCGTCCTCGGGCTGTTGTCGCTGACGCCAGTCCGTCGCGTCGCGGTTGCCGTGCCCGCCTACGGGCTTGTCAAATCCATCCTGCCGCGCGTTTCGCGGACCGAACAGGAAGCGCTCGACGCCGGCACGGTCGGCTGGGATGCAGAGCTGTTCTCGGGCAAGCCCAACTGGGACAAGCTGCTGGGCATCCGCAAGGTAACCCTGACGCCGGAGGAGCAGGCCTTCCTCGACGGTCCGGTCAACACCGTCTGTGCCATGATCGACGACTGGGATGTGCGCCACAACCGCGCCGACCTGCCGCCTGAAGTGTGGGCCTATCTCAAGGAGCAGGGCTTCCTCGGGATGCTGATCGGCAAGGAATATGGCGGACTGGGCTTCTCGGCCCAGGCGCAAAGCCAGGTCGTGAGCAAGGTCGCCTCGCGCTCGGTCGCGGCGGGTATCACCGTGATGGTGCCCAATTCGCTGGGACCCGGCGAACTGCTCGAAAAATACGGCACGCCCGAGCAAAAGGACCAGTATCTGCGCCGTCTCGCCAAGGGGCAGGAGGTGCCGTGCTTTGCGCTCACCGGTCCCTATGCGGGCTCGGACGCGGCGAGCATGCGCGACGTTGGTGTCGTCACCTACGACATGTTCCAAGGCAAGAAGACGCTGGGCGTCAAGGTCAGCTGGGACAAGCGTTACATCACGCTGGCGCCGGTGGCGACGCTGGTGGGCCTGGCCTTCCATCTGCACGATCCGGACCACCTGATCGGCGAGACCGAGAATATCGGCATCACGCTGGCGCTGATCCCGGCCGATTTCCCCGGCGTCGAGATCGGGCGGCGGCATTTCCCGGCGCGGGCGGCGTTCATGAACGGGCCGATCAAGGGCCGCAATGTCTTCATTCCGATGGAGTTTTTGATCGGCGGCGTCGAGTATGCCGGGCAGGGCTGGCGCATGCTGATGGAATGCCTTTCCACCGGCCGCGCGATTTCGCTGCCCGCGATCGGCACTGTCTCGATCAAGCACGCCTTGCGCGTCACCTCGGCCTATGCGCGCATCCGCCGGCAGTTCGGCATCCCGGTCGGCATCATGGAAGGCGTCGCCGAGCCGCTGAGCCGCATGGTGCGGTCGGCCTACACGTTCGAGGCGGCACGCGGGCTTACCGCTTCGATGGTCGATGAAGGACAGAAGCCGGCGGTGATTTCGGCCCTGCTCAAATATCGCACCACCGACGCGATGCGCGATCGGGTCAACGATGCGCTCGATATCCATGGCGGCCGCGCCGTGCAGGATGGGCCGTCGAACTATCTGTTCGCCGGCTATATGACGACACCGGTGGCGATCACCGTCGAGGGTGCAAACATCCTGACGCGCTCGCTGATCACCTTCGCGCAGGGTGCCCTGCGCGCCCATCCTTATCTCTATTCTGAGATCGCGGCGGTACAGGACAAGGATCGGCGCGCCGGTGTCGCGGCGTTCGACACCGCGTTCGGCGGGCATCTGAGCTTCATGCTGCGCAACATGACCGGTAGCTTCCTGCACGCCGTCAGCGGCGGTCGCTTCGCCTCGACGCCGGTGCAGCACGAGATGGCGCAGTGGTACCGGCAGTTGGCACGCTATTCGCAGAGCTTTGCGCTGGTCGGCGACTGGACCGTGGCGTTTCTCGGCGGCGATCTCAAACGCAAGCAGCGATTGAGCGGGCGGATGGCCGACATCCTGTCGGACCTGTACCTGCTCTCGGCTGTGCTCAAGCGCTACGAGGATGAGGGACGCAATCGCGAGGATGGGCCGCTGGTGGATGCGATCGCCCGCGACCATCTCTATGCCATCGAGCAGAGCTTCGCGGCGGTGTTCGCCAATTTCCCCAACCCGTTCCTGGCGTGGGTGATGAGGGTGCTGGTCTTCCCGCTGGGCCGCCATCGTAAGCCGGCGTCGGATCGCGAGACTTATCGCTTCGTGCGGCAGGTGCTGCGGCCTGGCGCACTCCGCGACCGGCTGACGGTGGGCACCTATGTGTCGATGGACCCAAAGGACGTAACCGGCGTTCTCGAGGATGCCTTCGTCAAGGTGACCAAGGCCGAAGACATCGAGGCGCGGTTCGTCAAGGCGATCAAGAAGGGCGTCATCGAGCGCCGGCTCGATCGCGACGCCATCACCGATGCCGTCGACGCGCAGGTGCTGAACGAGGCCGAAGCAGCGCTGCTGAGGCTCGCCGACCAGGCGACCGACCGCGTCATCAAGGTCGACGATTTCGACCCGGACGAGCTCGCTGCCAGGCAGTTCAGCCGCTCCGACCGCGCCGCCGAGTAGAGAGGACCCGCCGTGCCGCAACCGCAAATGCCCGCCGCCACCAACTGGCGCTTCGAGGTCGATTTCGAGCGTATCGGCTGGCTGACGATCGATACGCCTAATTCGCCGGTCAACACGCTGAGCCGGCTCGCCTTGCAGGAGCTAGAAACCATCGTCCTGCGGGTCGAGGACCTGGTCGCTTCGGGCGAGGTGATTGGACTGGTGATCCAGTCAGGCAAGGATACCGGCTTCATCGCGGGCGCCGATGTCAGCGAATTCGACCAGATGTCCGATCCGCTGGTGCTGCCTGAGGCGCTAAAGCGGGCGCACGCCGTCAACGATCGGATCGAGAAGCTCAAGGTGCCGGTGGTCGCCGCGATCCATGGGTTCTGCCTCGGTGGCGGGCTGGAGCTGGCGCTTTCCTGCCATTACCGGATCGCCGTCAACGATGACAAGACGCGGCTCGGTTTCCCCGAGGTCAATCTCGGCATCTTCCCGGGCTTTGGCGGCACCGGCCGCTCCATCCGGCAGGCGGGGCCGGTCGATGCGATGCAGGCGATGCTGACCGGCCGCATGATCAAGGCCAGTGCGGCGCGGCGCACGGGGCTTGTCGACAAGCTGGTCCGGCATCGCGACACGCTGCACTGGGAGGCGCGCAAGGCGGTGCTGCAGAAGCGCAGCTCGACTCCGGCGCCGCTGATCCAGCGGATCATGGCCTGGGGGCCGATCCGCACGCAGATCGTCAAGAAGATGCGGGCCGAGACCAGCAAGAAGGCGCGGCGCGAGCACTATCCGGCGCCGCATGCGCTGATCGATCTGTTCGAAAAGAGCGGCGACGACTGGCGGGCGATGGTCGATGGCGAGGCCTCGGGCTTCGTGCCGCTGATGGGGTCGGACACGGCGCGCAATCTGCGCCGGGTGTTCTTCCTGTCCGAGGGGCTCAAGAAGCAGGGATTGCGCGGCGCGCAGAAGCCGGTGTTCCGGCGCGTGCATGTGATCGGCGCCGGCGTGATGGGCGGCGACATCGCCGCCTGGTGTGCGCTGCGTGGGCTGGGCGTGACGCTTCAGGACCTCGACATGGCGCGGATCACGCCGGCGCTGGACCGGGCCAAGACGCTGTTCAAGAAGCGGCTCAAGGGCCGGACGGAGATTGCCTCGGCGGTGGCGCGGCTCGAGGCCGATCCGACCGGCAAGGGCATCGAGCGGGCCGATGTGATCATTGAGGCGGTGGTCGAGAACCTTGAGATCAAGAAGAAGATCTTCGCCGACCTCGAAATCAGGGCGAAGGCGGACGCGATCCTTGCGACCAACACCTCCTCGATCGAGCTCGAACGCATCGCCGAAGCACTGCGCGATCCGTCGCGCCTCATCGGGCTGCATTTCTTCAATCCGGTGGCGCAGCTGCCGCTGGTCGAGGTGATCCGCTCGAGCTTCAACGTCGACGCGGACGTCGCCAAGGGTGCGAGCTTCGCGCTGGCGATCGGCAAGAGTCCGGTGCTGGTCAAGAGCAAGCCCGGCTTCCTCGTCAACCGCGTGCTGATGCCTTACATGCTGGGCGCCGTCGAGCGCGTCGAGAAGGGCGAGAGCAAGGAATTGCTGGACGCCGCGGCCGTCGCCTTCGGCATGCCGATGGGGCCGATCGAACTGATGGACACGGTAGGCCTCGACGTGGGCCAGTCGGTGGCGCGCGAGCTCGGCCAACCGGTGCCGGAGAGCTCGCGCTTCATGGCGCTGATCAATCAGAAGAAGCTCGGCCGCAAGACCGGCGAAGGCTTCTACAAATGGGTCGATGGCAAAGCGCAGAAAGGCGAAGTGCCCGCGCATGCCGACCTCGCCGGGCTCGGCCGCGAGCTGGTGAAGCCGCTGGTCGATACGACCGAAACCGTCGTGGGCGAAGGCGTGGTGGCGAGCGCCGATCTCGCCGATATCGGGGTGATCCTCGGGACCGGGTTTGCGCCGTTCCTCGGCGGGCCCATGCAAGCACGCAAGGAAGGGAAGGCCTGAGATGGCGGAACTCCGCAAGATCGCCATCGTGGGCTCGGCGCGCATTCCGTTTGCGCGCGCCTACACCGGCTACAATGAGGAATCGAACCTCACCATGCTGTCGACGACGCTGGCCGGTCTCGCCGACAAATATGGCCTGAGGGGCCAGCAGATCGACGAGGTGCTGGGCGGCGCGGTGATTTCGCACAGCCGCGACTTCAACGTCGCCCGCGAGGCGGCGCTCGATGCCGGCTACTCGCCGCGCACGCCGGGCACGAACCTCCAGATCGCATGCGGCACCAGCCTGCAGGCGGCACTCAACCTCGGTGCCAAGATCGCGACCGGCGAGATCGTGAGTGCCATCGCCTGCGGCACGGATACGGTGTCGGACTCACCGATCGTGTTCGGAACGAAGTTCCAGCATCGCCTTTCCGACCTCAACCGCGCCCGCACGCCGCAGGAAAAGCTCGGGGCCTTCTCCGGGTTCAGCTTCGGCGAGCTGAGCCCGGTGGCGCCCTCGACGCAGGAGCCGCGGACCGGTCTCAGCATGGGGCAGCATTGCGAGCTGATGGCGCGCCAGTGGGAGATTACGCGGCAGGCGCAGGATGAGCTCGCGCTCGCCTCGCACCTCAATGCCGCCAAGGCCTACGATGCCGGCTTCCATGACGACCTGATCGTGCCTTGCGCCGGTGTGCTCAAGGACAACAATGTCCGCCCCGACACCTCGCTCGAGAAGATGGCCGCGATGAAGCCGGCCTTCGACAAGAGCTCGGGGCAGGGGACGCTGACTGCCGCCAATTCCACGCCGCTCACCGATGGCGCTGCCGCGGTGCTGCTCGCCAGCGAGGAGTGGGCGAAGGCGCGCGGGCTGCCGATCCTTGCCTGGCTCACTTATGGTCAAGTGGCGGCCAATGATTTTGCGCATGGCGACGGGCTGCTGATGGCCCCTACCATCGCGGTCAGCCGCATGCTGCAGCGCGCCGGCCTGACGCTGCAGGATTTCGACCTCTACGAAATCCACGAGGCGTTTGCCGCGCAGGTGCTGTGCACGCTCAAGGCCTGGGAGGATCCGGACTACTGCCGGACAGTTCTCGGCCGCGACACGCCGATGGGCTCGATTGACCGCACCAGGCTCAACCCGAAGGGCTCGAGCCTCGCCTATGGGCACCCGTTCGCGGCTACCGGCGCCCGTATCCTGGGGCTCGCGGCCAAGCAATGCGCGACCGAAATGAAGAGCCGGGCGCTGATCTCGGTCTGCACCGCCGGAGGGCAGGGTGTAGCGGCAATCGTCGAGCGCGCGTGACTGTCATAATCGCTTGTGATGCTAACGATCGAGTGGAAAACCCTGTCAGCAGGCGGCGTGAAAGACCTGTTGCCGTACCCGCCGATCCAGCGAAAATAATGACTGTTCAATGACTTGCGGGCGGAGGGCAGTCGCTTGACGCTTACGTCATGCTTTTGCTTGTCAGTGGACGCTTTTGCCGGATAGTGTTCGGTCAATCTTGACCGGAATGCCTAAGCTTCCGGCGCAAAAGAAGTGCCCGCAGCAAGAACTGACGGGCTGTCGGGAAACGTCAAAAAGGAGAAGCGACTACATGAAACTCCAATCCATCCTGGGGGCGGCCACTGTTGCCGTAGCCCTTCTGGGCAGCACTGCCCTGACCCTGCCGGCCATGGCCGTGACCGTGCCGGACGGCACCAAGCTGGCCGCCGACCAGACCTTCAACTACCGCGTGCTGGACAACATCAACGCGCTCGACCCCAATCTGATGGAAGACGTCGATACCTCCTATGTCGGCGAGAACCTGTTCGAGGGCCTCGTCAACGAAGACCCCAAGGGCAATCCGGTTCCCGGCGTGGCCGAGAGCTGGGAGAACAATGCCGATTTCACGCAGTTCACGTTCCACCTGCGCGACGCGAAGTGGTCGAACGGCGATCCGGTGAAGGCCAGCGACTTCGTGTTCAGCTGGGAACGCGCCGCCGATCCGGCGACCGCCTCGAACTACTCGTATTTCCTCGGCCTCGCCGGCATCAAGAATGCCGACGACATCGTCGCCGGCAAGGCCGACAAGTCCACGCTGGGCGTCAAGGCCGTCGATGACAAGACCCTCGTGGTCGATCTCAGCAAGCCGGTTCCGTACTTCGTGCGCATGACCACGCACGCCACGCTGTTCCCGGTGCCGCAGGCGATCGTCGAGAAGTTCGGCGCCGACTGGACCAAGCCCGAGAACATCGTCAGCAATGGCGCCTACGTGCTGGCCGAGAACTCGCCGGGCGAGCGCGTGTCGCTCAAGCGCAACAAGAACTACTGGGACGACGCGCACACCGTCCTCGAGAACATCAACTTCCTGACCATCAACGACGACAACGCCGGCGTCACCCGCTACCAGGCCGGTGAAGTCGACCAGACCGACGTCCCGCCGGGCCAGTACCCGACGATGAAGGCGGCGAGCCCGGACGAGACCTTCTCGGTGCCGCAGCTGTGCACCTACTACTTCGACATCAACATGACCGACAGCCAGCCGGTCGAGGCTCTCAAGGACGCGCGCGTCCGCGAAGCCATCTCGCTGGCGGTCGATCGCGACGTGATCGTCAACAACGTGCTGCAGGCCGGCCAGATCCCGGCTTACTACTTCACGCCGCCGGCGACCGCTGGCTTCGTGCCGCCGGACGCTCCGGCCGCCACGATGAGCCAGGCCGACCGCGACGCCAAGGCCAAGCAGCTGATGGCCGATGCCGGCTACGGTCCGGACAAGCCGGTCGAGTTCACCTACATCTACAACACCTCGGTCGGTCACCAGCAGATCGCCACCGTCGTGTCGCAGATGCTCAAGGAGAAGCTTGGCATCAACATGACGCTGCAGGACATGGAGTTTGCCACCCTGCTCGACAAGCGCCACCAGCGCGACTTCTCGGTCGCCCGTGACGCCTGGTGCGGCGACTACAACGAAGCCTCGACCTTCGAAGGTCTGATGGAGTCGACCTCCTCGCAGAACAACTCTGGCTACTCCAACAAGGACGTTGACCAGTGGTTGAAGGATGCCTCGACCTCCAAGGATCCGAACGTCCAGTACAAGGCGATCGAGGAGCAGGTCCAGAAGGACGTGCCGATCATCCCGATCTACTTCTATACCAAGGCCTTCCTGCAGAAGACCAGCATCAAGGGCTGGCCGTACGACAACGTCGAGCAGGTCTGGTACGGCAAGGACATGTACAAGACCGCCGAGTAATTCGGCCTCAATCGGCGAAGCCCCGCGTTTGCGCGCGGGGCTTCTGCTGTTTTCGATAGTCCGCTGGAACAACACTCTAATGCTGATCTTCATTCTGAAGCGCCTGGCGATCGCGATTCCCACCTTGCTGGTGCTGATCGTGCTCAGCTTCGTGCTGATGAAGGTAGCGCCCGGCAATCCGTTCAACGGCGAAAAGGCCCTGCCGCCCGAGACGCTCAAGAACATCTTTGCCCGCTACAATCTCGACAAGCCCGAGTGGCAGCAGCTGCTCGAGTACATCTGGAACATCATCGCGCATTTCGATTTCGGCCCGTCCTTCAAGTACAAGGACCGCTCGGTCAACGACATCATCGCGCAGGGCTTCCCGGTCACGCTCACCTACGGCTTCTGGTCGTTCATCGTGGCGTCCGTGGTGGGCATCGGGCTTGGCGCCGTCGCGGCGGTCAAGCAGAACAGCTGGATCGACTACCTGTCGGTCGGCATCACCATCGGCGCGCAGGTCGTACCCAACTTCGTGCTGGCGCCCATCCTGGTGCTGACCTTCACGCTCTGGCTGCACTGGCTGCCGGGCGGCGGTTGGAATGGCGGCAAGTGGAACTATGTCATCCTGCCGGTGATTGCGCTGTCGACCACCTACATGGCCAATATCGCGCGCTTCATGCGCTCCTCGATGCTCGAAGTGCTCAATTCCAATTTCATCCGCACGGCGCGTGCCAAGGGCATGCCGGGCCACCAGGTGATCCTCAAGCATGCGCTAAAACCGGCGTTGTTGCCGGTGATCTCTTACCTGGGCCCGGTGTTCGTCGGCATGATCACCGGCTCGGTGGTGGTGGATTTCTACTTCTCCACCGGCGGTATCGGGCAGGCCTTCATCAACAGCGCGCTCAATCGCGATTACTCGACGATTCTGGGCGTGACCATCCTGCTGGGCGCCCTCACCATCGCGGGCAACCTCGTGGTCGACGTGCTTTACGCATGGATCGATCCGAAGATCCGATACTAGGAGTTCGCGACAATGCTCGCTGATACCCGCGCCGACACCGAACGCGCCGAGACCACGGCGGAACCGGAAGTCGGCGCTCCGGCCTTTATCCGGGGCCGCTCGCTCTGGCAGGATGCTGCCTCCCGCTTCTCGCGCAACAAGGCGGCGGTCGTGTCCGTCGTCGTGCTGCTGCTCATCGTGCTCTTCACCTTCGTCGGGCCGCTCGTTGCCGCGTGGTCGATCGAAAAGATCGACTGGAGCGTCACTGGCAAGGTCAAGACGCTCGGCCTGCCGTCTTTCGCCAGCGGTCATTATTTCGGTACCGACGAAGTCGGCCGCGACCTCTATTCGCGCGTCATCCAGGGCACGCAGATTTCGCTGATCGTCGGCGTGCTCGGCGCGGCGGTGGCGATGGTCATCGGCACGCTCTACGGCGCCATTTCGGGCTATTTCGGCGGTCGCCTCGACAGCGCCATGATGCGCTTCGTCGATATCTTCTATTCGATCCCGTTCCTGTTCATCCTCATCCTGATGCTGATCATCTTCGGCAAGTCGTTCGTCGTGCTGTTCGTGGGCATCGGGCTGATCTCGTGGCTGGGCATGGCCCGCGTGGTGCGCGGCCAGACGCTGACGCTGAAGAACCGTGAATTCGTCGAGGCGGCGGTGGCGACCGGCGTCAAGCCGCTGGCCGTGGTGTTCCGCCATATCGTGCCGAACCTGCTGGGCATCGTGGTGGTCTATGCGACGCTGCTGATCCCCGAGATCATCCTGCTGGAGAGCTTCATCTCGTTCCTCGGCCTCGGCATCCAGGAGCCGAACACCTCGCTGGGCGCGCTGATCTCCGAAGGCGCCCGCACGATGCAGTATGGCCAGCTCTGGCAGATCGGCTTCCCGCTCGCCTTCTTCGTGGTCATCCTGTTCTCGTTCTTCTTTGCCGGTGACGGTCTGCGCGACGCGCTCGACCCCAAGGACCGCTGATGCCGCTTCTCGACGTTCGCGACCTCTCGGTCGGTTTCCACATGCCTGGACGCGATGTCCAGGTGGTCAACAAGGTCAGCTTCTCGCTCGAGCAGGGCAAGACCCTCGCCATCGTCGGCGAAAGCGGTTCGGGCAAGACGCAGACCGCGTTCTCGCTGATGGGGCTGCTTGCCAAGAACGGCTATGCGTCCGGCAGCGTGATGTTCCAGGGGCAGGAAATCCTCAACCTGCCCGAGCGCGAGCTCAACAAGGTGCGGGCCGAGAAGATCGCGATGATCTTCCAGGACCCCATGACCTCGCTCAATCCCTACATCCGGATCGGCGACCAGTTGGTCGAGGTGCTGACGCTGCACAAGGGAATGAACCGTTCCCAGGCACAGGCCGAAGCCATCCGCATGCTCGACGCGGTGAAGCTGCCCGATGCACGCAACATCTTCACGCGCTATCCGCATGAATGCTCGGGCGGCATGCGCCAGCGCATCATGATCGCCATGGCGCTGCTCTGCCGGCCCAAGCTGCTGATCGCCGACGAGCCGACCACCGCGCTCGACGTGACGGTGCAGGCGCAGATGCTCGAGCTGTTCCGCTCGCTCACCGCCGAGTTCGGCACGGCGCTCATCATCATCACGCACGATCTGGGCGTGGTCGCGGGCCTCGCCGACGAGATGATGGTGATGTATGCCGGCCGCGTGGTGGAGACCGGCACGGTCGACGAGCTGTTCTACAATCCGCGGCATCCCTACACGCTGGGCCTGCTCAACTCGACGCCCAACGTCGAGGAAAAGAGCGAGCGACTCAACACCATCACGGGCGCTCCGCCCAACCTCGAACATCTGCCGCGCGGCTGCTCGTTCCATCCGCGCTGCGCCTATCGTTTCGAGCGCTGCTTCCAGGAGACGCCGGCGCTGCTCGAATTCGGCGAGGGCATTCGCAAGAAGGCCTGCCACTATGCCAAGCCGCTGGTCGTCGAGGAGGAAGTCGCGTGAGCCTTGATACCGGTACTGGCACCGAATTGCTGCGCGTCGAAAATCTGAGCAAGACCTTCATGGTCGGCGGCAGCATGTTCAAGCCCAAGCTCAAGCTCAGGGCGCTGCAGGACATCTCGTTCTCCATCCAGCAGGGCGAGACGATCGGCATCGTCGGCGAGAGCGGCTGTGGCAAGTCCACGCTCGGCCGCTGCATCCTGCAATTGCTGCGGCCCGACGAGGGGCGCGTGCTGTGGCTGGGCAAAAACCTGCTCGACCTCGATCCGGAGTCGATGCGCAAGAAGCGCAAGGAACTGCAGATCATCTTCCAGGATCCGCAGGCCTCGCTCAATCCGCGCATGACGGTGGGCGAGATCGTCGCCGATCCGCTCAAGACGCTGCTCCCCGAGCTCAACGCGCAGCAGCGCAAGCAGCGCGTCATGGAAATGATGGAGGCGGTGGGTCTCCAGCCGGAAATGATCAACCGCTACCCGCACGAATTCTCGGGCGGGCAGGCGCAGCGCATCGGCATCGCCCGGGCGCTGATCACCGAGCCCAAGCTGATTGTCTGCGACGAACCGGTGTCGGCGCTGGACGTGTCGATCCAGGCGCAGATCCTCAACCTCTTGAGCGAGCTCAAGGAGCAGTTCGGGCTGACGCTGATCTTCATTTCGCACAATCTGTCGGTGGTGCGGCACGTCTCCGATCGCATCCTCGTGCTCTATCTGGGCCGCATGGTGGAGCTGGCTTCGGGGGACGATCTCTACGACGACCCCAAGCACCCCTACACCAAGGCACTGCTGACGGCCGTGCCGATCGCCGATCCGAAACGGGCGCGACAACGCAACATCGATGCGCTGACCGGTGAGATTCCGTCGCCGATCAACCCGCCATCCGGTTGTACGTTCAGGACGCGGTGCCGTTTCGCCATCGGGCTTTGCGCCGAAAAGCGGCCGCTACTGGAAAGCGCAGCGGAAGGGCGGCTCGTCGCCTGCCACCGCTGGCGCGAGATCGACGACATGCCGGGCATGGAAGCGGCGGCGGAGCGGGCCTAGGCCGACTGCTTGCTGTCCGAAGAGCGGCGGCGGCCGATGCCGCCGATAGCGCGGCGGCGGCGGTCGGGACCGACATAGGCCTGCGTCTCGACGAACTGGCGCGGCGCGTTCCGGATGGTCTCGAGGCGCAGGGCGATGTGCTGGGCCGAGAACGGCTTGCGCAGGAACTCGGTAACGCCGGCGTCGCGCGCGGCAGCGATCATCCTGGCGTCGGGCGCGGTCGCCATCATGATGATGGGCACGGCGCGATTGGGATGGTCGGCGCTCTTGCGCAGCGTGCGGATCATCGCAAAATCGTCGGTGCCGCTCAATTGCTCGTCGATCAGGATGAGGTCGTAGCTGCGCCGGCTCAGGGCCTCGGTGGCGCGCTGGATGTCGCCGACTTCGTCGACGGCGCGAATCTTGAGGCTGTGGAACATCAGCGTCACCAGCCCGGCCATGTGGCTGGACGGATCGGCGACGAGGACGCGGGTTGTGGGCGCGGGCGTAGACATGCGCGTATTCCGCCATAACTGGCTTGCAGCGCCGTTAATTTTGCTCGTAAAGGCGCGGCAATCGGGCATCGGGCGAATACTGAGCCGAAGCGGCCGGAACGCGTTGACAGAGGCCGGTTTTGCCTCTATTTCACCGCCACTCAAAGGGTGCCCGGCGCCTCTTTTTCGTTTTGTCGGAAGGTTCGCACGATGAAAGTCCGTAATTCGCTCAAGGCCTTGATGGGCCGTCATCGCGCCAACAAGCTGGTGCGCCGGCGCGGTCGCGTCTACATCATCAACAAGGTCGACAAGCGCTACAAGGCCCGCCAGGGCTGAGCCAGCGGCTCGACTGAATGCATCAAGGCCCGCTTCGGCGGGCCTTTTGTTTTGGCGCGGCAACGCGTTGGCAGATTGCGGAATTCCACTTACAGTCGGCGGCATGGGCGGCGCTGACTCCAAGGTGGAGAGATGATGCAGTCGGCGGTCATCAAGATCGCAATCCGGCGACCCTATGCGGCGGTCTACGAGTTCCTCGCGGAGCCGATGAACTTTGCGCGCTGGGCGGTAAACCCCGACTCCCAGATGAGCCCGCTCGATGGCGGCGACTGGGCGGTCGAGTTGCCGCGCGGGCGCCTGGCGATCCGCTTTGCGCCGCGGAACAATTTCGGCGTGCTCGACTACCAGGTCTTCCCGATCGGCGGCGATGGCGGGCCGGTGACACCGGTGCGGCTCATCCCCAATGAGGAGGGCTGCGAGCTGGTGCTGGTATGGTTTCAGCGCCCCGGCGTGACCGACGAGGCGTTCGCGTCGGACGCCGAATGGGTGGCGTCCGACCTCAACCGGCTGAAGGCGCTGCTCGAAGTCGGCTGAGCGGCGCATCGGCTGGCTCACTCGGCGAAAGCGGCAAGGATGCGGATCCAGGAGCGGATGCCCTTCTGGAAGCTCTTGAGATTGTACTTCTCATTGGGCGAATGGATGCGGTCGTCGCCGAGCGCGAAGCCGATGAGCAGCGCGTCGAGCCCCAGGATATGCTTGAAATCGCCGGCGACGGGGATCGAGCCGCCGGAGGCGCGCAGCACCGCCTGGCGGCCCCATTCATCGGCAAGCGCGGCACGCGACAGCTGCAGATATTTGCCGGTGGTCGGCACCGAGATGGCGGGGCTGCCGCCATGCGCGATGAACTCCACCGAGCAATCCGCCGGGATGCGGGCCCGCACATGGGCGCGGAATGCGGCGCGGACCTTCTCGGGGTCCTGGCTGGCGACGAGGCGGAAGGAAATCTTGGCGCTGGCTTTGGACGGGATCACCGTCTTGAAGCCGTCGCCGGTGTAGCCGCCGGTCATGCCGTTGATCTCGCAGGTCGGGCGCGACCAGGTCTGTTCGAGTACCGAACGGCCCTGCTCACCGGCCGGAATCGACAGGCCCACATCCTTGAGGAAAGCGGCGCCGTCGAAGCCGAGCGAGTTCCAGCTCTGCTTGGTGGCATCATCGACTTCCACGACGTCGTCGTAGAAGCCGGCGAGCGCAACCGAGCCGTCGGGGTGGCGCAGGCTGGCGATGATCTCGGCCAGCACCTGGTTGGGGTTGCGCGCGGCATTGCCGTACATGCCGGAGTGCAGGTCCTTGTCGGCGCAGGTGACAACGATCTCTTCGGCGCACAGGCCGCGCAGCATGGTGGTGATGGAGGGCGTCTGCGCATCGAACAGATCGGTGTCGCAGATCAGCGCCACATCGGCGTCGAGCTCGGCGCGGGCGCTCTCGAGGAAGGGCGGCAGGTTCTTGCCGCCGGATTCCTCCTCGCCCTCGAGGCAGAGGGTGATGTTGATGGGCAGCGCGCCGGTGGTGGCGCGGAGTGCGCGGCACGCCTCGACGAAGGTGAGAAGCTGGCCCTTGTCGTCCGATGAGCCGCGGGCGACGAGATGGGTTTCGCCGCCGGGTTGGACCTGCGGCGTCAGCACGAATGGATCGGTGTTCCACAGCGCCAGCGGATCGACCGGCTGCACGTCATAATGGGCGTAGAACACCACCTTGGGCCCCACGACTTTCGGCGCGTGCGCGACGACGACGGGGTGACCCGGCGTCGGGCGGGCCGAGGCGGCGAAGCCCTCGGAGTTCAGATCGGCAACCAGCCAGTCCGCGGCGCGGCGGCACTCGGCGGCATAGGCCGGATCGGTCGAGATCGACTTGATGGCGATGAGCTCGGTGAAGCGCTTCAGGCTGTCGCCGATATGCGCGTCGGCATGGGCGAGGGCGGCGTCGAGCTGGGATTTGCTGAGGGGCATCGGTAATTCCTTTGTTGGGATCGGCTTAGCCTTGCCGTGAGCATCGGGCAAGACGGCCCCCTCACCCGCCTTGCTTCGCAAGGCACCCTCTCCCCAGAGGGGCGAGGGGACGCCGACTGTGGGCGCAGTGTTTGGGGCCGCCCCCACCCACCACGCTTCGCGTGGTCCCCCCTCCCCGCAAAGGGGAGGGAGAACTGACTGAGGTTTCGGTGCGAGGGGCGTGCCAAAACTTCCCGCGCGCGGTGGCGCCGGGGTTTGGGCTGCCGCGCTCAAAAAGGGAGCGCGGACGGAGAGCGCGGAGCGCCTCCGAAATGTAAGCGAAGCGAGACGCTCCGCGCTCTCCGCGACGGGATTTTGGGAACAGTCGGGTGGGAAGGGCTCATCACCCCGCGACCCGAACGCTGGACCCGGAGCGATGCGACCACCGCTCCCCCGCCGCGTCCGCCGGCAGCTCGTCACTGCCTCGCGGTAGGTGACGGACGCGGGGGCATTTTACGCCCGGCCCAACCCGGTTCGACATCTTTTCTCATTCCCGGTCTAAGCCCTTGCGGCGATTGTCGGATTTGGGAGGGTCAAAATGCACGCTCGCCCATTCGCGCGTGTGCCACAGATGGATGTCGTCGTCAGGATCGTAGTCGCGATGGCGCTGCTTGTAGTCGGCAAAGCCGCGGGTGGCGAAAGCGAGCTTGGCGGAAAGGCTGGCCCAATCGGGCGCGTCGCGCAGTTCGAGCCGGCCGCGCAGCATCGGCTCGCGTGACAGTACGCGCCGCGCGGCGGCGAGCACGACGCGCGCATCCGTCAGGACGCCTGCCGACACCGGATCGCCCGGCCGCCGCGCCGCGATCCTGTCGACGGTCGATCGCAGCGTGAGCAGCATGGGTTCGGTCGCCTCGAACAGCTCGGTCATGGCGTTGGTGGGCAGACGCGCATAGCGCTGCCACGGTGCAGCGGGCGTTTCAGGGGCAGGCAGGGTCTCGGTCATCGGCGTCTCCATCAAACGGGCACGCATTATGCGGCCGGTGGAGGGGCGTTCGACAACTTATTTGCGGCAGGGGGGAGAGGGCTGGGATTGCTGGGGTTTGGCGGGATCGGAGGCGGTCGCTCAGTGGCGTTTTGCGTGCCCCTTTCACCCGGCGCGCGAGGTCTTGAAACTATGCGGACCCAACCTATTTATCAGTCAATGGTTGGGTTGGGGCGCTTGCCCTCGGCGACCTGGCCCGGATGACCATGAGAAAGGCGCTCCCCGAAATCGGGTCGAGCGCCTTTCTTTTTGGATTGCTCTGTCAGTCGGGTCCTTCTCCCGCTTGCGGGGGAAGGTGGCACGCGAAGCGTGACGGAAGGGGCGGCCCCACGCTCGGTGTTTGCGGCCGCCCCCTCCACCAGCCTTTGGCTGGTTCCCCTCCCCCGCTTCGCAGGGGAGGAACGCCGACTGCGGTTCCGGTGGTGGGGTGCTGACTGAGAGCAAGGACCCCCTCACCAAGCTCCGCTACGCCTTCGGCTAAGCTCCGCTATCCTCCCCCACCAGGGGGGAGGATTCCTGACTGCGACGCTCGATTAGAACCATCTTTCCATCGCTGCGGACAGTCCTTCGGTGCTGCCGGCTTCGCCGACCCAGGCGGCGTGGCCGTCGGGGCGGATGAGGAGGGCGGTGGGGGTGGGGACGCGGCCCACCACGGGGAGGAGCCAGGGATTGGTGGTGGTGGCGTCGAGGAGTTTTACGTGCGCGGGACGCGGGATGCCGTCGAGCGCGCCGGCGGCGCGGAGATTGAGGAGGAGCGGGGTGGCGTCGCTCAGGTGGGCGTAGAGGCGGCTTGGGCCGGCGGCGGTCTCGAGGTCGAGATCGGGGACGCGGCGGCCGAGTTGCGGGTGGGTCTCGCCGGTCCCCTGGCCCAGATCGTAGGCGACGTCGAGGCCGGAGAAGATGCCGGCGTAGCGAGCTTTGGCTTCGGGCAGGCTCAGCACGTCGGCAAAGGTGTCGCGGAGGGCCCTCGTGCGGTCGTCGTCGCGGCGGAGCGCTACCGAGGCCAAGGTCAGGCGCAGGACGCGGGCGGCGAGCGGGTGGCGCTCGGCGGTGTAGCTGTCGAGCAGCGTGGCGGACGAGATGCCGTTGACCACCTGGGCGAGCTTCCAGCCGAGATTGACCGCATCGTGCAGCCCGAGCTGCATGCCCTGGCCGCCATCGGGCGGATGGATGTGGGCGGCATCGCCGGAAATGAGCACCCTGCCTTTGCCATATGTCGTGGCCTGCCTCGTTGCATCGGTGAAGCGGGAGATCCACAGCAGCCTCGTGAGGCCGTAATCGGTGCCGGCCGCGGCGATGAGAGCCGAGCGCAAATCCTCCAGCGTGGGTTCGGCGGTGCCCACTTCCGGCTCGGTGACCATGACGCCGATCGGGCCGGTCTCGGCATAGATGATCTGGCCGTCGACGATTTTGTAATCGGCGCGGCCGAAGGAGTGGAGGCCGAGCGCGGTGCGGTGGACGCCGAGCGGCGGCGAACCGGTCATTTCGACCTGGGCGATGAGGTTGCTGGTGGTGGGTTCGGTGCCGACGAACTCGAAGCCGGCGAGTTTGCGCACCAGCGAGCGGCCGCCATCGCAGCCGACGAGGTAGCGGCAGGTGAGCGCGGTGCCGTCGCCGAGCGTCACCGTGACGCCGTCGGCGGTCTCGGCGAGGCCGGTGAGCTCGCGGCCGCGGATGACCGGGACGCCGAGCTCGCCGATCCAACCGAGCAGCAGGCGCTCGGTGTGGGTCTGCCAGAGGCCAAGGCCGAACGGGAAGCGCGAGGGCATTGTGCTGAGGTCGAACTGCACGCCGGCGAAGCCGGCATTCTGGAATTTCTGGCCTTCGGCGAGAAAGCGGTCGGCGATGCCGCGCATGTCGAGGATTTCGAGCGTGCGGGAATGCAGGCCGCCGGCGCGGTTGCCGACCAGCGTCTGGTCGAGACGGCGTTCGACGATGGCGACGTCGATGCCGGCAAGCGCCAGCTCGCCGGCCAGCATGAGGCCGGTGGGGCCGCCGCCGGCGATGATGACGGCGTGATTGGGGGAAGCAGGCATGTTGTCCTCCGTGGCGTCGGGTTGGACGGTGCTTTTAGGGCAAGGGCAGGGTCTTGAAGCAAGCCCCTTGTGCGCTACATATCAGGATGGGGAGAGGAGCACTTCCCCGCTAAAGGCCGGACCGCTGGGTTCGGCCTTTTCGTTTGCCGCCCCCGCATCCGGGCTCTGCGCCCCGCGGGCTTGTGCGGCGGCGCCGGGGATGGTTTAGGGGCGGCGCAATTTCAGGACTGTCCCGGACCCATGATCCGTCTCGAAAATATCGGCAAGCAGAACGGCAAGCAGATCGTCTTCATCGAGGCGTCGGCGGCGCTGCAGCGCGGCGAGAAGGCCGGGCTGGTGGGACCGAACGGCGCCGGCAAGACGACGCTGTTCCGCATGATCGTGGGCGAAGAGCAGCCCGACGAAGGGCAGGTGGCGGTCGATCGCGGCGTCAGCATCGGCTATTTCAGCCAGGATGTCGGCGACATGGCCGGCCGCACGCCGGTCGCCGAGGTGATGGAGGGCAAGGGGCCGGTCGCCGCGGTGATGGCCGAGATGGCCGAGCTCGAGGCGGCGATGGCCGATCCCGACAAGGCCGACGCGCTCGAGGCGGTGATCGAGCGCTATGGCGAAATCCAGCACCAGTTCCAGGAGATGGACGGCTACGCCCTCGATGCGCGGGCGCGCGAAGTGCTGGCCGGGCTCGGCTTCTCCGAAGAGATGATGAATGGCGACGTCGGCGCGCTGTCGGGCGGCTGGAAGATGCGCGTCGCGCTGGCGCGCATCCTGCTGATGCGGCCCGACGTGCTGCTGCTCGATGAGCCCAGCAACCATCTCGACCTGGAGTCGCTCATCTGGCTCGAGAAATTCCTCGCCGGCTTCGACGGCGCGCTGCTGATGACCTCGCATGACCGCGCCTTCATGAACCGGGTGGTCAACAAGATCGTCGAGATCGATGCGGGGACGCTCACCAGCTACAGCGGCGATTACGATTTCTACCAGCAGCAGCGGGCGATCGCCGACCGCAACCAGCAGGCGCAGTTCGAGCGGCAGCAGGCGATGCTGGCCAAGGAGATCAATTTCATCGAGCGCTTCAAGGCGCGCGCCAGCCATGCCGCGCAGGTGCAGAGCCGGGTCAAGAAGCTCGACAAGATCGAGCGGGTGGAACCGCCGAAGCGGCGCCAGACAGTGGCGTTCGAGTTCAAGCCGGCACCGCGCTCGGGCGAGGACGTGGCCACGCTCAAGGACGTGCACAAGGGCTATGGCACCCGCACGATCTATCAGGGGCTGGACCTGAAGCTTCGGCGCAATGAGCGCTGGGCGATCATGGGGGTGAACGGCGCCGGCAAGTCGACGCTGCTGAAGCTGGTCGCCGGCGCCACCGAGCCGGATGCCGGCAGCGTGGTGCGCGGGCCGAGCGTGCGCATGGGCTATTATGCGCAGCATGCGATGGAGCTGCTCGACGGCGATCGCAACGTGCTCGAGACGCTGGAGGAGGCGTTTCCGTGGGCGGGGCAGGCGCCGCTGCGCACGCTGGCCGGCTGCTTCGGCTTTTCGGGCGACGAGATCGAGAAGAAATGCCGGGTGCTGTCGGGTGGCGAGAAAGCGCGGCTGGTGATGGCCAAGCTGCTGTTCGATCCGCCGAACTTCCTCGTGCTCGACGAGCCGACCAACCATCTCGACATCGCCACCAAGGAGATGCTGATCGCGGCACTGGCGGGCTATGAGGGCACGATGCTGTTCGTGTCGCACGACCGGCATTTCCTCGCCGCGCTCAGCAATCGCGTGCTGGAGCTGACGCCGGAGGGCGTGCACGCCTATGGCGGGGGCTACAGCGAATATGTGCTGAGCAGCGGCCACGAAGCGCCGGGGCTGCGCGACTGAGCAGCGGCGGCCCGTTAGCGGTCCATTAAGCCTACCGATTGGAATCGCGCTCCGGTTAGGGAACCGGCATGGTCGCGCATGGTAAATTCCACCGCATGATTGGTGCCTCGCGTGGCTGCGCGAGGCGGTTTTGAGTTCGCGTGGGGCAGACGATGGCGGTGCGGTTCGGGGCGATCGGCGGAGGCCTGCTGGCGGTCGCGTTGCTGGGAACGGCGCTGGCCGGCTGCTCGTCGCTTGCCGGCAATGGCGCCTTCGGCCAGAACAAGCTGGCGGTGGCCGAGATTTCGGACATCGGCGACTACACCGCCGACCGGGCGCTCAGCGAGGCCAAGACGCATTTCCGCAACAGCGATTACGGCTACTCGGCGGCGCTCTACAAGCGCGTGGTCGAGCTCACCCCGAACGACCCGCAGGGCTATGTGGGGCTGAGCGCCTCGTATGACCGGCTGGGCCGGTTCGACCTTTCGGACCGCGTGTACGCCTCGCTCTACACGATCACCGGCGGCACGGCGCAGTACTACAACAATGTCGGCTATTCCTACATGCTGCGCGGCAATCTGGGCGCGGCGCTGACCAATTTCCGCAAGGCCAAGCAGATCGACCCCGACAGCGTCGTGGTGGCGAACAATTTGCAGATATTGGCCAATGCCGAGGCGGCAGCGCGGGCCTGATCCGTGCTAACCTGTCGCCGAGGAGCGACAGGCATGGCAAAATTGAGCTTTCCGATTTCAACGGCGTGGGACGCCGAGGCGTCCGTGTGGACCGGGTTCAACGACGTGATCCCGGTGGCTGCCGATGCGCCGACAGTGGAAGAGCTGTTGCTAAAGTTGCACGCGATGATGCTCAATGTGCTGCCGGACAATTTTCCGGACATCGATATCTCGGATGTCGAGCTCAGCGTTATCCGCGCTGACTGAAAGCAAACACCCCCTCACCAAGCTGCGCTACGTCGCGATGCGACTAGCTACGCTATCCTCCCCCACCAGGGGGGAGGATGACATCGCGCAAGCGGCAAAGTCAGCACTGACATCCTCCCCCTGGTGGGGGAGGATAGCGTAGCTTAGCCGAAGGCTTAGCGAAGCTTGGTGAGGGGGTGTTTGCTCTCAGTCGGCGAGAGTCACTGAATCGTAATTCTACTGCGCCGCCTGCGACAGTTCCACCGAGAACATCGCGCTGTCCTGGCCGAGGCCAGTGGTGTTGTACATCGACTTCTTGGACGGGTTGGTCGTCTGGATGGCGATGTTGGATTTGACGGCGTCGCCGGCCGAGTAGGCGACGCGGTCGGAATGCTGCAGATAGTCGTAGGCGCAGCCGGCCAGCGCGAGCGCCAGCAGGGCGGCGATGGCGGCGAGCGGGGCGCGCTTCACGAGCCGGCTCCCAGATCGATGATGTAGCCATAGGGCCCGGCGACGCCCTCGCCGTTCTGGAAGCTCTTGAGCATCCTGGGCGTGACTTCCATCTGGCCGAGCGCGAAGAACTCGGCATCGTTGGCGGGCTGCGTCTGGTCGAGCGGGGTGGCGAGGGTCTGGCCCGGCGTCGCCGGCTGGACGAGGCGCGGCGTCACGATGACGACGAGTTCGGTGTCGTGCTTCTTGTAGCTCGAGGACTTGAACAGCGAGCCCAGGATCGGCACGTCGCCGAGCCAGGGCAGCTGGTTCTGGCTGAGCGTGGTCTCGTTCTGCAGCAGGCCCGCGACCGAGAAGCTCTGGCCGTCGCGCAGCTCGACGGTGGCGTCGAGGTTGCGGGTGGTAAAGACCGGGTCGGCGCTCGGGCTGAGGGCCACGGAGCTGACCTCGGGGGTGAGGTGGATCTGGATGCGATCGCCCGCCAGCACGACCGGGGTGAAGACCAGCTTCACGCCGAAATCCTTGTAATTCAGCGTGACGTGGTTGTTGTCGTCATAGGTGCGGATCGGCACCTGCCCGCCGGCAAGGAAGCTCGCCGGAATACCCGACAGGGTGGTGAGGTTGGGGTCGGCGAGGGTGCGCACGAGGCCCTTGGTCTCGAGCGCGTTGATGGTGACGCCGACATTGATGCCACCACCCGACAGCACATTGGCCATGAAGCCCGAGAAGGTCGCGGCGTCGGCAGCGGGCTGCACGGCATTGTCGCCCGAGGTGGCGAACTTGACCGGGCCGACGTCGGCCCGCCACGACATGCCCAGCTGGCGGCTGGCGTCACGCTGCGCCTCGAGGATGCGGACCTCGAGATTGACCTGCTGGCCGCCCGAAAGGGTGATGGTGTTGACCACGGCGGGGGCGCCGTATTGCTGGACGATGTCGAGCACCTTCTGCATCGACGCCGCATCGCCGACCGAGCCGGTGAGCAAAATGCGGCCGTTGACCGAGCTGGCCTTGACCTTGGAGGTGGGCACGGCGGCCTTGATCGAGCGGTTCATGTCGCCGGTGTCGGCGCCGACCTGCACGGCGAGCAGCCCGATGGGCGCGCCGGTGTCGGAGTAGAGATTGACGGTGGTCGAGCCGAAGGCCTTGCCCACGACATAGATGGATTTTTCGGTGATCGGCTGGGCGTCGGCAATCGTCGGATCGGCCGGCACGAGCTTGGCGACCGGCGAGGAGACGACGACGGTCACGGCCTGC
Organism: Pseudomonadota bacterium; assembly: GCA_048498015.1. Classification (GTDB taxonomy): domain Bacteria; phylum Pseudomonadota; class Alphaproteobacteria; order Rhizobiales; family Devosiaceae; genus Devosia_A. Next base: position 30,165 of record JBEHYU010000029.1, read on the forward strand.
GAGATGGGCAGGTTGATGCGCATCACCGAGGTCGTGGTCAGGTCGTAGCTGACGGTCTGCGCGGCGGCCGGCACCAGGCTGGCCAGCAGCAATGCGGCGGCGAGCGCGAGCAGCGTGCTGAGGGTACGGAAGGAGAGGCGGGCCGCGGTCATGACGCTGTGGTGGTCGCTCGAAGATGGTGGATGAAAGCTAGCAAATCAGAGTCAACGGCGGCTTAATGGTCGCGTCCTAGCCCTTGGCGGCCCAGAACGGGCTGGTCAGCTTGATCTGGGCGTTGGCGGCCGCGGCGCGGGCATCGTCGGTGTTGCCGGTGTCGCTGACCGAGCGCAGCACCAGCGTCAGCTTGCTGATGCTGGCGGCGCTGACGATGATTTCCGCCTGGGTCGGGGTGAGCGCCAGCGTGGCGATGGCGGTGGCGAAGGTCGTGCCGTCGCCGCTGTCGCCATCGGCCGGCGCCGGAGCATCGCCGGGGCCGCCGACATGGGAGTCGATCGCCAGCACGCGCACATTGCTCAGGATGGTCTGCGAGTCGGTGCCGAGCGGGGTAGTGCGCGACATCAGCACGTCGACATGATCGCCGGGGGCGACGAAGCCGCCGGCGGCGGAATCGGCGGTGACCGAGACGGCGACACCGCGCATGCCCGGCTCGAGGATCGAGGCGAGCAGGCCCTCGCCGACCGGGGCGAGCTTTTCGGCGCGGATCGGCTCACCGGCATAGAAGGCGGAACGGGCCAGCGAGGTGTTCATCGATGTCAGCGCGTCGGGCTGGCTGGCCTGGGTGATGAATTCGGTACGGACCGCGGTCTCGGGCCATTCCTGCCATTGCAGATTGTCGGGCGTCAGCGCCTGGCCGATGCCGATGGCGCTCCTGGCGACCAGCACCTGCGCGGTCGGCGCCTTCACTTCGCGGATTTCGACGGGCGCGGGGGCGGCGGCCGCAGCCGGAACGGGATCGGCGGGGCGCGAGACGGCGAGGTAAGCGGCAACGCCGCCCGCCAGGAGCGCGACGACGAGGAGGATGACGCGCGAGGGACGGAGCATGCCGAAGATTCCGGCCAGCGGGTTGGTGCGCTCTTCCTCGGCGGGCGTGAGGAGCGAGCGATGATATTCGGTGCGCAACGCATCGAGGCCGCCATTGCGGGCGCGATCGGGCACGGAGGGGCGCTGCGGCAGCACCGGATGCTCGACCGGCGTGGCGTCGCTGTCGGCCGGCGCGGAAGCGGCGGCCGGCGCCGCGGCCGGGCGTTCGTATTCGCCGCGCAGTTTTTCGAGGCGCTGGCGGGCATCGTTGCGAAGCAGCGACGGGCGCGCCTCCTGGCGCGGCAGGTCGTCCGTGTCGGTGTCGTCCTTGAGAGCGACGGATTGCGTGCGGCGCAGCATAGTTCCTCGGCCGTTCTGGCGGGCCGGGATGAGAGGTTCCGGCCGCAGAGGAAATCTACGGAGCAAGCCTGACTATGGGGTTCAGCAGGTGATTAGAGTTTTAGGGAGTTGGGTAACCGGCAGTCGGGCATCGAGTTTGGGGCTGCCCCCCACCCACCATGCTTCGCATGGTCCCCCCTCCCCGCAAGGGGGAGGGAGAACCGACTGGTGGCTTTGCGCTGGAGATGAAGTCGGCCCTTTCCCTCCCCACAAGGGGGAGGGAGGTCCGCGCCCTTACGAGCTTCCAGCCCCGTCCTGCCGGACGAAGGCGATGCGCAGCATGTTGGTGGCGCCGGGGGTGCCGAGGGGGATGCCGGCGGTGATGGCGATGCGGTCGCCGGGGCGGGCGAGACCTTCATTGTAGGCGATGATGCAGGCGCGATCGACCATGTCTTCGAGGTTCACCGCGTCGGGCGATTCCACGCAGTGGACGCCCCACACGACGCTCAGCCGGCGCACGGTGCGCTGGTTGGGCGAGAGCGCCAGGATGGGCTTGCTGGGCCGCTCGCGCGCGGCGCGCACGGCGGTCGAGCCGCTGGCGGTGTAGCTGACGATGGCGGCCAGATCGAGCGTCTCGGCGACCTGGCGGGTGGCGGCCGAAATGGCGTCGGCGGCGGTGGCCTCCGGCTCGGCGGCCTGGGCGCGGATGATGCCGCGATAGTTCGTGTCGGATTCGACCGCCATCGCGACCTTGTTCATCATGGTCACGGCTTCGACCGGGTACATGCCCGAGGCGGATTCGGCGCTCAGCATCACGGCGTCGGCGCCCTCGAACACGGCAATCGACACGTCCGAGACTTCGGCGCGGGTCGGCACCGGCGACGAGATCATCGATTCGAGCATCTGGGTGGCGACGACCACCGGCTTGCCGAAGCGGCGGGCGACGCGGATCATGCGCTTTTGCAGGCCGGGGACCTGCTCGAGGGGCATTTCGACGCCGAGGTCGCCGCGGGCGATCATGAAGGCGTCGCAGAGCTTGATGATTTCCTCGAGCCGCTCGACCGCCTGCGGCTTTTCGATCTTGGCCATGACGCCGGCGCGGCCCTGCACGATCTTGCGGACGTCGATGATGTCCTCGGGGCGCTGCACGAAGCTGAGCGCGACCCAGTCGCAATCGGCGGCGAGGCCGGCGAGCAGGTCGGCGTGGTCCTTTTCGGTCAGCGCGCCTACGGGCAGGAGCGTATCGGGCAGGCTGACGCCCTTCTTGTCCGAAAGCTTGCCGCCATAGACGACTTCGGTCTCGATGGAGCCGCCGCCGACGCGGGTCGCCTTGAGCTGCAGCTTGCCGTCGTCGAGCAGCAGGCGATCGCCGACCGACACGGATTCGATGATTTCGGGATGCGGCAACTGCACGCGATCGACGGTGCCGGGCTCGGTCGAGCCGTCGAGGGTGAATTTGCCACCGGCCGCGAGCTGGATGGAGCCTTCGGCGAACTTGCCGACGCGCAGTTTCGGCCCCTGCAGATCGACCAGGATGCCGAGCGGGTGGCTCAGCAGCTTCTCGACGCTGCGGATCTTGGTGACGGTTTCGCGCATCAGGTCATGACTGGCATGGCTCATGTTGATGCGGAACACGTCGGCGCCGGCGCGCGCCAGCTCCTCGATGACCTTTTCGCTGTTGGAGGCCGGCCCCAAGGTGGCGACGATCTTTACTCGTCTCAGTCGTCTCATCTCATCGCCCCCGTTAGGCTGGTTAGTCGGTGCCGAGGTCATCTCCGCCGCCGGTGTCGTCGCCGCCGTCGGTCCCCTGATCGCCAGGACCCTGGTCGGGCGTGCTGGCGGTGTCGTCTTCGAGCGGCGCGTTGTCGCCGTTGTCGGCAGGCGCCGTGGTGTCGTTATTGGCCGGATTGGTCAATTGCAACGTCCAGTCGGTGCGGTTCTGCGTATCGACTTCGAAGAAGCCGGTGCGTTCATAACCGCGCGCGAGGCAATCTTCTACGCCGAAAATCGTGAAGCTCTCATCGCGGGTGCACATGAACACCGAGCCGTCCCAGGCGCCGCCGCCGATATCGTCGGCGACGTACAGGTAAAAGAACCGGGAATGCAGGTCGCCCTGGTAGACGACGGCGCATTTACTGGCCGGGGCGACCCACCAGCCTTCCGACTGCCAGCCCTTGTCGGCGCGGTAGCCGAGCGCGATCGAGACCTGGTTGGAGCTCTGGTTGCAGACGCGCAGGTCGGCATAGGCGGGGGCGGCCGAAAACCCCAGCGCGAGGATCAGGAAGCCCACAAGCGTCAGGACGAGGCGGAGGGGGTGCAAAAGCGGGCCGCAGACCATGGAAATTGCCCTTTTTGAGCGCGCGGAACAGCGCGCTGTCAACGGCTAATCCGCGGTTTGGGCGGAATTGCGGGGCTGTGTGCCGTGCATGTGGAATTGGCACGGTTTGCGCTTGAACCCAGACGGGTTTGCGGGTTCAACGGGCGCTCTTTGATTGACGAGGCAGACGATGGCCAAACCGACCGTTTCATCCGACAGCGTGGCGCAGGATCAGATCCGCGCCTTTATCGAGCGCATCGAGCGCATGGAGGAAGAAAAGCAGGCGATCGCCGACGACATCAAGGAGATTTACGCCGAAGCCAAGGGCAACGGCTTCGACACGAAAGTGCTGCGCCAGATCGTGCGCATCCGCAAGCAGGATGCGGCCGAGCGCCTGGAGCAGGAAGCGCTGCTCGAGCTCTATATGGCGGCGCTGGGCATGGCGACGGCGCCGCGCGAGAGCGACGACGAAGAGTAGATCGGCGTTCTAGGATGGGGTCGCCGGATTAGCTGTTGTCTCCCTCCCCCTTTGCGGGGAGGGTAGCGCAGCTTAGCCGCAGGCTTAGCGAAGCTGGGGTGGGGGGGAGCCCCACGCTCGGTGCCGACTGCTCCCCCCACCCTAGTTGCGCTAGCTCGCTCTGCTCGCAAGCTCCACTACCCTCCCCGCACCGGGGGAGGGCAAGAGCCTCACTGGTACACCGGAACAGCTGCAACTGGACCTTGCGAGAGGGCCGGTTTGGCTGGCAATTTGCGGTGTCTCGGGGGGAGCCATGACGATCAGCCGCGAGCAGCTGGCAGAGCTGCTGTCTTTCAAGGAACCGAAATTCGAGCTTGCCGGCCGCGAGGTCGAGGCGCGCGACGGCTATGTGCTGGAGCGGCTGCGCTTCGACTTCGAGGGCGTGGGGCCGGTGCGGGGGTATCTGACGCGGCCTGTCGAGGCTGCGGGGAAGCGCCCGGCGATCCTTTATGCGCATTCGCATGGCGACCGGCTCGATATCGGGGCCGATGAGCTGCTCGACGGGCGCGAATATCTGCAGCAGCCCTGGGGGCCGATGCTGGCGCGTGCCGGCTATGTGACGCTGTGCATCGACATGCCGTGTTCGGGCGAGCGGGCGGGCGTGCGCGAGAGTGCGGCGGCCAAGGCGGCAATCTGGTATGGGCGCTCGCTGATCGGGCAGATGGTTTCGGACCACGCGGCGGCGCTCAGCTATCTGGCGGGGCGCGACGATGTGGATGCGAGCCGGATCGGCGGCTTCGGCATCTCGCTCGGCTCGACGCTGACCTATTGGCTGGCGGCGCTGGATACGCGGCTCAAGACGATCGCGCACCTCTGCTGCTACGCCGACTATGCGACGCTGGTGGAGCTGGGCGCGCACGACAATCACGGCGTCTACCTGCTGGTGCCCGGGCTGCTGAACCATATTTCGACCGGCGAGATCGCCGGCATGGTGGCGCCGCGGGCGCAGCTGATCTGCGTCGGCGCCGATGACGAGCTGACGCCGCCGCTCAGCGTCGAGCGGGCAATTCCGGTGACGCGCGGCATGTATCAGGCGCTCGGCGCCGGCGAGAAGCTGGAGATTTTCGTGCAGCCGGGCGTGCGGCATCAGGAGACGGCTCAGATGCGCGGGAAGGTGCTGGCACTGTTGGCGCGCGAATTGCGGGGCGAGGCATGAAATACGCCATCGTCGGGGTCGGCTCGCGCCACCAGATGTATCGCGAGGCGCTGGCGGAGACGCCGGTGGGCGAGGGCAATGAGCTGGTGGCGCTATGCGACACCAATCCGCTGCGGCTGGCGCTGTCGGCGGGGCGCGTGCCGGCCGATGGCGGCAATGGCGTCGCAACCTATGACGCGGCCGAGTTCGACCGCATGATTGCCGAGCATCGGCCCGACAGGATCGTGGTGACGACACCGGATTACCTGCACGACCACTACATCGTGCGGGCGCTCAGGGCCGGGTGCGACGTGGTCACCGAAAAGCCGATGACGACCGATCTGGCGAAGCTTCGCGCCATCCTCGAGGCGCAGCGCGAGACGGGCCGGTCGGTGACGGTGACGTTCAACTATCGCTACACGCCCGCGCACACGCAGCTCAAGGATCTGCTGATGAGCGGCGCGATCGGCGAGATCGTGGCGGTGGATTTCCGCTGGCATCTCGACCGGGTGCATGGAGCCGACTATTTCCGCCGCTGGCACCGCCACAAGGAGAAATCCGGCGGGCTGCTGGTGCATAAGTCGACGCACCATTTCGACCTCGTCAACTGGTGGATAGGCTCGCGGCCCGAGACGGTGACGGGGCTGGGCAAAAGGGTGTTCTACACGCCGCAGATGGCGGTGGCGCTCGGGTTCGGCGATCATGGCGAGCGGTGTCACGGCTGCCCGGCGTTCGAGCGGTGCGACTATCGGCTGGACCTGGAGAGCGACCGTGAGCTGAGGGCGCTCTATCTCGAGGCGGAGAGCGCCGACGGGTATTATCGCGACCGCTGCGTGTTCGCGCCGGACATCACCATCGAAGACAATATGCAGGTGCAGGTGCGCTACGCCAATAATGTGTTCATGAACTACACGCTCAACGCGCACAGCCCGTGGGAGGGCTACGAGATCATCTTCTATGGCACCAGGGGCGAGCTGACGCGGCGCAATATCGAGGTGCACGGCACGTTCGGCGGCGAGCGGCATGAAGCGGCGGAGGCGGATTCGACCACGACGCTGCATGTGCAGGGGCGGCCGGCAGAGGACGTCGAGGTATGGACCGGCGAAGGCGACCATGGCGGTGGCGACCCGGTGATGCTGGCCTATCTGCTGGACCCAAAGACGATGGGCGCCGACAAATATGGGCGGAGCTCGACGCAGGTGGACGGCGCGTGGTCGATTCTCACAGGGCTCGCGGCGAACCGCTCGATGGTGACGGGCGGGACGGTGCAGGTGGCGCAGATGCTGAGCGAGGCGGGGATTTCGCTCTAGGGCTGGCCGTCCAGCACCCAGGCGATGAACTCTTCGACGCCCTTGCCGCGCTCGCCTTTGGTGACGCGGTCGGCGATGGCCTTGACCTGCGGCAGGGCGTTGGCGACGGCTACCGCGTAACCGGCGTGCTGGAGGAAGACCATGTCGTTCTCGGCGTCGCCGATCGCGGCGACGTTGGCGCGATCGAGCTTGAGCTCGGCGAGCGCGGCGTCGAGGCCGGAGGCCTTGTGGATGCCGGGCGGCAGGACCATCAGCGAGTCGGTGTTGAGGATGATCTCGAGATCGAGGCCGAGCGCGTCGATCGCCTCGCGCACGATGGCTTCCTCGGTGGCCTTGGTGGCGACGATGGTGTGGCCGACCTGGAACTCGGGCAGATCGTGTGGGCGCAGGCGCTCGACGAAAGCGGCGGGCGGCGGCGGCGCGAGGGTGCGGATCGCGTCGGTCGTCGGATAGTAGAGCAGGCCGCCATTTTCCAGCACCGCGATATCGAAGAGATCGAGCTCGGGCAGGACCGTCTTGAGGTCGTCGAGATGGCGGCCGGAGACCAGCAGCAGCTTGCGGCCGCTTGCCTTGAAGCGCCGCAGCGCCGCGATGGTGCTGGGCAAGGTGACGCCATCATCGGCGATGGTGCCGTCATAATCGCTGGCGATGGCGAGGATTTCGGCCATCGGATCAGGCGCTGAGGGCGAGGCGACCGAGGCCGGCGAGCAGGCGCATGTCGGCGCCGGCATCCTCGACGGTGTTCAGCGCCGCGCCGGTCTTGGTGGCCGAGGCGTGGAAGGCCTTCAGCTCCTCGACAAAGCCCTCGGCGTAGGACGGCCGGTGATGCGTTTCGGCGTAGTGGTGGCCGTTGGAACGGCGTTCGATCAGCTGCGTCGGCTGGTGGTTGAGATAGGGCGAGGGAAAGACCAGCTCGAAGATCGCATCCTCGAACGTGAAGGTCACGCGCTCGCTGTAGTGAGCGATCTTCGCGATCGTATTCCACGTCATGGTGATCGGCGCGCCATTGCCCGCGACACGGGCGATGGCGGCGACACCGGCATCGCCATTGTGGAAGGCGGTGGCCACCGGGGCGCCAATGGTTAGGTTGAGCGCCGCCAGCGCACCGGCCACGACGTTGACGTCGTGCACGAGGCTCGAGCAGAGCGGGCCGGCATAGCCCTTGGCGCCTTCGGCCGTCGGCTCGAAGCCGAGGGCACTCTTGATCTGTTCGGCCCGCTTGCGGCCATTCTCGGCAATCAGCTCGGCCGGCACGTCGTCGCCGACGAAGAAATCGCGGTGCGCGACGAAGGGCCAGAAATCCGGATCGTGGACTTCGACATTGACCGCCTTGAGCTCGGTGGTCTGCGCCTTGAGCAGGTCGCGCAGCGCCAGGAAGGCGGGATCGAAGCGCTTCATGTAGCCGACCTGCACGATCTTGCCGGCCTCGTCGCGGGCGGCGGCGATGCGCTGGGCGTCGGCGGGGATGTAGCAGAGCGGCTTTTCGACGAAGACGTTGATGCCGCGGCCCAGCGCCGCAAGCACCAGCTCGACATGGTAGGCGTCGGGCGTGGCGATCACCACGCAATCGGGCTGCCTGTCGAAGAGCTCGTTGGCGGTGGCGAAGGTGGCGACGCCGCGCAGCTGCGCCAGATGGGCGCGCACCTTGGCCGAGGGATCGACGACGCCGACGACGTCGAACAGCTCAGGCAGAGCGAGCAGATTGGGCAGATGCTCGACCTGGGTGATGAGGCCGCAGCCGATGATGCCGATGGTGAGACGCATGGCCGGGACTATGCCGTGACGGGGCTGCGCTCGACGACCGTAAAGCCGGCGTCGCGGGCAAGCTTGAGCAGATTGCGGTAGCCCATGGTGGCATAGGTGAGCGGATGGGCTTTCGCCGGATCCTGTTCGGCCTCGACGACGAGCCAGCCTTCATAGCCGGCCTGCTGCAGGCGGCGCAGCAGCGGCGGGTAATCGACCGAGCCATCGCCCGGCACCGTGAACACACCGGCGAGCACCGCGTCCATGAAACTCCAGTCGCCGGCCCAGGCCTTTTCGAGCACGTCGCGGCGCACGTCCTTGCAGTGGACATGATTGACGCGGGCGATATGGCGCTCGAGCAAAGCCTGCGGATTGCCGTGGGCGTAGACGCAGTGGCCGGTGTCGAACAGCAGGCCGACGGCCTCGCCCGTGCCGGCCATCAGCTTGTCGACTTCCTCATCGGTCTCGATGACGGTGCCCATGTGGTGGTGAAAGGCCATGCGAACGCCGAAATCGGCGAATTTTTCCGCGAGTTTGGTGATCTTCTTGCCGTACGGACCCCACTCGTCGTCGTTCATCTTGGGACGCTGCGAGACGGGCTGGAAGATGCCGCCATGGCGGCCGCGCGAGGTGTCGGCGTAGACGACGAGCTTGCAGCCCTGATCCTTGAGCATGGTCAGATGCGGCAGGATGGCGTCGTACTCGGCCTCGATCTCTTTCTCGAGGATGCGGCCGTCATACCAGGCGGAGACCAGCTGCAGGTCGTGCCGCTTGAGGACGGCGGTCAGCTCGGGGGTCGAGCGCGGGAACTTGAAGCCGAATTCGGTGCCCGGATAGCCGGCCTGGCGGGTTTCGCTGAGGCAGGTCTCCAGCGGGATTTCGCCACCGAGCGACGGATGGTCGTCATTGCTCCAGGTGATCGGGTTGATGGCGAGCCGCACCGACATGACAGGTCCTGCAAGTTTTTCCAATTGCGCGAAGAATTAGCGGTCCACGCCGAGGCCCGCCAAGGACCAGTGCCGGCCAATCGCGGGGAACCAGATTGCCCGCACTGGCACCCCAGCATTTGCGGAACTGGCGCTTGCTGGCCGGCGGGGCTGGATGGCACGAAGCGCTGGGCTTATGTGACGGGCTCGGCGCGGCCCCGCGAGGGCGCGGAGCGGGGGACATGATGACCGGCAAAACCATCCATCTGGTGTTCAAGACGCACCTCGACATCGGCTTCACCAATCTGGCCCGCAAGGTGCGGCGGCAGTATCACGAGCACTTCATCCCGCAGGCGCTGGAGACGGGCGAGCACTTCTTCGGCGAAGACCCCGCCAACCCGAAATTCATCTGGACCACCGGCGCCTGGCTGGTGGCGGATTATCTGGCGAATGCGGCGCCCGCCGATGTGAAGCGGATGGAGCAGGCGATCGAGCGCGGGCTGATCCGCTGGCATGCGCTGCCCTTCACCACGCATTCCGAGCTGATGTCGGCGGACCTGTTCCGCGCCGGGCTGTCCTACAGCCAGGAGCTGGACCAGCGCTTCGGGCGAACGACGCGCGCCGCCAAGATGACGGACGTGCCGGGGCATACGCGCAGCATCGTGCCGCTGCTGGCGGAGGCCGGGGTGCGGTTCCTGCATCTCGGGGTCAACGAAGCATCGCCGGTGCCGGACGTGCCGGAAGTGTTTCGCTGGCGGGCGGATGATGGCGCGGAAGTCGTCGTGATGTATCAGGACTCCTATGGCGGCACGCATTTCCCGGCGGGGCAGAGCGAGGGGCTGAGCTTCGCCCACACCAACGACAATGCCGGGCCGCAGGGCATCTCGCAGACCATCGATGTCTATCGCGAGCTGCAGAAGAAGCATCCGGATACGATCATCAAGGCATCGACGCTCGATGCCTATGGCGAGGTGATGTGGGCCGGGCGCGACAGCCTGCCGGTGGTGGAACACGAGATCGGGGATTCGTGGATCCACGGCGCCGGGACCGATCCGGCGAAGGTCAGCCGGTTCCTCGCACTGCAGCGGCTCTATGGCGCGTTCGTGCGCGAGGGGCTGACAGAGACGCGGCGTGCGTTCGGGCGCGGTATCGCAATGGTGCCGGAGCATACCTGGGGCGTCGACATGAAGACGTTCCTGCGCGACGACAGAGCGTGGTCGCGCAAGGATTTTGAAGCGGCGCGGACGAGCGATCCGCGGTTCGTCTACTCGGCGGAATCGTGGGCCGAGCAGCGGGGTTATCTCGACGAGGCGGTGGGGCTGTTGGACGCGGCGGATCGCGGGCGGGCCGATGCAGCGTGGTCGGGCACGGTGCCGGCGGCGGTTGGCGGAGTGGCGGTCGAGGGCGTCGTCGAAGTTGGCGGCTGGTGGGTGGCGGTCGACCCGGCGACCGGCGACGTTGCCAGCCTGACGGCACCGGGCGGCGCGGCGCTGAGCGGCCGCAGCGGCTCGCTGCTCGGCTTCCGCTACGAGTCGTACGACGCGACAGATATGCAGAAGCATATGGACACGTATCTGACGACGCGGCCGGACTGGGCCATTCTCGACCACGACAAGCCGGGGCTGGACAAGGCGCCGACCGCGAAGTCGGCGGTGTGGGTGCCGTGGCTGGGTGGCGTGACGCGCGGTGCGAGTGCGGTGAGCATTTCCGCCCGGATGGCGGATGAGGCGGTGCGCGAGCTGGGCGCGCCGGCTACGATCGAGCTGGTGCTCGAGCCGGTGAGCGAGCAGGCGCTGCGCTTGACGCTGATCGCGCGCGGCAAGCCGGCCAACCGCATGCCCGAAGCGAGCTTCGTGACGCTGACGCCCAAGGGCGCGAGCGGCTGGCGCTATCGCAAGATGGGCGGCTGGCAGGAGCCGGAGGGCACGGCGCCGAAGGGCGGCGGGCAGTTGCAGGCGGTGGAAGCGGTCGAGGCGTCGGTGGGCGGCAGGCGCCTCACCGTGACGCCGCTCGACACGCCGCTGGTGGCGCCGGTGGACTGGCCGTTCATGGTGTTCAACCACAAGGCGCCGGACCTGTCGGCGGGCCTCCGCTTCAACCTCCACAACAACAAATGGGGGACGAACTTCCCCATGTGGTGGGGCGGCGATCTGGTGGCGCGGTTCGAGATCGAGCTGGAACCGTAAGACTGCACGGATGACGGTTGGATGACTGGTCCAGCGACGAGGTCGCGGACTGGTCCTTGTTGACCGGACGGCCTGAGCTTAGTCCTGCGCCAAGGCGAGGGGAGGGTATCATGGCCGTGACGATCGACTTTGCATTCACCCGCGAGGATCGGGCGAAACAACCCTACCATTCGGTGCCGTTCGAGGTGCCGGCGGGCACGACGCGCATCGACCTCAGGATCGCCTACAACAAGCGCAAAGAGCATTGCTGGCTCGACATCAGCCTGCTCGATCCGACGGTGAAGCCGTTCCCGAGCGACACCGGGCTGATCGGCTGGTCGGGCGGCTCGCGCGACGAGATTTTCGTCGCCACCGACGATGCGACGCCGGGCTATCTCTATGGCGAGATCGTGCCGGGGACCTGGCAGCTGCTGATCGGGCTCAGCAAGGTGCCCGAGGAGGGCGCCAGGGGTCAGCTGATCCTGACGCTCGACAGCGCGCCGCGGCCGGTGAAGGCGCAGCCGGTGCGGAGCGAGCCGGTGCGCAAGGGGACGGGCTGGTACCGCGGCGACCTCCATTGCCACACCTTCCATTCGGACGCGGCGGGTTCGCCCGAGACGCTGCATGCGCAGGCGAAGCAGAGTGGGCTCGATTTCCTCGCGGTCACCGACCACAACACGACGACGCAGCGGCAGTATTTCTATCCGCAGTCCTCGCCGGACATGGTGTTCGTGCGCGGGCTGGAGATTTCGAGCTTTGCCGGCCACGCCAATGCCTATGGCATCGACGGCATGATCGACTATCGGATGACCAAGCCCGAGGACGGACGGCTGCTCGACAAGCATGTGCATGCGCTGGGCGGGCTGCTGTCGCTCAACCACGACAAGCCGACGATCCCGTGGCGCTGGGAAGTGCCGCAGATCGACCTGATGGAAGTGTGGCAGTCGACCTGGATCGAGTGGAACTGGATTTCACTCGCGCGCTACCAGCACCGGCTGGCGGCGGGCCTCAGGATCACGGCGATCGGCGGCAGCGACTGGCACCAGCCGGCCGAGCTGCAGCCGCAGACGCCCTATGTGCTGGGGACGCCGACGACGGTGTTCTGGCTCGAGGAACTGTCGGAAGCGGCGATCCTCAAGGCGATGAAGGCCGGCCATGCCTACATCACCGAAGATCCCAAGGGGCCGCACCTGGAGCTCACCGCCGATGGCAAGCCGATGGGGTCGGTGACGCGGCGGGCGAAGGATGTCGTGGCGACGATCAAGGGGGCGGGCGGCGACCGGCTGTCGTGGATCGACGCGAGCGGGGAAGTCGAGAGCGTGATGATCCCGAGCGACGATTGCACCATCCGGCTGAGCGCGCCCGAGAGGATCGAGACGTTCATCCGGGCCGAGATCATCGCCGAGGCGAGCTATGGGCGCTTGTACAAGATTGCCGAGGAGGCGCCGGAAGTGCCCGAGTTCGACGATCTGCTGCCGATCCGCAGTGTGCAGCGCATCCGCCGGGCGCTCAGCAACCCGATCTATTTCGGCTACTGATGGACCTCAGGGCGCTTTACCCGGAGGCGCCGCTGATCGCGGAGGGCTGGCTCGATGTGGGGGCCGGCCATTCGATTTACTGGAAGCGCCTCGGGACGCGTGGCGGCATCCCGGCGGTGATCCTGCATGGCGGGCCGGGCGGCGGCATGACGGCGGACGAGCCGCGCATGTTCGATCCCAAGCGCTACGATGTGCTGAGCTTCGACCAGCGGGGCTGCGGGAAGTCGACGCCGTTTGCGAGTCTCGAGGCAAATACGACGTGGGACCTGGTGGCCGATATCGAGAGGCTGCGGGTCATGCTGGGGCACGAAAGCTGGCTGGTGTTCGGCGGCTCGTGGGGCTCGACGCTGGCGCTGGCTTATGCGCAGGCGCATGCGCAGCGGGTGACCGGGCTGATCCTGCGCGGCGTGTTCATGCTGCGGCAACTGGAGCTCGACTGGTACTATCAGGAAGGGGCGTCGCGGCTGTTCCCGGACAAATGGGAGGCGTATCTGGCGCCGATCCCGGTGGCCGAGCGCGGTGAACTGATGGCGGCCTATCGCCGGCGGCTGACATCCGATGACCGTGCGGTGCAGATCGAAGCGGCGCGGGCGTGGGCGCTGTGGGAGGGCGAGACGGGGACGCTGTTACCGCAGCCCGCGGTGACGGAGGGCTTCCGCAAGGACGATTTCGCGCTGGCTTTCGCGCGGATCGAGAACCACTATTTCGTGCATGACGGCTGGCTCGCGCCGGATCAGTTGCTGCGCGAGGCCGGGCGGCTCCGGGAAATTCCCGGGGTCATCATCCAGGGGCGCTACGATGTCACTTGTCCGATGCAATCGGCGTGGGATTTGCACCGGGCGTGGCCGGAGGCGGATTTCCGCATCGTGCCGGATGCAGGGCATTCGCAATCGGAGCCAACCATCCGGCACGAGCTGATCGAGGCGACCGACCGCTTTGCGGCACGGCTCGCCGGAACGGCACTCTAGTGTGTCGCAGGCGCGCCGGATTGACTTGCGGGCCGATCGATCCTATTGCGAGCGTAGCCAATCCGGGCCTCCTCTTGCTGAGGGATACCCTCGATGAGACAAGAAGCTGGTGTCGTGGTGCTGCCGCCGACCGGCAGCCGATTTCGAAGGCGCTAAAGCCCGCTCGCGGGCACGCGCCACGGCCTGATCGCAGAGATTTCGTTCGCAACTCGCGCCCTGCCGGGTGGCCGATGCGCTTTCACGCTTCGTGGCCCCGCGCCTCCGGCGCGCTTTCCCATTCCCTTGAACCCGAGGCTGATCGCTGATCGCCGGGTTCGTACAAGATTCGAGGTGTCGTCATGTTTGGCGCAATCATCGACTGGTTCGACCAGCACTATTCTCCCGTGACGCTGGCGGCCGATCCGCCGCCATCGGGGACGCGCAATTTCATCGTCTATTTCGTCCGGCAGTTCCGCACGGCGGTGCTGATCCGGCTGGTGACGGTGGCGGTGAGCTCGCTGACCGACGCCATGCTGCCGGTGTTCGTCGGCGTGGTGGTGGGGCTGCTCGCCACCACCAATCCGGGCGAGATGTTCACCCGGAACTGGCCCGTGCTGCTGCTGATGCTGGGCACCATCGCGGTGATCCGGCCGGCGGTGTTCATCCTCGACAAGCTGATGAACAATCACGCGATCGAGCCGGCCTTCATCAGCCGCATCCGCTGGCAGAGCCATTTCCACGTGGTGCGGCAGAGCTGGACGTTCTTCCAGAACGATTTCGCCGGGCGCGTCGGCAACAAGGTGCTGCAGAGCGGCGAGTCCATCGAGGTCGCGGTGAGCGGCATCCTCGATGCGGTGTGGTACGCGGCGGTGTTCGTGGTGATCGCGGTGATCGTGCTCGCCGGCCTCGACTGGGTGCTGCTGATCCCGGTGGCGCTGTGGCTGGCCTGTTATGTCGGGCTGTTCGCGACGATCATGCCGCGCATCGCCCGCCAATCGGCGGTGGTGTCGGAGTCGCGCTCGGTGATGACCGGGCGGATCGTCGACAGCTACACCAACATCCAGACGCTGAAGACGTTCTCGTCGGCGGCGCATGAGGATAAATACGTCTCGGACTCGGTGGTCGAACAGACGGTGCAATACCGGCTGCTGATGCGCGAGTTCACCTATATGTGGTCTTCGCTCTACCTCATCAACACCGGGCTGGTGGTGGCGCTGGCCTGGATGGCGCTGGCGGGGTGGAACAGCGGCACGCTGAGCGCCACGGCAGTGGCGACGGCGGTGCCCTTTGCGCTGCAGATCATGAACATGTCGGGCTGGCTGCTGGAGCGTGGTTCCAACATCTTCCGCCAGCTGGGGACGGTGCGCGACGCCATGGAGACGATCGCGCAGCCGATTGCGCTGCTCGACAAGCCGAAGGCGCCGGATCTGGTTGTGACCAAAGGCGAGATCGTCTTCGACGACGTGACCTTCAATTACTGGCGCGGCCGTGATGGCACGGTGATCGAGAACTTCAGCCTCCGCATCGCGCCGGGCGAGAAGGTCGGGCTGGTGGGGCGCTCGGGCGCCGGCAAGTCGACGCTGGTCAACCTCATGCTGAGGCTGTTCGACGTCGAGGGCGGGGCGATCCGCATCGATGGGCAGGACGTGCGCGAGGTGACGCAGGAATCGGTGCGTGCCGCCATCGGGCTGGTCAGCCAGGACACGTCGCTGCTGCACCGCTCGGTGCGCGAGAACATCAAATACGGCCGGCCGGATGCGACCGACACCGACATGATCGCGGCGGCCGAGCAGGCCAAGGTCGCCGACGTGATCGAGGGACTCGGCGACTACAAGGGGCGCACCGGCTACGACGCGCAGGTGGGCGAGCGGGGCGTCAAGCTCTCGGGCGGGCAGCGGCAGCGCGTGGCGATTGCCCGCGTGCTGCTCAAGAACGCGCCGATCCTGATCCTCGACGAGGCGACGTCGGCGCTCGACAGCGAGGTCGAGGCGGCGATCCAGGAGCAGCTCACCTCGCTGATGCAGGGCAAGACGGTGATCGCGATTGCGCACCGGCTCTCGACCATCGCGGCGATGGACCGGCTGGTGGTGCTGGAGCGCGGGCAGATCGTCGAGGAAGGCACGCACGCGCAGTTGCTGGCGCGCGGCGGGCATTATGCCCGGCTGTGGGCCCGCCAGTCGGGCGGGTTCCTCGATGCCGCGGGACAAGGTTTGGAACAAGGGGCACCGGCGTGACCCGGATGGAGCAGACGATGACGACGACTAATCCGCTGCGGCGGCGACTGGACGAGGGCAAGACGGTATTCGGCGTGTGGCAGCAGCTGTCGCATCCGGCGATTGCCGAGCTGATGGCGCTGGCCGGCTACGACATGGTGCTGATCGACATGGAGCACGGGCCGGGCTCGCTGTTCGAGACGGCCAACATGATGCGCGGCGTGCGCGCCGGCGGCGCCGGCGCGATGGTGCGCGTGCCGTGGAACGATCCGGTGTTCCTGAAGCGCCTGCTCGACCAGGGGCCGGACGGGGTGATGATCCCGATGGTGGAGAGCGCCGCGGAAGCGCGGGCCGCGGTTGCGGCCTGCCACTACCCGC
>JBEHYU010000030.1:0-46184 GCA_048498015.1 Pseudomonadota bacterium
AGAGCCGTCCGCCAGCCCCCGCCCGCGCACGAAACGCAGCGGCCCGACAGTCCCACCCCGCAATCACTCGTCATGATCTCGCTCATGCGAGGGGAATGAAGGGATAGTACCACGGGCCGGAGGTGGTTCGACAACTTCGGCGATAATTCGTGGAAGGGGTTGCGGGGGTTCGCGAATTGGGCGGTGGTAGAATGACGCTCTGGTAGCATGGGCGCAAACCGGGTCATCGGAAGTCGCAAGGCGCCCGAAGGGCGGATGAGGGGTTCGGCCTCTCGTTCTGCTCCCGCTTGAAGCATATCTTCAGCGCTGCTGGACATGAGTGTGCGTTGAAGCATCGCACCCCTCACCCCCGCTGCTAGCTCGCTATCGCTCGCCAGGCGCGCGACCTCTCCCCTGAGGGGCGGGGTGACCCGACTGATAGAGCGGCGTTCCGGGAAGTCTCGGTCGGGCCCTTTGGCCAACCGTAGCTTCCTGTTTGCTCTCGCCAAACGATCCCGAACGGGATCGCTTGGCCAACCGCTGATGCTGCGGTTCCCCTCCCGTAACGGGAGGGCGCCCGACTGTTGGTTCAGGGCCGGCTAGTGGCGTGCACGCTGACATCGACGGGTGAGGGGAGACTCCGCGCGGCGTGCGATGAGCGGGGGATGAATGGGGGTGTCAGGCGCGGGGCGGTGATGGCGGTAGGCGAAACGGCCTAGTTGGCTCGCGGAGAACTCGCGACATGTCAGTGGGCATCGTGGCAAGATACCCTTGAACTTGCGGAGATGCCGATGCAATTTCACGCCAACTCAAGGGGATATCATTGCAGCCAGTGGCGGGCACCCATACATGGTCGGGCACGTCGGCCAATGGTAGTGAATGGGAAATTCATCGTGGCGATGCGCGAGAGCAAGTGCAGAAGCTCTCGGACCTTTCGATCGACTGCGTTGTTACCTCCCCACCGTACTATTCTCAGCGCGACTACGGGGTTGTCGGGCAGTTGGGATTAGAACCAAAGATAGACGAGTACGTAGCAGGCATCGTGGGAGTTTTTAGCACCCTCAAGCCAAAGATGAAGAAGACCGGAGTGGCCTTTCTCAATCTCGGCGACACCTACTATTCCGCCAAGGGTCTTCCAAAGGGAAACGACCCGAAGAACAAGCATAGACGCATGGGGCTGCGTCCGGTTGACGCGAGCGGTTTGGGCGTCCCGCGCAAGACTGCCATTGGTATCCCATGGCGGGTTGCACTCAAATTGATCGAGGCGGGGTGGGTACTACGATCCCCGATTGTCTGGCATCGCAAGTCTTCCCTGCCCGAGCCTACGGCGCATGATCGCCCTTGGCGGACTTACGAACACATATTTATGCTGACTGTTGGGCCCAAATACAAATTTCACAGGGCACAGCTCAAGGGAGACGAAGACGTCTGGCGAATTCCGTTGGGTCGGACAGACGCGGCGCAGTACAAGCACGCAGCTCCTTTCCCAGACGCACTAGCCGAGCGTTGCATTAGGTTGGCGAGCGATGAGGGAGATATCGTTCTTGATCCGTTCGGCGGTTCTGGCACAACCCAGGTCGTAGCAACCAGACTCAAACGGCACTCCATAGGTATCGAACTTAATCCTGATTTCTGCACAATGACGGCGAAGCGTTTGGGAGCCCTGTAATGCCCTACGTCTCGGAGACACAGATCGAGATATCTGTGAAGAGACTAAGTCAACTTCACGTATTCTTCGGTTTTTGCTTTCTTGCCCTTAAGAAGGCTGACCTTCCTGTCGGTGAGCCGACACGGTTCTCCTATTCTTACATACAGAATAGCATTCTAGATGTCTACTTTGATGTCGCTCCGGAGAGCGGAAGGTACTTCAATCCCTTCGCGAGTTCCCATCCCGAGAACAAGTGGGTAAGCTCACGATACGCATCGACTACCCTACAGCGGGTCATGTCGGACACTTTTGCGCATGCCTTTATGCATCAGAAGGGCAGTCCGCTTTGGGGTTGGAGTCCTAACTATGTTCAGGTGCTGAGTGATCTGATGCGCTCTACAAAGAGCGACAAGATACCCGTGCTCGATCTGGCCGTTTGGCTATTTAAGGATCGCGAGATACCTTCTGCCCGGCGGCCGATGCCTTTCCTGGTAAAATGGCTCCTCGAGGAGTTTCACATCACTGGAGCGGAACTGGAAGCACTCTGCTCTGAATATGAGACAGCAAGAGAAGTTGATCTTGCGGAGAGCCCAGCGCCGACCAATGGCATCCTGAACAGAGTCGGTTGGCCCGAGGGCATGCGACCCATCACTGGGATGCTAATTGACGCTTTGTCGCTAACCAACGTTGGCCCTGTGGAGGCAGCTAGGTATGAGCCGGCGAGTAGGCTTAACCTAATCGTAGGCGACAATAGTGTTGGAAAGACATTCTTGTTGGAGGCTCTCTGGTGGACGCTTACTGATTCATGGGCCGGTTACGCGGCCGAACCTCGCGACCGAAATTATCGAGCAACGGCCGAGATAGAGGGCATCCTTCACGATAGGCATGGTTACAACCAACGCTTGCTGGCGCTGTACGAGCCGAAGCGAAGTACCTGGCAGCGATCGGAAGAGCCAGTGGAGGGTTTTGGCATCTATTCGCGGCACGATGGGTCCGTTGCGGTCTGGGATTCTATCCGCGCCGCATCGCCTGAGTGGCGCGGCCTTCCCGACACAGTAGTTTTTTCAAAGAACGAGATTTGGGACGGTAAGCAAGAGCGGAGTTCGTCACAACGATCGATGTATCTCTCGGACGGTCTTGTTCGGGACTTGCCGCTTTGGATGAGAGGAAGAAGTCAGGGGCTCCTGGACGCATTCACGAAAGCGCTGAGCGTGCTAGCCAAGGGGACGGAGATTGTGGGGCTCGGGGATCCCACAAAGGTTCCCGGCGACACTCGCTCAATGCCGACTGTGCGAATGCCCTATGGGGACGTACCAGTGGTCTTTGCCTCCGCCGGTACACAGCGGTGCCTATCTATCGCGTACATGGCAGTGCTCAGTTGGCGCGAGCATGTTCGGGCCGCTAGGTCACTCAACAGGGATCCCATCACTTCAATTGTGGTTGTTCTTGACGAACTGGAAGCCCATCTGCATCCCAAGTGGCAGCGTACGATTTTGCCATCGATCATTGAGCTATTTGGACAGTTGAGCCCCGACATTAGGCCACAGTTCCACGTGGCAACTCATTCTCCACTTGTCCTAACCTCGGCAGAGCCACTGGCTGACCTTGATACTGACGCGCTACATAGACTCATACTTCAGGGTGCGTCAGTGACAACGGCGCGTGAAGACTTCCCACGGCACGGCACGGTTGATGCTTGGTTGACGTCTGAGGCATTTGAGTTGGCCTCGCCGCGATCGCTAGAAGGTCAGTCGGCGATCGCTTACGCCGAAAATCTCATGGAAAGGAAGACTGCTAAGGCGTCGGTGCTCTTTGAAGCCGACAAGCGTCTACGGCGAACTCTGCCAGATGACGACGAGTTTTGGTTTGCATGGAACTACTTTAAGAGGCGGTCTGCGCGTGATTAGGGTCAAGCTGGCAGGGGAACCCGCGAATTTCGATCTCAAGGTGCGCCAAAAGGGTTTAGCCTATCTCAAGACTTTGCCGCGGAATAAAGTCCCTGATTTCAGGTACAGATCGTATTGGCGCGCTGCCATTGACGACATGCGAGAGGCGTACGGGGGAATCTGCGCTTACACGGCAATGGAGATACACGACATTACCGGGGCGCAATCCGTTGAGCACTTTGAGTCCAAGTCCAAACACCCAAAGCTCGCTTACGAGTGGACAAACTTCCGCTATGTATGCGGGCGGATGAATGGTCGAAAAGGCGCGCACGAAGACGTGGTCGATCCATTTACGATGCCCGACATGCTGTTCCACCTCGATTTCCCATCGCTAAAGATGGAGGTGAACTCGCGACACGAAAAGAAGTGGGGTGATTTGGGAAGAGCCACAATCAAGAGACTACAGCTTAATGACTGGCGGTCGGTAAAGAGTCGTCGCTCTCTGATATCGCTCGTCCTAGCCAGAAAGGTTCCCCTTGCATACCTTTCCGAGACGGCTCCGTTTCTATATCGCGAGTTGGATAGACAAGAATTGGGTCTGGTCAAACTAAGGAGCATGTTCGGAAAGTAGTCGTCTAGTCACTAGCACCCTCCAGCGTATCCAACTCCATCTCGCGCAGCCGCTTGATTTCGTCGCGCAATCTTGCCGCGCGTTCGAATTCCAAATTCGTCGCCGCCTCGCGCATCTGGGTTTCGAGGTCCTTGAGGACGGCCTTGAGGTTGGCGCCGACCTGGATTTCTTCCTTGCCGGATTTGTCCTTGCCGATCGAGATCGTGACGTGGTCCTTTTCGTAGACGCTGTCGACGATCTCCTTGATGTTGGAGCGGACGGACTGGGGTGTAATGCCGTTCGCCTCGTTATAGGCGAGCTGCTTTTCGCGGCGACGATTGGTTTCGGCGAGGGCGCGTTCCATGCTGCCGGTTTCGTTGTCGGCGTAGAGGATGACGCGGCCGTCGACGTTGCGGGCGGCGCGGCCGATGGTCTGGATGAGTGAGGTCTCCGAGCGCAGGAAGCCTTCCTTGTCGGCGTCGAGGATGGCGACCAAAGCGCATTCGGGGATGTCGAGGCCCTCGCGGAGAAGGTTGATGCCGACGAGAACGTCGAAGGCGCCGAGACGGAGGTCGCGGATGATTTCGATGCGCTCGATGGTGTCGATATCCGAGTGCATGTACCTGACGCGGATACCCTGCTCGTGCATGTATTCGGTGAGGTCTTCCGCCATCTTCTTGGTGAGCACGGTGACGAGGGTGCGGTAGCCGGCCTTGGCGACCTGGCGCACTTCGTCGATGACGTCGTCGACCTGGGTCTTGGCCGGGCGGATCTCCACTGGCGGATCGGTGAGGCCGGTGGGGCGGATCACCTGTTCGGCGAAGACGCCATTGGCCTGCTCCATCTCCCAGGCGCCGGGGGTGGCGCTGACATAGACGGTCTGCGGGCGCATGGCGTTCCACTCCTCGAAGCGGAGCGGGCGATTGTCCATGGCGGAAGGCAGGCGGAAGCCGTATTCGGCGAGCGTCGCCTTGCGGCGGAGGTCGCCGCGATACATGGCGCCGAGCTGGCCGACGGTGACGTGGCTCTCGTCGACGAAGACGAGGGCGTTGTCGGGGAGATATTCGAACAAGGTCGGCGGCGGCTCGCCGGCCTTGCGGCCGGAGAAGTAGCGGCTGTAGTTCTCGATGCCGGCGCAGGAGCCGGTGGCTT
This sequence comes from Pseudomonadota bacterium, assembly GCA_048498015.1. Taxonomy (GTDB): domain Bacteria; phylum Pseudomonadota; class Alphaproteobacteria; order Rhizobiales; family Devosiaceae; genus Devosia_A. Next base: position 5,276 of record JBEHYU010000030.1, read on the forward strand.
CCATCATCTCGAGATCGAAGAGGGTGCGCTGTTCGAGGCGCTGCGCTTCGAGGAAGCGGCCGGCGCCGTTGAGCTCCTGCAGGCGGGCGCTCAGCTCCTGCTTGATGAGTTTCAGCGCGCCGGTGAGGGTGGCGCGGGGCGTCACGTAGTGGCTGTTGGCGAAGACGCGGATGAAGAGGAGGTCGGAGGACTTCTTGCCGGTGAGCGGGTCGAACTCCTGGATGGATTCGATCTCGTTGCCGAACAGCGTGATGCGCCAGGCGGCGTCTTCATAGTGGGCGGGGAAGAGCTCGATCGTATCGCCGCGGACGCGGAACGTGCCGCGGACGAAGCCGGTGTCGCCGCGCTTGTACTGCAGGTCCGTAAGCCCGCGCAGGAGGGCGCGCTGGTCGATGGTCTGGCCCTTGCGCAGATCGAAGGTCATGGCGGTGTAGTCTTCGACCGAGCCGATGCCGTAGATGCAGCTCACCGAGGCGACGATGATGACGTCGTCGCGTTCGAGCAAAGCGCGCGTCGCCGAGTGGCGCATGCGGTCGATCTGCTCGTTGATGGTGGATTCCTTCTCGATGTAGGTGTCGGTGCGCGGGACGTAGGCCTCGGGCTGGTAGTAGTCGTAATAGGAGACGAAATACTCCACCGCATTGTCGGGGAAGAAGCTCTTGAACTCGCCATAGAGCTGGGCGGCGAGGGTCTTGTTGGGGGCGAGGATCAGCGCCGGGCGCTGGGTGCGCATGATGGTCTGCGCGGCGGTGAAGGTCTTGCCCGAGCCGGTGACGCCGAGCAGGACCTGGTCGGTCTCGCCATTGCCGATGCCTTCCACCAGCTCGGCGATGGCGGTGGGCTGGTCGCCGGCGGGGGTCAGCGGCGAGACCAGCTTGAACGGGATTCCACCTTCGGATTTTTCACGCGGGGCGGGACGGTGGGGGCGCCAGGCGTCGTTGCCCTCCACTTCCTTGCGGCCGTGCAGGATGATGTCTTCGAGGGCCTTCACCGTGGCCGAGATGCCGACGGTCTGCGCGCCCTCGAGGTTCTGGCCGGGCAGGGCGACTTTCTTGCGGGTGGAGGAGCCGGGGGTCTTTACGCGGGACTTTGTTTCGGCGGCCGTCTCTGCCGCGGTGCTCAGGGCGCTCCGCATCTGTTCGAGGACGGCCGGGTCTTTCGCGGCGGCGCGGGAGATGTCGCGGGCGGTGAGGGTCTGCTTTTCCTTAAGATGCGCGCTACGCGCCGCTGGTGAAGGCACGTGGCCGAAGCCGGCCTGCTCGGTTTCGCCCATGCCGCTGAAATCGGGGCGGACGACGCCATTGGCCTTGGACTTGGGGGCCTTGAGGCTCATGCCGGTGGCGGCGGAGCGCTTGCCTTTGCCTTTGTCGATCAAAGGCTGGGGCACGAGCTCGGTGCCGAGCCCGGCGGCCTCGGCGGCGCGGCGGGCGGCGTTATCGAGCTGGCGCTTGTTGCGCAGCCGCTCCTGCGGCAGCCGCTTGTTCAGCGTCTCGGCCTCGGCCTTCTCGATCTCGCCGATGAAGTCGTCGATGGAAAAGGACGGTTTCTCGGGCTTCTGGCTGGGCATGGCGGGCTCGCGGACGGAATTTCGATGCGGTGACCCTATATGGGTACGCTGTCAAAAAATGTCAGTGGTGGTGCAGAGTCGTGACGCTAGCACGTGGCGAACGGAGAGGGAACGGCATGCCGCGCTTCCCGGGTCGATTCAGGTCCAGAATTCGAGCGTGCCGCCCTGCGTGTCCGTCAGCGGGTGGCGGGGCAGGGGGACGGCGGCGATGCGGCTGCGGTAGCCGTGGCACTCGGCGAGGTCGGTGTAGATGTCGTGGATTTCCTGCCCCAGCGGAAAGCCGCCGATGACCATGAAATCGCTGCTGCCGCGCACCCGGCGGTGACCGGTGCCGGCGGGGATGAGCACCACGTCGCCCTCGCCGACGTCCAGCCGGATGCCGCTGGGGCCGCCGAGGCCGAGTATGGCTTGGCCGGAGGCGATGCCGACGACTTCGTGGGCGTTGGAGTGGAAGTGGTCGTAGCCGAAAATGGCGCCCGTCCACAGGCCGCTCCAGCCATTGGCGGCGAAGGTCGAGCGGAGGGTGTCCTCCAGCCCGGTGCCGGCGGTGACGCGGCGGTACACCGCTACCGGGAGCGGGCTGTTGGGCATCCTGTCGCCGGGCTCGAGTTCGATCAGCTCGGGTGTGCCGGGATGGATCGCCGCGCTCATGCGGGAATCCGCCCCAGCCTCATCGTGGCGCCCTGCCCGTTCATCTTGCCCCCACAAGTCATCATCGGAAATCATAGCATGCCGGCGGAGGATTTCGACCCGGTGTGACGGAGCGGTGATGGGCAGGTCGGCCGGACAGGCGGGGATCAGGGATTGGGCGGGGAGTAGCAGCCGCCCGCTTCCTCGATCGCGACCTCGAAGGGGAGCCAGGCGTCGTCGTCGGGTTGCCGGATGGCGTCGCGCAGTAGGGGCAGGATCTGGGTGACGTCGTCAGCGACCAGCAGGCCCGTGGTGGCGCCGCGCGAGGCGAAGCCGGAGAACTCCATATGCTCGAGCAGGCGCAGCCAGGGCGTCCACAGTCCGGTGAGGTTAGCGAGCAGGATGGGCTTGCGGTGCTGGTTGGCCTGCCGCCGGGTGAGGATTTCGGCCATGGCATCGACCGTGTCGAGCCCGCCGGGCAGGGCGATGAAGGCGTCGGCGTAGTCGAACATCAGGCGCTTGCGCATATGCATGTCGGAGACGGCCACCACCTGCTGCGCGTCGGGACTGCGCTGAGCCTGTTCCAGCTCCGCGCGGTGCGGGATGGCGACGATGCTGCCGTTGCAGGAGGCAGCGCCCTTGGCGACGGCACCGACGACGCCCCCCGAACCGCCGCCATAGACGAGGCGGATGGCGCCGAGGGCGATTTCCTGGCCGAGGCGCCGGGCCGCGGACAGGACGTATGGATCGAGGCCGCTCTCGATGCTGCCGAAGACGCAGATGGAGCGCAGGCGGCGCGGTGCGACGGCGGCCTCAATAGTCATGGGAGGCGTCCTTGAAAGCGGCCCGACCGGCCGCTGCGGAGCTACGGTCGCCGGTTTCGCCCGGCGCGCCACCATCCCGCGTCGGATTGAGGGCGAAGCCGCTCGCCGAGGCGCTGAGCAGGTAGCTGAGCATGATCTGGAATGGCGGGTTGGGGGGCAGCGGCGGCGCGGACCGGCGGCTGGTGGTGTACTTGTCCGACATGGTGGGCTCCTTGCTCGATTAGCGGGCACGGTCAGGCTAGGCGGAGCGCAGGGCGGGGAAATCGGGGTTGCCGCCCAGCAGGGGGAGCGGCGAATACCCATGCTTCCGAAGCGGCTACCTAGGGTTCAATTTTGCGCGGCGGCGGATTGTGCTGCTTGCAATTTAAGTGGTCGTATTCACAACATGTTTTCGGTTCCAGGCTGACGAAAGTACGTAGCGGCGGGTCACTCGGACAAGATGAACAATCTGCTGGAGCGCGAACCGCTCCTGGCGACGATGCGGGCAGCCCTCGAGCGGGCAGCATCGGGCCGGGGCGGTACATTGCTGGTCGAGGGGGAAGCCGGGATCGGCAAGACCACCCTTCTGCAGGAGTTCGCTGCGCGCGCCGCGGACGGGTCCCGCATTGCCTGGGGCTGGTGCGAGGCGCTGGTAACGCCGCGGCCGCTGGGGCCGCTGCAGGACATGGGCAGGGCGCTCGACCCGAAGGTGGCGCAACTGCTCGACGAGGGAGCTCCCCCCGACCGCCTGTTCCCGGCGCTGTTCAACATGCTGCAGGATGCCGACGGGCCGACCGTCCTGATCTTCGAGGACGTGCACTGGGCCGATGCGGCGACGCTGGACCTGATCCGCTATCTGGGGCGGCGAATCTCGCTCATGCCGGCGCTGGTGGTGCTGAGCGCGCGGAGCGACGAGCTCGGACCGCAACATCCGCTGACCTATGTGCTGGGCGACCTGCCGGCGGCGACGGTGACGCGGATCAAGCCGACGCCGCTCACGGCGGCGGCGGTTTCGGCGCTGGCGGCGGACGCAGGACGTCCGGCGACGGGGGTGTACGAGGCGACGGCGGGCAATCCGTTCTTCGTGACAGAACTGCTGGCCAGCAGCCAGGAGAACGCCGTGCCCGACTCGGTGCGCGACGCGATCTGGGCGCGGTTGTCGCGGCTGCCCGAGGGCGAGCGCGACGTGCTCGAAATGATGAGCCTGATGCCTGGCAATGTCGAAATCGACCTGCTGAAATCGCTGCTGGGCGAGGAATCCGAGGATCTGGTGGTCCGCTCGGTGGCACGCGGCCTGTTACGGCGCGATGCGCCGGACGAAGTGTCGTTCCGGCACGAGCTGGCGCGGCAGGCGACGCTGGAGCGGCTGTCGCCGAGCCTGCAGCGCGCTTTGCATGCGCGCATCCAGGTGGCGCTGTCGAAGCTGCCTTCGGCGGGGGTCGCGGCAAACCTGGCGCGCCGCATGCACCATGCGATCGGCGCCGAGGATGCGGCGGCCGTCCTGGACCTGGCGCCGCAGGCGGCGGCGCAGGCATCGCGGCTGGGGGCGCATCAGCAGGCGGCGTCGTTCCTGTCGGCGGCGCTCGATTATGCCGCGCAGGCGCCATCGGCAGAGACGCAGGCGCAGCTGCATGAAAGCTGGGCCTACGAGGCGAGCCTCAGCCTCTCCAACTATGCCGATATCATCGCGGCGCATCACCGGGCCATCACGATCTGGCGCGAGCTGGGCAATGCCCGCAAGGTGAGCCTCAATTTGCGCCTGCTGTCGCGGCTCCACTGGCGGCGGGGCGAAGGGGCCGAGGCGGTGCGGATGGCCGATGCCGCGGTGGCCGAGGTCGAGGCGATGCCGCCGACGCCGGAGTTGGCGATGGCCTACAGCGTGCGCTCGCAGCTCAACATGCTCAATTTCCGGTTCGACGAAGCCATGAAGTGGGGCAACCTCGCGATCGAGCTCGCCGACCAGCTCGGGGTGGTCGAGACGCGCGTGCATGCCCTCAACAATGTCGGCATCGCGACGATGTTCAGCGGACAGCCCGAGGAGGGACGGCGGCTGGTCGAGGAAGATCTGCGGCTGGCGCTGGAGCACGATTTCCACGATCACGCTGCGCGCGCCTACACGAACTTTGCCGAGTCCGCGATCATCACCAAGGATTTCGCGCTGGCCGAGCGGCTGCTGGCCGAAGGCATCGCGTTCGCGGCGCGGCACGACCTCGATTCATCGACGCAGTATCTGCTGGGACGGCAGGCGCAATTGCGGCTCGAACAGGGGCGGCTGCGCGAGGCAGAAACGATCGCGCAGGGCGTGATCGGCATGGAGCGGCTGCCGGTCGTGATGCACCTGCCGGCCCTGACGGTGCTCGGCCGCGTGCGGGTCCGCATGAACGAGCCGGGCGGGCAGGACCTGCTGCAGCGTGCGCTGGAGGAGGGACTGCCGACGGGCGAGGCGCAGCGGATCCTGCCGGTGCGGCTGGCGCTGGCGGAAGCCGCCTGGCTCGAGGACGACATCGAGGCCGGCCGGGCACAGCTCGAGACGCTGGCCGATCTCGACAGCCGGAACACGCGCAGCTGGGACTACAGCGAACTCGCGGTGTGGCGGAAGCGGCTGGGGCTGGCGGGGGACCCGCCGACGCAGGAAACGCAATGGACGATGGAGTATGACGGCGACCTGCTGAGCGCCGCCGAGGAATGGGAGCGGCTGGGACTGCCCTATGAAGCCGGGCTGTCGCTGCTGCAGGTCACGGGCGACGAGGCGGTCACGGCGCTGGGCCGCGCCGTCGAGCTGTTCGACCAGATCGAGGCGCGCAAGGCCGCGGCACTGGCGCGCCGGCGGGCCCAGGTGCTGGGCGTCGCCAACAAGCTGCCCAAGCCGCGGCGCGGGCCCTATGCGATGGCGCGGCGGCATCCGCTCGGCCTCACCAGCAGCGAGCAGCAGGTACTCGGGCTGATCGCCGAAGGCCGCTCGAACAAGGACATCGCGCGGCAGCTCGACCGCTCGCCGCGCACGGTGGAGCACCAGGTGTCGGCGGTGCTCGGCAAGTTCAGCGCGCGCAACCGGATCGACGTGATGCTGCGGCTGCGCAACGAGCCCTGGCTGCTCGGCCCCGAGCAGGATGCTGCCTGACCAATCCTAGGCGGCGTGGCGAAAGATAGGTGATCGGCGCGCCGGAGCATTGGCGGCCGCACCGATTTGTGCCGCTCGGGCCGGACCTAGCTTCCGCCTGCTTCAATCCAGAAGCAGGAGGAGAACATGACTCGTGTCGAAACCGGCGGATCGGCGAGCGATCTGCCCTTGCTGTTCCGGCCGCTCGCGGCGATCGCCGATCGTCTCGAGGGGCCGGGAGGATATTACAATGCCGGCAATCTGCTGGGACTGGTGACGGCGCTGGCGACGCAGTTCTTCGCCGGCGCAACGAGCGATGCCACGACGTTCGGGGACCGCATCTATGGCTATTTCGCGGGCAGTCCGTCGGCGGTGGCGCTCACCGTCGCCACCACGATCTTCCTGTTCAGCGGGGAAACCTATCACCGGGCCTGGGCCGGCCGGGCGGTGCCGAGCAAGCGGCTGAATCGTATCGCCGACCTGCTGTCGGTTGCCGGCGCGACGGCGCTGACCATCAGCCTGATCTATGCCGGACAGACGGCGCTGGCGCTTGTCTCTGGGCTGCTGGTCGTCGGCGGCAAGCTCGGCAGCGCCATCACCGGGGACGATCGATCCAGTGTGCCGCTGTGGCCGCACAGCTGGAGCGACCCGTTCCGCGTGGCGGTGCTGGCGGGGCGCGCGCCGGGGTTGCTGGCGGCAGCGCTGGACCTGGGGCGCCACATGTTCGACCAGCCGGGCGGGATGGGGCTGTTCTCGCTCGTGCCGCCGGCCGTGCTGGTGATCTGCTACGGCTTGTGGATCAGGGCCGACGTGCTGCTGGTCGGCTCGGCCGGGCGAACCGCGATCGCACCGGCGATGAAGGGCACGGCGTAGAACACGCCGTCCATTGCACGACAAGCAGCGTGGCCGCGGCAAGAGCCATTTGGAGCCGTTCCAACCGGGTCCGGTGGTGAGCAGCGTGGCCGTGGTGGACGCCGCGGCCACGCTGTCTTGCGTGGGGGGCGCGCTTAGGTAGCCGCGCGGCCAAACATAGGGGGCGGCTCCGATTTGCGAGTCGCCGCGGGGCTCTAGCCTCCGATTGCTCCAACGACGGAGTTGCGGAGGACATCATGTGCCGGACCTGTCTCATCGCCCGAGGCGCGCCATGACGATCAACTGGCTCGAACTGATCGGCTATTGCGGGACGCTCGCCACCTTCATCAGCTACTCGATGCGCACCATCGTGCCGTTGAGGGTCGCGAGCATCCCGGGCTCGGTATTCTTCATCACCTATGCGGGTATTGCCGGTGTCTGGCCGATGCTGGCGACGGAGCTGGTGCTCCTGCCGCTCAACTGCCTCCGGCTGGTGCAGGACGTAAAGCGGCCGGCGCCCGAGGGCGCGCTGTAGCTTCTCGTTCCGGCATCGGCCGAGCCCCCGCACCGCGCTCCCCCCGGTGCGGGGGATTTGCTTTTGCCGCGATGGTCCGGCGCGGTCAGGTGTCGAAGCGCAGCAGGTCGCCGTCGCGATGGATGTGGCCGGCGGTGGGCGCGGCGAAGTGAGTGCCGATGACCAGCACGGGCTGATCGGCCCACTCGCCGAAGAGGCGGGCGCGGGTGTCGATGGCGGCCTGCGGATCGTGATCGGCGAGGGTCCAGTCGGGATGGGCGATCTGGCAGGGATGGTGCGCGATGTCGCCGGTGATGGCGGCGCGCCGGCCCTCGGACTCGATGAGCACGCTGACGTGGCCGGGCGTATGGCCGATGGAAGGGGTCAGGCGGATCTCGGGCGAGATGAGGTGGTCCTGCTCGACCAGCTCGACGAGCCCGGCATCGAAGACGGGCACGAAGCTGTCGTCGAGCATGGTGCGCTGCTCCTCGTCGTCGACGGTGAGCATCCACTCATATTCGTGCCGGCCGATGAGGTAGCGGGCCCTGGGGAAGGTCGGCACCCATTTGCCGTTTTCCAGCATGGTGTTCCAGCCGACATGGTCGGCGTGCAAATGCGTGCAGACCACGGCGTCGACACTGTCGCGGGACCAGCCGGCTGCGGCCAGGTCATCGAGGAAGCGGGTGTGCAGCGGCTCGCCCCCAGTGATCTCGCGTGGCCGGTCGTTGCCGATACAGGTATCGACGACAAGGCGCAGGCCCGGCGCCTCGACCAGCAAAGCGTGGACGCTCATGTTGAGCGTGCTGTCATCGGCGGTGACGAAGTGCGGATAGAGCCACGGCATGGTGCGGAGCGCTTCGGGCGTCGCCTGGGCGAGGGCGATGGCGGGCACGGGCAGATCCATCTCGACGACGCGCGTGATCTTCACGCGGCCGATTTGCCAGCTGAGCATGGTGGGCTCCTCTCGATCAGGCGGGAACGTAGGTGAGGCGGACCACGTCCTCGCCCATCGGTTGGCTGTCGGCGAGACGGAGCCGCGGACGCGCGGCGGCGAAGAAGGGATCGCCGCTGCCCAGGACCACTGGATGCAGGTAGATGCGGTAGGCGTCGATGAGTCCGAGATCTGTCAGGGTGCGGGCGAGGACCGGGCCGCCGACTTCGATCTCGCCGTCGTGCTCGGCCTTGAGCCGGCGAACTTCGGCCTCGAGATCGGGACCGAGGAGGGACGCATTGGGGCCGACGGAGGTCAGCGTGCGCGACACGACCCATTTGTGCGGCTTGCGCCAGGCCGCCGCGAAGTCGCGCTCGGCCTCGCCCCAGTCGGGCTGGTCCTCGTCCCAGTAGCGCATGATTTCGTAGAGCCGCCGGCCATAGAGGCTGCCCGTCAAGCCATTGGCGTGCTCGATGAAATGGCGGAACAGGAGGGGGCCGGGCGCGAACGCCTGGTAGTCGACATAGCCGTCGAGCGACTGGTTCATGCCAAAGATCAGCTGTGCCATTGGCAGGCTCCTCTATTGATGGCGGGGACGCTCGATGGCCCGCCTGGGCATGCCATCCTCCACGCATCCGGAGGCGCTGTGCAAGGCAAAAGCGTGCACGCAATGGTGCCGGACCCAATCAGAGCCTGTGATTTCGTGCAGCTTGTGCTTGGTGAGGCCGTGCGGAATTGATAGTAGCGATTCCGACGATTCAATTTTCACAGGAGATTCCCTTGGCCAAAGCGCCCGTCAAGAAAGCCCCGGCGGCGAAGCCGGCTGCTGCCCCCAAAGCCAAGCCGATCAAGGAAGCGCTGACCAAGACCGCGCTCGTCGACCTGATCGCGGCCGAGAATGGCCTGACGCGCAACGTCGCCAAGGGCGTGCTCGCCACCATCGAGACTGCGATGGCCGGTTCGATCCATCCCAAGGGCGTCGGCGAGTTCACCTTCCCGGGCCATTTCAAGATCGCGCTGCAGAAGGTGCCCGCCCGCAAGGCCGGCACGCTCGTGCGCAATCCCTCGACGGGCGAGATGGTGCCCGGCGCCGCCAAGCCGGCCAGCGTGCGCGTCAAGATCCGCGCGCTGTCCAAGCTGAAGACCGCCGCGCTCTCGTAAGTGCGTTTGTAAGCACTCTTGGGTCCGGCGCGAGCGGATGCTTGCGCCGGACCTCCGGCCGATGTGAATTGACGGCCCGGCATTGATGTTCGACACACCTGACGACAGGTGGAGGGGACATCTGCAATGATCGACGCTGGCCTGCTGGACCTGATCTACGAGGCCGCCGCAGTGCCGGAGCTGTGGCCCGGGGTGCTGGCGGAGCTGGTTGCACGGGCGGGCGCGATGAGCGCCGGGCTCCTGGTATTCGATCCCCTCGGCCATATGCAGTTCACGGCAACGGCCGAGTACCGGCAGTCGCTGGAAAAGTACGCGGCAAATTCCGACGGCTACGACAACAAGCGGCCCAAGCGGGCGCTCGCGTCCGGGCATGCGGGGTTCCTGCATGATCTCGAAGTGTTCACGCAGGCCGAGATGGATGTCGATCCGGTCTATGTCGACTTCATCTATCCGGCCGGCATCAAGTGGACGGCCGGCACGGTCATTCCGGCGCCGACGCAGGACCTGCTGGTGTTCGATTTCGCGCGCAGCGAGGCGCAGGGCCCGTTCGACCGCGACACGATGCTGCGGCTCGACCAGTTCCGGCCGCACATGGCGCGGGCGGCCCTGCTGTCGCACCGGCTCGGGCTGCGGGCAGCGCGTGCGGCGACCGAGGCGATGGGGACCATCGGCGTGCCCGCGGCGATGGTCGATGCGGCGGGGCACGTGCTGTCGATGAACGCGCAGCTCGAGGCGCTCCCGGGCCAGGTGAGCACGGGCGCTTTCGACCGGCTGCGGTTCACCGGCGCGGCAGCCGACCAGCTGCTGCAGCGGGCCCTGATGCTGAGCGGTATGCCCGGGAGCGGTCCGGCGGACGTGCAGTCGATCCCGCTCGCCGCGAGCGGCGACGATCCGGCGCTGGTCGCGCATGTGCTGCCGATCCGCCGGGCGGCGTCGGATATCTTCGCCCGGAGTGCGGCGCTGATCGTGTTCACCCCGGTGACGGCGCCGGCATCGCCAATGGCCGAGGTGCTGACCGGGCTGTTCGACCTCACGGCGGCGGAGACGAGAGTGGCGCGCGGGATCGGGGCCGGCCAGACGCTCGAGGAGATTGCGGCGGCGCACGGGTTGTCGCCGGGCACGGTGCGCAACCAGCTCAAGATGGTGTTCTTCAAGACCGGCACGTCGCGACAGGCCGAGCTGGCGCTGCTGCTGAGCGGGCTCTCGTCAGTCCCGCTCAAGGCGCGCTGACGCCATAGAGGCATCGCTTTCGCGGTAGAACGACGCTCCGGTTGTCGATCCTGCGGTTTGATTGCGGCTGCAGGAAAACGCGCCGCAATCGGCACTACTACTGACTTCGCCGTCCTCCGGCTCGACTACAGTCGAGGCACAACCGTCGGGGGGCGTGTCATGGGTCGTGTCATGGGTCGTGTCATGGGCCGTGTTGTTTTCAGCATCGTCGTATCGATTTTGATGTTCATCCTTGCCGCGCAAGGGGCGCTGGCGGATGGGGCGGTGGATCTGTGGCAGAGCTTTCGCAACCTCCATCCGTTCCATATCCAGACGCTGGCGCTGAGCGAGCCCGATGCACAGGGGCAGCGCGTGCTGGTGATCAGCGAGGCGCCGCCCTCGTTCTATCGCGACAAGCCCGAGGCGGCGCTCAAGGACATTTTCGGTGCGCGACTGGCAGCGGTGAAGACCGAGCGGCACGTGATGGGCGCCGATGGGTTCACTGAGGATTTCGTCGTCACGCTGACGCCGGCCGGCGGCGATCTCGGCCTCGACAGCCTGGCGGACAGCCTGGGCGTGCTCGCCTGGCAGCTCTATGGCACGACCTACGGGGCCAATGTGGCGCCGCTGCTGGCGCCGGCAGGCGACATGCATGAGGGGATGCCGCCGAACATTTCGGTGACGCCGGCGGAACTGAACTCGTGGCTGATCGAGCAGCCGGCGCAACTCGCGGGCGACGACGGAACCAGTGCGACGCTGGCGGAGCGCTTTGCCGCCAATGCGAGCGGGGTGTTCGCGAGCGACGGGATCGAGGTCCTACTGCTCGACCGCAAGGCCGACCTCGCGGGCCAGGGCGCGGCGCTGCGGCGCTTCGAGATCGATGCCGACCTGATCGTGGGCGCTATCGCAGACAATGCCGATCATCTGGCGATCGTCGGGCGGCAGCGGACGACGTCGCTGACAGTGCTGCCGCCGCTGCGGACCGAAACCATCCTGCTGGTCGCGAGCGCTTCGGGCGAGGCGGAGCTGGCGCAGAGCTACGAGCGGAACCGCGTGTTCGCCGGCAAGCTGCCCACCGGTCCGCAGGCCGGCAAGGACTGGGCGCCCATCCTGCTCAGCGACCAGCTCGTCGACACCGAGTTCGGCAGCCTGCTCAATCTCACCGACCAGCTGCTGAAATCGTGGTCGCAGGCCGGGACGGTGAATTACGAGAATTTCGACTACCCCAAGCCCACCGGCTATCCGTTCGGCGAGCTGGCGCTGAGCGAGAAGCTGCAGAGTCCGGAGACGCTGTTCAACTGGAACACCAGCGGCTTTGGAAGCGTGTTCCAGTTCGGCGATTATGGTATCTACGCCGTGGCGCGAACCGGCTCGCTGCCGATCACCTATGGCTCGGATGTGTTCGGCGAGGGCATGCAGACCGGCCAGCTCAAGGCGGAGGAGGAGACCGCCTGGGACTATTTCTCGAACCAGCGTGACCCCAATCTGGTGCGCGTCGTGCAATATTCGGCGCTGTACCAGATCTTCCACTCGTTCCCCGTCGCGGTCGGCCGCCAGGCGGTCATGGGAGACCGCAAGGCCGTCGATGCGAGCATCGAGGCCGCCTTGCGCCAGGCCGTCGACGACATCATCGACGGAACCGCCAAGGTCGCGCCGGCTGTCAGGGACCGGGAGCTGGCGCTGCTCGTGGAATCGGACGACTCGCAGGTGGCGGACATGTCGATGTTCGTCGACGCGATGCTGCAGGCGCAGATCGAGATCGCGGCCGAGGATCTGGCACGGGCGGAGGATCTCTTTCCGGACGGGATCGTCGATGCGACCGTGCGGTACCTGGCCGATCCGCGGCACAATTTCCCGTCCGAGGCCGATCGCGCCGCGTTCACGCGGCTGATCGAGGATGGCACGACGCCTGACGAACTGTTCGACGTGGTCGAGGCGCTGTCGATGGCGAAGCGCGCGGCCATCGCCGGCAGCTTTGCGGCTTTCCTTGCGGAGAACGACGTTCGCCCGGCGCTGGAGGTGTCAGCGGACATAACCAAGGTGTTCGAGGCGTCGCTCGCAGCGGCGAAAAGCAGTCCGCAAACCGGGGCGATCCGGACCGCGTCGGTGGTGCTGTCGAAGGGCGACGCCGAAGCGGTGGGCGGGCACAATCTCGATGCGCCCCGCGAAATGGTGGTGCTCGATCCGGCCGTGGCGCCGGGGAACTATGCCGTGCGCGAGGGTGGCGACACCACGACGATCGCGATCAATCCGGCGGACCGCGCCAAGGCCGACGATCTGCCGCGCATCTATGAGCGGACGCTGGACGATCCGGCCCAGCAGGCCAGCCAGATCAAGGCGGCGCTTGTCGCGCCGACCGAAATCCGCTCGGCCGAGGTCGCGCTGGCGCTGCCGAGCACGCAAGCGAGGCTAAATCCGAAGACCGAGGGCTTGTTTGCCAAGGGCCTGGGCGCAGCCGAGCCTGTCGACTTTCCGCCGGCGCATCTGGCCCGGCTGGAGGACATATCGGCGAGCAAGAAGAGCGACGTGATCGTCGAGTTCGACGCCGATGGCGGAGCGGTCATCTGCAAATGCGATCCGCCCTCCAAGATCGTGGAGGCGACGAACGGTCCGGCGGTGGTGGAGGCGCTGAAGTCGGTGCTGGACGCCAAGGCGGCCCAAGGGGGCGGCCGCGACTTCATCATCCTCGAGGGATCGGAGGGGCAGGTCCAGGCGCTGCGGGCGAGCCTCGCGGCCCAGGGCGGCGGCAAGGGGCCGCCGCGGACGCCGACCGGCATCACGCTGGCCGCTGCGCCCGAGCCCCAGCGCGGCAATTACTTTCTCTTCGAGGCACGGCGCGAGGCGAACTCCGCCGACACCATCGAGCTGTCGGTGAGGGTTGAACGCGGGCTGTTCGACAGGATCGGGGCATTCTTCAAGAGCAGGCCGGACTGGTCGCAAGCCAAGATTCATCCGGTCGAGTTGCAGGAGGGGACCGCGGCCGACGGCAGTGCGCAATTCACCATCATCCACAAGATCGAACTGCCGCCGCCGCCGAACACCCTCAAGGCGCTGCTGCTGAAGTTCATCACGCATCTGGACAGCAAGCCGACGGACGCGAAGGTCGGAGCCGATGCGGCCATCGTGCAGGCGGCGGTGGCGGAGGCCGCGCGCGACAAGCTGGAGCTTGGGGCAGCGATCGCGACGCTGCGGCAGCGCCTCGGACAACCGGTCGGTGTCGAGATTGCCGATATCGGCGACATCTACGTGGCCGAAGCCGATGGACCTTAAGGAGCCGACGCCACCGGAGCAATGCGCGCTGAGCGCGGCGCTGCCGCTGACGCGCGAGGTATACCTTGCGCAGCTGGCTTCGGGTCCGGAGCGGGACTTCGCCGACCTGATCCGCAACGGCGCGGAAGACCTCGAGGCGTCCTGGAACGATGTTTCACACAAGGTGGCCACTCCCTGGGACGCGGCGGCCGGCGAGGCGAGGGGCGCCGGCATCGAGGTGGCCGCCGAAACGACGACGCAATCGCTGAGCGAGCTCTTCCGGCGCAAGCGGGTAGTGACGCTGCTCGCGCATTTCGCCGGACCGCTCGTCCGGCGTCTCGATATCCTCGATGCGCCGCGCATGGCGGCGATCATCGAGGCGGGGGAGGGGGAGGCCGCGCAGATGCTGCGCAGCGAGCGCGCTAGCGATCGCACGCCGGATGGGCTGCGCGGCCTGTGCAACGGTTTCATCAGGTCGAGCGGGCCGCCCTTCCGGGGTGGGCGCTATCGCGACGTGCATTTCGTAGCCAGCGAGAGCACGACGATGGCCTGGCGGCGGCAACTGCTCGACGAGGCGTTCGAGGGCGCGCTGCGGCCGGGCAATCGCGCCGAACTGTCGGATGGGCTGCATTGGCCGCATGAGATCGCGGCGTGCATTCCCGACGAGTTTTCGGGGATCGTGCATCTCGCGCTCTGCCGCTCGAGCGTGATGCTCGACGTGGTGACGGCGGGACATGGCGGCGAGCGCCGGGTGCTGATCAACGAACACGCTTTGCCGCTGCAGTGGATATTGCTGGCCGCTCCGACGGTCTACGGGCTCTTGAGGGAGGGGCGGCGCAATTACGCGGCGACCTGGATCGACGTGGTGCGCGAGTTGAAGCGCGGCAGGCAGTGAGGGGGATCGATGGCCAGTTTTTCCGAGATATTGAGGCACTACTACAAGCCGGTGAAGATGGGCGACGAGGGCGGCGAGCCCGGCGCCGATGCGGCGGCCCTGCGGCAGGACCTGCTGCAGCGCGGGCGGGCGCTCAACATGATCTACGGCGTCATCGTGGTGATGGTGCTGGTGGTTTTCGGCATCGGGATTGCCGTGACGATGATGAACCTGAGCCAGCCGGCGGTCGCGGCAGGGGTGTTCTCGGTGCTGGGGGTCGGCGTCGCCGGGGCCATCGCGCTGATGCGGTCGGTGGCCAAGGAGTACGGACAGGTGACGCTGATCGCGGCGCTCTGCCCGCAATTGAATGCGGCGCAACTGGCGGACCTGGTCAACAAGATGCTGGCGGCGCAGGCCGCGGACAAGCCGAGCTAGGCGCGCTGCACCTGCAGGCGGGCCGGGTCCTCGCCGCGGAACTGCGCGATACGGATGCGGAAATTGTAGCCGATCCGTTCGGCACGATCGACGAACAGCGCGGCGATGTGCGGCGGGCAGAGCTCCTGGGCGGTTTCGCCGAACAGCGTGAGCCAGCGCTGGAAATGCGCGTCGGTGAGCTCCGGGATGGCCAGATGCTTCGGCATCGGCCGGCCCATGTAACGGCGGGTGCCCAGCAGCATGGCGGACCAGAAATCGGTGATGGTCTGGATGTGCTGCGGCCAGTGATCGGCCGGCACGACGCGGTTGAACACCGGGCCGATGAGGTCGTCGCGGCGCGCCCTGGCGTAGAAGGCGGCGACGACGGCCGCCACCATCGCCTCATCGAGATCCGGCGGAACCATCGATCCGGTCGGCGTCATGCGCTGGGGGATGCTGTCGCTCATGGGCGGTATGTAGGTCGGCGCCGCCTGCCGGTCCAGCGCCGCCGGTGCCGCAGGCTGCCCGACTAGCGCAGGACCTCGTAGCGCAGATGCAGCACGTCGGCCTTGAGCTGGGTGACCGAGGTCAGTTTCAGACGCTGGGCCGGAGCCGGCGGGCGGTCGGCGAGGGTGGGCGTGCCCGCGGTGCCGTCGGCGATGGGGAAGATCAGCACGCTGATCTCATCGACGAGGCCCGCCGACAGGAAGCTGCCATTGATGCCGCCGCCACCTTCGAGCAGCAGCCGCCCGATGCCGAATTCCGTGGCGAGGATGTCGAGGGCGAGCGGCAGGTCGATCTCGCTCCGGCCGGCGAAGATGTGGGAGATATTGTCGCGGCGGAGCTCGGCGAGATGGGCGTCGGCGGCCTGTTCGGTGAGGACAAGGACGATCGGGTCCTTGTTGGCGGTGGCCGCATTGAGATGGAGCACGCCGGAGCGATCGAGGGCCACCGCATAGGGGCCGTGGGTGACGCCGGGCGCCTTCCATGTGGTGCGGGGGAAGGTTTCGGCTGTCGTGAGCGGTTTTGGTTCACCCTTGGCGAATTCGGCCATGGTGACGCGGCCGACAATCCAGGCATCGCCCTTCAGGTCGCGATGGATGCGCTCGTAGACATAGGCGAGCGCGCCGGTTTCATCACGGGGCCAGCCGGTGGGCACGATGCGGCCGTCGATGGAGGTGGCCATATGCATGACGATGTGGGGGCGCATGGCGATGCTCTAGCACGGTTGCGAGGCCCGGTGCAGCCTTGCGACGCCCGCAGCCGTTAGCCGCGGACTAATCAAATGACATGGCGCGCCGCGCCGATTTGGGGCAGGAAAGCGCATGCCGTTTTCCGCGCGCGCCGTTGTCCAGTCGACTTTCGTGTTCCTCGCCATCGGGCTGGTGGCGCTATTGGGTATTGTGGGCATGAGCTTCTGGCTGCAGGAGCGCTCGCAGGCCTATTTCGAGCGGGCGGTGGAAGCCCGCGATACGCGCGACGCGGCGGCGGAGCTGCGCAACGCCGTGCAGGCGGCGGAATCGAGCCAGCGCGGCTTTCTCTATACCGGCAACGAGATTTACCTGGCCCCCTATGGCACGGCCAAGGTACAGGCACAGCGGCAGCTGGGGGTGCTGAAGCAGCTGCTCGCGCCGTTCCCCGAATCCGACCAGTCGCTGCAGCGGCTGGGCGATATCGTGCTCGACAAGTTCGAGGAGCTCGACCAGACGATCACGCTGAAACGCGCCCGCCACGACGACGAAGCGCTGGCGCTGTTCAAGACCAACAAGGGCAAGGCCCTGATGGACGAGGCGAACGTGTTCTTCTCGGGCATCATCGGGCAGGCCGACGCCCGCCTGACGGCCGGGGTGGACGAGCAGCGCACCAACGCGTGGTGGCTCAGGATCGTGTCGGGGATCGGCGCGGCGGTGATCGTGGTGGTGGTGGGCGGCGCGGCGTTCGTGCTGCTGCGCTACACGCGCGAGCTGCGCCAGGCGCGCGACGAGGTGCAGGCGCTGGCGACGGGGCTCGAGACGCGGGTCGGCGAGCGGACGGCGGACCTGGTGGAGGCGCGCGACAGGGCGACCATGCTGCTGTCGGAGGTCAATCATCGGGTGGCCAACAGCCTGGCGCTGGTGTCGTCGCTGGTGAGCCTGCAGAGCAAGGCGATCGGCGACGACGGCGCCAAGAAGGCACTGGCCGAGACGCAGGACCGCATCTTTGCCATCTCGCTGGTGCACCGGCGGCTCTACCACGGTAACGACGCGGCGGCGGTGACGCTCGACGATTATCTCAGCGGCCTGCTCGACCACCTCAAGACGTCGCTGAGGAGCGAGGCGCAGGGCGTGACGCTGACCTATGACGTGGCGCCGCTGGCGCTGGCGACCGACACCAGCATCAACCTTGGTGTGATCGTTACCGAATGGGTGACGAACGCGTTCAAATACGCCTATCCGGGCGGGGTGGGGGAGATCCGGGTGCGGGTGGCGGCGCTGCCCGACGAGCGGGCCGAGCTCGTCGTCGAGGATGACGGCGTGGGGCGGGCCGAGGGCGTGCCGGCCAAGGGCACGGGGCTGGGCACCCGCATCGTCGCCGCCATGGCGTCGGGGATCGGCGGCGATATCTCATATGAGCGGCGCCAGCCGGGCATGGGGGCGCGGCTGATCTTTTCGACTGCCGCCAGGCCAGCCAGGGCCGCACAGTAGACGGGGACGCCTCAACCGTGTGAGGCTCGGTTGCGCCGGTGCAGGCGCGCGGAGGGGACGGATGCATCGAGGGCGGGTCGGATGGCGGAGCGCGCTGCTGGCGCCGGCGCTGCTGCTTTGGGCCACCCCGGCGCTTGCCGGCGGGATCACCACGCCGGTCGTGCTGCCGGCCTTCGACGAGAACGCGCCGGCCTGCGCGCCGCCGGCTGGGCTGATCAAATCGCTGGGCTTTGCGCGGGACAACCGGCGGCAGTTCATCGAGGGCGTGGGGTACGGGCTGAAGCGCGCGGCCAAGGATCGCGGCCTCGACTATGTCGACGTGGTGGCCAACAACGACGCCGCGACGCAGAGCGTGCAGGTGAAGGCGTTTGCGGACGCAAAATTCGGGGCCATCGTCGAGGCGCCGGTGGACGCCGAAGCGCTGGCGCCGGCGCTCGAGGCGGCGATGATGCAGGGGATCTATGTCGGCTCGGTGGTACCGCCGCCGGCGACGACGATCCTCAACGCGCCGCAATACCTGACGGGCAAGGCGCTGGGCGAGGACGCGGCGGCCTATATCCGCGATCACCTGGGGGGCAAGGCGAACGTTGTTCTATTGACGCAGGACAGCCTGCAATTCCTGGCGCCGCGGTTCGTCGCCATCCGCGACGCGCTGCAGGCCATGCCGGGGGTCAACATCGTTGCCGACATTTCGCCGAACCCGGTGAACGAGGATGGCGGCTATGCGACGATGAAGATCGTGCTCGAGGCGCATCCCGATATCGACGTGGTGCTCGGCGCCGATACGGTCGTGCTGGGAGCGCTCAAGGCGTTGCGCGAGGCAGGCAAGGCGCGGCCGGACCAGTATCTGGGCGGCATCGATGGCGAGCCCGCGGCGATCGCCGAGATCAAGGCGGGCGATGGTCCGTACAAGGCGAGCATTTCGCTGAGCTCGCCGGTGTTCGGCTACGCGCTGGGCGCCAGGGCGGCCGACTGGCTCGAGGGCAAGAGCGTGCCGCAGGCGATGGACATATTGCCCGTGGCGCTGACCAGGGACAATCTGCCGGCCTATGAGGCCGACGCGGCGGACCCCGGCGCGGTCTACAACGACAGAGCGCGCCGTGATGCGTATCTGCGGATGTATGGCAACATCTGCGCTGACACGAAGGACCAGTACCTCAACTTCCCGTGGTCGTCGGAAGCCAATTGAGCCGGAGCTGCCCGCGGACGGAGCAGCCTCGTCAACCGATCATGAGAAAGTCGCCGAAGCTCAGGCTGAGGTGCGACGAGTGGTTGTCGAGGATCGCAAATCTGGTCGCGCCGTGGGAGCCGCTGCCATCGCCGTCATACCAGAGCTCGCCGGTCGATCTGTCGTAGATCAGATGCTGCTCCCTGTTGGCCGCGGCGTGGCCGTGCGTCACGGAAACAATGTCGGCGCTGGTAAAGGCGGCCCCCATGTCGAAGGTATCGGAAAGCAGGAAGATCTTGTCGCTGCCCTTCTCGAACTTCACGATGTGATCGACATTGGTCGATCAGAGGGCATCGAAAACTCGGGAGGCGTCGGCGCCGGCGCCGCCATCGAGGGTGTCGTTGCCTTGCGCCCCGGCGAGGGTGTCGCCGCCGTCGCCGCCGGAGAGCCGGTTGGCCAACTGGTTGCCATAGAGGCCATCGCCGCCCGCGCCGCCGATAAGGTTCTCGATGTTGCGGAGCTCGCCGGCGGGGTCACCCGCAATGGTGACCTGGGTCGTGGCATTGAGGTCGGTGTCAAGGTAGATGAACAAGGAGTCGGATGCAGTGTGGCCGGCAAAGCTGGCGGTGTCGTTGCCCTCGCCGCCATCCAGGGTATCGACGCCCAGGCCGGCGATGAGCGTGTCGTTGCCACCGCCGCCTTCGATCGAGTCGCCGTCTGCGCCGCCCTGCAGGATGTTGCCGCCGTCATTGCCGATCAGATGGTTGCCGTGATCGCCGCCTATGACGTTCTCGATGCTTTCCAGATGCGCGACGACGAGGCCGTCCGTGACCGTGCCGTCGAGCAGCGAGATGGTGAGTTGCTCGCTGTTGGAATAATCGACCCAGTCATTGCCGCTGCCGCCGTCGAGAATATCGGCATGGAAGCCGGCGAGCGACAGATCGGCGCCGGCGCCGATGGTGTCGTTGCCGCCGCCGGCGTGGATTTCGTAGAGCGGCCCGTTGCCACCGATGATCCTTTCGCTCGAGCTGTCGCCGGTGATGATGATGGTGTCGTTGGCGCCGCCGGTCAGGGTGTCGTAGTCATGGAAGCCGGTGATGGTCCGGGTGGACAGGTCGAGCCTGGTGACGCTGCCCATGACGATGTCGAGGAAATCGACGACGTCATCGCGGCTGGTGCCCTCGATGGTCGTGAAATCGGCAAGCTGGCTGGCGTTGAGCTTGATCTTGTCGATCGGGTTAGCGCCAACTGGATCAAACTCGAGCGTATCCATGTTGAGGATTTCGATGCCCGACAAAGTCAGGTTGGACGCGCTGCGCAGATCCAGGGTGTAGCCGACGCGGGAGCCAAAATCGGCAACGACATAGAGCGTATCGAGACCGACGCCGCCGTCCAGAATGGCATTCTTGCCCAGCGGTGAGTTGGCCTCGAGATAGAAGGTGTCGTTACCGGCGCCGCCGTAGAGCGAGTCGCCGGCCTGCTGCACGCCCTTGATTGGCGCCGCTGCGCCGCGACCGAAGAGGGTGTCATTGCCGTTTTCGCCGGCGAGAGCATTGGCTTGGCCGGACATGCCCAGCAGGTAGTCATTGCCCGCACCGCCGACCACGTTCTCGAAATTCGAAATGGTGTCCTCGGTGGCCCCACCGATGGTCAGGAACGACGGGAAGGAGAGGTCGAGGGAGATGTCGGCGGTCTTGTCGGAGAAATCCACCGTGTCGCTGCCACCGCCGCCGTCGAGGACGTCGGCGCCGCCGCCGCCGAAGATGCTGTTGTTGCCGCTGTCGCCCGTGATGGTGTCGTTGCCGGCGCCGCCTGTGATGTTCTCGATGTGCTTGAGTGTGTCCCTGTCGGTGAGCGATCCGGTGACGAAAACAGTGCCCGCGCCTTTGACGAGCGTCACGCTGATGCCGGTGGTATTACCGGAATAGTCGGCGGTGTCGACGCCATCGCCGCCGTCGATAACGTCCTTGCCATCGGCGCCGTGGAACTGATTGTCGTGACCATCGCCGGTCAGCGTGTCGTTGCCGCTGCCGCCGACGACATTCTCGATATTCTTGACGGTGTCTTCGATTTTGGAAGCGGTGGTGCCGCCGATGTAGACCGAGGCGCTGTGGCTGCCGTTGAGCGTGACCTTCACGCTCGTGGTCTTGTCGAAATAGTCGATGATGTCGATACCGCCCTTGCCGTCGATCACGTCCTTGCCGGCGGAACCGGCGAAAGCGTTGTTGCCGCCGTCGCCGGTGAGCGTGTCATTGCCCTTGCCGCCGACGACGTTTTCGACGTTGCGGATGATGTCCTGCTTGAAGGCCGCGGTCTTGCCGCCGACATAGACGTCGGCGAAATTTGCGCCGTTGAGCGTCACGCGCACCGACCTGGTCTCGTAGTAGTAGTAAACGGAGTCGTTGCCGCCGGCGCCGTCGATGGTGTCCTTACCGGAGCCCTCCCAGAGCGCGTTGTCGCGATCGTTGCCGGTGATGGTCTGGTTCGGACCCTGCTCGACGGCGCCGATATCGACGGTGCCGACGAGGCGCGGTCTGCCGCGTGCGTCCACAGGGAGAGCCTGGCCTGTGGTCACGCCGTTGTTGTCGAGGTCGTAGAGGTCATCGGAGGGCACGCCGGCGTTGCTGCCGGCGTCTGTCAGCAAGGAGACTTCGAGCGGCGCGTCGACCGGCGCCATGGTGAGGACCGGGCCGCCGTTGTCGAGCAGTTGGGCGAGGAACGGGAAGTCGTTTATGATGTCGGTTGCGAGGATGGCGCTGGCGTGGTCGGCCAGGAGTCCGCTGATGTCGGTGCCCAGGAAGCTGTTGGTCGCCGTGAAATAGTCGTAGGCGAAGTATCCCGAGAGATTGCTCGCGGCGCCCGACGCGGTGTTGCCTGCGAGGATCGAATTGGTGAGCGCCACCGTCGCGCCGCCGTGGAACCCAATGCCGCCGCCATACGAGCTGGACGACGTATTGTCGACCATCGTGCTGTTGATCAGCTCGACCGTGCCATAGTTGGTGTAGAGGGCACCCCAATGGCCGCCACTATTGTAGGCAACGGTCGTGTTGAGCAGCGTCAGGTGGGCAAAGGCC
Source organism: Pseudomonadota bacterium (assembly GCA_048498015.1). Lineage (GTDB taxonomy): Bacteria > Pseudomonadota > Alphaproteobacteria > Rhizobiales > Devosiaceae > Devosia_A. The sequence goes on from JBEHYU010000030.1 coordinate 27,506, forward strand.
ATCATCGCGCCGCCACTGGCGCCGGTGTTGTGGTGGATCGTGGAGTTGACAAGCGTAACGTCGCCAAAGGCGGTGATACCGCCTGCGTAGCTGGCCGCGTAGCTGTTCGATACAGTCGAGTTGATGAGGGTTAGCGACGTGTAGCCGCCGGTCCTGACGGCGCCGCCGCCCTCGTGGCCCGTCACCGCGGAGAAGCCGTTGGTCAACGTCAGGCTGCGGAGCGTGGCGATGGTCTCGTTGGCGCCGATGTCGGCCCCGTCCGTGATGACATCAATGATGCCGCTGTCACCGAGGTCGGCGATGCCGTTGCCGTTGGTGTCGCCGGAGAGGGTGACGTCGGCTTTGCCGTCGCCGTCGATATCGCCATCGATGGTGAGCGATTTGGCGAGGACGAGTTCCGTGGTCAGAACGATGGTCTGGCCCATCATGCTGTCGGCAAACTTGATGGTGGAACCGGGATCGGAGTTCAGGATGGCGGCGCGGAGCGAGCCTTCACCGCTGTCGTTGGTGTTGGTGACGAGGCGGGAGACGGCGCTGGTGGCCGAACCGACCGCCATGATGTTGGCGGCGTCTCCCGGATCGCCGTGATCGCCCGGCAAGCCGATTGATCCACCGCTCGCCGGAAGGCCCGCGGCGCCTGCATCCTCGCCGAGGCCGCTGCCGAGGAAGACAAGGTCGTTCGAGACTGAGCCGTGGACGTTGCTTCCATCAGCAACGACGACGAAGCCGGAGTTGCCGCCATCGCCGCCATTGCCGGCATTGCCGCCGTTGTTGAGGGGGAATACGTTGTCCACGACCGCGTTGGCGCCTTTGCCGCCAAAATTGCCGCTCCCGGCGGTGGCAAAGTTGTCGTGCTGGGTGATGCGATCGAGGGATAGACTGTTGGCTGCAGTGCTGAGCTGCAGGATGCCTGCCGCCGCATCGCCGCCGTTACCGCCATCGGTCCCGGCTTGTGGAAGCGGTCCGTCCAGCGCGCCGTCACCGCCCAGCCCACCAAGGCCACCGGTTGCGGCGTTGTGACCGAAATCGCTGTGAGAGATGGCGAGCGTCCCAAAATTGATGATCGTTGCAGCGACACCGCCGTTGCCGGCCGACCCCGCGCCATGCGTGCCGCCGGGACCGCCCTGGCCTCCATAGGCGTTGTTGCCCGAGAACGTGGAGTCGACGATGCTCAGGGTGCCGAAGTTGCCTATAGCGCTGGCGGCGAAAGGGATGGGGGGCGCGTAGTGCAGCGTCTGATCGGCCGAGTGGGCGTAACCACCGTTGAAGTTCAGTCCGATCAGGCCGGTGGTCGCGCCGCTATCGACCTGCATGATGGCGACGTCGTCGATGCTCTTGCCGTTATTCGTCCTGTCGCCAGACAAAGTGATGTCGGCGACGTGGTCGTTGTTGATATCGCCGTCGATGGTGACGCCGTGCTTGAGCTCGAGCGTGCTCTGCAGATAGATCGTCTTTCCACTGAGGCCGGCCGCGAAGGTGATGGTGGCGCCGTCATCGGCGCGGGCGATGGCGTCGCGAAGGGAGCCGGCGCCGCTGTCATTGGTGTTGGTGACGATGAGGGTGACGTTGCCGGTAGCACCGGGGAGCAGCACGACGGTGGCCGACTGACCTGCGGTGCCGACATGGCCGTTGCTGCCTTGGCCGCCGCCGCCATCGGGCCCGGGTTGACCTGCGGCTCCAGCTCCGCCGGCGACGAGGGTGTCGAGGCTGGCGGTGCGAGGGGCATCGCTTATTGAGCTCGCAACGATGATCGAGGCGGCATATCCGCCATTGCCGCCATTGCCACCATTGCCGCTGGTGGAATCGCTTTCTCCGTACGCGCCAACGCCGCCGGGGCCGCCAGCACCGCCCGTGGCGGTTCCGGTGCCGAGCGTGACGCCGCTCAGCGTCAGGCTCTGCGCAAGCTGCAGGATGGCCGAGGCCGCGTTGCCGCCATTGCCGCCGCCCGCGCCGTCATTCGTAGCGTGATCGTGATCGCCGAAGCCGCCTTGCCCGCCGGTCGCGCTATTGCCGCTGAACGAGGTGTTGGTGACCGTGAGCTTGCCGTGGCTGAGGATGGTCGCCGCGTCGAAGCCCTTGTAGCCGGCTGGCTGGTACGATGTCGGGCCGGTTCCGCCGATCGCGACGTTTCCCGTGACCGCACTGTCGGAGATGGTCAGCGTGCCGTTGTTGAGGACGGCGCTTGCCGCCTCTTCGCCTTGATAGTTCGCGCCGTGGTCGTAGCCGCCTTTCAGCACGAGGCCATTGAGGCTCACCGTGGCGCCGGCGCCGATTTCGAACAGCCGGACGTCGCCGGCGCTGGCGCCATGGATATTGTCGCTGTCGCCCGAGATGATGATGTCGGCTTTGTGGTCGCCGTTGATGTCGCCCTTGATCGTGGTGTCCTGGGTGAGCACCAGGGTGTTCGACAGGGTGATCGTCTTGCCCTTGAGGCTCTTGTCGAAGACGATCGTGTCGGCGCCGTGGTGCGTCTCGGCCTGCTTGACGGCCCAGGCGAGGCTGCCCTTGGTCGAGGCGCTGGAGCTGGTGTTGGTGACCGTGATCTTGGACATCGGCAAATCCTCGTGACGCAATCGGGGAAGTCGGTCGTCGGTCTATGCAGGAAATAGTCTAGGCAGGCACACTCTGGGTCGGCGCGGGCATGGTCTCGGCCTGGGTCTCGCTCTCGGGCGATTTCGGCACGATCTTGAAGGCGGCGCTGCCGGGCATGCGTTGCCAGAAAGCGATGTTGGCGTAGCGCTCGAACAGATCGGGCGGCAGGATGGTCTTGCGCGGCTTCGGCTCGACGCGGCCGGAGACGCGATGCAGCCCCTCGACGCCGAGCTCGAGATCGAAGCCGGGCGCATCGTAGCTGACATTGTCGAAATCGTGGGCGAAGGGTTCTTCGCCGAGGAACTGGTAGACGAGGTTGATCACCTCGCCGGGCCGGGCAGCCAGGAGATCGTAATCGACGATCACCAGCCGATCGGCGAATTCGGACCAGCAGGCTTCCTTGAGCGCATGCCAGGGAAAGCCGACCATGCGGTTGGCATGGGCGAGGGCCTCGACGCGAGTGTAGACGGTAGAGCGCTCCGCCGGATTGCCGAAGAGCTTTGTGTTCTCAAAGCCGTTCTGGCGGAACTGGCGCTCGATGGAGTCCATGATCCAGGCGACATTGCGCACGCAGCAGATGAGCTTTGCATCCGGGAAGAGCGTGGTGAGCGCCGGTAGTTTCGCCGTCCAGGCGCGCGAGGTGTCGAAGATCACCTCGGCCGGATTGGTCTCGTAGTAGGAGGTGAACAGGCCGCGCAACAGACGCTCGCGGGTCTGCCGATCGACCAGCGGACCCATTTCGCTGCCGGCCGATACATGCGCCAGCACAGCCTCGAACAGGCCCGACACTGGCGAGGTCATGCCGGCGGAAAAGCGCGGGTTCTGCCGAAGAATTGCCGACAGCAACGTCGAGCCGGATCGGGGCAAGCCCGAAATGAAGTGAAAACGACGCGGCACTATTTCCCCCGGATACGCGGCGCTGTTTTCCCACGGCGCCGCTGCCCCAGGGGATTTGTTGCACGAAAGGGCAGGGTTAACCATCCGCCGTGCCGATCAATTGTCGGCGGGGCGGCGGCTTGGCCGTGACAGGTGCATGACGCAGCGGCCGATCGAGGGGGCGCGGCTGGCTTAGACCTGGTTGCCCGAGGGCGGCGCCGTCGATTGCCGGACCAGCAATTGCGGGGGGTAGACCTCCCATTTGCCGTCGGGAGCATGGTTGCCCGACAGCTGGCCGAGGAGCTTGTCGATCGAGCGCCGGGCCATCGCCAGGATGGGGGTAGTCACAGTGGTCGGTCCGGGGTCGAGCAGGCCGGCGAATTCGAGGTCATCGATGCCGACGATCGACAGATCAGTGGGGATGGTGAGCTTCTGTTCGCGGACGGCGAAGAGCAGGCCGACGGTCATCATGTTGGAGATGGTGACGATGGCGGTGGGGCGGTGTTTGCCGCGGAGCAGCTTCAGTCCCGCGTCGTGCGCCGTCTGCTGGTCGAAATCGCCGGCGAGGGCGAGGGCAGGGTCGGGGGTGAGGCCGCGATCGGCATGAGCCTTGCGATAGCCGGCATGGCGGTCGTCGCTGGTGGCGAGGCCGGGAATGCCCACGATGATGCCGATGCGGGTGTGCCCCAGCGACAGCAAATGCTCGGTGGCGAGCCGGCCGGCCTCGACATTGTCGGTCTTGATGACGTCGTAGGGCAGGCCCTCGACCTGCATGTCGAGCAGCACGGTTGGAACGTGAATCTGGTTGACCAGCGCGGCGCCATGGGCGGCATCGGAGCGGGTGGGGATGACGATCAGGCCGGCGACGCGCTGCATGCGCATCATGGTCAGCACCTGGCTTTCGCGGCGGGCATCCTGGCCGGTAGAGTAGACCACCGTTGTATAACCGGCGGCGAGGCAGACATTTTCCACCTCGCGCGCGACCGCGGCGAAATGCGGGTTGGCGATGTTGGGGACGACGAGCCCGATGAGGCGCGAGCGGCCCGAGCGCAGGCTCTGCGCCACGCCGTGCGGCGTGTAGCCCAGTTCGGCCACGGCGGCCTCGACGCGCTCGATGGTGTCGTCACTCACCGGGGCCGAGCGGTTGAGCACCGCCGAGACGGTCGAGATCGCGACGCCGGCGCGCCTTGCCACATCCTTGATCGTCGACACGCGCCTCCCGCGACCCCCTTGCGAGCAACATCTGTCCGTGCAATATACGAAACGTTTCGTGTTTGCAAAAACCTCCTGCGCAGCGATGTCTTGGACGTCCTGCGCAATCTGGCGGTAGCGGATACGAAACGTTTCGACCGGCGAGGCCGGCGGACAACGCGCTTGCGACAGCGCACAGGGAGGAGACCTATGAAACACACGCTTGCAGCGTTGGCGCTGGCGCTCGGGCTCAGCTCGGGACTCGTTGCCACGGCCCTCGCGGCCGATCGCGACCCGATTGCCGGGCGCACCCAGCCGGTCGAGAACACGACCGGCAAGACCGTCAAGATCGGCCTCATCAGCTTTCCGGAGAGCAACGAGTTCTTCTCGTCCGTGAAGGTGGGCTCGGACGCGGCGGCCGACGTGCTCAAGAAGTTCAATGCGCAGGTCGACTACGTCACGGTCAACGACTTCACCCAGGACGCGGTGAACGCGGCCGGCCGCGCGACGCTGCTGCAGGGCTATGACGCGATCGCGTTCCTGCCGCTCGACAATGGCGCCTGCCCGCTGATCAAGGATGCGGTGAAGGCCAACGTGAAGACCGCGGTGTTCATCACCACGGCGGACTGCGCCAAGGATTCGGGCGCGCTGTTCTTCCACGGCGAAGACCTCGAGACGGCCTGGGGGCCGGTCGCGGTGGGCGCCGCGGTGAAGGCGGTCGAGGCCGATCCGATGTGGGCCGGCAAGCAGTGCAAGGCCGGCATCATCACCGGCGCGTTCTCGGTGCCGACGCATGAGACGATGCGCAAGGCGATCCTTGCCGGGCTGCAGGGCACCAATATCAGCCCGATCAGCGACGGCGTCGAAGTCGAGCAGGACCTGAGCAAGGTCGGCCCGGCGGTCAAGGCCTACATCACCGGCAATCCGACCGACCTCTGCGCGATCTTCGTCGACATCGGCGATGCGGGCGCGGCGGCGGCGGCACTCACCGACGAGCAGGCCAAGCACATCAAGGTGATCAGCGCCGACTTCACGCAGGGCGGCGTCGAGCAGCTCAAGAAGGGCAAGCAGGCCATCCTGATCGGGCAGGACCCGTTCGGCGAAGCGTACGACACTGCGATCCTGCTCTATAATGCGGTGGTGACCGGCCAGAACCCCGACTTCCACCAGCCGGTGAAGAACTCGGTGATGACCGCCGACAACATCGACGCGCTCATGCAGGCGCAGGCCGACGGTACGGCGCCCTGAGCGCCGGCTGAAGGAGACACATCGTGTTCGAGGGCCGTGGGCTGACCAAGCGCTTCGGAGGCGTGACGGCCCTCGACAGTGTCGATATCCGGATCGAGGCAGGGCGGATCACCGCCCTGCTGGGGGAGAACGGCGCCGGCAAGTCGACGCTGGTTGCCTGTCTCTCCGGCGCGTACCGGCCCGACCAGGGCGAGGTACTGCTCGAGGGCGCTCCGGCAAAATTCCGTTCGCCCGACGATGCGCGCAAGGCGGGGATCGCGGTGATCCACCAGGAGCCGCAGATGCTCGAAGAGCAATCGGTGGCGGCCAATATCTACCTGCCGCGGCTGGCGCCCCGGGCGGCGTTGCGGCCGCGGCTGAGTGACATGACGGCGCTGGCCGAGAAGCATCTGCTGGCGCTCGGCATCCGCGATCTCGATCCGCGCCAGAAGATGCGCGGCATCAAGGGCGCGCACCGGCAACTGGTCGAGATTGCGCGGGCTCTGATCGCCGAGCCGAAGGTGCTGTTCCTCGACGAGCCCAATGCGAGCCTGGGCGAGGAAGAATCCGAGCGGCTCTTTGCCGTGGTGCGCGGCCTGCGCGATCGGGGCGTCGCGGTGGTGCTGATCAGCCACCGGCTGCGCGAGGTCTATTCGATCGCCGACCACATCGTGGTGCTGCGTGACGGACACAAGGTTGCCGATGCGAGCGCGGCCGACCTGTCGGTCGGGCGGGCCATCGGCTTCATCACGGGCGGGGCCAAGGCGGTGGCGGCGGCAGTGGCCCCAGTGACAGCGCAGGCAGCGGACGATGGCGCGACGCCCATCGTCGAGCTCGACGAGCTGAGCGGGCCGGGCTTTTCCCGCGTCTCGTTCCGCATCCGGCCGGGCGAAATCCTGGGCATGTCGGGGCTGGTCGGCTCCGGTCGCACCGAGATCGCGCATGCGGTGATCGGCGCTGCGGCGACGAGCGGCGGGCGAATGCTGCTCGACGGGCGGCCGGTAAGCTTCGCCGATCCGAGCAAGGCGCTGCGTGCCGGTATCGCCTTCGTGCCCGAGGGGCGGCGCGATGCGGTGTTCTACGGCCAGTCGGTCGATTTCAACATCCGCGCCGGTTTCTGGGGGACGCGGCGGCCGGGTGATGCGGCGACGGGCCGGGCGGCGAGTACCGCCGCAGTGCGCGAGCTGATGCGCAAGCTCAAGGTGAAGGCGCGGGCGCCCGACATCCGGGCCTCGACGCTGTCGGGCGGCAATCAGCAGAAGCTGCTGTTCGCGCGGGCGCTGTCGGCCAACCCGCGGCTGCTGATCCTCGACGAGCCGACGCATGGCGTCGATGTCGGCACCAAGCGCGAGATCCACGATCTGGTGCGCAGCCTCGCAAGCGAGGGGCTCGCGGTGTGGTTCATCTCGTCCGAGGTGGAAGAAGTGGTGGAGCTCGCGACGCGCATCGTGGTGGTGCACCAGGGCCGCATTGCCGGCGAGTTGGCGGGAGGCGCCTCGATCGAGGCCGTGCTCGCCCGGAATTTCGGAGAAGCAAGTGTCCTCAACGGTTGACGAGACGCCGCAGGCGAACACCGTTCCAGCAGCAGAAGCGCCACGTGGCGCCGACGGACCGCTGCGCGCTCTGTTCCGGCAATGGGGCAGTGAGCTCATCGTCGCGGTGGTGATCGTGGTGCTGGGCGGGCTGGTGGGGCTGGGCAATCCGGTATTCTTCTCGCCGCAGAACCTGCTCAACATCCTCCAGGCGGTGGCCGTGGTGGGCGTGGCTGCGATCGGCGCGACGCTGGTGATCGTCTCGGGCAATCTCGACCTCAGCGTCGGCTCGATCATCAGCCTCGGCGGTCTGATGGTGGCGATCCCGATGGCCTGGTGGGGTTGGCCGTTCGAGGCCTCGATCCTGGTGGGCATCGCCACCGGCTGCGTCGCCGGCGCGCTCAACGGCATCATCGTCACCTTCGGACGGGTCAACTCGTTCATCGTGACGCTCGGCACCTCGTCGGCGCTGGCCGGCATGGCGCTCTACATCACGGACCGCCATCCGATCTCGATGCCCGACGCTTCGGCGTGGCTGGGGCAGGGCTCGTGGGGGCCGGTGCCGATCAGCGTGGTGGTGTTCCTCGCGCTGTGCGTGGCGGGGCAGTATTTCCTGTCGCGCACCATTGCGGGCCAGCGCATCACGGCGGTAGGCGACAATGGCCGGGCGGCGTTCCTGTCGGGCCTGCCGGTACGCGCGACCGTGATCCTGACCTATGTGCTGGCCGGCGGCTTCGCGGCCTTCGCCGGGGTGCTGCAGGCCAGCTCGCTGGCCAATGCTGCGCCGGCGGCGGGCTCGGCGCTGCCGCTCACCATCATCGCGGGCGTCATCATCGGCGGCACCAGCCTGCTGGGCGGGCGCGGCTCGATCATTGGAACGCTGCTCGGGTCGGTGCTGCTGGGCATTCTTAGCAACGCCTTCATCCTGCTCAGGCTCAACCCGGAAATCCAGGTGGTGAGCCTCGGCCTCGTGATCGTGCTCGCGGCGCTGATCGACCAGTGGCGCATGCGCCGCTCGGGCAGCTGAGCGGCTCGCTCTTACATCTCAGGACATCTCATGTGGAACGACCTCGCCGCCATCGACGCGCAATTCGCCTACAAGGGCGAGCGCTCGCGCTATGTCCGGTTCCCGCTGGGCGGCATCGGTTCGGGCGGATTCTCGATCTCGGGCTCGGGGCGGCTCTGCGACTGGTCGATCCGCAACCGTGCCGCGCTGCAGAGCTACAATGGCTACAGCCATTTCGCCGTGAAGGCCGAGCAGGACGGCAAGCTGCTCGATGCGCGCGTGCTCAACGGGCCGTACGACGAGGACCCGTCGGGCGGACCGGGACTGCGCCAACGCTTCGATGGCTTCGGCCATGGCGCGATGCGGCAGTCGCTGGCCGGCGTGCCGCATTTCCGGCAGGTGGACTTTTACGGTCGCTTTCCGACGGCGGACCTGACCTACACCGATGCGCGGTTTCCGGGTGCGGTCCGGCTCACGGCGCTGTCGCCGTTCATTCCGCACAATGATCGCGACAGCTCCATGCCGGTGGCGATGCTGAGCTTCGAGCTGGCGAACACGACCGACAAGGCGATCGACTACACGCTGGCGGGGACGCTGGGGAACTATGGCAACAATTCCGGGCGGCACGAATTTTCGCGCGAAGGCGGCCTGACGTCGTTGCGGCTGAGTGGCGCCGAGCCGGCGGCGGAGGCGGACCGGGGCGATCTCACCATCGCGACCGACGCCGAGGACGTGCAGCACCAGGATTTCCATTATCGCGGACAATGGTTCGACGACCTCACGGTGTTCTGGAAGGACTTTGCGAGGGTCGGGCCACTGCCGGAGCGGCACTATGAGGGACCGCGGGCCAGCCGGCACATGCAGCAATTCCCCGAGCACGGGACGCTGGCGGCCAAGGTGACGGTGCCGGCAGGCGGCCGAAAGATTGTGCGCTTCGTGATTTCGTGGAGCTTTCCGCAGGGCGAGATCTATTGGGCGGACCGGCCCAAGCCGGACGCTCCGGATGGCGATGGACCAAAGCCGCTCTGGCGCAACTACTATGCGACGCAGTGGACGGATTCGACGGCCTCGGCGCGCAATGCGCTGACGCGGTGGGACGAACTGGCCGGGCAGACGCTGAGATTCCGCGACAGCCTGTTCGGCTCGACGATGCCGGCGGCGCTGACCGATGCCGCCTCGGCGACACTGGCGCTGCTGCGCACCGCGACGGTGATCCGGCTCGAGGGCGGCGAGCTCTGGGGTTGGGAGGGGCAGCATCGGTCGAGCGGTTCGTGCGAGGGCTCGTGCACGCATGTGTGGAACTACCAGCAGGCGCTGAGCCATCTGTTCCCGGCGCTGGAGCGCTCGCTGCGCGAGACGGAATGGACCTACAACCAGCTGCCGAGTGGCGGGCTGACGTTCCGGCAGAAGCTGCCGCTGGGCAATGGCTTCGACATCATCGGGCCCTGCGCCGACGGGCATTTCGGAGCGATCATCAAGACCTATCGCGAGTGGCGGCTGTCGGGCGACACGGACTGGCTCCGCCGTTACTGGCCGCAGGTCAGGCACGCCATGGAATATGCGTGGAGCGAGGAGAATCCGGATCGGTGGGATCCGGAACAGACCGGCATTCTACAGGGGCGGCAGCACCAGACGCTCGACATGGAGCTGTTCGGACCCAATTCATGGCTTGGCACGATGTATGTGGCCGCGCTGCTGGCGATGAGCCGCATGGCGGCGGCGCTGGACGAGAAGGAGCTGGCGGCAAAATGCGCGCGGCTCGCCGAAGCCGGAGCGCGGCACATCGATACCGAACTCTACAATGGCCGCTACTTCTTCCAGTCGATCGACCTGAGCGACAGGTCGGTGCTGGAGCCGTTCGATACCGGCCGCAGCGCGGGCGTGCTGGCCGACAGCTTCATGGCGGCTTACTGGTCGGACGAGCATGGCGAGATCAAGTACCAGTTCGGCGAGGGCTGCATCGCCGACCAGATCCTGGGGCAGTGGCACGCGGAAGTGGCGGGGCTTGGCCTGTTCCTCGATGCAGGCAAGGTCAGCTCCGCGCTCAAGGCCGTGTACGACGAGAATTACCTGCGGAGCATGGACGACCATTTCAACCCGTGCCGCAATTATGCCTTCGAGGACGAGGGCGGGCTGCTGATCGCGACCTATCCGCCGGGCACGCGCCAGCCGATGGTGGCGGCGCCTTATGCGGAGGAAGCGTGGACGGGCATCGAGTACGCATCCGCGTCGCACATGATCATGCATGGGCTGGTGGAGCAGGGCGTCAACATCGTGGCGAGCGTACGGGCGCGCTATGATGGCGCGCGGCGCAACCCGTTCAACGATATCGAATGCGGCTCGTATTATGCGCGCTCGATGTCGGCGTGGCAGCTGGTCAATGCGTGGAGCGGCTTCAATGCGGACCAGGTCGACAGGACGCTGAGCTTTGCGCCGAAGCAAGAGGGCGACTACCGCGTCCTGTGGTCGTCCGGCACGGCATGGGGCGAGCTCAGCCGCACCGCAGGCAAGCTCAGGCTCAGGACGCTCGGCGGTGCGCTCGACGTCGAGACCGTGACGATCGACGGCAGGGCCCATACGCCGGCGGAGTTGGACTGACCGCCGGCGCTTCGGTCATTGCGGCTTGCCGGCGAGCGCGGCCTTGGCGTCGTCGTACCACCACACATCGGGGAAGCCGATCGAATAGAGCGGCAGCTGGTCGGCGTGACTGAAGCGGTCCCAGCGGGCGATGCGGTCCTTGCGCAGCGTATAAGTCGGGATGACGAAATAGTTGGCGAGCATCACGCGGTCGAGGGCGTGCGTGGCGGCGAGCAGCTCGTCATGGTTCTTGGCGAAGACGACCCTGTCGATCAGCGCGTCCACGGCCGGATCGGCGATGCCCGGCACGTTGGAGGTATTGGGGTCGGCGGCGGCTTTCGAGCTGAAATAGAAGTTCTGCTCGTTGCCGGGGCTCAGGCTCTGCCCCCACGAAAAGTAGATGACGTCGAAGTCGCGGTTGCGCAGGCGGTTGACGTACTCGGCCGAGTCCACCTCGCGGATCGACATGTCGATGCCGATGGATTTGAGGTTGGTCTGCCAGGCCGTCGCGACCGGCTCGATGGTCGAGCCGTTCAGCAGCAGCTCGAAGCTGAGCTGCGTGCCGGAAGCATCGACCAGCCGGTTGCCGTCGAGCTTGTAGCCGGCGGCGGTGAGCAGATCGAGCGCCGCCTTGAGGTTGGCGCGCACTTTCGCCGGGTCGCCGCCCACGGGGTTCTCATAGGGGGTGGTGAAGACCTCGGGCGGCACCTTGTCCTTGACGGTGTTGAGGATATCCAGTTCCTCGCCCGTCGGCAGGCCGGATGAGGCGAAGGGGATGCCGTAATAGTAGGAGCTGACGCGCTCGTACTGATTGTAGAAGATCGTTTTATTGAGGCTTTCGAAATCGAAGGCGTCGAGCAGCGCGTGGCGGACGCGCAGGTCCTGGAACTTCGCCTTGCGCAAATTGGGCATGAAGGCGACCATGACGCCCTGGTCGGCATAGCCTTGCGGGAAGAGGTCCTGGATGACTTTCTTCTGCTGCACGGCGGGGAAATCGTATGAGGTGGCCCAGCGCTTGGCGCGGTTCTCGTTCCACCAGTCGAACTGGTCGCCCTTGAAGCCCTCGAAGGCGACATCGGGGTCCTTGAAATATTCGAAGCGGATCTCGCCGAAATTGTTCTCGCCGATCTCGGTGGGCTCATTGATGGCCCAATAGTTGGGGTCGCGCTCGTAGCTGATCGACTGGCCGGCCGAGAAGCTCTTCATCCTGTAGGGGCCCGAGCCCATCGGCGGCTCGAGGGTGGAGGCGGTGATGTCGCGCTGCCTGCCGTTGGCGTCCTTGCCCTCCCACCAGTGCTGGGGAAGGATCTGGACCTGGCCGAGGATGACGGGCATCTCGCGATTGTTGGTCGTCGACAGGAAGAACGTCACCTGGTCGGGCGCGGTCACTTCGACCTTGCTCACGTCCTGGTAGTAGTTCTGCATGTTGGGGTTGAGCTTGAATTCCTCGTTGAACGACCAGACGACGTCGTCGGGCGTGATCGCCGTGCCGTCCTGCCATTTCGCCTTCGGGCTGATGCGGAAGGTGACCGACGAGATATCGGGCGGATAGGCCAGGGCGTCGGCGATCAGCGGATAGGAGGCGCTGGTGTCATCGAGTGAGCTGGTCATCAGCGTCTCGTAGACGAGGCCGAGGCCGGCGCCCGGCTCGCCTTCCTCGAGGATCGGATTGAAGGTGTCGAAGCCGCCATAGGCGTTGAGCCGCACCAGCCCGCCCTTGGGGGCGTCCGGATTGACGTAGTTCCAGTGGGCGAAGCCGGGTGGATATTTGATGTCGCCGGTGAGCGACAGGCCGGTGATCCAGGGGCCGTTCTGGGCCGGATCGGCGAGAGCGGGGAGGGCGCTCAGGCTGAGCGCGGCGAGGGCGAGGGCGTAACGGAGCATTTCGGGGCCTCTCAGTTCGTCTGCGGATGTTCTAGCACGGCGGCGGCCGCGCGATAGCCGGAGGGGAGCGCAGCGGCGAGCAGCGCGCGGGTGTATTCCGATTGCGGCGAGGCGAAGATCTCGGCCGCCGGGCCGGCCTCGACGATCCTGCCGTCCTTCATCACCAGCAGGTCGTTGGCCAGGGCGCGGATGACGCGCAGATCGTGCGAGATGAACAGATAGGTGAGCCCGCGGCGCTGCTGCAGGGTGCGCAGCAGATCGACCACCTGTGCCTGCACCGAGGTATCGAGCGCCGAGGTGGGCTCGTCGAGCACGACGAATTTCGGCTCCAGCACCATGGCGCGCGCGATGGCGATGCGCTGGCGCTGGCCGCCCGAGAATTCGTTGGGGTAGCGGTAGGCGATGGCCGGGTCGAGCCCGACTTCGGCAAGCGCGCGTTCGACGCGGGCCTGGCGGTCGGCAGCACCCAGGCGGGGCATGTGGACGCCGAGGCCCTCGGCGACGATGGAACCTCCCAACAGGCGTGGCGAGAGCGAGCCATAGGGGTCCTGGAAGACGATCTGCATATCCTTGCGGAGCGGCCGCACGGCGCGCCAGGCGCGGCCCTGCAGTTCGTTGCCGAGGACGACGATACGGCCCTGCGATGAAATCAGCCGGAGCAAAGCGCGGCCGAGCGTGGTCTTGCCGGAGCCGGACTCGCCGACGACGCCGAGCGTCTGGCCAGCGCGGACAATGAAGGTGACATCGTCGACGGCGCGGATATGGCCGACGGTGCGGCGCAGGATGCCGCGCTTGATCGGGAACAGGACGCTGAGGTTCTGCGCCTGGGCGACGACCGGTGCCGTTGGATCGGAAGCGGGCGGGGCGCCGCTCGGCTCCGCGGTCAGCAGCTTGCGGGTGTAATCGTGACGCGGACTGGTGAAGATCGCTTCGGCCGGCGCGCGCTCGACGATCTCGCCATTGGTCATCACCGCGACCTCGTCGGCCATGTGGCGGACGATGCTGAGATCGTGGGTGATGAACAGCATCGCCATGCCGCGTCTGACCTGCAGCGATTTGAGCAGGTCGAGGATCTGCGCCTGCACCGTGACGTCGAGCGCGGTGGTCGGCTCATCGGCGATCAGCAGCTTCGGTTCGTTGGCGAGCGCCATGGCGATCATCACGCGCTGGCGCTGGCCGCCCGATAGCTCGTGCGGGAAGGAAGGCAGGCGCGCCTCGGCGTCGGCGATGCCGACTTCGCGCAGCAGCTCGATGGTGCGCTGGCGGACGGCAGACTTGCTCAGGCGTAGCTTCTTTGTGCTCTGTCCGATCGATCCCGAGAGGGCTCGATCGGCCAACCGCGGGTGCGTGGTCAACGCCTCGCCGATCTGGTGCTCGACGGTGTGAAGCGGATTGAGCGAGCTCATCGGCTCCTGGAAGATCATCGAGATGCCGGCGCCGCGGATGGTGCGCAGTTCGCTGTCGGTGATGGTGGCGAGGTCGCGGCCCTCGAACAGGATGCGGCCGCGGACATCGGCCGATGCCGGGAGCAGGCGCAGGATCGAGGCGGCGGTGACGGATTTGCCGGAGCCGGACTCGCCGACCAGCGCCAGGGTCCTGCCCGCCTCGAGATCGAAGGAGATGCCACGCACGGCCGGAACGATGCGGCCATCGACGTGGAAGTCGATGCCGAGGCTGTCGACCGCGAGCAGGGCGCTCATCGCTGCACCTTGCGTGGATCGAAAGCGTCGCGGATGGCCGCGCCGACGAAGGCGATGAGGATGAGCGTCAGCGACAGGACGACGGTGATCGAGACGGTGATCCACGGCTTGTCGAGATTGGCCTTGGCCTGGTTGACCATTTCGCCCAGCGAAGGCGAGCCGGGTGGCAGCCCGAAGCCGAGGAAATCGAGCGCTGTCAGCGTCGTCACCGAACCGGCGAGAATGAAGGGCGCGAAGGTGAGGGTCGACACCATCGCGTTGGGGAACAGATGGCGCCACATGATGGTGAGGTTCGAGACGCCGAGCGCGCGTGCCGCCTCGACATATTCGAAGTTGCGGGCGCGCAGGAACTCGGCGCGCACCACGCCGACCAGCCCCACCCACGAGAAGAGCAGCAGGACGCCCAGCAGCGTCCAGAAATTGGGCTCGATCACCGAGGCGATGATGATCAGCAGATAGAGCTGTGGGATCGCGGTCCAGATGTCGAGGAAGCGCTGGATGAGCAGGTCCGTCCAGCCGGCGAAGTAGCCCGAGACGGCGCCGACGACGATGCCGACGGCGCACGATATGGCGGCGAGGATGAAGCCGAACAGCACCGAGATGCGGAAGCCGTAGAGCAGGCGCGCGAGGATATCGCGGCCGCGATCGTCAGTGCCGAGCCAATGGATATTGCCGATGGTGCAATCGGGGTCGCCCACCCCGAGGGGATAGCCCGAGCAGCGGGTGGCGGTGTCCATCAGCCAACCCGGCGGCGTCGGGGCCGACATCGAGGCGGGCAGGGTATTGTCCACCGTGTCGTAGGAGTAGCGGGTCAGCGGAAAGATCATCCAGCCATTGGCGTTGATCTCGTCGCGGTTCAGCGGATCGCGGTAGTTGGTGGTGGCGAGGAAGCCGCCGAACGTGCTCTCGGGATAGTTGATCACAAACGGAACGAGCAGGTCGCCCTTGTAGGAGGCGAGGATGGGCTTGTCGGAGGCGATGAATTCCGAGCCGAGCGAGAGCACGAACATGATCGCGAACAGGATCAGCGAGACGACGCCGCGCCGATCGGCGAGGAAGGCGCGAGTCCGCCGCGAGGCGACGATCGATCTCGCCGGTGCGGCGGGCGCGGAGACGGCGATATCGGCCGGGGCGAAGACGGGGCCGGCAAGGCGGAGGATGCCGACGCCGATCATACGCCGCGGCTTTCGAAGTCGAGGCGGGGATCGACCAGCATGTAGGTGAGGTCGGAAATCAGCGAAATCACCAGCCCGAGCAGCGAGAAGATGAAGAGCGTGGCGAACACCACCGGGTAGTCGCGGTTGCCAACCGAATTGGCGCCGAGCAGGCCGAGCCCGTCGAGGTTGAATGTCACCTCGATCAGCAGCGAGCCGCCGAAGAAGGCACCGACAAAGGCCGCCGGAAAGGTGGCGATGACGATCAGCATCGAGTTGCGGAAGACGTGGCCGTAGAGAATCTTGCGCTCGGTCAGCCCCTTGGCGCGAGCCGTGGTGACGTATTGCTTGCGGATTTCATCGAGGAACGAATTCTTGATGAGGAACGTCGCGCTGGTGAAGGCGCCGATGCTGAGCGCGGTGATCGGCAGCACCATGTGCCAGGCATAGTCGAGAACCTTGTGCGGCCAGTCGAGGCTGTCGAAATTGGCGGAGACGAGGCCCTTGACCGGAAAGATGTTCCAGAAGCTGCCGCCGGCGAACAGCACGATCAGCACGATGCCGATGAGGAAGCTGGGCAATGCATAGGTCACCAGCAGGAAAGTGCTGGTCCACAGGTCGAAGCGCGAGCCGTCGCGCACCGCCTTGGCGATGCCGAGCGGAATCGAGACGCCGTAGGTGAGCAGCGTCATCAGTACGCCGATGCTGATCGAGACGGGCAGCTTCTCCTTGATCAGGTCGATGACGGAGATGTCGCGGAAAGCGCTGCGGCCGAAATCGAAGCGGATATAGTTCCACATCATGTCGGCGAAGCGCTGCAGCGGCGGCTTGTCGAAGCCGAAGCGCTGGCGCAGTTCGGCGATGTATTTGGCATTGAGACCGGCGGAGCCGCGATAGGCGCTGCCGGTTCCCGACGTACTGCCGGCGGTCTTGGCAAGCACCGACTGGCCGCTCGCCCCGGGCAGGCCGGTATCGCTGCCGGTATTGGTGACGCGGTCGGTGATGCCCACGCTGCTGTTGGTCATCCGGGCGATCAACTCTTCCACCGGGCCGCCGGGCGCAAGCTGGGTGACCGCGAAGGCGACGACCATGATGCCGAGCAGCGTCGGGATCATCAGCAGGACACGGCGAAGGATGTAGGCGCCCATCAAGGCTCCGTCACGGCGAAGCGCTCAGGTCACCCCATGCGCGTGGTCGATTTGTGACATAGCAACGACAGGAGATCACGCGACGTTTCAGCGCGGCGAAAGGGATCGCGGAGTTGTGTGGGGGCGGAGGAGGGGGCCGTTATTTCGGCTGGTAGTGCCCCAGGAATATCTCCACCGCTTTGCCCACCACATAGTCGATGTAATCGGGCGCGGCGGGCTCGGCCATGTTGCCGAACAGGCGGCGCTTGAAGATCGAGGCCATGCTCAGTTCGAGAAACTGGCGGGCGGCGAGGTCGGTGTCGTCGATCTTGAGGTCACCGGCGGCGAGATGGGCGTCGAGCCAGTCCTTGAGCAGCAGGTGGGCGCTGAAGGCGTCCGAGCCGAAAAACCGGGTGGCGATGTCGGGCATGCGTTCGGCCACACCCAGCACCATGCGCTGCGCCTTGATGACCTCGTCGGAGGTCAGCCGGCTCGTGATGTAGGCACCAAAGCGGTGGAGCTGCTCGGCCATGCTGCCGGGGCGCTCGAGTTCCTTGAGCGCGGCGCCCATGACGGCGGATTTCTCGCGGTCGATCAGTTCCTTGAACAGGTCCTCCTTGTCCTTGAAGTAGACATAGAGCGTGCCCTTGGAGACGCCGGCCTCGGCGGTGATCTCGTTCATGCTCGAGGCTTCGAAGCCGAGCGACATGAAGCAGCGCTTGGCGCCGTCGAGAATCTGGGCGCGCTTGGCCGGATCCTGGCCGGCGGCGCGCCTGCCAGGTTTGGCGTCCTCGGTCTCAGGCGAAATTTGCATGGCAGGCACTCCAAAATAGACTGAACCGTTCGGTTCGATTTCGCTTGATATGGGCCAGGCGGTGGTCTATGTCAATCGAACCGAACGGTTCAGTTCATTCGTTTCGCCCGGAGGAGCAGATGGCTCAGTCCAACAATGTGAAGAATATTCGTGCCGTGGCCTCCCAGCAGGTCGAGGCCGAGAATGTGGTGAGTCCCGCTCAGGACGAAGCGCCGATCTCCGCTCCCGCCAATGACACCGCCACGGCGGCCATGCCGGCCAGGAAGCGTTCGCGCCGGCCGTTCATTTTCGCCGGTATCGGGCTGATTGCGCTGGCCGCGGGCGCTTGGTATGGCAGCGACTACTTCTTCAACGGGCGTTTCATCGTTTCGACAGACGACGCCTATGTGGGCGGCGACATCGCGACCATCTCACCCAAGCTGGGTGGGTACGTCGCGACGGTCAACGTGGTCGCCAACCAGGCGGTCAAGAAGGGCGACGCGCTGGTGACGCTGGATGACGGCGACTATGTCATCGCCCGCGACAGCGCACAGGCGCAGATCGACACCGCCAACCTGACGCTGAAGCGCATCGATGCGCAGATCGCGGGCGGCGAAGCGACGCTGGCGCAGGCCAACGCACAGAAGCTTTCGGCAAGCGCGGCGCAGAAGAACGCCGCCCTGGCGCAGCAGCGCGCTGCCTCGCTCGCCTCGACCAACAATGCGTCGCAGGCACAGCTCGACCAGGCCAACGCCGCGCTCGACCAGGCCAACGCGCAGCTCGCCGCGAGCGACGCCCAGATCGCCGTGGCGACCGCCAACATCGCCGTGCTGAAGGGCCAGCGCGCCGAGTCCGAGAGCCAGCTCAAGACGCTGGTGTTGAGCCGCGACAAGGCCGAGCGCGATCTCGGTTTCACGGTGATCCGCGCTCCGTTCGACGGCGTGGTGGGCAACCTCGCGGTGCAGGACGGCGATCTGGTGAGCACCAGCGAGGCCAGGTGAGCGCCGGCGCTCACCATCT
>JBEHYU010000031.1:0-45808 GCA_048498015.1 Pseudomonadota bacterium
TGCAGTCGGTTCTCCCTCCCCTTGACGGGGAGGGGGGACCACGCGAAGCGTGGTGGGTGGGGTGAGGCCGCTGGCGCGGAACCCGGGCTAGCCCCGCCGCTTCACCAAGTACACGTGGTCACACGCCAGCACCGTCTCACCGCGTTGGTTCATTACCCGCACCTGCTCGATCACCCGGCCGTGGTCGGCGCGCTTTGGGTCGTCCTCCAACGCCGCGATGGTCAGCACCGTGTGGATGGTGTCGCCGATGAATACGGGTTTGGGAAAGCGCAGCCGTTCATATCCATAGGTGAAGGAGAGCGGATTGATCTCGCTGGCGGTGAGGCCGATGCCGATGGCGAAGGTCATGGTGCCGTGGGCGATGCGTTGGCCCCACTGGCTCGATTTCATCGCTTCGGCGTCCATGTGATGCGGGAAGAAATCGCCGGTGTGGCCGGCGTGGACGACGAAATCGGTCTCGGTGATGGTGCGGCCACTGGTGGTCCGCGTCTCGCCGACGGCGAAGTCCTCGAAGTGACGCGGCCGCTCCATCAGAAACTCTCCCGGAACATGCGATTGAGGTCGGCGATGATGGCGGCGGCGGGGTCGCGCGACAAGAGGCCGGCATTGAGCCGGTTCGACGCCGAGTGCTGGAAGGCCATGTAGCCGCGGTGCCGCGGGCGGACCCAGGAGGCATCGAGGGTGGCACGGGTGCCACTGTAGAAATCGTGGGTGTCGGCATTGACCGCGTCGTCGGCCCAGGCCGCGGCGTGGCCGGGCTGGCCACCGGCGGCGGCATAGGCGCCGCGCTGCACGGCGGCCGAGGCCACATAGGCGGCGTAAGCCACCGATTCTTCGATGTGCCCGGAGAACGCCGAGACGGCGATGCCGGTACCGCCCAGCGCCGAACCGCGCCGGCCGGGCAAAGGGATGTCGGCAAAGCTCAGCCGGCGCGGGCGAAAACCGTCGCGCGCGTAGGAGACATAGCCGTAACCGAGCGGCATCACGCTCACCAGCGCGTCGGGGCGGGCCATGGCCTCCGAGGCGGCGATCGGGTCCATGGCGAAATTGGAGGGCTCGAGCAATGCGGTGAGCTCGCGCAACTGCTCGATGACGGCGGCGCCGGCGGCCGGGTCGATCAGCTGGCCGGCGCTGGTGGAGCAGGGCGTGCCGAGATTGGCGGCGATGGTGCAAAAGCTCATCAGGCTGTGCGGGGCCAGCATCGGCAGCACCACCTGGCCGGCATAGGCGAGCTGCACGACGGCCGACCAGTTACGCGGCGGTTCGGGCAGCAGGTCGGCGCGGTACGCCATCACCTGCGCGGCGGCATCGATGGGGTAGGCCCACTGGCTGCCCTCGTAGGCATAGCTCGCATAAGAGCCGCCGACGAACTCGTCGGCAATCGCGGGCAGGGGAGCGAGCGAGCCTTCGGCGGTGACCTGGCCGACATGCGGGTGGTCGATGACGATGAGGTCGTATTGCCGGGCCAGCTCCTCGACCGGGAACATCTCGAAATCCTGCAGCGAGCGCTTGTCCCACTCGATGGCGACGCCGCTCTGGCGCAACCAGTCGGCGCTGGTGGCGACCATCGGGTCGTAGCCGCGCGGATGGCTCCAGGTCATGCCGCGCAGGGTGAGTTTCGCGGGCGGCGGGGCGCCCAGCAGCCGGGCGGTCACAGGCCGAATTCCTGGCGAATCTTGGCGCTCTGCTCGCCGATCAGCGGCGCGGCGCGGCTGGTGCGCGGGCGGGCGCCGTCGATGCGCAGCGGGGCGCGGGTCGTGGTGATCGACACGTTGTCCTCGCGCGTTACGGTCTGCAGCATGTCGAGGACCTTGAAGCCCTCGGTTTCGACCAGTTCGTCCCAGCTCAGGACTTTGGCACACCAGATGTCGGCGGGCTCGAGGATCGACAGCCAGTGCTCGGTCGTACCGGTCCTTACGTGCTCGGCGATGATCCGCTTGATCGCGTCGCGGTCGGAGAACCAGCTCTTGGGCTTGTCCTTGTAGGGATCGAGTGCGGCGAGCTGGAACAGGTCGGCCAGTTTGGCGATCGGCGTCATGGCGATGGCGAGCCAGCCATCGGCGGTTTGGTACACACCGTAAGGGGCCGCGAGATAGGCGTGCGCCGAGCGGTAATCCGAGCGCTTCGGCCGGCGGCGGCCGTCGTTCAGATAAGCGGTCAGCACCTCGAACTGGAAATCGACGAGCGCCTCCATCAGGCTGGTCTCGACGTGCCCGCCGAGGCCGGTGATGCCGCGCCGCACGAGGCAGGCGAGAATACCCTGGCAGGCCGCCGAGCCGGCGAGCATGTCGGCCACCGCCAAACCGAACGGCACCGGCCCCTGGCCCTCGTCGCCGTTCAGCCACATCAGGCCGGCGCGGGCCTGCGCCAGGAGATCCTGGCCGGGCCGCATCACCCACGGGCCCTCGGTGCCATAGCCGGTGATCGACGCATAGACGATGCGTGGGTTGATGGCCTTTACGGCCTCGTAGTCGAGGCTCAGCCGCTCGATGACGCCGGGGCGAAAATTCTGCAGCACCACATCGGCTTGCGTCAGAAGCTTCCTGAGCGAGGCGAGGTCGGCGGGGTCCTTGAGATCGAGCGCGAGGCTCTCCTTGGAGCGGTTGATGGCGTGGAAATTGGTGGAGTCGCCGCCCACCTCGGTGTCGGTGAGATAGAGCCGGCGGCTCAGATCGCCGCCATCGGGCCGCTCGATCTTGATGACGCGCGCGCCCAAATCCTGCAGGCGCAGCGAGGCATAGGGCCCGCTCAGGAACTGGCACATGTCGACGACGACGAGGCCGGCAAGTGGAAGATCGTTCTGGTCCATCTATTTCTCGGTCTTGCCGGCCCAGTCGGCGGGATTGCGGTACTTCACCGTCTGCAGATGCTCGCAATAGAGCACCAGCTCGCCCTCGCCCTTGAAGACTTCGTAACTTGCGCGGATCAGGCCAAGCTCCTGGTATTTCGGGCGTTTTTCCATGTTGGTGCGGATGGTGTAGATGGTGTCGCCGATGAAGGTCGGCTTGATGAAGCGCAGCCTGTCGTAGCCGTAGCTGAACGCGTTGACGCAGTTGGTGGCGACGAGGCCGAGGCCGGCCGAAAACACGAAGGCGCCCGCGACCAGGCGCTTGCCGAACTGCCCCTCGGTCGTCGCAAAAATCTCGTCGGCCACATAGGGATGCATGTCGGTGACGAGGGCATTGAACGCCATGCTTTCGCCCTCCGAGATGGTGCGGCGGAGCGAGCGGATTTTGTGGCCGACCGCGAAATCCTCGTAGAACCAGTTCTCGGCGTTCCACACCGGCAGGCGGGCATGCTCGACCGGCATGGTGGTCGGATTGGTGCTGTGGACGCCGACGGTGGCCTCGCTCATGGGGCGGTCCTCACGGGAGTGGCGGGCAACGCAGCGGACTCGAAGGCCGCCTCGGCGAGCGCCATGGTGTGCCAGGCATCCTCGACGCCGGTCAGCAGCCTTTCGTCCTCGCCGGCGGCGAAGCGCTGGAGGTTGCTCATGGTGCCGATGAAGGCGTGCGGGAACCATTTGCCCTGCAGCGGTACCTCGGTCCAGTCGTCGCCCTTCCGGGTGATCCACAGTTCGTCCGGCTCGCCATTGGGGTAGTCGAGCAGCAGGCCGAGCTTGACCTGCGCGGCGCCCTTGTCGCCTTCGACGCGGAAGCCGGCGTCCTGGAATTTGCGGCCGAAATCGTGGTTGTGGTTGATCGACAGCGTGACGCGCTTCATGTCGCCATAGTCGAGCAGGGCGCTGGTGCGGGTCTGGGCGAGATCGGTCGAGGGATGGCCGATGGTGCGCGCATGAACGCCGACCGGGTTGCCGAGCAGCGCCCGCAGCGTGTCGAGATAGTGGATCGAGTGCACGGCGATCTCGACGCGCGGCATGCCCTTGAGGAAGGGGAACAGGCCCCAGGGCGTGAACAGATTGAGATGGACTTCGGCATCGACGATTTCGCCGAGCCAGCCGCGCTCAAGGGCGTCGGCGAGGGCGAGGAACATCGGCGAGAAGCGAAGCTGGAAGTTGACGGCGGCCTTGAGCTTTTTGGCGCGGCAGATGTCGAGGATGCGGGTGGCTTCGCCGAGGTCGCGGCCCATCGGCTTCTGGATGAGAACCGCGGCGCCGTCCGGCAGCAGCGGCAGGATTTCGGTATGGGCGCCGGGTGGGAGGGCGAGGTCGTAGAGGGCGTTGGGCGTCGAAATAGCTTCTTCAAGGGTGGGGAAGGCGACGGTGTCCCACTTGGCGGCGACGGCCTGGGCGCGATCGGTGTTCAGGTCGTAGAGGCCGGCGATGGGGAAGTTGGCGAGGCGGTAAGCGGGCAGGTGCGCGTCCGTCACAATGCCGCCGGCCCCAATGATTACAATGGGTTGCGGTGCGCTCGGGCGCGGCCAGGACTGGCGCAGGTCGGTCACCGGGATGGGCATTTTTGGCGTTCCGCAATTCTTATGTGAATAATCTTTTCACAAGTGAGCGTTGGAGGCAAGGGCGGGGCGACGACGGGGGGAAGGCCCCCCTCACCAAGCTTCGCTAAGCCTTCGGCTAAGCTGCGCTATCCTGCCCACCAAGGGGGGGAGGATGAGATCGAGTATGGGGCCGCCCCCTCCACCAGCCTTCGGCTGGTCCCCCTCCCCCGTAAACGGGAGAGGAGTCCTGACTGCTCGGTCAATCGAGGTGGAAGACTTCTTGGGTGCCGGCCCACCATTCGTCGGGGGCCTTTGAGCTCAGGGGCTGTTGCATGGGCATGCAGAGGGCCCACCATTCCTTGGTGGTCGGGTCGGCGGCCATGGCGGCCATGTCGGCGGCGTAGTCGGTGCCGGTGTATTCGAAATAGGCGAACATCAGGTTCTCGGGTTCGCGCAAATAGATCGAGTAGTTGGAGATGTTGGAGCGCTTGATCTGCTCGAGCACCTTTGGCCACACGGCGGCGTGGACGCGCTTGTATTCGGCGAGGTGCTCAGGGCGGATGCCGATGACCGAGCCGTAGCGGCGGGCGGCTTTCGGCTTCAGGCGATAGAGGCGCTCGGCGTTGGCGCTGTAGAGCTTGGTCTGTTCGTCGAGGCTGGCGCCGCCGACGATCGCCTGCGTGGTCTCGACCCAGCGGGTGAGGTTGGCGTTGAGGGTGCAGACCGGATGGTCGGAGCCCCAGACGACACGATCCCAGCCGAAGCTCTCGATGACGTGCTCGACATAGGGGCGCAGTGTATCGACGGTCCAGTCGGGCCGGGCGTAGGCGGTGATGCCGGAAATCTTGGCGGCGACGTTGGGCAGTTCGGCCATGCGGGTGATGCCGGCGGCCCATGCGTCGAAGGCGCCACCGGCGATGTCGGGCACGCCGCAATGATCGAGGATGAACTGCACGTCGGGGCACTTGGCGGCGAGCTCGCGGCCGATGCCGAGCTGGTCGGCTCGTACGCAGAGATCGAAGTTGAGGTTCTTCGCGGCGAGGCGGCGGAGATTGGCGGCGAAGAGCTCGCCCTGGCTCAGCTCGTTGGGCGACTGGTGCAGGATGCGGCGGACGCCTTTGACGCCGGGCCAGGCAGCGATGCGGTCGAGATGCATCGGGAAATCGATGTGCTCGGGACGCGCGGCGGCGATGGCGCCGCCAATGCGGGGATGCAGGCCGTCGAGCATGAAATGGGTTTCGTCCTCCATCTCCTGCTCGGCCACGTCCACTTCCATGTGCAGCGCGGTTTCAATGCCGAGCGGCACCGCCTCGGCGAAATAGGCCTCGGCCGTCCACTCCCGGTTGATAGCCGGCGCGCCGCCGAGCCAGGGGTAGGAGAACTTGTCGAGATAGACGAGGTGGAGGTGGGTATCGACGATACGCATGGTCATTCCTTCGTGGCCGTTCGGGCCGAGACTTCGCCGCCCGCGGCGATCAGCATCTGGAGGGTCGCAGCCTGGTCGGGCGCATCCTGCTTGTCGAGGCGGTCGGTATAGGGGCAGGTGAGGGCGGCGACCACCGAGCCCAGCGGGCCGAAGATCGGAACCGAGAGGTTGGTCACGCCGGCGACCTGCGCGGAGGCCATCGCCTCGTAGCCCTGCTCGCGCACCTTGGTGAGCCGGGCCTGCAGCAGCACGCTCAGTTTCTCGCGGCGCTTTTCGGTCTGGTCCTCGAGCATCAGGGTGCGCTCCTCGTCGCTCGCAAAGGCGAGGAAGACGTGGCCTGAGCCGGTATTGGTGAGGTTGATGCGCGAGCCGACACGGATGGAGAGGTTCCAGTAGCCGGGGCCGTCGACCTGCGCCACCACGACCAGGATGTTGCGGTCGTGGATGACGAGGTGCACGGCCTGCTCGGCGTCGCGGGCGAAGCGGCGCAGCACCGGCGTCGCCTGGCTCACCAGCCGGCGAATCGGCGGCGTGGCGTGGCTGAGCTCGAACAGCTTCAGGGTCAGTTCGTAGCGGTCGGACGAGGTGCGGCGGACATAGTCGCGGCGCACCAGCCGATCGAGCATGCGGTAGATCTCGTTGGGCGAACGTTCGAGCGCCTTGGCGATCTCGGCCTGGCTCAGCCCCTCTTCGGTGGCGGCCAAAAGCTCAATGATATCCAACCCCTTATCGAGCGCAGGCGCGCGATATTTGTCGAGGTCCTCCGCGACGCTCATTGGCTCTCCCATATCGGCTTTCTCCGCCCAACGTCGGCGGATGCTAGCCGTTGACGTTCGCTCGTCAACTGTGCTTACCTACGAATAGACTTTTCATATATGCACGATCAAGCCTCAAACTGAGGCGACGCGCGGAAGGTCTCAGGAGGAGAATCTCATGTCCAAACAACTAGTTACGGTGCTTCTGGCGTCGTGTGCGCTGTCGCTGATCGGCGGCGCTGCGCTGGCCGATGACTACGATTACGGCAAGTTCCCCGGCTACACGCTGAAGGTGAAGCTCATCGGCGGAACGCAGTACGAGCACCTCTACACCCGCATTCCCGAGTGGGAGGCGATGACCGGCGCCAAGGTGGACATCGTTTCGTCCAAGGCGCATTTCGACCTCGACCGCGAGATCAAGCAGGACATCGCATCGGGCTCGATCACCTGGTGCGTCGGCTCGAACCACACGAGCTTCGCGCCGCAGTATGGCGACCTTTATGTCGACCTGACGCAGTACATCCCCAAGTCCGAGCTCGACAAGTACGTGCCCGGCACGCTGGCCTCGGCGATGGTCGATGGCCGCCTGGTGCAGCTGCCGCGCGTCACGGACGTGTCGAACATCTACTACCGCAAGAGCCTCTATAACGATCCGGCCAAGCAGGCGGCCTACAAGGCCAAGTACGGCATGGACCTGGCGCCGCCGAAAACCTTCGACGAGCTCAAGAACCAGATCATCTTCTTTGCCGATCCGCCGAACCTCTACGGCACGGCCTTTGCCGGCAAGGACGAGGGCATGTCGGGCCGCTTCATGGAGCTGTTGCGCGCCAATGGCGGCGACGTGTTCGACGCGAACTGGAAGCCGACCTTCAACTCGGCCGCCGGCGTGGCGGCGGTACAGTGGTTCAAGGACATCTATGACGCCAAGGCCGTGCCGGCCGGTACGGTCAACTATGGCTGGGACGAAATCGGCGCGGCGATGGCCGCCGGCCAGCTGGCCGTCGATCTCGACTGGCCGGGCTTTGCCGGCTTCTACTCGGACCCCAAGGCCTCCAAGATCGCCGACGATCTGGGCTTCGCCCCGGCGCCGGTGGGTTCGTCCGGCCATGCGCACCAGTGGAGCGGCTCGCACTCGTTCTCGGTGACGCAGCAGTGCGACAACATCCCGGCCGCGGTGAGCTTTGCGGTGTTCATGACCAATGACGACAGCGAGATGATGGAAGCGGAAGCCGGCAACATGCCGACCCGCACCGACGTCTTCCCGAAGGTCATCCAGTGGTTCAAGGACAACAACAAGCCGGCGCTCGCCGAGATGTATCCGATCTGGCAGCAGTCGCTGGCCGATGCGCAGACGCCGCCGCTGATCCCGCAGTGGATCGAGGTGTCGAACGTGCTGTGGCCGGCCGTGCAGGCCGCCATCGTGGGCCAGAAGCCGATCCAGGAATCGCTTGACGATGCGGCCGCGCAGGCGACGCAGATCATGCAGGATGCCGGGCTGATGAAGTAAGGGCGCGAGCCCGAGGCCGCCCGGAGTCCTCCCGGGCGGCCAATTCTTCCCGCCGGCACCATTTTCGTTTATCAGTGAAGGCAATTTTCGCGCGAAATTCGCATGAATCGCGCGAAAACGAGGAAGTCATGGTCTTTTCGCGCCATGTCATGGCCTTTCCGCACACCGGGCGACACAAGTAGGTCAGATGCGTTTCTTCCGCTCGCCGCAGGCGATCCCCTATCTGCTGCTGCTGCCGGCGATCCTGGTGATCCTTGCGGTGGTGCTGGTGCCGCTGCTGGTGTCGTTCTGGGCGAGCTTCACCGGCTACCAGCTGACCAAGCCTGCAACGCTGTTCCAGTGGGTCGGCCTGCGCAACTACCAGCGCATCGTCACCAATGCGGATTTCTGGTGGGCGTTCGGGCGCACCATCGTGTTCATCACCGTCGCGCTCAATCTCGAGCTGGTGCTGGGGCTGGGGCTGGCGCTGCTGGTGAGCAAGATCACCTTCGGGCAGCGCACGCTGCGCACGATCATGATGTTTCCGATGATGTTCTCGCCGATCCTGGTGGGCTTCCAGTGGAAGTATCTGTTCAACGACTCGGTGGGGCTCATCAACAATGCGCTGTTCGACCTCGGCATCATCCATGAGCCGATCGCCTGGCTGGTCGACAGTACGCTGGCGCCGCTGTCGCTGGTGATCTCCGAGGTGTGGATGTCGACCTCGGTGTTCGCCATCCTGCTGCTGGCCGGACTGATGGCGCTGCCCAAGGAGCCGGTCGAGGCGGCCAAGGTGGATGGCTGCAATCCATGGCAGGTGTTCCGCCACATCACGCTGCCGTTCCTGATGCCCTTCATCTACATCGCGATGACCATCCGTTCGCTCGACGTGGCGCGCGCCTACGACATGGTCAAGATCATGACCAATGGCGGGCCGGCCGGACGCACCGAGCTGTTGTGGACGCTGATGACGCGCACCGGCTACCAGAATTCCCAGATGGGGATGGCCAATGCGATGGGCTACATCTCGATCATCGTCTCCATCGCCTTCACGGTCTATTACTACCGCAAGCTGACGAGCGCGCGCGCCTTCATGGGAGGCGCGCAATGAGCGGGCAGCAGACCATCGAGCGCTGGTGGCAGCGCTGGCTGATCCGGCTCGGCGTGTTCATCGCCATGGTGATCCTGGTGGTGCCGGGCGCCTGGGTGGTGCTGACGGCGTTCCGCACCAACATCGAAATCCTGGCGCGGCCGGCGGTGTGGATCCCGCATGAGCTGACGCTGCACAATTTCCAGGGCATTTTCGGCCTCCTGCCGAGCCAGCCCGGCCTGCCGGTGGCGCAGTATTTCATCAACTCGCTGGTGATCTCGGTGACCTCGACGGTCGTCGCGCTCGCCATCGGCATGATGGGCGGCTACGCCTTCGCGCGCTACCGCTTCAAGGGCAAGGGTGCGCTGTTCCTGAGCTTCATGCTGAGCCGGACAGTGCCCGGCGTGGCGCTGAGCCTGCCGCTGTTCATCCTGTGGGCGCGGCTCGGCATCATCGACACGCAGTTCGGGCTGATCCTCGTCTACCTCGCGATCAATGTGCCGTTCACGATCTGGCTGACCGACGGGTTCTTCCGGCAGATCCCGGTGGACTTATCGGAAGCGGCGCAGATCGATGGCTGCACGCGCTGGCAGGCATTCTGGAAGGTGGAGTTTCCGCTGGCGCGCGCCGGTCTCGCCTCGGCGGCGATCTTTGCGTTCCTGACTTCGTGGAACGAGTTCGCGCTGGCGAGCCAACTGAGCCGCACCACGGCCAGCAAGACGCTGCCGGTGGGGCTGCTGGATTTCACCGCGCAGTTCAACGTCGACTGGGCCGGGATGAGCGCGCTTGCCGTGCTGATCATCATTCCGGCGCTGGTGCTCACCTTCATCGTGCAGAAACAACTGATCGCCGGGCTGACGTTCGGCGGCGTAAAGGGTTAGTCGATGGCCAATGTCAGCCTCAACAAAGTGGTCAAGCGCTACGGACGTGAAGAGGTGGTGCACGGCATCGACCTCGAAGTGGCGCATGACGAGTTCGTGGTGCTGGTCGGCCCGTCGGGCTGCGGCAAATCGACGACGTTGCGGATGGTGGCCGGGCTCGAGGAGATCTCGGACGGCACGATCTCGATCGGCGACCGCGTGGTGAACGCGCTGCCGCCGCGCAGCCGCAATATCTCGATGGTGTTCCAGAGCTACGCTCTATATCCGCACATGACGGTGCGGGAGAATCTGGGGTTCGGACTCAAGATCGCCCGGCAGGCCGACGACGAGATCAAGAAGCGCGTCGACGAGGCGGCGGAGATCCTCGGGCTCGGGCCGTACATGGACCGGCTGCCGCAGGCGCTGTCGGGCGGGCAGCGGCAGCGCGTGGCGATGGGGCGCGCCATCGTGCGCAATCCGGACGTGTTCCTGTTCGACGAGCCGCTCAGCAATCTCGATGCAAAACTGCGCGGGCAGATGCGCGTCGAGATCAAGAAGCTGCACCAGCGGGTGAAGACGACGGTGATCTACGTCACGCACGACCAGGTGGAGGCGATGACGCTGGCCGACCGGATCGTCATCATGCGCGACGGCTATGTCGAGCAGGTGGGCACGCCGGCGGAGGTGTTCGACCGGCCGGCCAATACATTCGTTGCCGGCTTCATCGGCTCGCCGCCGATGAACCAGCTCGAGGCGATCGTGGCGAGCGAAAGCGGGCGCCCCGTGGGACGGCTGAGCGATGGCGTGGTGGTGCCGCTGCCGGCGGGACTGGCGGTGAAAGACGGGCAGCAGATCGTGCTGGGGTTCCGGCCGGAATCGCTGGCGCCCAAGGGGCATTCGCTGCATGGCGTCGACAATTCGGTGAGCCTGCGGCGGGTGGTGAACATCGCCGAGCCGCTGGGGACGGAGACGATCCTGTTCGCCGAGCTGGGCGGCAAGGAAGTGCAGGGCAAGATGCTCAACCCGCGGCCGGTGGCGGCGGGCGAGACGCTGGATTTTACGCTCGACCTCGGGCGGCTGCATGTGTTCGACAAGGCGAGCGGGATGGCGGTGCGATGAGCGCGAGACGAGAGACCGCACCCCTCACCCGCGCTACTAAGCTCGCTGCGCTCGCTAAGCGCGCGACCTCTCCCCGGAGGGGCGAGGTGACTCGACTGAGGGTGCGGGTGGTGCATGGCGAGGTGCGCCGTGGCTAAGATCACGCGCGTCGAATTGCTGATGGTGGACCTGCAGCCCAAGGTGAAGCGGGTGGATGCGATCCAGTCGTTCGTGTCGCAGGAGACGCCGATCGTGCGGATCACCGATGCGGACGGCGCGGTGGGGACGGGCTACAGCTACACCATCGGCACCGGCGGGCATTCGGTGATGGAATTGCTGAAGCGCACCCTGGCGCCGGCGCTGATCGGGCGCGAGGCGCTGGAGATCGAGCGGATCTGGCGCGACCTGCTGTTCCTGACGCATGCGACGTCGGTAGGGGCGATCACCTCGATCGCGCTGGCAGCGATCGATACGGCGCTGTGGGACCTGAAGGCCACCAAGCTCGGGCTGCCGCTGCATCTGCTGGCGGGCGGGGCGCAGAGTGAAATCCCGCTCTATACGACCGAGGGCGGGTGGCTGCATCTCGAGACGGCGGCTCTGGTGGACGACGCGCTGCGGGCCAGGGCCGACGGGTTCGGCGGCTGCAAGCTCAAGGTCGGTCGCGCCATCCATGAGGACGTGGCGCGGATCGCGGCGGTGCGCGAGGCGGTGGGGCAGGGTTTTGAGATTTTCACCGACGCCAACCAGAAGTTCAACGTGGACGAGGCGATAAGGCGGGCGCGGGCCTATGAGCCGCTCGATCTGGGCTGGTTCGAGGAGCCGCTGACGGCGGACGATATCGAGGGGCATGCGCGGCTCAGCGCCCACACGTCGCTGCCGATCGCGGTGGGCGAGAGCCTCTATTCGCAGCTGCATTTCCGCGAGTATCTCGAGCGGCACGCCTGCTCGATCGTGCAGGTGGATGTGGGGCGCATCGGCGGCATCACGCCGTGGCTGAAGGTGGCGCACCTGGCCGAGGCGTTCAACGTCGCCGTGTGCCCGCATTTCCTGATGGAGCTGCATGTGTCGCTGTGCACCGCGGTGCCCAATGCGCGCTGGGTGGAATACATCCCGCAGCTCGACACGATCACCACGCAGGGCATGACCATCCGCGACGGCAAGGCGATCCCCTCCAACGCGCCGGGGCTGGGCATTGCCTGGGATTTCGAGGCGATCCAAAGCATGACTGTCGACGGCACTCACACGATCATCATCTGATGCGCATTACTTCTCTGACCACGCACGACCTCCGTTTTCCGACTTCGAGCGCGCTCGACGGCTCGGATGCGATGAATCCCGATCCGGACTACTCGGCCGCCTATGTGGTGCTGGGCACCGATGGCGGTGTGGAGGGGCACGGGCTGACGTTCACCATCGGGCGCGGCAACGAGGTGGTGGTGGCGGCGATCGAGGCGCTGGCGCCGCGCGTCGTCGGGCTCGAGGTCGAGTGGATACGGGCCGAGCCGGGAAAATTCTGGCGGCATGTGACGAGCGACAGCCAGTTGCGCTGGATCGGGCCGGACAAGGGCGCGATGCACCTCGCGACCGGCGCGGTGGTCAATGCGGCATGGGATTTGCTGGCGAAGCTCGCCGGCAAGCCCGTGTGGCAGCTGGTGGGCGAGATGAGCCCCGAACAGCTGGTGTCGATCATCGATTTTCGCTATCTGACCGACGCGATCACGCCGGAGGAGGCGCTGGCGATTTTCCGCAGGGCGGAGCCCGGCAAGGCGGAACGGATCGCGCGGCTGCGGGAGAAGGGCTACCCCTGCTATACGACCTCGGCGGGCTGGTTGGGCTATTCCAACGAGAAGCTGACGCGGCTCGCGACCGAAGCGGTGGAACAAGGTTTCACCCATATCAAGATGAAGGTCGGGCGCGACCGCGATGACGATGTGCGGCGGCTCGAGATCGTGCGGCGCATCATGGGACCCGACCGCAAGCTGATGATCGACGCCAACCAGGTGTGGGAGGTCGGGCAGGCGATCGAGTGGGTGAAGGCGCTCGGCCGGTTCGAGCCATATTTCATCGAGGAGCCGACGAGCCCGGACGATATCGAGGGACATCGCAAGATCCGCGAGGCGGTGGCGCCGGTGAAGGTCGCGACCGGCGAGATGTGCCAGAACCGGATTCTGTTCAAGCAGTTCATCACGCGCGGGGCGATCGATATCGTGCAGATCGATGCCTGCCGCATCGGCGGGCTCAACGAAGTGCTGTCGGTGTTGCTGATGGCGGCCAAGTTCGGGCTGCCGGTATGGCCGCATGCGGGCGGCGTGGGGCTGTGCGAATATGTGCAGCATCTGTCGATGATCGACTATGTGGCGGTGAGCGGGGAAATTGACGGGCGGGTGATCGAGTATGTGGACCACCTGCACGAACATTTCGTCGATCCGTGCGTGATCCGGCACGCGGCGTATATGCCACCCGAGCGGCCGGGGTTCTCGATCGAGATGAAGCCGGAGTCGATCGCGGCGAATACGTTCCAGCCGCACTAATCCACTGCGTCATTCCCGCGAAGGCGGGAATCCAGGCGATGTTTCGGACGTCCGAGGGCCCGGTCTGGATTCCCGCCTTCGCGGGAATGACGCAGTGGAGGAGAATGACCCGGTCGGGAGTTGACAGTTCAAGGGAGTTCTTCCCTCCTTCGGGCAAACGGAGGAGAGCATGGCCATCAGGCTGGGGCGCTACGGCGTTGAGTATAAGGGCGATCCGGACGCTTATGTCCGGCAATATGCCGAGGAGGGCTACCGGGCGATCTATGCGCCGGAACTGAAGCCGGGCGATCCGGCGATCAGGGCGCTGGTCGCGGCGGTCGAGAAGGCCGGGCTGGTGATCGGCGAGGCCGGTGCGTGGCGCAATCTGGTGGCGCATGACGAGGCGAAGCGGGCTGCGAATTTGCAGTATGCGGTGGATACGCTGGCGGCGGCGGACGAGATGGGCGTCGTCGCCTGCGTGGCGTTCCACGGGACGGTGGGGCATGCGGGCGATGGCTGGGGGCTCAGCGACAATTACGATTATGGCCCGCATCCGGACAATCTGGGTGAAGCGGGATTCCAGCGCATGGTGGACACGGCGCGCTATGTCATCGATGCGGTGAAGCCGAAGCGGACGAAGTTCTCGCTCGAGATGGTGCCGTGGCTGATCACGGGGACGCCGCAAGAGTATCTGCGGCTGATCAAGGCGGTGGAGCGGCCGGCGTTTGCGGCGCATATCGATGCGGCCAACATGATCACCTCGCCGCAGTTCTATTTCGACACGCCGCGCATGCTGCGCGAGGGGTTTGCGCTGCTGGCGCCCTATGTGGTGTCGGCGCATGCCAAGGACATCGTGATGAAGGGCGGGCCGGGGCTGATTTCGTTCCATATGGACGAGGTGCCGCCGGGCGAGGGCAACCTCGACTATCGGGCGTATCTAAGGGAGCTGGCGGCGCTGGGTCGCGATGTGCCGCTGATGCTCGAGCATTTCGACAAGCCGGAATATGAGCGGGGGAAGGCGCACATTCGCGGGGTGGGGCGGGAGATTGGGGTGGAGGTTTAGGGCGGGGGCTCCACTCTTGTGGCTACCCCCACCCACCGGCTTTGCCGGTCCCCCCTCCCCGCAAGGGGGAGGGAGAACTGACTGCACTATCCGCGATTGGGGAAGCGTCAGTCAGCACTCTCCCTCCCCTCGACAGAGAGGGGGGGGCACGCGAAGCGTGGTGGGTGGGGTGCGCCCCACGCTCAGAGTTTTGAGGTCAGCTCCGGCACGATCGTGAAAAGATCACCGACCAGCCCGTAGTCCGCTACCCCGAAGATCGGGGCCTGCGGGTCGCTGTTGATGGCGACGATCACCTTGCTCGATTTCATGCCGGCGAGGTGCTGGATGGCGCCGGAGATGCCGATGGCGATGTAGAGGTCGGGGGCGACGATCTTGCCGGTCTGGCCGACCTGCAGGTCGTTGGCGGCGTAGCCGGAATCGACGGCGGCGCGGCTGGCGCCGATGGCGGCGTTGAGTTTCTGGGCGAGCGGGGTGAGGAGCTCGTCGAAGTTTTCTTTTGACCCGAAAGCGCGGCCGCCGGAGACGACGATCTTGGCGGAGGCGAGCTCGGGGCCGGCGGGGGGCGCGACGTCTTCGGAGACGATGCGGGCCATATTGGCGTCGGAGGGGCCGAGCTCGGTGATTTTGACGCCGTCGAGCGGGGTCGGCGGGAAGGCCGAGGCGCGGATGGTGATGAACTTCTTGGCGTCAGTGGATTGCACGGTCTCGATGGCGTTGCCGGCATAGGTCGGGCGACGGAAGGTGTCGGGCGCGACGATCTCGATGACGTCGGAGATCACCATGGCGTCATTGAGGGCGGCGACGCGTGGAATGACGTTCTTACCGGTGGAGGTGGCCGGCGCGACAATGTAGTCGTAGCCGCCGAGGTCCATCATCAGATAGCCGATCGGCTCGGCGAGGACGTTCGGCGGCGCCTGGAGGATGTGGACTTCGCCGCCGAGCTGCAGAGCGGCGGTGAGGGCGTGCGCAGTGGCGTCGCCATCGGCGAGGAGCAGAGTGGTCATGGCAGCACCTCCGCGGCGCGCAGTTTGGCGACCAGCTCATCGACGGATTTGAGGATTTCGCCGGGTTTTCTCGCGGGCGGCTCTTCGACCCTCAGGGTCTTGAGACGCGGGGTGAGATCGACGTTGAGGTCGGCGGCGGTGGTCTTGGCCAGCGGCTTGGCGCGCGCCTTGATGATGTTCGGCAACGCGGTGAAGCGCGGGGTGTTGAGGCGGAGGTCGGCGGTGACCACGGCGGGGAGCACGAGCTCGACGGTCTGGAGGCCACCATCGACCTCGCGGACCACGGTGGCCTTGCCGTCGGCGATCGTCAGCTTGCTGGCGAAGGTGCCCTGGCCGCGGCCGAGGAGGGCGGCGAGCATCTGGCCGGTGGCGTTGGTGTCGTCGTCGATGGCCTGCTTGCCGAGGAGGAAGAGGTCGGGGTTCTCGGTGGCGGCGATGGCGGCGAGAGTCTTGGCGACGCCGAGGGATTCCGTCTTGCCGTCGTGGACGACGTGAATGGCGCGATCGGCGCCCATGGCGAGGGCCTGGCGCAGCGTGTCCTCGGCTTTCGCGGGGCCGATCGAGACGGCCACGATTTCGGTGGCGGTGCCGGCTTCCTTGAGGCGCACGGCTTCCTCGACGGCGATTTCGTCGAAGGGGTTCATCGCCATCTTGACGTTGTCGAGCTCGACGCCGGTGCCGTCGGGCTTTACGCGCACGCGAAAGTTCGCATCCACCACGCGCTTGACCGCAACGAGAATTTTCACGCCTTCACCTTCAGACTCTGCGGGTCGTAGAGCGGCCCCAAATGCAATGTGGCAGGGACGATTTCGTTCGCCACTACCAGTTCGTACCGCCCCGATGTCAGCCAGGCATCGCTGACACCAGCGGCGGCGCGGACATAGCCGAGGCCGATGGGCTTGCCAATGGTGTAGCCATAGCCGCCGGAGGTGAGATAGCCGGCGAACTGGCCGTTGCGGAGGATGGTCTCGCGGCCGAGTAGAACGACGTCCTCACGATCGGTAGTGAACGTGGCAAGAGTTTTCTTCTGCGGCTGGTTCTGCGCGGCGATCAGTGCGTCGCGGCCGAGGAAGGGCGTGTTGGATTTGAGCTTAACGGCCCAGCCGAGACCGGCCTCGAAGGGATTGTCGTTGGGGGTGATGTCGCTGCCCCAGGCGCGATAGCCCTTTTCGAGCCGCAGCGATTCGAGGGCGCGGTAGCCCACGGGACGGAGGCCGTGCGGCGCGCCGGCGGCCATCAGGGCGTCGAAGACATCGCCGGTGGCGGCCAGCGGGATGTGCAGCTCCCAGCCGAGCTCGCCCACATAGGTGACGCGCAGGGCGCGCACCTCGTGGCCGGCGATGGGGATGATGCGAACGTGACCGAAAGGGAAGGCGGAGTTGGACACATCGGCCGTCGTGACGCCGCTCAGGATGTCGCGGGCGCGCGGGCCCATCAGGACGAGGGTGCCGAACTCTTCGGTGACGTCGCGGATGGTCACGTCGGCGCCCGTGGGGAGATGCTCGGCGATCCAGCTCAGGTCGTGGGTGCGGAAGCCGGTGCCGGTGACGACGTAGAAATGGTCGTCGGCGAGGCGGGCCATGGTGAGATCGGCCTCGATGCCACCGCGCGAGTTGAGCAGCTGGGTGTAGGTCAGTCGGCCCGTAGGCTTGTCGATGTTGTTGGCGGCGATAGCGTTGAGAGCGGAAGCGGCGTCCTTGCCGGTGACTTTGTACTTGGCGAAGGACGACTGGTCGAACAGGCCGGCTTTTTCGCGGACGAGGCGGTGTTCTTCGCCGACTGGAGCGAACCAGTTCTGGCGGCCCATCGAATAGACGTCGTGGGCCGGAGTGCCGGCAGGGGCGAACCAGTTGGGGCGTTCCCAGCCGAGCTTTGAGCCGAAGACGGCGCCGTGGGCTTTCAGGCGATCGTAGAGCGGCGATACAATGCGGCCGCGGCCGGACTCGTATTCTTCGTGCGGGAACGCGACGGTGTAGTGCTTGCCATAGGCTTCGAGGGTGCGGTCGCGGACCCAATCGCGGTCGCGGTGCAGCGCCGAGAAGCGGCGGATATCGACGACCCAGAGATCGAGTGGGGCTTCGCCGCGGACGGCCCATTCGGCCAACGCCCAGCCGGCGCCGCCGCCACTGGCGATGCCGAAGGCGTTGAAGCCGGCGCCGACATACATATTGGTGCATTCGGGCGCGGCGCCGAGAATGAAATTGCCGTCGGGCGTAAAGCTTTCCGGGCCGTTGATCATCTGGCGGACGCCGGTGGTTTCGAGCGCCGGGACGCGGGCGACGGCCTGTTCGAGATGCTGGGCGAAATGGTCCCAGTCGTCGTCGAAGAGCTGAAACTCGAAGGGGCGCGGGATGTCGCCGGTGGTCCAGGCGATGGGGTCGGGCTCGTAGCCGCCCATCACGAGGCCGCCGACTTCTTCCTTGAAATAGGTTCGGCGGTCGGGGTCGCGGAGGGTGGGCACGTCGGGGCTGAGGCCGTCGAGCTTTTCGGTGACGATGTACTGGTGCTTGACTGGCTGCAGCGGCACGTTAATGCCGGCCATGGCGCCGATCTCGCGGGCCCATTGGCCGCCGCAATTGATCACTGTCTCGCAGGCGATGCGGCCCCGGGTGGTCAGCACGGCGACGATGCGCTTGCCGTCCATCTCGAAGCCGGTGACGCGGACGCCTTCGTGAATCTGCGCGCCGTGCTGGCGGCCGCCTTTCGCGAGCGACTGCGTGATGTCGGTGGGGGAGGCCTGACCGTCGGTGGGGAGCCAGGATGCGCCGATGAGGTCATCGACGTTCATCAGGGGCCACATGCGTTTGACCTCGGCGGGCGAGATCAGCTCCATGTCCATGCCGAAGGAGCGGGCGGTCGTGGCAAGGCGCTTGAACTCGGTCCAGCGGTCCTCGTTGGTGGCGAGACGGAGACAGCCGGTCATCTTCCAGCCGGTGGCAAGGCCGGTTTCGGCTTCAAGATTTTTGTAGAGCTCGACCGAGCGCTTCAGCACCTGGGTGATCGAGGCGGAAGAGCGGAGCTGGCCGACGAGGCCGGCGGCGTGCCAGGTGGAGCCGGAAGTGAGCTTGCCCTGCTCGAGCAGAACGACGTTCGCCTTGTGCTCTTTGGCCAGATGGTAGGCGGTGGAGCAGCCGATGATGCCGCCGCCGATGACGACGAATTGCGCGTGGGCGGGCAGGCTCATGCGAAGCGCTCGCGATAGGTCTTGAGGGCGGCGTCGAGCTTGGCGAAGTTCTCGTCGGCATAGGCGGCGTAATCGACGCCGGGGCGGTCGAGATGCGGGACGCTGACGAGGGACCACAGGGCCTCGCGCAGCAGCGAGGCGGCTTCCATCGCGGCGTGGCTGCGGAGGATCGCTTCGTCGGGCGGGGTCTCGAAATAGGCGGCGAGCAGCTGGGCCGACTGGCCGGGGGTGAAATTGTTGTTCGACGAGAGATTGGCGAGGTCGAACATGGCGGTGTCGAAGCCGGCATATTCGTAGTCGATCAGCCAGAGGCGCTTGCCGTCGTCGATGAGGTTGGCCGGCAGCAGGTCGTGGTGACCGAACTGGATGGGGAGGGGGAGCTGGGCAGCTTCGAGCTCGTCGTTGATCGCGAGCCAGCCGGCGCCGCGCGGGTCGTTGCCGAGCTGGCGGACATAATCGCGGTTGACGTGGAAGACCCAGAAGATGAAGCCGGCGCCGGAGATGCCGGCGGGCATTTGGGCGTGGAAGCGGCGGAGGAATTCGGCGATGCGCGGAATATCTGCCTGCACGTCGGAGATGCCCAGCACCTTGCCCTCGATGAAGCGCGAGACCATCAGCCCGGGTTCGGCGTGCACCACTTCCGGGGCGAAGCCGGCGGCGTGGGCGGCGCGGGCCGACATCACCTCGCGGTCGCGATAGACGTGGTGGAAGGGGAAATCGCGGGTGATGCGGACGACATATTTGCCGCCGCGGTCGGTGGCGGTGAAGCTGAGATTGGAAATGCCGCCGGCGAGCGGGGCGAGCGCGACCGGGCCGGACCAGATGGGCAGCGCGGCAATACGGCCTTCGATGTCGGGCATGGACCCCAAAATTCCCTCGATTCCGGGGCGCCAACCGCCGGTCGTGCTCTTGTTAGCCGATTGAATTGCCGTGTCCAAGGCACGGTTTAGCCTGCGTTCAGCTTGGCGCTGTCATTTTGCCGGCGATATGGTGGGGTAAGGCCGCGCGATTGCCGGTTTTTGTGGGGTATTGGTCGATGCGCTGGCTGGTTTCGGTCACTTTCGCGGCGGCTCTGGCGCTGGTGGCGCCGGCTTGGGCCGAGGACAAGCCGCTGCATGGGGTGGCGCTGGTGATCGGGCAATCCGATTATAGCCGCACGCTGCCGAAGCTGGCTAATCCCAGGAATGACGCGACGGCGATGGGCGCGCTGCTGGACGAGCTCGGGTTCACGGTGACCACGGCGCTCGACGACGACCAGGCGAAGCTCAGCCAGCAGCTGGTGGATTTCGAGGCGGCGGCCAAGGATGCCGATGTGGCGCTGGTCTATTATTCGGGCCACGGCATCGAGGCGGGCGGAGAGAATTATCTCGTGCCGGTGGATGCGGACCTTTCGACGCCCGCCAAGGCCGGGGCGACGTTGCTGCCGGTGTCGGGAGTGCTGGACGAATTGGCCAAGAGCGTGCCGGTGACGATCGTGCTGCTCGATGCCTGCCGGTCGGATGCGTTCCCCAAGGGCACGATGATCCAGACGCCGGGGAGTGATGCCCCGGTGGCGGCGGAGGAGACGGGGCTGGGCGAGTTGCGCGGGCCGACGCCGGTGGCGAAGCCCAATGTGTCGCCGGACAGCCTCGGCATGGTGATCGGCTTTGCGGCCTCGCCGGGACAGCCGGCGCTAGACGGCGCGCCGGGCGATCCGAACTCGCCCTATGCGGCGGCGCTGCTCAAGCATCTGGCGGCGGGCGGCTATTCGTTCGGCGATCTGATGACGATGGTCAGCGAGGAAGTGTACCTCAAGACCAGGACGCGGCAGCTGCCCTGGGTGAACTCGTCGCTGCGCCGGGTGCTGTCGTTCGGCAAGCCGGTGGAGGAAGCGGCGGGCGACGAGGCGGCGATCCGGAAGGGGCGGCGCGATCTGCTGCTGACCATTGCGGGCGCCGACGATGCGGCCAAGGCGACGGTCGAGACGGTGGCGGCGGCGCAGGACGTGCCGCTCGATCAGGTCTATGCGATGCTGAAGGTGCTGGGGGTCGATACGTCCGATCCGAGCCGGCTCGAGACGCAGCTGCAGCAGGGAGCCGAGCGGATCAAGAAGCTGGAAGCGGACGAAGCCCCGGCGACCAATGATGCCGATATCGACAAGCTCGCGGCGCTGGCCGGGCAGGCGACGGAGGAGGGCGCGCTGCCGGAGGCGCTCGATCTGTGGAACCGGGCGGCGGACGCGGCGGCTTCGGCCGATCTGGGTGATGGCGCCGAGGCGCACAAGGCGCTGGCGGCGCTCTATGGCAAGGCGGGGGACGCGGCGTTCCTGGCGCTCGATTATGAAGGAGCGGCGGGGCGCTATGAGGCGGCCGCGGCGGAAGTGGCCGATATCGATGATGGGCTGAGCAATCAGTACAAGAAAAGCCAGGCGGAGGCGTTGACCTCGCTGGGCGAGTTTGGCGGGGACACCGACAGGCTCAACGACGCGCTGCATCTTTATGATGACGTGATGACCTATCTGGATGAGCAGAAGGACGATGACGCGTGGGCCGATGCGTACAACGAGTTCGGCTATGCGCTGTCGGTCTATGGCGACCGGCAGGAGGACAATGAATATCTCGAGGATGCGCAGCATGCCTATGAGCAGGTGGGCAGCATCTGGACCAAGGAGAGCAAGCCGGTCGACTGGGCGCGGGTGCAGAACAACCTCGGCAATGTCTATGCCAGCCTCGGCGATCGCCAGAATGATCCGCAGCTCTGGCAGCAGGCGGTCGGCGCCTATAATGACGCTCTATCGGTGTGGACCGAGGACGGGCAGCCGCTCGACTGGGCGCGGGCGCAGAACAATCTGGGCACGGCGCTGCATTCGCTCGGGCTTTACGGCAAGGACCAGAAGCAGCTGAAGAAATCCGCGGCGGCGTATCAGGCGGCGCTGAAGCAATGGACGCTGAAGGCGGCGCCATACGATTATGCGGTGGCCAGCAACAATCTCGGCAATGCGCTGACCGATCTCGCCAAATACTCCAAGAACCAGAAGGACTGGGATGCCGGGTTCGCGGCCTATGAGGCGGCGCTGACGGTGTGGACGAAGGAGCGGCAGCCGCTGCAATGGGCCGCGGTGCAGAACAATCTGGGCGCGGTCTACGCGACGATGGGCCGAAGCGAAAAGGGCACCGACGGCTTCGAGAAGGCGGTGGCGGCGTATGAGCTGTGCCTGACGGTGCGGACCAAGGACAATGCGCCGCGCGACTGGGCGCTGACCGAGTACAATATGGGGCTGGTGGTGACCGACCTCGCGGTGCGCAGCAAGGCGGCCGATGACTGGCAGCGGGCAGTGGATGCGTTCGATGCCTCGCTCGAAGTCTACGACGAGGACAATTCGCCGGCCGATTTCGCCGATGCGCAGGAGGGGCTGGGCTGGGCGCTCGCGAACCTGGGGTCGGTCAGCAAGGATCGCGATACGATCGAGCAGGGCCGCGACGCAATGCAGAAGGCGTACGACTATTATCAGGATCAGAACGGCGCGGCGGATTATTACGAAGACAAGGTGGCGCAGATCGACAAGATGTTGAAGCGGGCATGAGTCTTCGTTTCGACCGCAGCGTCATTCCCGCGAAGGCGGGAATCCAGTCAGGGCTCTCGGATGTCCGAAGGCTCCGCCTGGATTCCCGCCTGCGCGGGAATGACGTTGTGCGGGGTCTCGTCATCGCGATCTTCGCAGTGATCGGGATGGTGTCGCCCAGCGTCGCGCAGGATCGTCCGCTGCATGGCGTCGCGCTGGTGATCGGCGAGAGCAAGTACGAGCAGCTGCCGGTGCTGGGCAATCCGCAGAAGGATGCGCGCGACATCGACCGGCTGCTGGGCGATCTCGGTTTCGACGTGGACCGCGTGCTCAATGCCGATGGCGACGAGCTGCGCGAGGCGATCGAGCGGTTCACCGACGAGGCCAGGGATGCCGACGTGGCGCTGGTCTACTATTCGGGCCACGGCATCGAGGCGAAGGGCGAGAATTTCATCGCGCCGACCGATACCGACATCTCCAGCCCGCAGAAGGCGGGCGAGAGCATGATCGCGGTGCAGCCGCTGCTCGAGGCGCTGAGCAAGGCGGCGCCGATCTCGATCGTGCTGCTCGATGCCTGCAGGTCCGATCCGTTTCCCGCGGGGCAGATGATCGTGCTGCCGGGCGACAGCGCGCCGACGGCGGTGAGTGCCGAAGGGCTGGCGGCGGTGCGCGGGCCGACGCCGGTGGCGCGGCCGGACGTCGATCCCAACAGTCTCGGCTCGGTGATCGGCTTTGCGGCGGAGCCGGGCGAGCCGGCGCTCGATGGGGCGCCGGGTGAGAACTCGCCTTATGCCGCGGCGCTGCTCAAGCATTTCGCGGCGGGCGGCTACTCGTTCGGTGACGTGATGACGATGGTCAGCGAGGAAGTGTACCTCAAGACCAAGGCCAAGCAGCTGCCCTGGGTGAACTCGTCGCTCAGGCGCGTGCTGACCTTCGGCGAGCCGGAGGACACCGGCGATGTCGATCAGACGGCGATCAAGACGGAGCGGCGGAAGCTGCTGCTGTCGATCGCCACGACGCCGCCGGCGACGCAGAAATATGTCGAGGCGCTGGCCGGACAGGAGCAGGTGCCGCTCGACGCGCTCTACGGCATGCTCGGGGCGCTCGGCATCAAGACCAATGGCGAAGATGGCGACATCCAGCAGCAGATGCAGAAGGGCGCCGAGCGGCTCAAGGAGCTGATCGCCGACAAGCCGCAGGCGGTGAAATCGGACGACGAGCTGGAACGGCTTTCCAGGCTGGCCGACGATGCCGAAGCGGAAGGCGCGATTGCGCTGGCGCTGAAATATCGCGACCAGGCCTCGGCGCGCGCCGACGTGCTGCTGAAAGGCAAGCAGGAGGAGGCCGAGCAGCTCAGGCAGGACATGATCGACATCGCCGACACCTATGCGGCGAATGCGGCGACGGCGCTGCTGAACTTCGACCAGCTGCATGCGGCCGAGCTCTACGGCAAGGCGTATGAGGCGGTGGCCGATTGGGACAAGCAGAAGGCTTTCGACTTCAAGCTCAAGCAGGGCGATGCGCTAACCGATCGCGGCTACTACAATATCGACAATGAAGCGCTGAACGCGGCCGTGGCTGCGTATGAGGAGGCGCTGGATCTGACGTCGAAGGAGAAGGCGCCGCTCGACTGGGGCAAGGTCGAGAACCGGATCGGGCAGGCGCAGCAGACGCTGGGCGCGCGACTGGGCGACGTGGCGATCCTCAAGGCGTCGATCGCGAGCTTTACGACGGCGCTGACGGCGCAGACCAAGGCGGCCTCGCCGGACGACTGGGCGATGGCTGAGAACAATCTCGGCAATGTGCTCTACAGCCTGGGTTTTGCGACGAACGACCAGGCGGTGCTGCAGCAATCGGTGGACGCGTTCGACCAGGCAGCGACGGTGTTCACGGCGGACTACAATCCGGTGCGGTGGTCGACGGTGGTCAGCAATCGTGGCGGCGCCATGCTGGCGCTGGCGGATGCGATCTATGGGGCGACCGACGAGATTCAGGTCAAGGCGCTCGAGGCCGGCGAGAAGGACATCGACAATCTGCCCGTGGTGGTTGCGGCGAAGGCGAAGGCCGTGGCCATTTTGGGCGACATCATCGTGTCGCTCGACGGGGCGCTCAAGGCGCGGCCGCGCGCCGACAATCCGCTCGACTGGGCGATGATCGCCCATACGCGCGCCTCGGCCTATGCGGATCGCGGCAAGCTCACGGCGTCGGCGGACGATTTCGAAGCGGCGGTGGCGCTCTATCGCGACGTGCTGACCGTGCACGACAAGCAGCGCACGCCGGTGCAGTGGACGACGAGCGCGACCAACCTTGCAGCGACGCTGAGGCAGTACGCGGCGCTGACCAAGGATCTGGGGACCCTCGATGAGGCGGGTGATCTGCTGCGCCAGAGCATCGCGCTGACGCCTGTGGCATCGTCGCCGCTCGACTGGGCGCGGATGCAGAACAGCCTCGGCAATGTGCTGTCGGACCGGCTGGGGATCGACGGCAAGGCGGAGACGGCGGACGCGGCGATCGCGGCCTATGAGGCGGCAGAGACGGTGCGGACGGTGGAGGCGGATCCGTCGGGGTGGGAGCAGTTGCAGCTTTATGAAGTGCAGGTGCTGCTCACCATTGCCACGCCGACGATGGATGTGGCGCGGTTGAAGCGGGCTTATGAGATCGCGCTCAACTCGAAGGCGGAGATGAAGCGCGTCGGCGCGACGGATTCGGGGTTCTTCGACCAGATGCTGCCGGTGATGGAGCAGATGCTGGCGATGCTGGGGGTGGGGAAGTAGAGGGCCGCGGAGGGGCGGCGGGCGAGGCCCCCTCACCCGCGCTGCTAAGCTCGCTTCGCTAAGCGCGCGACCTCTCCCCGGAGGGGCGAGGTGACGTGAGGGCGGGGGATTAGGAAGGTGGGTCGGTGCTGACTGCGCCCCCCACCCTAGCTTCGCTAAGGCTGCGCCTAAGCTGCGCTACCCTCCCCGCGAGGGGGAGGGAGATCGACTGAGCGCCTGCGGGGAAGACGCTGGTCAGCGCGCGGAGTTGTAGAATTTGACTCCATCGCGCTCGACGATGCCGCTCTTGGGGAGGCGGGCGGAGGTGCGGACGATGAGGTGGCCGGGTATGACGCGGTGCTGCGCCTCGATCTGGCCGGAGGCGAGCTGGGTCATCAGGATGTCGATGGTGGCTTCGACCATCGGCACGATGGGCTGCGTGACGGTGGTGATGTCGTAGCTGGGCCAGCGGGCGGGGCCGACATCGTCGTAGCCGACGATCGAGAGGTCATCGGGGATGGCGAGGCCGAATTCGTGGCGGGCGACGTCCATCACGGCGACCGCCATGTGGTCGTTGGCGACGAAGATCGCCTGCGGGCGGCGCTTGAGGGAGAGCAGTTCGCG
This sequence comes from Pseudomonadota bacterium, assembly GCA_048498015.1. GTDB lineage: Bacteria > Pseudomonadota > Alphaproteobacteria > Rhizobiales > Devosiaceae > Devosia_A. The sequence continues at coordinate 25,790 of JBEHYU010000031.1, forward strand.
GGCGGCGGCTTCGGCTTCGGTGCGGTTGAAATTGCCGCGCCGCTCCTCGAGGCGGTCGAAGCCGGCGGCGGCGAGGCCCTCGCGGAAGCCGAGGAGGCGGTCGCGGTTGGTCGAGGAGCTCTCGGTACCGGAGATGTAGCCAAAGCTCTTGTGGCCGCCGGCCACGAGGAAATCGGCGACCAGCCGGCCGCCTTCGCGGTTGCGCGTGGTGACCGACGAGCCGGCATTCTTTTCGGTGGTGCGGTTGAACAGCACCACGGGGATGCCGGCCGCAGCGCATTCCTCGCTGAGCGGGGAACTCAGCGAGGTCGAGGCGAGGACGATGCCATCGACGCGATACTGCATCAGCTGGTCGAACACCGGATCGCTGTCGCCATCGAGAGCGCTGGTGAACAGCAGCATGTGATAGTTTTCGGCCGCGAGGCGGCGACCCAGCTGTTCGAGCACATCGGGGTAGAACAGGTTTTCAAGATAGGCCATCACCACCGCGACGATGCGCGAGCGGTTGGTGATCAGCGAGCGGGCGATGGCGTTGGGGCGGTAGCCCAGCTCGCGGGCGGCAGCCAGCACCCTGGCGCGCGTTCCGGGCGAGATCGATGCGCCAGGCGTGAAGGTGCGCGATACGGCCGATTGCGACACGCCGGCATGCGCGGCGACCTGCGAGGAGGTGACGGGCGGCTTGCGGTTTGTTACTCCGCCGTCCATCCGCCATCCACCATCAGGGCCGAGCCGGTCATCAGCGCCGCGGCGTCGGAGGCGAGGAACACCACCGGGCCCATGATGTCCTCGAGCCGGCCGATGCGGCCCAGCTTGATCTTGGACAGCACCCACGCCTTGAAGGCGGGGTCGGACAGGCTCTTGGCCGCGAGCTCGGTTTCGATGAAGGTCGGGCAGATGCTGTTGACGCGGATATTGTGGGCCGCGAGGTCGATGGCCATGGCCTTGGTGAGGCCTTCCACGGCGAACTTGCTCGCCGCATAGACGGTGCGGCTCGGGCCGGCCACGTGGCCCATCTGCGAGGAGATGTTGATGATCGAACCGGGCCTGCCCGCCGCAACCAGCCGGGCGGCGACGGCCTGGCTGGCAAACAAGGTCGCCCCGACATTGAGGTCGATCACCGCCCGGTAATCGGGCTCGGTGACGGCGAGGGCCGGGGCGTGGCGGGCGGTGCCGGCGCTGTTGACGAGGATGTCGTGCGGCTCGCCGCGATCGACCAGCGCGCGGAGGGCGGCGAAATCGGTGACGTCGAGCGCGGCGCCATCGGCGGTGTGGCCAGCGGCGCGGAGGGCTGCGACGACAGCGTCGACGTCCGCGCCATTGCGGGCGACGATGGTGACGGCGGCGCCGGCTTCAGCGAGCGCCGCGGTAGCGGCGAGACCGATGCCGCGCGTGCCGCCGGTGACGAGGGCGCGCTTGCCGTCGAGCCTGAGGCTGGGGGTGCGCGGCAGCTGCATCGCTTACCCGGCGGCCGGCCGCGGGCTGGCGGCGGTGGCGTAGGGGATGTTGCGGCCGCCATAGCGGCGGACACGGATGTTGGCCTGCTCGGCGTGGCCGGCAAAGCCTTCGAGCATGCACAGGCGCGAGGCGTATTCGCCGACCATGGCGGAGGCCTCGTCGGTGGCGACGATCTGCCAGGTGCAGGTCTTGAGGAATTTGCCGACCCACAGGCCGCCGGTGTAGCGCGCCGCCTTCATGGTGGGCAGCGTGTGGTTGGTGCCGATCACCTTGTCGCCATAGGCGACATTGCTACGCGGGCCGACGAACATGGCGCCGAAATTGCTGAGATTGTCGCGGAACCAGAGGTCGCGGCTGGTCATCACCTGCACGTGCTCGAAGGCGAGGCGATCGGCTTCGGCCAGCATCTCCTCATAGCTGTCGCAGACGATGACTTCGCCGAAATCGGTCCAGGATTTGCGCGCGATCTCGCCGGTGGGGAGGATGCCGAGCAGGCGCTCGACCTCGGCCATGGTTTCGCGTGCCAGCTTCTCGGAATTGGTGAGCAGGATGGCCGGGGAGGTGGGGCCATGCTCGGCCTGGCCGAGCAGGTCGGTGGCGCAGACCTCTCCATCCACAGTCTCTTCGGCGATGATCCGCGTCTCGGTGGGGCCGGCGAACAGATCGATGCCGACGCGGCCATAGAGCTGGCGCTTGGCTTCGGCGACGAAGGCATTGCCGGGGCCGACCAGCATGTCCACCGGCTTGATGGTTTCGGTGCCGATGGCCATGGCGGCGACGGCCTGGATGCCGCCCAGCACGTAAATCTCGTCGGCGCCCGCCATGTGCTGCGCGGCGACGATGGCCGGGGCCGGCTTGCCGTGGAAGGGCGGCGCGGCGGTGATGACGCGGCCGCAGCCGGCGACCTTGGCGGTCAACACCGACATGTGGGCCGAAGCGAGCAGCGGATATTTGCCGCCCGGCACGTAGCAGCCGACGGAGCTGATGGGGATGTGGCGATGGCCGAGGGTGACGCCGGGCAGCGTCTCGACTTCGAGCTCCAGCATCGTCGCTTTCTGCTTTTCGGCGAAGCCGCGCACCTGCGCCTGGGCGAAGGCGATATCGGCGATGTCCTGCTCGGAGAGCTGCGCCAGGCAGGCGTCGATCTCGGCCGGGCTGAGGCGGAAATCGGCGCGATCCCAGTTGTCGAACTTGCGCGACAGGTCGCGGACGGCTTCGTCGCCGCGCTTTTCGATATCGGCGAGGATGCCCTCGACGGTGGTGCGGACCTGCCGGTCCGCCTCGGCGCGCGCCTCGATGTCCTTACCCCGCTTCAGCCACTTCGCCATCTGCATATCCTCGTTAGGTGGCGGCACTATGCATACGTATTCAAAATGCGCAAGGGTCAGGGCAGGCTGGCCAGCCAATCGGCGTATTCGGCTTCGTGACGGCCTTCGGCATTGGGCATGCCGCGCCTGGTGAGCACCCCGCGGCGCGGGGGAATGTAGCTGCGGATGTGGCGGGTCTGGCGGTCGCCGAGCCCGAGGTTGAAGGCAGCGAAGCGCGGGAAGAATTCGAGATCGTCGTAAGGCAAATGGTCGTGGATCCACCAGGCGAGCGGCTCCCACCGGCCGGTGCGCTCGTACCAGGGGATCAGCGCATGCACGATAATGGTGGCGCAGGCGCCGGTGGTGCCGTCGGCGCGCGGGATGTCCCAGATATGGCCGCCATAGTTGCTCTCGTTGCTGCCGCAGTTGAGCCCGTGTTTGTTGCCGTAGCCGTTGACCTCGGGCGAGCGGTAGGCGGAGCGCACGGAGATGCGGCCGAAACGCGCCATCAGGGGCTCGAGCCCTTCCTCGCAGAGGCGCCGGCCGGCCATGATGGCGAGGTCGGGATCGGACGGGATGTTGGCGATGCCGTAGAAGGCGGAGATTTCCGAGTAGAGGAAATCGCGCATGAAGAAATTCGGGCTGAGGCGGACGCGGCCGAGCTCTTCGAGCGCCTTCATCGATTGGGGCTTGCGCATCTTTCTTCCTCGCTGAGGGGCGGCTAGCATGGCGCGCCGCGCGTCACGAAGGAACCCGGATTTCGCCATGCTGCAGATCATCTTCGTGATCGCCGTCGCCGCCGAAGCGATGACGGCCGCGCTCGCGGCGGGGCGGCGCAAGATGGACTGGTTCGGCGTCTGCGTGCTGGCGGCGGTGACGGCGCTGGGCGGCGGCACGATGCGCGACACGCTGCTGGGGCACTACCCGCTGAGCTGGGTGGCGAACCCGAACCTGCTGCTGGTGGCATGCGGGGCGGCGCTGTTCACCATCGCCATCGCGCGCTTCATGGAGACGCTGCGCTGGCCGTTCCTGATCCTCGACGCGCTGGGGCTGGTGGTGTTTTCGATCATCGGCTGCAATGTGGCGATGGACATGCAGCTGTCGCCGGTGATCATCATCGTGGCGGGGATGATCACCGGCATCGCCGGTGGCATCATGCGCGATGTGCTGTGCAACGATATTCCACTGGTGTTCTCGGGCGAGCTCTACGCCACGGTGTCGATCGTGACGGGGGCGATCTATTATCTGGGACTGCAGGCGGGACTGCAGCACGAGCTGGTGACGATTGCCGCGGTGGTGGTCGGTTTCGGCTTCCGCGTGCTGGCGATCGTCTTCCATCTGGGCATGCCGAAATTCATCTACGACAAGGATTTGCGATGAGCGCCAAACCCAAGCGGATGCAGCTGTCGCGGCATGCCGGGTTCAACCTGCAGGCCGCATCGAAGGCGCTCAACGGCCTGCCGGCCAAGCGCGTGACGCGGCCGGGCAAATGGGGCAACCCGTTCACCATCGCCGACATGCAGGCGCAATACGGGCTCGACAAGGATGCGGCGCAGGTCAAGGCCGTGACGCTGTGCGGCGAGTGGCTGCGCGGGACCATCGATCCGAAGCTGTCGCCGGCTCCGCCGCCGAGCCGCGCGGACATGCGGGCGGAGCTGCGGGGGTTCAACCTGGCCTGTTGGTGCAGGCCGGGGACGCCTTGCCACAGCGAGGTGTTGATCGAACTGGCGAATGGGTAGGGCGATGGTTGAAGAGTCGACTGAGGGCAAACACCCCCTCACCAGGCTCCGGTGGGCCTGCGGCCAACCTTCGCTATCCTCCCCCACCAGGGGAGAGGATGACATCGCGCGAGCGGCTCGCGTAGAGTTGCCGGTGGAGGCTCGGGGGAGCAAGCTGCGATGGCACGGATTGCCTATCTTACGGTGATCGATTTTGGGGCGGGCGTGCTCACGGGGCTGGGCGATGCGCTCGGGGAGCTGGCGGTGCGGCGGCCGCTGCTGGTGGCTGACAAGGGCGTGCTGACGGCGGGGCTGGTCGACAGGGCGAGGGCGTTCCTGCCGGCCGGGACGCCGGTGTTTCTCGATACGCCGCCGAACCCGACGGAAAGCGCGGTGAAGGCGGCGCTGGCGATGTATCGGGCGGAGGGGTGCGACGGCGTGGTGGCGTTGGGCGGCGGCTCGCCGATCGACCTCGGCAAGGGCGTGGCGCTGCTGGCGACGCATGCGGGCGAGCTCGAGCAATACGCCATGATCTATGGCGGGCTGGAGCGCATCACCGGCAAAGTGGCGCCGGTGATCGCCATTCCGACGACGGCGGGGACCGGGGCGGAAGTCGGGCGCGCGGCGCTGCTGACGCTCGATGACGGGCGCAAGCTCGGCATCATCTCGCCGCATCTGATCCCCAGGCGAGCGATCTGCGATCCGGAGCTGACGCTGGGGCTGCCGGCGATGCTGACGGCGGCGACGGGGCTCGATGCGCTCAGCCATTGCATCGAGACGCTGTGCTCGCCGCGGTTCAATCCGCCGGCCGAGGCGATCGCGCTCGACGGGGCCGGGCGGATCTGGCGCAGTCTCGAGACGGCGGCGACCACCGGCCGCGATCTCGAGGCGCGATCGGAGATGATGATGGGGGCGCTGATGGGTGGACTGGCGTTCCAGAAGGGGCTTGGGGCGGTGCATTCGCTGAGCCACGCGCTGGGCGGGCTGCAGGATGTGTCGCTGCATCATGGGACGCTCAATGCGATCCTGATGCCGATCGTGCTGCGGTTCAATGCGCCGGTGATCGGCGAGAAGCTCGAGCGGCTGCGGGTGGCGATGGGGATATCGGGTGAGGTGCCGGGGGAACTCGAGGCGCTGAACCGGCGGCTGGGGATTCCCGCCGGACTGCGCGCGCTGGGCGTGCGCGAGGGGCATTTCGACTGGGTCGTCGAGCGGGCGCTGGCCGATCATTCGCATGCGACCAACCCAAGGGTTGCGAGCGCGGCGGACTATCGCGCGATGCTGGTGGAGGCGATGGGGTGGGGATAGCTGGCTGCCTCGCTTCGCTCGGCTGCCTCGCTTCGCTCGGCCCCTCGCCCAGCTTCGCTAGGCGCCAGCGCGCCAAGCTTCGCTACCCTCTCCCCAGAGGGGCGAGGGGACGAAAGAGCGGAGTCGCCGCGTGGGCCGACTGTCAGTGGCTGTCGCGGGCTACGTCGCTGCGCTGGCTAAGCGCGCGACCTCTCCCCTGAGGGGCGCGAGGTGAGCCGACTGCTACATCCGATCGCCAAGGGGGGAGGGACGTTGGTGGCCCCTTGCCGGCTTGCTTCACTGGCCCCTTTACGACAGTTGGATTTTGCTGTTAGCGTTGTCGGTGGTGAGCATGCCGCAATGCCGGAGCAGTCGGGTCGCCGACCGTGTTTCACCGCCGAGCGAAGGGGAAACCTGACCGCGTCGGCCAGCGTAATTCCTATTGCCGATTTTCGGCGCGGAGGGGACGAATGGGTGCGGTCAGCATCAACAATGTGCGCAAGAGCTACGGCACGATGGAAGTGCTGCATGGCGTGTCGGTCGACATCGCCGATGGCGAGTTCGTGATCCTTGTCGGGCCGTCGGGCTGCGGCAAGTCCACCCTGCTGCGCATGATCGCCGGGCTCGAGGAAATCTCGTCGGGCGACATCTCCATCGGCGGGCGCGTGGTCAACAACCTGCCGCCCAAGGATCGCGACATTGCGATGGTGTTCCAGTCCTACGCGCTCTATCCGCACATGACGGTCGAGCAGAACATGGGCTTCTCGCTGCGCCTGGCGCGCGTCGACAAGGCCGAGACGCAGAAGCGCGTCGCCAATGCGGCGGCGATCCTCGGGCTCGAGCCGTACCTCAAGCGCTATCCGCGGCACCTGTCGGGCGGCCAGCGCCAGCGCGTCGCCATGGGCCGCGCCATCGTGCGCAACCCGGCGGTGTTCCTGTTCGACGAGCCGCTGTCGAACCTCGATGCCAAGCTGCGCGTGCAGATGCGCTCGGAGATCAAGCAGAACCATATGCGTTTGAAGACCACCACGGTCTATGTGACGCACGACCAGATCGAAGCCATGACCATGGCCGACCGGATCGTGGTGATGCATGACGGCGTGATCGAGCAGATCGGCACGCCGCTCGAGCTCTACGACCGTCCGGCCAATCTGTTCGTCGCCGGCTTCATCGGTTCGCCGGCCATGAACATGATCAAGGGCAAGATGGATGGCGGCACGTTCGTTGCCGATGACGGCACGCGCATCGCGCTGCCCAACGCGCCGGCCGGCTCGGCCGGCAAGGCGGTGACGCTGGGCGTGCGGCCGGAGCATTTCCACCTCGATCCGAACGGCGTCGCGGCCGAAGTGCTGACGGTCGAGCCGACCGGCTCGGAGACGCAGGTGGTGGCCAGGTTCGCCGGCCAGGAAATCATGGGCGCGTTCCGCGAGCGTATCTCGACGCAGCCGGGGCAGCAGTTGAAGATCACGCCGGAAGCCGGGGCGGTGCATTTGTTCGATGCGGCGTCGGGGGCGCGGATCGCGGCGTAAGGAGCAGTCGGTCACCCTCCCCCTTCGCGGGGAGGGTAGCGCCGCTAGGACCTTCAGGTCCGTAGCAGAGCTAGGGAGGGGGGAGCTGCGCGCTCGACCGCCCTGGTCAGTGGCTCCGCACACCCCCACCTAGCTCCGCTAGGCCTGCCGGCCAAGCTTCACTACCTCCCCCGTCAAGGGGGAGGTGGGTGCCGACTGCTAATCTTCCAGCAAATACCCTTTACGCGCCGGCAGCGGCACGGTGCCCACCACTTTAGCGACGAACTCGCCGCGGGTGACGTATTTGCGGATGGACCTCGACAGCACGAAACCGTCGGTGCCGGCGAGCACCGGGGTGCGGGCGAGGAAGGCTTCGGGGCCGTCCATGGCGATGAGGTCGGCGATGGGCTGGCCGCGGGTGACGCGCTGGCCGAGGTCGACGCGGTAGGCCAGGAGGCCCGGGCGGTCGACGCGGACCACGTCGGTGGCCTCGAAGGGCGTGGCAGTGCAGCTGGGTTCGGGGCGAGGGCCGGGGTCGGCGGCGATCAGGCCGCGGCCGGCGAGGAAGCCGAAGAGGCGGAGCGCGTCCTGCTCGCCGAAATGATCGAAACTGTCGGCGAGGCCGCGATATTCGAGCGTGGCGGTGGCGCTGGCCATCGGCACGGGCTTGCCGGGATTGGACTGCGCCACCTTGCGGTAGAGCAGCGGCAGCACCTCGTCGAAGGAGCCGCCACCCGAATCGGCGGCGGTGAGCACCGCGGCGGCGCCCATCCAGTCGCTCAGGTCCTGCAACTCGGGCATCAGCTCGGGCGAGGTGTAGATGTAGGGCAGCGAGTCGGTGTCGCAGTGGAGGTCGAGCACGAATTCGGCGTCGTGCGCTTCCCTCAGCAGGAACAGACGGAGCTGTTCGGGGGCGCTGCGCGGCTGCTGCGCGTCGATCCAGCTGGCGACGGCCTTGCGGATGAGGTTGACGTTGAACAGCTCGTCGTCGTTGAGCCGGCCGGCGAGCTGGCTGCGGATCATGGCGAAGAGGTCCGGCCATTGCCGGTTGTAATTGACGCCGGTGGCGAGGTCGGAGCGGCCGAGGTGGCGGCGCTGCACGATGTTGGCCATGCCGAGCGGATTGGCCATCGGCACGATGGTGAAGCGGGCGCGCAGCAGCTCCTGTTCGTCGGCCTGGCGCAGCATCGGCAGCAAATGATGCAGCAGCATGGTGCCGGGCTGCTCGTCGGCGTGCAGCGCGGCCTGGATGTAGACCTTCTCGGGCGCCTCGGCGGGGCCGATGCGGTAGAACGGCAGTTCAGTCACGGTGCCGGGCGTGTCGCCGCGCAGCTTCAGCACCTGCAGTTGAAAGCTCATGACAGCCCCTGCACCCGTCGCCAGCTGAATCGTACTTTCTGCTGCTGCGGCATGTGGCGCATCAGCCGGCGGTAGATGAGGCCGAACAGATAGAAGATGGCAAGCGAGATGGCGAGGAAATAGGCGGCCGCCATGCCGAAATGCAGGAAGACGTTGTAGTCCTTCTGGAACAGCTCGGAGGCCATGTTCATCAGGTCGCGCTGGTCGCCGATGACCGGCAAAGTGAAGTAGACGAGCGCGGTGGCCTGGAACAGGAAGACGACCTCGTTGGTGTAGGCCGGCCAGGCGAGGCGGATGAGGTTGGGCCAGGTGACGCTCCAGAAGCGCTGCCGGCGCGTCATGCCGTAGGCGCGCGCCGCCTCGATCTCGCCCTTGGGCACGGTGATCAGCGCGCCGTAGAAGATCTCGGCGGTGTAGGCGGTGGTGTTGAGCCCCAGGATCGCCGGGCCGAGGAACAGCGGATGGAGGATGAAGCCGTCGATGCCCAGCGGCTTCCAGACACTGAGGTTGAAGGCCAGCACCAGCGAATAGAAGGCGAAGAGCTGGATGAAGAAAGGCGAGCCGCGGAAGAAATAGATGTAGGCGCGGCTCAGCCGGTTGAGCAGCGGATTGGTGGAGTTCTTGCCCAGCGCGATGAAGATGGCGAAGAAGAAGCCGATCGGGATCGCGGCGCCGGCGAAATAGAGGTTGAACAAAGCCGGGCGGGCGAGCAGCGCGGCGTCGTTGAGCAGGGGCGCGAGCGGGTTCATGCGAGGTTCTGGTCCGCCAGCGGCAGGCCGCGCCGGACGCGCCGGTTGATGGCGCCGAAGACCTTCTCGGACACGAAGGTCAAGAGGATGTAGAACACCAGCAGCACGAGGTAATAGCGCCAGCGCCAGTCGTCATGGACGAGGCCGGCGGCCTTGCTGAAATTGCTGGCGCCAAGGCGCTGCGCCCAGGCGACGAAATCGAAGATCTGCAGCAGCGAGAGCAGCGAGGTCGACTTGACCAGCGACTGCCAGACGTTGGAGAGGCCCGGCATGGCGTAGATCCACATCTGCCGGATCTGGATTTTCCAGATGACCTGCATGTTGCTCATGCCGTAGGCGCGCGCGGCATCGAGCTGGCCCTTGGGCACGGCGCGCAGCGCGCCGGCGATGAAGTTGGCGGCGAAGGCGCCGTAGACGATGCCGAGCGAGACGCCGGCGAGCAGCAGATACTGGAAGGTGTTGAGGCTGAGATTGGCGGCATCGCAGGGTGGCCATTTGCCGGCATTGAGCGCCAGCGTTTCAGGCGTGCAGACCTGCAACGAGATCACCCATTCGAGCCCCTGCTCGAAGGCGATGGGGAAGAACAGGAAGAACAGCACGTCCGGCACGCCGCGCACGATGTTGATGTAGCCGGCGGCCAGCCAGCTGAACGGGGCAGGGGCGCTGTTGCGCAGGGCGGCGGCGATCACGCCGCAGACCAGCGCCACGGCGGCGCCGAGCAGCAGCGCCTCGATGGTGTACTGCACCGAGGCATACCAGCCCAGATGCTTGCCGTTGCTGACGTAGCCGATCCAGAAAACGAGGTCCGGTCCGAGCAGATCCTTGAGGCCCTGCGGGAGGAGATCGGCCAGCATGCGATTGACGCCTCGCGCTCAGGGGGCGGAAAGAAACGGGCGGCACCGAGGCCGCCCGCGCAACAGGTGTGCTTACTTGAAGTAGGGCTTGGGCCGGTTCGGGAAGTACTTCTCGATCAGGGCGTCGAGGCTGCCGTCCTTCTTCATGGACTGCAGGCCGGCGCTGAGCTTGTCGCGCAGCTCGGTGTCCGCCTTGCGCACGCCGATGCCGGCGCCTTCGCCGATCGAAATGTCCGGGCCGTCCGACTTGAGCGCGCCGTTCGAGCCGGCGGCGGTCTCGAGCGCCACCGAGCCGTCGATGAACACGAGGTCGATCGCGCCGGCGTTGAGGTCGGCCAGCTCCTGGTCCTGCGTGTCGTATTTCTGGATGGTGTTGGTCGAGCTCAGATTGCTGTCGAGGTAGCCGGCCTGGATGGTGCCGCCCTGCGCGCCGATCTTGAGGCCCTTGAGCGCCGTGTAGTCGTAGCTGCTGGCGGTCTTGGAGAGGAAGCGCGACGGATCGGGCGGGAAGTAGGGGTCGGTGAAGTCGATGGTCTGCTTGCGCTCGTCGGTGATCGACATGTCGTCGATGATGGCGTCGTAGTTGCCGGCCAGCAGGTTCGGGATGATCGTATCCCAGTCATTGGTGACGAAGGCGCAATCGAGCTGGGCGCGCTTGCACAGTTCGGTGCCGACATCGACGTCGTAGCCGGCGAGCTTGCCGTTGTCGTCGGTGAAATTGTAGGGCGGGTAGCCGCCCTCGGTGCCGAACTTCACGGTGGCCGCCTGGGCGCCGACCGTCAGAGCCAGCAGCGCCGCTCCAACCAAAACCAACCTGTTCATATCGTCTTTTCTCCTGAACTCACACGGTTCGGCCGCTCAGACGGCGGCTTCTGGGGCCTACCGTCACTCCAAAATGACGTATGCGTCAATTGCAGTCGCAAAGCGTGAGACGGAAATCGCCGGGAAACATCCTCACGGCTGCTTGAAGTACGGCCCGCCGCCCATGTCGGGGAAGTACTTGACGATCAGCGCGTCGAGCCAGCCATCGGCCTTGGCGGCCGCGAGGGCGGTGTCGAGCTTGGTCTTGAGGTCGGTGTCGTTCTGGCGGAGGCCGATGCCCGGGCCATTGCCGATGGGGATATCGGGACCGTCGGACTTTAGGGCGCCATTGGAGCCGGCGACCTGTTCGTCGACGTAGGAGCCTTCGGCCAGGTACATGTCGATATTGCCGGCGTTGAGGTCGGCGATGCCTTGGTCGGCGGTGTCGAAGGTGACGATGGTGTTGTCGGCCTTGAGCTTGTCGTTGAGGTAGCCGGCCTGGATGGTGCCGGTCTGGGCGCCCAGTTTCAGGCCCTTCAGCGCGGTGTAGTCGAAGGTGGTGCCGGCGACGCTGAGGAAATTCGACGGATCGGGCGGGAAATAGGGCTCGGTGAAGGCGATGGTCTTCTTGCGATCGTCGGTGATGGTCATGTCGGCGATGATGGCGTCGAAATTGCCGGCCGTCAGGTTGGTGATCAGGGTGTCCCAGTCATTGGTCTGCCAGGTGCAGTCGAGCTGGGCGCGCTTGCACAGTTCGTTGCCCAGGTCGATGTCGAAGCCGCCGACCTTGCCGTTGTCGTCGACATAGTTGAAGGGCGGGTAGGCGCCTTCGGTGGCGAGCTTGACGGGATCGGCCGCCGCGGCGCCGAAGGTCAGTGCCGCAAAGGCGGCGGCGGCCAGGATCAGCCTGTTCATGCTCGGTCTCCGGTTTGGTGTCGCCCTGCCTTAGCGCATCGGCAGCGGGCGTCAATCAGGCGTGCTGGGCAGCGTTGAGGAACTGCTTGAGACGGGCCGACTTGGTAGCGCCGAAGACTTCCTCGACGGAGCCTTCTTCCTCGATCTTGCCGAGGTGGAGGAAAACCGCGCGATCGGCGACCGTGCGGGCGAATTCCATGTCGTGCGTCACGAGGATCATGGTGCGTCCCTCGTCCGCCAGCACTTTGATGACGCGCAGGACTTCGACCTCGAGCTCCGGGTCGAGCGCCGAGGTGGGCTCGTCGAACAGCATGACGCGCGGATTGATGCACAGCGCCCGGGCGATGGCGGCGCGCTGCTGCTGGCCGCCCGACAGCTGGGCCGGGTAGGCGTCGGCCTTTTCGGCGATGCCGACTTTCTTGAGCATCTCCATGGCTTCGGCGCGCACTTCTTCCTTCTCGCGCTTCTGCACCAGGATCGGGGCTTCCATGACGTTGGCCAGCACCGTCATGTGGGCCCAGAGGTTGAACTGCTGGAACACCATGCCCAGTCCGGAGCGGATGCGGCGAATCTGCGCCTCGTCGGCGACGCGGCGGTGGGGCGGCATGCCGGTGAGCGCAATAGTCTCGCCGGCGACCTTGACGGTGCCGCTGTCGGGCACTTCGAGCATGTTGATGCAGCGCAGCAGGGTCGACTTGCCCGAGCCGGACGAGCCGATCAGCGCCACCACCTCGCCTTCGTGGGCGGTGACGGAGACGCCCTTGAGCACCTCATTGTCGCCGAAGCTCTTGTGGATGGCTTCGAGCTCGACGATGGGGAGGGCGGGGCGCGCGTCTGTCATGGCGGTTACGTGCGGCAAAACCCGGCCGTCTGGCAAGCCCAAACAGAAAAGGCGGCCCGTCGGGGCCGCCAGTCTGCAAGGATCAGGAGAAGTCCGTGGGGCGCGCCGGCGCTCAGGCGGCGACGCGGGAGCCCTCGTCGAAGAACAGGGCCTGGCTGATCAGCGCCTTCACCATGTCGGGATTGAACGGCTTGGTGACGAGGAAAGTCGGCTCCGGCCGCTCGCCGGTGAGCAGGCGCTCGGGGAAGGCGGTGATGAAGATCACCGGCAGGGCTTCCGACGAGAGGATGTCGTTGACGGCGTCGATGCCGGACGAGCCGTCGGCGAGCTGGATGTCGGCGAGGATCATCTTGGGGTTGGTCTTGCCGTAGAGCGCCACCGCTTCCTTGTGGGTGCGGGCGATGCCGACCACGTGGTGGCCGAGCGATTCCACCAGCTGCTCGATGTCCATGGCGATCAGCGGCTCATCCTCGATGATGAGGATGTCGGTCGCCACCTGGCGCGAGATTTCGCGGGTGGCCTGCTCGATCAGCTGGGCGAATTCGGTGTCTGAAAGGTCGAGAATCTCGGCCGCCTGCTCCTTGGTGAAGCCTTCGACGGCGACGAGGAGGAAAGCCTGGCGCGGCTTGGGCGCGAGATTGGAGAGATTGCGCGCGGCCCGCTGCTCCCAGACGAAATGCGGCTGTGGGTTCGGTACACGCACGGCCGACGACGAGAACAGTTTCGAGAACAGCCGGTAGAGCGCGATGCGGTCGTTGCTGGCCTCGGGGAAGATCGACACGTCGGCGATCAGGGCCTCGAGCGTGGCGGCGACATAGGCGTCGCCGGATGTCTGGGAGCCGGTCACGGCTCGCGAAAAACGACGCAAATAGGGGAGGTGCGGAGCGATCCGCGTAGAAAGAGTCATGCAATAAGCTCCCTTTGACGCTTTGTTGGTCTACCCAGCAGTAAAAACGGGGACGCCCGGAATTCGTTCCGCCACCCGGAACTTTTAGTTCGATCCGGCATTTATGATATCACGTCAGGGCTTAGCGTCACCCTGCTGAAGGTTTGGGTAGTGAAAGACAAATCCAAGATGAATGAAATGAGTGTTCCGCGCTCGCGGCGCTCGGATGACGGGCTCGGCCCCAATTCCGACATCGGCGCCAAGCTGCGGGCCTTCTATGGTGCCGTTCAGGACCAGCCCATCCCGGACAAGTTCCTGGATCTGCTGGAGAAACTCGACCAGGTCGAGGCCGCCGCAAAGCGGAAGGGCAACTAATTGCACGAGACCCCCTCGTTCAAGCGGGAGCTGCTTGCGACGCTCCCATCGCTTCGCGCCTTCGCGGTGTCGCTCAGCGGCCGCCACGATCGTGCGGACGACCTGGTGCAGGACACCATGATGAAGGCCTGGGCGAAGCAGGACAGCTTCCAGATGGGCACCAACATCAAGGCGTGGCTCTTCACTATCCTGCGCAATGAGTTCTACAGCCAGATGCGCAAGCGCGGCCGCGAGGTGCAGGACACCGACGGGGCGTTCACCGAGCGCATGTCGGTGCATCCCAGCCAGTATGGCGTGCTCGACATGGCCGACTTCAAGAAGGCGCTCGACACCCTGCCGCCGGACCAGCGCGAAGCCATCGTGCTTATCGGCGCCTCCGGCTTCTCGTATGAGGAAGCGGCGGAAATCTGCCATTGTGCGGTAGGCACCATGAAGAGCCGCGTCAGCCGCGCCCGGACCCGGCTGCAGGACGTGCTGGGCATTGCCGGCGAAGCCGATTACGGCCCCGATGCGGTGTCGGCGCAGGTCACCACGCACACGCTGAGCTAACGGGCGGCGCGCTTGTCGAGCGCCCGCCGGCAGGCCGCCAGCAGTTCATCGTCCGAAAACGGCTTGTAGACGATCTCGGCGTTCGCGAAAGACGTGCCGTCGGTGATCACGCGAGCCGCCGAACAGACGACCAGCGCCGGGCCGGCTTCGACCAGCCGGTCGGCCACGCGCCAGTCGGCCGTGCCTCGCCGGGGCGGGGTGACGATGGCGAGGTCGAACTCGTGAAAACGGTCCTCAAGGGCCTGCAATTCGCGGAAATTGCGGGCGAACACGGTCTTTCGGGCGTTGGCGCCCTCGATGACGCGCTGGATGTCCAGCGCGATGAGGAACTCCTCCTCGACGATCAACAGACGCTCGTCCGACAGCACTTTTGCCCCCCGATACGGGCGCGACAGAGCGCTTTGGGGAGGGAAGCGTCATTTAACAAAGACATGTCGGACGGGGGTGCAACCGCAACATATGCGATGGCGTTCTATGGCTTGATCGGGGATGATTTCGAGGTTTGGCCAAGTGAGCGTCATCTTGCCTGTCTCGACCCGTCGCGTTCCCTGCGAGCACTGTCCGCTGCGCGCCATGAGCCAGTTCCGGGCGTTTTCGCCCGAAGAGCTGAAGTTCGTCTCGTCCTTCAAGCGCGGCGAGCTGGTGGCGGAGGCCGGGTCGTCGATCCTGACCGAAGGCGCGCACAGCGCGCAGCTGTTCACGCTGCTCAGCGGTTGGGCTTTCCGCTTCAAGACACTGGAGGATGGCCGCCGGCAGATCCTCAACTATTGCCTGCCGGGCGACCTGATCGGGCTGCAGGGCTCGGTGATCGGGGCGATGGAGCATTCGGTCGAGGCGCTGTCGCCGGCGGTGCTGTGCGTGTTCCAGCGCGACAAGCTGGGCGATCTGTTCAAGGGTCATCCAGGGCTGGGCTTCGACGTCACCTGGCTGGCGTCGCGCGAGGAGCGGATGCTCGACGAGAACCTGCTGAGCCTGGGGCGGCGCACCGCGATCGAGCGGGCGGCCTATCTCATCGCTTTCCTCTATGAACGGGCTACGGCCGTGGGCCTCGCCGAGAGCAAGGCGCTGCTGATCCCGATCAGCCAGCAGCACGTCGCCGATACGCTGGGGCTGTCGATCGTCCACACCAACAAGACGCTGCGCAAGCTGGCCGACAAGAAGCTGATACGCTGGCACGACCGGGCCTGCGAGGTACTCGATGCGCGGGGCCTGCTGGAGGTGGCGGACTGGAACGGCCTGTTCGAGGGCAAGCGGCCGCTGATCTGACGGAACGCGCGCCGGGGGCGCCGCGTTCAGGGGCGCGAGAGGGCTCTCATCATGCACGTCACAGGCGTCTTCAACCGCGACGGCGGTACGTTCAAGACCACCGACATGAATACTTTCGCCCGGCGCGCCGTGGAGATATTTGCGGCGCACGGCCATACGCTCGAGGCGCGCGTGGTCGAGGGCAAGCAGCTGATCGCGGCGCTCAGGAGCGCGGTGGGCGACACGGACCTGCTGCTCGCCGGTGGCGGCGACGGCACGATCTCGGCTGCTGCCGCGATTGCCTTCGAGCGCGGCACGCCGCTCGGGGTGCTGCCGGCCGGCACGATGAATTTGTTCGCGCGCTCGCTCGGGTTGCCGCTCGAGCTGGAGGCGGCGCTCGAGGCGCTGGCGAGCGGCGAGCTCGCCGCGGTGGATATCGCGACCGCCAATGGCCGGCCCTTCATCCACCAGTTCTCGGTGGGCATCCATCCCAAGCTGGTGAAGCTGCGCGAGCAGCTGAGCTATCGCAGCCGCGTGGGCAAGATGCTCGCCTCGACGCGGGCCGCCTTCGGCGCGGTGCTCAATCCGCCCAGCTTCTGGGCGGACGTCGCGACGCGCGCCGGAGTAGAACGGCGTCGTACGGCGGGCATCTCGGTGTCGAACAATCCGTTCGACGAGGGGCACCTGCCGCTCGCCGACCGGCTCGACCGCGGCGTGCTGGGGGTTTACGTGATCCCGCCGCTGACGTTCGGGGTGGGGCTGAGGCTCGGTTGGGGGCTGCTGCATGGCCGGTTCAAGAGCATCCCCGAGATCGCCGACCGCGAGGCGCGCGAGGTGACCATCCGGTTTCCGCGGCACAAGGCGAATGCGGCGGCGGTAATCGACGGCGAACTGATGAAGCTGGGGGACCGGGTGGATCTGAAGATTCATCCGGGGGCGCTGCGGGTGATGCTGCCGCGGGTGGGGGCGAGGGCGGTGGAGTTGAGTGCGGCGTAGGCGCTCACTGTGCGAAGAAGTGCCGACTGAGAGCAAACACCCCCTCACCAAGCTTGCTACGGGCCTACGGCCCTAGCGCCGCTATCCTCCCCCACCAGGGGGGAGGATGACATCGCGCCAGCGGCACTTCTTGAGCAGACTCGAAGTCGGCACCGTCATCCTCCCCCTTGGTGGGGGAGGATAGCGTAGCTAGTCGCATCGCGACGTAGCGTAGCTTGGCGAGGGGGTGTTTGCCCTCAGTCATCTTGCAAGCAAAAACCCCGCCCGGAATGACCGGGCGGGGCGAAAACTCTTTTCGATGTGGTCGAATCCTAGAGGCTGTTGGCGCCCGCTTCGATCGGTTGCTGGCCCAGTTTGCGCAGGGCCTGTTCGATCGATTTGAGGTCCTCGCCGTCATCGCCGTCGATGGGTGTCATGCCTTCGGTGGCGCTGCGCTCCTTGCTCAGGGAGTCCGCTTCGAGCTGGCGCAGGATTTCGACCTTCTCGTTGTCCTCAAGTCCGTCGTCCTTAAGGATCGTCACAATCTGCCGTTTGATGTGAGACATGGCAAATCCTCTTGGGGTTGATGCCCCGGCCGCCGCGGCCGAGGCGAGCCCGGAGAACGCCGGCCCCGCCGTCACGGTTCCCGCCCGTGATCGATCGGCCCACCGCGGCGCAGCAGCAGGGCCGAGGCGATCGCTGCCGCGCCGGGCAGCGCCACCTCCCGCACCAGTTGCGAGCGCAGCAGCACGGGGATAGCGGAAACGATCGCGGTGGTGAGCAGCGCATTGGACTCGGCGGCACGCTTGCGCTCGGCCTCGAGCTTGGCGGCCGCATTGTCCTGGGCGTGGACGATGAGCAGCACGACGATGGCGCCGAGCGCGCCGACGGCCGCGATGAGCAGCGGCGCGACGACGGGCCCGAAGCTGTAGGCGAGGGCCGCGTTGACCGCGACCAGCACGAAGCAGAGGCAGATCAGGGCGAAAGCCCCGATCAGCCCGTAGAGGATGGCGTGACGCTTCACGCTTTCGGTGAGGGTCTCCACCTCGATGCCGAGGAGGGACAGCACCGGCGCGACGATGCCGAGCATGATGCTACCGGGTCAGGACGGCGAGGATGAAGCCGGCGGCGAGGGCGCTGGCGACGGCAGTGAGCGGCTTCTCGCGGATGGTGTCCTTGAGCTGCTTTTCGAGCGCGCCGAATTCGTCCTGCGCGTAGTTGATGGCGGACTGGCCGCTGTTCTTTAGCTCGTTGCCGGCCGCGCCGCCGAGGCGGTTGAGCGTCTGGGTGATCGATTTGAGGTCGGTCTGCAGCTGCGCGACCTGCGCCTGCAGGTCTTCGGCCTCGGGCTCGACGGCGGCCTTCATGCGGCGCGTGGCGTTGGCGGCTTCCTCGCCGAGCGAGGCGGCGTGGGCGCGGCCATTGCCATTGCGGGAGAGGGTTTCTTCGGTATCGGCCATGATGGATGCTCCTGGGAGTTGGGGTACTGGAACAACGCCTTATTGCGCCCAACGTTCCGTGGCCGGCGGGGCCTGTCGCGCACGGCAGCAAACAAACACCCCGGTTCGCGGGGGGGCGAACCGGGGTGGTTTTAGCGGGTCGAAAGGGGGGCGACCTAGGACCCGCGTTCGCTCAGATGCGTCCCATCAACAGAAGGATGATGACGATCACGAGCACGACGCCGACAATGCCCGACGGGAAGTATCCCCAGGAGCGGGAGTATCCCCAGTTCGGTATGGCGCCGATGAGAATTAGAACGAGAATGACGATGAGGATTGTGCCGAGCATCTTGTCGTACTCCTTGGGTTGCGGTCAGAAGGCGATGAACAGGAACGCGGCAGCTGCCGCGAGGATGCCGATCGCCGGGACGACTGCCCCCAGCACAGCGCTCAGATGGACCTTGCCGTCATAGCCTTCGGGCGACCATGCCATGGCCATCCGGGAAGCATGCTCCAGCGTGTCGATTTCCATCTGTGTCATCGCTGAACCCCTGTGTTGTCGACCGGAGGGAGGAGAACCGGCCGTCGCATTCGATCCGCGCGTGACTGCGCTGGCTCAACAACGGCAGCGATGGGGGTTGGTTCCGGGTGTCAAATTGAAATTCTTAACGACCGGCAGGCAGGCGGACGCGGCAATTATTCGACGCGGATCACGTCCACCGACTGCTTGGTCTCCTGGCCGTTGCCGGAGGTGCGCAGCACGCCCACGATCGGAGAAATATCGGTGTAGTCGCGGCCATGGCCGATGGTGATGTGATCGGCGCCGGCGAGCATGGCGTTGGTCGGGTCAAACTCGACCCAGCCGGCATGCTGGCCGCACCAGACGCGGACCCAGGCATGCATGGCGTCGGCGCCTTCGAGCCGCGGCTTGCCCTTGGGCGGGATGGTGCGCAGGAACCCCGACACATAGGCGGCCGGGATGCCGACGCCGCGCAGCCCGGCGATCATCACATGGGCGAAATCCTGGCAGACGCCCTTGCGCAGGTTGAAGGCCTCAAGCGGGACCGTGTCCACGTTGGTGGATTTGCGATCGTAAGTGAAATCGCGGTGGATAGAGAGGCAGAAATCCATCGCGGCGGCGCGGATCGAGGCGGTGCGCCTGATGCTCTCGCGCGCGTATTCGGTGATCGGCCGGCTGATGGCGACGCGCGGCGAGGGGGCGAGGAAATGATGCGGCGAATTCGCGTCGAGCCCCCATACGGCGCCGAGGTCGCGCTGCAACCCGGCGAGATCTGGCGAGAGGTCGGCGGTCTGACCTTCCTCCTCGACGCCGACGCGGGCCGAGAGGCGGACGTCGAGCCGGTCGTGGTAGCCGGCATAGGAGATGGTGGTCGTGAGGTTGCCGAAGAAATCGACGAAGGTGGTTTCAGTGTGCGGCTTGGGGTCGAAGGTGATGGAGGAGGCGATGACGCGCTGCACGCCAGGGATCGAGGCGGGAGCGACGCGCACGAGATGGCGGTCACCGTGCACGAAGCCCTCGTAGTCGTAGTGGAGTTCGAGGCGGACGTCATAGAGCATGGCCGATGCTCCCGTGCCTGACGTCGCTCTCCACTCGTGGGTATAGAGTCTTTGGTTGCTCTGTCCGATCGATCCCGAGAGGGCTCGATCGGCCAACCGCGACCCCCACCCACCGGCTTCGCCGGTCCCCCCTCCCCGCAAGGGGGAAGGAGAACCGACTGAGAGCGCAGCGGAAGGG
>JBEHYU010000032.1:0-44473 GCA_048498015.1 Pseudomonadota bacterium
GGGTGCCGACGAAGCACCGGCGGACGCGGTGGGGGAGTGGCAGTCGTGCTGCTCCAGGTCCAGCCTTCGGGTCGCGGCAGGTTCACCCTGCTCCCTGCCCGACTGTTCCTAAAATCCCGTCGCGGAGCAGCGCTGGGCGTCTCGCCTAGCAAACATAAACCGGAGGCGCCCGGCGCTCTCCGTCCGTGGCGAAGCTTTGCGCCACGGCAAGCCAAACCCCGAGACCGCAAGGTCGTCGGTCACTCCCGTTCGCCCTCCGCCAGGCGCTCGAACGCCGTCGGCGCCGGCCAGTTCTGTAACGCCGTTTCAATCATCGCGGCACATTCGTCCGCGCTCGACACGGAGGTATCGACATCGAGATCGTACACACCCGGCACATGCACCGCATCCTGCCAGCGCTGCACCGGCGCCGGCACGCTTTCGCCCGCCGCATAATAGCCACCCTGTGGATCGGCGTTCCGCCGCGCCATGATCACATCGATCGGGCAGCGCACGCCGACGAACAGCACGGGCAGTCCGTGCAGCCGCGTCACCGCTTCGGCCAAAATCTCGAGCGGCTGCGAGTAGCCATCGTGGATGCCGACATCGCTCGCCACATCGCGGCCGTCACGAGCCAGCGCCGTCAGCCGGTCGAACAGCTCCCGATAGGATCGTTTGACGAACGGCTCGAGATCGGGCCGCTCGCCACCCGGCCTGAGGCCGATGCCGGGCAGCAACTCCTGGGGCGTTCGCGCCATCACGGCATCGACGCCCTCGATCGTCCACGGCCCGCGCGCCGCCAGCGCCCGCGCGATGGAGCTTTTGCCCGCGCGCGGCACGCCATTGAGCAGGACGATCCTGCCCGTCATGGGATCACCCGCGCCGCCGGTTGCTCCACCAGAACAGGCCGAGCGCCACGACCACCAGCACGATGCCCACATAGAGCCACTGGCTGTGGCCCGACATGACGCTGCCGCCGATCAGATTGGAGCCCTGCCCGATCCACAGCCCGCCCAGCAGCAGCAGGATGATGGCGACGATATTGCCGGCAATGCGCATGATGAATGTCTCCGAGGCTCACAACGCCATCGTCGCGGCTTTCATCCGCGGCGCCAGTGGTTCTTTTGCGCGCTGGACCAAACGATCGCGAGGGCGCTCGCTTGGCCAACCGCATCACTTCTGCGTTTTCGCCCGCTCGATCGATTCGAGGATGATGCGCTTGGCTTCCGCCGCATCGCCCACATGCGAGATCTTGGCCCACTTGCCCGGCTCGAGGTCTTTGTAGTGGGTGAAGAAGTGCTTCACCCGCTCGACCTGGATGTCCTGGATGTCGGTGATGTCGTGCACCTTGTCGTACATTGCAGTGAGCTTGTGCACCGGGACCGCGAGGATTTTCTCGTCCTGTCCGCCATCGTCTTCCATGAACAGCACGCCGACCGGGCGCGAACGCACCACCGCGCCCGGCACCAGCGGGCGCGAATTCATCACCAGCACGTCGAGCGGATCGCCGTCGCCGCACAGCGTGTGCGGGACGAAGCCGTAATTGCCGGGGTAGCGCATCGGCGTATAGAGGAAGCGGTCGACGAACAGGGCGCCGGAGGCCTTGTCGATCTCGTACTTGATCGGCTCGCCGCCCAGCGGCACTTCGATGATCACATTGAGGTCGTCGGGCGGGTTCTTGCCGATCGGGATGGCGTCGATGTTCATGGTCGTCACTCGGGAGAAGAATTGCCGCGTTGTCGTTCCTCGGCGGCGGCTTTGCAAGCTATAGTCGCCTCAGGGAACAGCAGGGGAGGGTTGCAATGAAGGCGGCAATTTTGGGCTTTGCGGCCCTTCTGGCCCTGCCGGGCGCAGCCGCGGCGGCCGATTTGCGCTCCGAATACACCGATCTCGACTACACCCAGTGCACCTCGATCTCGTCGGACGAAATGGGCGGCACCCTGGTCTGCCCCGGCCTGCGCGGTTACCCGGTGGTCATCGCCGAAGGCGACCTGCGGCAGGCGGTCAGCTACGGCGTAGAGGCCTTGGACGAGCCGGTGATGAACCAGGGCTTTGCGCCCTTCAACCATACCGGCCAGAAAATCGAATGGCTGGTCGATGCTTCCGACAAGGACGACCTGCAGCCTCTCGCCACCATCCTCCGCTGGTTCATCGCCGGCGAGGACGGCGCCGACAAATACCAGGTGCTCGTCGTCACCCAGGTCAAATATGGCGCCACCTGCTGGATCGCCCTGGTCGATGCGCTCGCCACCAAGGATGCCAATGTGGTCGCCCGCAACATTGCCGAGGAGAAAGCCGGCAAGGCCGATTGCACCGCGGCGCCCGAACTGGTGCAGCCGTTCAACTTGCCCGACGGAGTGCTGGTATCCTACGGCGAGGACTAGGTCCGGCTCATCTGCTTGCGCAGGATCGTACGGTCCCGCGCCGACACGCCGATCAGTTCGGCGATGCGCCAGACCATGTTGTCCTCGAGTTCGTGGTTCTTCCTGTCGGCAAACACCACCTGCCACATCATGCGGATGATCTCGAGCCGTTCCTTTTCCTCGAGCGAAGTGATGGCCGAGGTGAAACGGTAAAAGTCCACCGCCTCATTGTCCCGCCGCGTGGCATCGGCGATGAGGTCGTCGACCTCGCTCTCGCCCAGCCCGTAATAATCCATCAGCGCGTCCTTGACCGCCACGCGCTCCTCGGGACTGACGGTGCCGTCGACGGCAGCCAGATGGACGAGCAGCGCCGCCACCGCGAGCTTGGGCTCGTTATGCAGGTCAGGCGCCGCATCGCGCTGGAACAGGCGGGAAATCGCATCGAACATGGGCGTTCAGATAATGCGTAAGCCGCCAGATCGGATAGCCCGTCACGCGCTGTTAAAGCCCGGGAGCGGCGTTTTGGTCACAGGGCGGAGGCAGGCGCGCTGCTTGCACCGGCATCCGGGCCGTACAGCATGTCCATCAACGTCTTGCGCTTTTTGCCGGACGGCAGCTTGTCGGTGGATTTGACCACCGGCAGCGGCGGTGCATCGCCAAGGGCATCGAGCAGGAACTGTTTCTGCTGGTCCCGAATATCGGTCGTCGTCGTCACATTCTGCACCATCCAGCCATTGAGGCTGAGGACCGGCAAGGCGAGCGGCGGGCGCACGGCCCGCTGGTACCAGAGGGCCACCAGCGCATCCTCACCATTATCGACCAGCCGGAGTTCATAGGGGCTCTCCATCTCGTAGCGCGTGCGGTCCTGCCGGAAACGGCTTGCTTCGCTGACGCGCAGGTCGAAATAGCTCGCCGGCAGGGCGGTTATCTTCGCCTCGATCCAGCGGCGACTACCATCGGGCGCCCGGCGATATTCGGTGAACGAACCATTGCGCTCGGCATAGAGGACGGCGTCGATATCACCCCGTGCAAGCAGGAGATTACGGAACGTGCCGTTGCCACTCTCGGCAACCAGCGCGACTCGCGGCCGAGCGACAAGCTGGGCTTTCGGCACTGTCGCCACATCACGGGCGTCGGCATCGTGGGCCGTGGCGGCCATCACATGCCCATAGACCCAGCTCCCGAAAACCAGCGCGACTCCCACCGCCAGCGCCACGGCGCCCCATGAGGGGCGCCGGATCAGCAGATAGAGCGCCAGCACCAGCGCGAAATAGAGCGCGAAGTTCGGCAGACCGAGCGGCACGAACATGAAGATCAGCGAGGTAGGCCCGCCGAATTGCGACGAACCAACCAGCAGAACCGCGATGGTCAGGCCGAGCGCAACAAGAACCAGCGGGATGATGGGCAGGGGGCGGCCCGGCGGGCGTGGTGTCGTATCGATGCGCTCACCGGCGCGTGGCCACAACGCAAACAGCGCCACCGGCGGCAGAGCGAGCAGCACGACGGGGCTCCAGAACAGCACCCGCCAGAGCGGGACAAGCACCGGCATGAACACAAGAGTGAGTTCGGGCAGCGAGTCGATCGCCCGTAAGCCCGCGAGCAGCGCGGTCAGTGCCGCCAGAACCAGCGCGAGCTTGGCCGGCCAGCCCAGCGACTGCAACCGGACTCGTCCCTCGCGCGACGGCAGGATGCAGAGCACGACGAGCAGTGCCAGCGCTTCGAGCAGGAAGTCGGGCCGCCGGATCGACAGCACGCCCGTGGAGAATGCAAAGGTCCAGCTGGTCCCCAGATAGGTCAGCACGCGGTTGTCGGCCGCGATCAGCAGCAGCACGAACAGCGACAGCCATGGGCTGAGGCCGATCGAGCGGAAGCGGCGCGCCAGGATACCGGGGAAACTCAGCAGGAAGATTGCAAAGATCAGCGGCTTGAAGGCCATCGCAAAGACGAGGCCCAGTATGCCGCAACCATCGCTCGGCGTGCCCGGCGAGCAGCCAAAGCTTGCGGCGAACGGCAGCATGAGGAAGGGGAAGGCGACCGTCGCGGCGACAAAGAAACCGATCCGCAGCGCGATGCCTATGGCAAAATGCTTGCGATCGATGGTCCCGGAAAATCTGAACATGGCCCCTCCCTGCCGAGAGGCTAGCCATCCGGGCTTTGCCGAATCTGAAGACGGCGCTCCGGACTGTTCCGATGGTGAACCGGCGGTGGGACGGTTCGATAGAATGCCGGAAATCCTGCGGTCAGGGTGGCGCCGCAGGAGATGGCTTGACTCTGCTGCCGAGTCTGTTGTTCTCTCTTTGTTCTCATCACGCAGGACGAGGGAGCCCTCCCCATGCTGGGCAAAGCCGGCAAAATCGAAAGCCTCAAACAGCAGATCGCCGCCATCGAGGCGCAGCCCGCCTTGCGCGAGGCCGCGACGCTGCCGGCCGATGCGGGTTTCCTCGCCACGCCGCGCGGCGCCGTGCACGAGATCTTTGCCGATGGGCAGCGCGATGCCGGCGCCGCGCTCGGCTTTGCGCTCGGGCAGGCCCGCGGCATGCTTGGGCCGGGCCGCAGCGCGATCCTGATCCTGCAGCTCAAATCCGATGCCCAGGAGCTCGGCGTGCCGTACGGGCCGGGCCTCATCAGCTTCGGCATCGATCCGTCGGCCGTGGTGCTGGTGCGCACCGATACGATCGGCGAACTGCTCTGGGCCATCGAGGAGTCGATCGCCTGCCGCGCCGTGGCGGCGGTGATCGCCGACCTCGCTTATCTGCACAAGGCGCTCGATTTCACCGCCTCGCGCCGGCTGAGCCTGAGGGCCGCCGCCTCGGGCGCATCAGTCTATCTCGTTCGCTACAGCAAGGAACGGGAGGCCACTGCTGCCCGCTATCGCTGGCGGATCGAGCCCGCCCCGAGCGGCCCGTTGCCCTTCGACGACCAGGCGCCGGGCCCGCCGCGATGGCGGCTGACGCTCGAGAAAGGCAGCCTCGAGGCACACCGCAAGACCACCTCCGATGGTGCAGAGTATCTGGTGGACTGGACAGAAAATGGCTTCGTTCCGGCCGAACCCGCAACCCGCAGCAAAACTCTCCCTCAACCTGGGCCGCCGCTACCTCGTGCTGCACCTGCCGCGCTGGGCCACCGACTGTCTCAAGCGAGCTGACCCCGCCCTCAGGCAATCGAACCGCCCGCTGGTACTGTGGGAAAAGCAGAAGGGGGCGATGCGGATCGTCGCGCTCGATACTGCCGCTTCAGCCGAGGGTCTCACTGTCGGCCAAACCGTATCGGATGCGCGAGGCCTTGTGCCCCATCTCGATGCTTACGAAATCGACCGCTTTTACCTTGAGCAGGTTTTCGCCGATTTCGCCGATTGGCATTCCAATGCATCACCCATGGTGGCGGTCCTTCCCCACAGTTCTGCCTATGGGGATCTCTGCCTCGATATCACCGGTGTGAGCCATCTGTTTTCCGGTGAAGCTGCAATGCTGGCCATGCTGACCAGCCGGCTCAGTGCGCTGGGTTATGCGGCCCAGGGAGCCATCGCTTCAACGATAGGTGCCGCTTGGGCCCTGGCGCATTTTGCTCCCGGCAAGGTTCTGGCGGAGGGTGATGAAAGCAAGGCATTGGCGCATCTGCCCGTCATTGCCTTGCGGCTCGAGCAGGCACAGGTCGATACCCTCAATACGTTGGGGCTTAAAAGCATCGGTCAGCTCCATGAGCGCAATCGCAAGGAGATGCAGGCTCGTCTTGGAGCATCGTTCTTGTTACGGCTGGATCAGGCTCTTGGCTGGGTCGAAGAAAAGCTGATCCCTCGCCTGCCTGTTGCGGAGCTATCCGCAGAGCACCGTTTTGCCGAACCGATCGGATTGATCGACGACGTCTTGATGTGCGCTCACGATCTTGCTGTGCAGCTCAGCTATTCACTCGCCGCAAAGGGGTTGGGAGGCCAAGCCTTTCATCTGTTTCTCTATCGCATAGACCACAAGGTCATCACGCTTTCGGTGAACGCCGCCCGTGCCACGCGCGACGCCGATCATATTGGCCGGCTGTTCTCCAACCGGGCTGAGCGGTTCGGTTCGGAATACGACGCCGGGTTCGGCATCGACATGATCCGGCTGGCTGTCAGTTCGGTCAGCCCGCTGGAAGATGCGCAGACCGCGTCTTTCGAAGACGAAGGCAGCGTCTCCAACCTTGTGCAGCTCTATGACCGGATGACCAGCCGGCTTGGCATGCCAGCTGTCGTCCGCGCCAGGCCTATCAACACTCACATGCCAGAGCTTGCCATGAAGCTCGAGCCCGTGGTCGCCGTTATGCCCGACGATATCGACGCACTGCTTGAAATCGATACGGACCGTCCGATGCGTCTGTTGCCTGAGCCTGAACCTATCATGGTGATTGCCGAAGTTCCCGACTCGCCACCGGCCAGCATGGTCTGGCGCCGCATCACCTATCGCTTCGTCAGGGCTTCCGGTCCGGAGCGGCTCAGCGCCGAGTGGCATCGAGCCGGCGTCAAGCTGATGCTCACCAAGGATACCATCGCCAGGGCGCGCCATCCTGACAACACCGAACGCTATTTCGAAGAGGGCGCAATATCGCGCGACTATTACGTCGCCGAGGATGCGATCGGCCGACGCTTCTGGCTGTTCCGCCTGGGCTTGCTCGGCATCGCCAGCGAGCCGCGTTGGTATCTGCACGGGTTCTTCTCGTGAGCGGCTATGTCGAGCTGGTCTCGACCTCCAACTTTTCCTTCCTGCGCGGCGGTTCCCATCCGGAGGAGCTGGCGATCGCCGCGGGCGTCCTGGGACTTGATGGCTTCGGTCTTGCTGACCGTAACAGCTTTGCCGGCGTGGTACGCGCCCATGTGGCATTGCGCGATATAGAACCGCGCGCGCCTGAAGGCTTCCGCTATCTCGTAGGCACGCGCCTCTGCTTTGCCGACGGCACGCCCGACATCGTCGCTTATCCAACCGACCGGGATGCGTATGGACGGCTCTGCAAGCTCCTGAGCCTGGGCAATTTGCGCAAGGATAGCGAAAAGGGTTCGCCGAGATTGATGTTCGGCGATTTGGCCCCTGCCCTATCCAAAGAAGTCGTGGTCGATCTCAAGGCCGAAGACTTCACTCAGGGCCAGCTTTTCATCCTGATGGTGGATGAGGCCGATTGGCCTCGAAGCGAAGCGACCCTCCGGGCCCTCGCCACCAAGGCTCCCAGTAATGTCTGGGTCGCCGCGACATGCAGGTTCGGGGGTAAGGACCGTGCACGGCTCAACCGACTAGCCGATCTCGCCCGTAGATGCGGCGTGCCGATGATCGCCACCAACGATGTGCTCTATCACGAGCCGGGTCGCAGGGTGTTACAGGATGTAGTGAGCTGCATCCGTGAGCACATTACCATCGAGGAAGCTGGCCGGCGGCTCGAGACCAATGCCGAACGGCACATCAAGACGCCTGAGGAGATGAAGCGGCTGTTTCGCGAACATCCCGGCGCCATCGCCGAGACGACGCGCTTTGCGTCCCGCATCGGCTTCTCGCTCGATCAACTCAAATACAATTATCCGACAGAGGCGATCGACAAGGAGACCACCCAGGAGAAGCTGGAGCGCCTGACATGGGAAGGGGCGGAGAGGCGCTTCAAGAACGGCGTCCCAGACAAAGTCAGGAAGGTTCTTTGGACCGAGCTGTCGTTGATCGCCTACAAAGGCTATGCGCCGTATTTTCTGACCGTCTACGACATCGTCCAGTATGCCCGCTATACGCGAGGCATCCTCTGTCAGGGCCGCGGTTCGGCGGCCAATTCGGTGGTCTGCTTCTGTCTCGAAATCACCGAGGTCGATCCAACGAAAGTGGACCTTGTGTTTGGCCGCTTCCTTTCGACTGAGCGTGACGAGCCGCCCGATATTGACGTCGACTTCGAACACGAACGACGCGAGGAGGTCATGCAGTATGTCTACGACAAGTATGGCGGCAACCATACGGGCCTGACCGCCAACGTCATCTGCTACCGCTCACGTGCCGCGATGCGCGAGGTTGCAAAAGTCTTCGGTCTTTCCGACGACACGATCGCTGCCATCAACCAACTGCACTGGGGCTGGGGCAGTAAGGCAACAGCCGAAGAAATGCGGCAGGCCGGCCTCGATCCTCAGGAAGCCACACTTGGCATGGTGCTCGAATGTGCCGGGGAGCTAAACGGCTTCCCCCGTCATCTGAGCCAGCATGTCGGTGGCTTCGTCATCACGCGCGATGAGCTTGACCGGCTGGTGCCGATCGGCAAATCGGCCATGGACACGCGCGCCATCATCGAATGGAACAAGGACGATATCGACGCCCTGGGCATCCTCAAGGTCGATGTGCTGGCACTCGGCATGCTCACCGCACTGCGTCGTGCCTTCGATCTGCTTCATACCCACTATGGGCGCGACGTGAAGATGACCGAGCTGCTGGCGGAAGAGCACGACACCCCCGCCGCTGCCAAGCCGGTCTACGACATGACGCATCGCGCCGATACCATCGGCGTATTCCAGATCGAAAGCCGGGCACAAATGTCGATGCTGCCACGGCTCAAGCCCAAAGAATTCTATGACCTCATCATTGAAGTAGCGATTGTTCGTCCGGGCCCGATCCAGGGCGGCATGGTGCACCCCTATCTGAAGCGGCGGCTTGGGCACGAGAAGGTCGAGTATCCGTCAGAGGAGCTCCGGGCCGTTCTGGAAAAGACCGAGGGGGTTCCGCTGTTCCAGGAGCAGGCCATGCAGATCGCCGTCATTGGTGCCGGCTTCACTCCAGGGGAGGCGGATCGCCTGCGCCGATCGATGGCGACGTTCAAGCGGACTGGTGGCGTCGGTGTGTTCCACGACAAATTCGTTAACGGCATGCTGGGCAAGAAATACCCAAAGGACTTTGCCGAAGCCTGCTTCAAGCAGATCGAAGGTTTTGGTTCTTATGGCTTTCCCGAAAGCCACGCAGCATCGTTTGCGCTGCTCGTCTATGTCTCCTGCTGGCTGAAGTGCCATTACCCTGATGTATTTTTGGCTGCGTTGTTGAACAGCCAGCCTATGGGCTTTTATGCCCCGTCCCAGCTTATCCGCGATGCCATCGAGCATGGCGTTGAGGTGCGCCCGGTCGACATAAATCGCTCCGACTTATGGAGCGTTCTCGAGGACGGGACAAAGGCCGCCTCGCGTATCTGGAAACGGCATACCGACCTCAAGGATCATATCTGGTCCGACAAGGCTGTACGCCTGGGCTTCAAATCCATCACCGGCCTCAAGCCGGATCACGTCGGTATCCTGATGGCCCGCCGAGGGACTGGCTATGGATCGATCCGTGATCTCTGGTTGAGGACTGGATTGCCGATCGCGACGCTTGAGAAGCTTGCCGAAGCCGATGCTTTCCAGTCGCTCGGAATCAACCGCCGCAAGGCGCTTTGGATGGTGCGCGGGCTGATTGGCAGAGATGGCGCCGAGTCTCTTCCTATGTTCAAGTCAGCCGGCGTCTCCGACTACGCAGGTGAGCAGGATCCGTCATTGCCGCTGCTCAAGAGCAGCGAGGACGTCGTCCACGACTATAGAACGATGTCCTTCTCATTGAAGGCGCACCCGGTAAGCTTCATGCGCACGGACCTCGTTAAGCGACAAATCGTCCGCTGCGCCGACCTCGGACAGTACCGCAACGGGCAATCGGTCGAAGTCGCCGGTCTGGTGCTGGTTCGGCAAAGGCCAGGCACGGCAAGCGGCGTGGTATTCGCTACGCTCGAAGACGAGACGGGCATCGCCAATGTCGTCATCTGGTCGAAAGCCTTCGACACCTACCGCAAGACCATCTTGGCTTCGCGCATGCTGGCGGTACGCGGCAAGCTGCAGATCGAGGGGCTCGTCATTCACGTGGTGGCTGAGAAATTCACCGACATGACCAACGAGCTTGTTGCCCTGTCGAATGGCCAGTCGCTCGGCAATGCCGGTTTGGCCCACGGCGACGAGGGAGCGCTCGATACCGTGCCGTTCTACGAGCTACCGCAAATCCGCGAAGAAGAAGCCGCCGCGCGACGGGCCCGGGCCGCGATGCCCAAGGGCCGCAACTTCAGGTGAGGACCCCGTCGATCGCCTGGGCCAAGGCCACGTCCTTTGCCGAAACGCCGCCCGCATCGTGCGTGCTGAGCCCTATCGTCACCGTGTTGTAGCTGTTGGACCAGTCGGGATGGTGGTTCGCAGCTTCGGCGAGGGCCGCGACACGCTTCATGAAGGCGAAGGCCTCGGTGAACGACTTGAAGCTGAAGCTGCGGGTCAGTGCACTGCTGGCCGGGTCGTAACTCCAGCCGGGCAGCCCGGCCAGCGCCGCCTCGCGGTCGTCCCTGTTCAGTCGCACGGCCATGGCTTGCTCCTCTCTCGCTCGTTCCAACACCTGCGCGGCGCGCATGTTCCCTTGACGCGGCGATCGGCTTCCCGCAATGTCGTCAAGATGCTGGACGAACCACCCGATAATACGCTCTTTGCCGAGATTTTGGCACTCGCCGAGGCCTGGCGGACCGGCTATCGCGCCGAGCTCGCCCGGCGGGGCTTTCCGTGGCACCTGACGGCCGGGGGCCAATTGCTCGAGCACCTGCTGGCGAGCGGCATGTCGCAATCGGCGCTGACGGCAGCGAGCGGGCTCACCAAGCAGGCCGTGCAGCAGCTGCTCGACCAGCTCGAAAAGCAGGGCGTGGTCCGGCGCGACGCCGACCCCAGCGACAAGCGGGCCAAGCTCGTGGTCCTGACCGAACTGGGCCAGCGCGACCTTGCCGAACGGCAGGCCGTGCTCGACGAGCTCGAAGCCAGGAGCCGAGAGGCGCTCGGCAAGAAGACCTTCAAGAAGCTGAGGAAGTCGGTGCGCGAGCTGCGCACCGGCTAGTTTCGTCTCGTCAGCTCGCCGCCTTGACGGCCCGGAACTGCTTCTTGCGCTCGATGGGATCGAGCGCGATCTTGCGCAGCCGGATGCTCTTGGGCGTCACCTCGACATACTCGTCGTCCGCGATATAGCCCAGCGACTGCTCCAGCGTGAGCTTCTTGGGCGTGGTCAGGCGGACCGCTTCATCCTTGGAATGCGTGCGGATGTTGGTCAGCTGCTTGCCCTTGACCGGGTTCACCTCGAGATCGTTGTCGCGGGTGTGCTCGCCGATGATCATGCCCTCATAGACCTCGACGCCCGGATCGATCATCATCGGCCCGCGCTCTTCGAGGTTCCACAGCGCGAACGCCACGGCCGTGCCGTTGGAGTTCGAGATCAGCACGCCGGTGCGGCGGCCCGGCAGCGCGCCCTTGTAGGGCTGGTATTCGTGGAACAGGCGGTTGAAGATCGCCGTGCCGCGCGTATCCGAGAGCAGTTCCGGCTGGTAGCCGATGAGCGAGCGCGTCGGCACGTAGAAGCGCAGCCGCTGCCGGCCAACACCCGAGGGGCGCATGTCGACCAGGTCGCCCTTGCGCTCGGTGAGCTTCTGCACGACCACGCCCGAATGCTCGTCATCGACGTCGATGATGACTTCTTCGACCGGTTCGAGCTTCTGCCCGTTCTCTTCGCGCAGCACCACCTTGGGCCGGCCGATGGTCAGCTCGAAACCCTCGCGGCGCATGTTTTCGATCAGCACCGCCAGCTGGAGTTCGCCGCGGCCGGCAACCTCGAACGAATCCGAGTCGGTGCCTTCGGTGATGCGGATGGCGACATTGCCTTCGGCTTCGCGCAGCAGGCGGTCGCGGATGACGCGGCTCTGCACCTTGTCACCCTCGCGCCCGGCGAGCGGGCCGTCATTGATGCGGAAGGTGACCGCCAGCGTCGGCGGATCGATCGCCTTGGCAGGCAGCGGCGTGTTGTTCGTCGGGATGGTGATGGTGTTGGCGACGGTCGATTCCTCGAGACCCGCGATGGCGATGATGTCGCCCGCTTCGCCCACATCGATCGGCGTGCGCTCGAGGCCGCGGAACGCCAGCACTTTCGATACGCGGCCCTTTTCGACTTCCTTGCCGTCGCGGCTCAGCGAATGCACCGGATCGCCGGCCTTCACCGAACCCGAGGTGATGCGCCCGGTCAGCACGCGGCCCAGGAACGGGTTGCGTTCGATGGTGGTGACGAGCATCTGGAACGGGCCTTCCTGGACCTTCGGCTCCGGCACGTATTCAACGACCTTGTCGAGCAGCGGACCAAGCGACTCCTTGGGACCCTCCGGCTCGGCCGCCATCCAACCCTGCTTGCCCGAACCGTAGAGCACCGGGAAGTCGAGTTGCTCGGGCTTGGCGTCGAGCGCGATGAAGAGGTCGAAGATCTCCTCGAGCACTTCGAGATGCCGTGCATCGGGGCGGTCGATCTTGTTGATGGCGACGATCGGGCGGAGGCCCTGCGCCAGCGCCTTGCCGAGCACGAACTTGGTCTGCGGCATCGGGCCTTCGGCGGCGTCCACCAGGATCACCACGCCGTCGACCATCGAGAGGATGCGCTCCACCTCGCCGCCGAAATCGGCGTGGCCGGGCGTGTCGACGATGTTGATGCGCGTGTCCTTCCAGACCAGCGAGGTCACCTTGGCGAGGATGGTAATGCCGCGCTCACGCTCCAGGTCGTTGGAATCCATGGCGCGCTCTTCGACGCGCTGGTTCTCGCGGAACGAGCCCGACTGACGCAGCAGGACGTCGATCAGAGTAGTTTTGCCATGGTCGACATGGGCGATGATCGCGATGTTGCGCAACGCCATTGGGGGCCGCCTAACGATAAGAGGGAGAGAATTGCGCGCTCACATAGGGAAAAGGTGTCACAATCTCAAGACAAATCCCTGCATGGCGGGCCTGCGGGCGCGATTTTGGTGAATGCCCGGCTTCCCGGCACGCCGGCCGAGGTTAGGCGGCAACCGGGCTGGAACGGCGCGCGCGGGCCGACAGTGCGGCGCCCACCGCGACCGAGAGCACCAGGAAAACCACCATGAACAGCGGAATGTACCGGTAGGCCCAGCCCTGCGCGATGATGAGCCCGCCCACAGCCGCGCCGCCGGCAATGCCGATCTGCGAGGCGGTGTTCATCAGGGTCGAGACGAGCTCGGGCACGTCGCCCGCCTCGCTGATCGCCCGGGTCTGCAGCGGCGCCGGAAAGGCAAACGCCACCAGCCAGATGAGGCAGAGCAGCCCGACCGCTACCCAGCCGGTGCCGGCAAGCAGCCAGAGCAGCACGAACAGCCCGATATTGACGGCCGGCGAGCCGATGATGACCGCCGCCGCGTTCCAGTCGCCGAGTCGCCCGCCCGCCAGCGAACCGAGAAACGCCGCTATGCCGGTGGCCAGCAGGATCGCCGGCATGATCGTCAGCGGCATCTGGCTCTCGGTGGTGAGGAAGGGCACGACGTAGGAAAGCAGCGCAAAGAACGCCACCAGCGGCAGGGCATAATCGGCGTAGCACAGCAGCAGCGCCGGCCGCACGGCGGCCCGCAGCGCCAGCCGCAGGCTGGCATTGGGCCGCTCGCCGCTGGCCATCGGCGGGACCAACAGCGCCACGACCAGCGAGGCGACCACACCGCAGGCCGCGGTGAACCAGAAGGTGACGCGCCAGCCGAAAGCATTGCCGATGGCCGTGCCCAGCGGCACGCCGACGATGATCGCGATGCTGACGCCCGCCACGATCATCGACACCGCCGACGTCTCGCGTCCCTTCGGCGCCAGCCGGCTGGCGATCACCACGGCGACGCCGAAATAGAGCCCATGGCAGGCCGACATCAGCAGCCGCGCGCCCAGCAGCATCCAGTAGCCCGCCGCGATGGCGCACAGGATATTGCCGGCGATGAACACCACGAGGATCGCCAGGAGCAGCGTCTTGCGCGGCACACGCGTGGTCAGCAGCGACAGCACCGGGCCGGCAATGGCCACGCCGACCGCATAGCCGGTGATCAGCAGGCCGGCGGTCGGGATATCGACCTTGAGGTCGCCGGCGAGCGTCGGCAGCAGGCCGGAGATGACCAGCTCGGACGTGCAGATGGTGAAGGTGACGCCGAACAGCCCGGCGATCGGAACGAGCCAGTTGCTGGACGGCGCCGCATCGGTCACTCGCGTAATCTCCCCTGGACTTGCGGGCAGCCTAGCGGCCCGTAGCAATACTTACCAGTGAACGCGCGCACACGTACGAACAGCGCGCAAAAGCTGCGCCACGAGGCCCATGCCGGGGCGGCGCAAGGTTTTGTTAACCATTCCGCCGGAACATCGTGACTTTCATTGCAGGGGTATTGCTGATGCGTCGCAGCCTTTCCGCCCTAACGATTTCCGTTTTGCTTGTCACAACCGCAGCCGCCCAAGATCTTTCCGTCCACGACTGGTCCGGATTTTATGCCGGCATCTTCGCCGGATACGGCATCGGCCAGAGCAGCAACGACTGGTCGACCGACGGCACGGTCTGGATCCCGGACGGCGATATTGCCTATCAGGCCCCCATCGGCGGCGCGCTGGCTGGCTATCAGGCCCATATCGACAACTTCGTTTTGGGCGGCGAAGCCGACCTGAGCCTCGGCCGCCTTGTCGGCGACGATGCGCAGTTCGCCGGCCGCCTCAACCAGATCGAGATCGACGGTGTCGGCACGGTCCGGGCCCGCGCCGGCGTCGCCTTCGACAATCTGCTGGTCTTCGGCACGGCCGGCATGGCAGCGGCAAGCTTCACCAAGAGCGACCAGGACGGGGGCTCGCCTGCGACGCCGCAACTGGCGCTCGGCTGGACTGCCGGCGGCGGCATCGAGTTTGCGCTCGGCCCGCAATGGGCGGTCCGTGCCGAATACCAGCACATCGGGCTCTCCAGCGCGGTGACAGCCATCGATGTCGGCGGCGGCTCCTACATGCACCGCGCCAACGCGCCCGCCATCGACGTGGCGCGCCTCGGCCTGACTTACAGCTTCTGAGCCACCGGCCGGCCCGGCGAGCGTCCGACCGCACCTTGCCGGCGACGCGGTGCGGCGTGCTTGTTCCTGCATGATTCCTCATCGAGGATCGCCGCGAACCCACCCATCGGTCGCTTGCCAGACATCCGTTACGGGTATATACCCGCACTCATGCCGAAGCCCCAGCTCGATCCGAACGATCCCCTCTGCGTCTGCGTCGCGGTGCGCAAGGCGAGCCGGCGGCTGACCGCGTCCTACGATGACGCGCTGGTGCCGGCGGGCATCAACCTGGCGCAGTTCTCGCTGCTCAGGAGCATTGCCCGCCACCAGCCGGTGTCACTGACACGCCTCGGCGAACTGATGGAACTGGACCGCTCGACGCTGGGCCGCAATGTGCGCGTGCTCGGACGCGAGGGGCTGGTGCGGGCCGGCCCTGGCCGGGACCAGCGCGAGGCCTCTATCGAGCTCACCGAAAACGGCATCGCAACCCTCGATCTCGCCACCCCGCTCTGGCGCGAGATGCAGACCAAGATCTACGGCAAGCTCGGCCAGAGCCGGGCCCGGCAACTCGCGGACCTGTTGGCCGCCCTATAGGACAACCCACCATGCTCTCCACCGCTCTCGCCGCAGCACTCGGCAAGCGCAACATCCACTATGGCTGGATCGTCGCCGGCACGACGTTTCTCGTGATGCTGGCCACGGCTGCCGCCATGGGCTCGGCCGGTGTGCTGATCCAGCCGCTCGAAAAGGAATTCGGCTGGACCACCGAGCAGATCTCGTCGGCTTTTGCCATTCGCCTCGTCTTCTTCGGCCTGTTCGGGCCGTTCGCGGCCGCCTTCATGAACCATTTCGGCATCCGCAAGGTGGTGATGGCGGCGCTAGGGCTGATCGTCGCGGGCATCTTCGCCTCACTGTTCATGCACGAGCTCTGGCAGCTGGTGATGCTGTGGGGTTTCGTGATCGGCATCGGCACCGGCATGACGGCGCTGGTACTGGGCGCGACGGTAGCGAGCCGCTGGTTCGAGAAGCGGCGCGGCCTGGTCGTCGGCCTGATGACCGCGAGCAACGCCACCGGCCAACTGATCTTCCTGCCCATCCTCGCCTCTCTCAGTGAGAGCGTCGGCTGGCGCGCCGCGCTGACCTTCGTGGTAGTGGTGCTGGCCATCGCCTTCGTGCTGGCAGCCTTGTTCCTGCGCGACCATCCGGCCGAGCTCGGCCTGCCGATCTATGGCAAGTCTGCAGTAACACCGGTGCCGCCCGCCAGCAGGAAGCTCAGCGAACTGCTGACCACGCCGCTGCTGACGCTGCGCGAGGCGGCCCGGACGCGCGTCTTCTGGGTGCTGTTCGCCACCTTCTTCGTCTGCGGCTCGTCGACCAACGGGCTGATCCAGCAGCACTGGATTTCGATCTGCGGCGATGTCGGCATCACCCCGACCGGCGCCGCCGGCTATCTGGCGCTGCTCGGCGCCTTCGATTTCATCG
Organism: Pseudomonadota bacterium; assembly: GCA_048498015.1. GTDB lineage: Bacteria > Pseudomonadota > Alphaproteobacteria > Rhizobiales > Devosiaceae > Devosia_A. Next base: position 16,671 of record JBEHYU010000032.1, read on the forward strand.
GCACCATTGCCTCGGGCTGGCTGAGCGACCGCTACGACAACCGCTATCTGCTGCTGACCTATTACGGGCTGCGCGGGCTGAGCCTGATCTATTTGCCCTATTCGGGCTTTTCGCTGATCACGCTGACCGGCTTTGCGGTGTTCTACGGCCTCGACTGGGTGGCGACCGTGCCCCCGACCGTCAAGCTCACCGCGCAGCGCTTCGGCGCCGAGAAGGCCGGGCTGGTGTTCGGCTGGGTATTCGCCGGCCACCAGCTGGGCGCGGCGAGCGCCGCCTTCTTCGCCGGATTCGTGCGGACTGGAACGCAGTCCTATTACCCGGCGATCCTCCTCGCCGGTATTCTATGCCTCGGCGCCGCGCTGCTGATCCTCACCATCGGCAAGAAGCCGGCGGTGGGCAAGGTGGCGCCAGCGGTGGCGTGAGGCAAATCCCACCCCAGCCACCACGTCATTCCCGCGAAGGCGGGAATCCAGGCTGAGGTCACGGACGTCCGAAGGCGCGGTCTGGATTCCCGCCTTCGCGGCAATGACGTGGTGTATGTCGCGAGCCAGCTAGCTCGCCCGCTTGAGCTGTGGGCGCGCTTCGCCGGCCAACAGGTTCATCACCGCCACCATTTCGAGCGGCGGCGAGAACAGGAAGCCCTGCACCTCGTTGCAGCCCTGCTCGCGCACCGCCTTGAGCTGCTCTTCGGTCTCGACGCCCTCGGCGGTCGTCGACATGCCCAGCGAATGGCCGAGCCCGATCACGGCCTTGATGATGGCGAGGCTGTCGCCGCGGCTTTCGAGATCGCGCATGAAGGAGCGGTCGATCTTGATCTTGTCGAACGGGAAGGCGCGCAGATAGCTCAGCGACGAATAGCCCGTACCGAAATCGTCCATCGAGATGCGGATGCCGATGGCGCGCAGCCGGTGCAGCGTCTGCAGTGTCTGCTCGTTGTCGTTGAGCAGCAGCGACTCGGTGATCTCGAGCTCGAGCCGCGTCGGCGGCAGGCCGGTCTCGGCGAGGATATTGTGCACCGTCTCGAACAGCCGCTTGTTCTTGAACTGGACGGGCGAGAGGTTGACCGCCACCCGCGCGTCGGTCGGCCACATTACGGCGGCGTTGCAGGCTTCGCGCAGCACCCACTCGCCGATCGGCACGATGAGGCCGGTCTCCTCGGCGATCGGAATGAACTCGGCCGGCGAGATCGCCTCGCCATTATGGGTCCAGCGCAGCAGCGCCTCGAGGCAGGTGACGCGATTTTCCTTGAGGCCGACCAGCGGTTGGAACACCACGCGCAACTCGTTGAGCTGCAGCGCGGCGCGGAGCCCGCCTTCGATCATGCGCCGCTTCTGGATCGCGGCGTCCATGTCCTTCTCGAAGAAGTGGTAGGTAGAACGGCCTTCCGATTTGGCGCGGTACAGGGCCATGTCGGCGTTCTTCATCAGCACGTCCGTGCTGGTGCCGTCATCGGGCGCGATGGCGATGCCGACGCTGGCGCCGATGGCGATCTGGTGGCCATCGATCGAGAACGGCGTGCTCATGGTCCGCACGATGCGCTCGGCGATGGCGGCCGCATCGCTCGGCTTTTCGATCGGCCGCAGCAGCAGCGAGAATTCGTCACCGCCCAGCCGCGCCAGGATGTCGGTCTCGCGCGTCGTGCCCCAGAGGCGGGCCGATGCCTGCTTCAGCAGCTTGTCGCCGATGGCATGGCCCAGCGTATCGTTGACGCTCTTGAAGTGGTCGAGGTCGATGCAGATCACCGCGACCTTTTCGCCGCGCTCGACGCTGGCTTCCGAGTTGCCCATCTCCTCGAGGAACTGGATGCGGTTGGGCAGCTCGGTCAGCGCGTCGTGCCGCGCCAAATGCTGGATGCGCGCTTCCTGCTGCCGTTGCTCGGTGATGTCCTCGTGCGTCGATACGAACCCGCCATCCTTCATGGGATGGTGCTGCATCATGATGGTGCGTGTGCCGAACTCGACGACGGTCTTGTCGTATTCGCCGCGCGCGATCACCTCGTGCCGCCACTTGATGTAGTCTGCGCGCGTCGTGGTATTGCTGGCATGCATGCCATGGTCGAACAGGTGCCCGAGGATATCGTCGAGCGGCGTGCCCGGTTTCACCAGCTCGTCGGTCAAATGGTAGATGCGCGCATAGGGGGCGTTGCAGATCACCAGCTGGCCGCGCGGGTCGAACATGCACAGGCCCTGGCTGATATTGTTGACCGCCGCATCGAGCCGGATGTTCTGGCGCTCGAGCTCCCGCTTGCGCTTCTGCACGATCTCGGAGGAGGCGATTTCCTCGGTGACGTCCTCATGCGTCACCACCCAGCCTAGTCCCGGCGAATAGACATGCGCCGTCTCGATGGTGCGCCCGCCGGCGAGCAGCTCGCGCGACTTGGCGCGCATGCCGCCGCGATTGTTGCGCAGCTCCTTCTTGTAGGCCGACAGGAACTGCGCCGGTGTCTGGTCGGGATGGTTGCCCAGCTCGCCACTGAGCTTGACCACCGCGTCGAGCGTCATGCCCTTGCTGATGCGATCGGCCGGGAAGGAATAGATGTCGAGGTAATGCCGGTTCCACATCACGAGGCGGAACTCGCTGGACCAGACACAGAAGCCGTAGGGTATGTTTTCCAGTGCTGCGTCGAGCAGCAAAGCATTATCGGAATGGCCGTTGGTCGCCATTTGCGAACTCACCCGCGATCGTCCCCCAAATTCGACGCTAAGGATGCAAGCTATCGGCGCGTCGTTAAGAACGATTTAAGGCTGTGCAATCGATTACAGCCGGCGGCAGCCGGGGGTGGGGCGGGCTTGCCGCCCCTAGCAGGCTCAGCCCTTGCGCGCCAGCGCCCGCTGGCGGGCCGCGTAGGTCTTGAGGCGCAGGCCGTTGAGGCGGATGAAGCCCTCGGCGTCGTGATGGTCGTAGGCCACCGCGCCTTCCTCGAAGGTCACCAGATCCATCGAGTAGAGCGAATTGGGCGAAACACGGGAAATCACGCTGGCCGAGCCCTTGTAGAGCTTGAGCGTCACTTCGCCCGCCACGAAGCGCTGCGTGTGGTCGATCGCCGCCTGCAGCATCTCGCGCTCGGGCGAGTACCAGAAGCCGTTATAGATCATCTCGGCATAACGCGGCATCAGCTCGTCCTTGAGGTGCGCCTCACCGCGGTCGAGCGTGATGGATTCGATGCCGCGATGCGCCGCCAGCAGGATCGTGCCGCCCGGCGTCTCGTAGAGGCCGCGCGACTTCATGCCGACAAAGCGGTTCTCGACCAGATCCAGGCGGCCCACGCCGTGGGTGCCGCCCAGCTCGTTGAGCTTGGTGAGCAGCGCCGCGGGCGAAAGCTGCACGCCATTGACCGACACCGCATCGCCCTTCTCGAAGCCGATAGTGATGATTTCGGGCTCGTTCGGCGCCTTTTCGGGATCGACGGTGCGCTGCGCCACGTAATCGGGCGCCGGCTCGGCCGGATCCTCGAGCACCCGGCCTTCCGAAGAGGTATGCAGCAGATTGGCATCGACCGAGAACGGCGCCTCGCCGCGCTTGTCCTTGGCGATCGGGATCTGGTGCTTTTCGGCGTAATCGAGCAGCTGGGTACGGCTGCGCAGCTCCCATTCGCGCCACGGCGCGATCACCTTGAGTTCGGGCATCAGCGCGTTGGCGGTGAGCTCGAAGCGGACCTGGTCGTTGCCCTTGCCGGTAGCGCCATGGGCGATGGCGTCGGCGCCGGTTTCCCGCGCGATCTCGACCAGATGCTTGGCGATAACCGGCCGGGCAATCGAGGTGCCCAGCAGATACTGGCCCTCATAGACCGTATTGGCGCGGAACATCGGGAACACGAAATCGCGCACGAATTCCTCGCGCACGTCGACGATCCGGATGTCCTTGATGCCGAACATCTCGGCCTTCTTGCGCGCCGGCTCCAGCTCCTCGCCCTGCCCCAGATCGGCCGTGAACGTCACGATCTCGGCCTGGTAATGCTCCTGCAGCCATTTGAGCATGATCGAGGTGTCGAGGCCGCCCGAATAGGAAAGGACGATTTTCTTGATGTCGCTGGTCATTTGAGGCCCTGGGGAACGCCCGGTTTCCGGGCGTTTGCCCGGCGTGAAACTCGCCGTCCCCTATAGTCAACGCGCCCGGACCATGCAATGACCGCCGCATGCTGAGCTTCATCCCCGATCTCCCCACCATCCTCGCTTTCGCGCTCGCCTCCGTGGTCCTCGCCATCACGCCGGGCCCGGACATGGCGCTGCAGCTGAGCCGCACCGTCAATTACGGCCGGGCGCATGGGCTGGCGGTGGGCTTCGGGGCGATGAGCGGCATTGCGGTGCACACCACCCTGGTGGCGCTCGGGATTTCCGTGCTGATCGTCGCCGCGCCGCTGCTCTTCCTCGCGCTCAAGATCGCCGGCGCGGCTTACCTGCTGTGGCTGGCTTTCCAGGCGGTGGTGCATGGCGGCGGGTTGAAGATCGCCGCCAAGGCGCCGACCGTACCCTCGATCCGCCAGAGTTTCCTGACCGGGGTCGGCATCAACCTGCTGAACCCCAAGGTGGTGCTGTTCTTCATCACCTTCCTGCCGCAGTTCGTCGAGCGCACCGACCCCAACGCCCCCGAGAAGCTGTTCTTCCTGGGCGCCGAGTTCATCGTCGTGTCGATCCCCCTGATGCTGCTCAACGTCTTCCTCGCCGAACAGCTGACCCGCCTGCTGACACGGACCAAATGGGTACAGCGCGCGCTCAACTATTCCTTCGCCGCCGTGTTCACGACCTTCGCAGCGGTGATCCTGACGGCGCAGGCCAGGCATTGATGCTGGCCGGGCGCCGATGAACTACCGCCACGCCTTCCACGCCGGCAATTTCGCCGATGTCATGAAGCACGCCATCCTGGTGCGGCTGATCGAGTATCTGAAGCTCAAGCCCGCCGCCTTCCGGATGGTCGACACGCATGCCGGCATCGGCCGCTACTCGCTGACCGGCGACGAGGCGAGGCGCTCGCCCGAATGGCTGGATGGCATCGCCGCGCTGCTCAAGGCCGAACTGCCCGACAAGGCTAAAACGCTGCTCCAACCCTATCTCGATGGGGTGGCGGACGAGAACCCGAACGGCACGCTGGCGCGCTACCCCGGCTCGCCGCTCCTCGCCCGAAAACTGTTCCGACCGCAGGACCGGCTGAGCGCCCTGGAACTGCATCCCGCCGATTACCGCAAGCTGCGCGACCTGTTCGAGGGCGATGTGCAGGTACGCGTCACAGAGCTCGACGGCTGGCTGGCGCTCAACGCCTATTTGCCGCCCAAGGAGAAACGCGGCCTCGTCCTGGTCGATCCGCCCTTCGAGGAAAAGGGCGAATTCGAGCGGCTGGTCGATGGCCTGACCAAGGCGCACAAGAAATGGGCCGGCGGGCTTTATGCGCTGTGGTATCCGCTGAAAGAGCCGCGCGAAGTCAACGCGTTCGTCGCCGACCTCAAGGCGACCGGCATCACCAAGATGCTGCGGGCCGAGCTGACCATCGCGCCGGCCGTCGCCGGCTCGCTCTACGGCTCCGGCATGATCTTGGTAAACCCGCCCTTCGTGCTCGAAGACGAGCTGAAGGTGATGCTGCCCACCCTGGCCAAGGTGCTGGGCAATGGCGGAAGCCGGGTGGAGTGGATCCGCGGCGAAAGCTGACTGAGGGCCACTCACCAAGCTGCGCTGCGGCTTCGCCTAGCTTCGCTATCCCCCCCACCGAGGGGGAGGATGTTAGTGCCGACTTCACACCTTGCGCGCAAGTGAGAGGGTTCTTGCTCTCAGTCGGTCTTCAACCCAAACACATAAAACTGCATCGCCTCATCCTCGGTCGGCTCATACCCGCGGTACAGCGCATTGGCCGGATCATTGTCCAGCTCCGTCCCGAGCCAGGCTTCCTCGCAGCCCAGCTCCCTGCCCCAGCGAAACATCTCGTCGAGCATTGCCCGCGCCACACCCTGCCGCCGATGCGTCGAGGCAGTACCGACTTCGTCGACATAGAGCTCGGTGGGTTTGTCGGGGTGACGGTGCAGCACCGCGGCACACTGCCCGACGATCTCGCCGTCGCCGAGTGCCACCACCATGAAATGCCCCGGCTGCGCCAGATAGGCCTCGAGCCGCTCGGGCTGCACCGGCTCATCGAACACATCGGGCGCGATGTGCTCGAACAGCGCCGCATCGGATGTAGAAAGACGTTTTATTGTAAAGGGCATGGACTGCCTCCTGTGAAAGAGGCGTCACCGAGAATGCTCGGATCAGACGTGCGGGGACCGCACCGCGCCGGACGCCCGGAGCTTAGCCCATCGCGGCCGGCGCATGCAACTCAGCGCCGGTCCCTGCGCGCCTCGCGCAAACCTTTTGTCATTCGGGTCGGCGCGTAGAACTCGGGCGGCTTGGTGGCGACCCAGGCGAGGAATTCGGCCAGCGCAGGTTCGGCCCGCAGCGCCTCGGGGTCGGCGAGACGGCGCGCCAGCTCGGCCTCGCTGAAGCGGGCATGGATGGCGCTGTGGCAGATCTGATGCAGCAGAATTGTGCCCTTGTGCGTGCCGCCCTTGAGGCGCGGCGTCAAATGATGCCGGCTGGCCTTGCTGCCCGGCGGGATTGGCCGGCCGCAGAGCGGACAGAGTGGCGGACGGCGCGCGGCGGCCAGCATCTCGACCTCGGCCGTCGCCGCCTGGACGCGACGCTCCGAGGGCCCGGCCATCAGCCGATGGCCTCGATCACCGGCAACAGCTCGCCCAGGTCGCGGATCAGCCGGAAGCGCGGCTCGGTGATCGGCTCGTCGTGCCGATCGAGCACCCAGTCGTGGCCCGACGGCACGTGCACCGCCCACGCTCCGGCCCGCAAGGCCGGCACGATATCGGAGGCCAGCGAATTGCCCACCATCATCGCCTGCCCGGCGCCGCTGCCATGGCGCCGGAAGATGCGCTCATACACCTCGGCCTGCTTGTCCGAGACGATCTCCACCGCCGAGAAATACTCGCCCAGCCCGGACGCCGCGAGCTTGCGCTCCTGGTCAAGCAACTCGCCCTTGGTGATGAGCACGAGCTTGTGATCGGCCGCCACGGCCCTGAGCGTCGCTTCGACATGCGGCAGCGTCTCGATCGGATGGCGCAGCATGTCGCGGCCCGCCTCGAGCACATCGGCGATCACGCTGGCCGGCACCTTGCCGTCGGTGATCTCGATCGCCGTCTCGATCATCGACAGCGTAAAGCCCTTCACGCCGAAGCCGTAATGCGGGATGTTGCGCCGCTCGGCCGCCAGCAGATGCTCGCTCAGATGATGCGGATCGGCATAGGGGCGCAGCAGCTCGGTGTAGCGCTGCTGCGTCGCCTCGTAGAAGCGCTCGTGATGCCAGAGCGTATCGTCGGCATCGAAACCGACCGTCGTCAGCTCAGGCACTTTGCAGCGCCTCGCGGTCCTTCTTCTTGAGCCGCTCGGTCTCACTCTTGAGCTGCCCGCAGGCGGCGAAGATGTCGCGGCCGCGCGGCGTGCGCACCGGCGACGCATAGCCGGCGCGATTGACGATGTCGGCGAACTTCTCGATCCGCGACGAGCTCGAGCAATCGTAGTTGGTGCCCGGCCAGGGGTTGAACGGGATCAGGTTGATCTTGGCTGGAATGCCGCTCAACAGCCGCACCAGCTCGCGCGCATCGGCGTCGGAATCGTTGATGTCCTTGAGCATCACATATTCGAAGGTGATGCGGCGCGCGTTGCTCAGCCCCGGATAGTTGCGGCAGGCCTCGATCAGCTCCTTGAGTGGGTATTTCTTGTTGATCGGCACCAGCATGTCGCGCAGATCGTCGCGCACCGCGTGCAGCGAGATCGCCAGCATCACGCCGATCTCACGCCCCGTCGGCTCGATGAAGGGCACGACACCCGACGTCGAGAGCGTGATGCGGCGCTTGCTCAGCGAAATCCCGTCTTCCGCCGAGGCGATCAGCAACGCCTGCTTGACGTTGTCGTAATTGTAGAGCGGCTCGCCCATGCCCATCATCACCACGTTGGTGATGGCCCGGCTGTCGCCCTCGGACCCGCCCGAGCCGCGCGGCGCCGGCACGAGGCCGCCATCGTCGGGACGCACGCCGCCCGGGAAATCCCCCAGCCGCTCGCGCGCCATCAGTACCTGGCCGAGAATTTCGCCGGCCGTGAGATTGCGGACGAGGGTCTGCGTGCCGGTGTGGCAGAACGAGCAGGTCAGCGTGCAGCCCACCTGCGAGCTCACGCACAGCGTGCCGCGGTCTTCCTCCGGGATGTAGACGGTCTCGATCTCGACCGGCGGCATGTTGGGGTTGAGCGGATCGCGGAAACGGAACAGCCATTTGCGCGTACCGTCGACCGATACCTGCTCGCTGACGATCTCGGGCCGGTCGAGCAGGAAGGAGTCCGCCAGCTTCTGGCGAAAGCCTTTCTGGATGTTGCTCATCCGCTCGAAATCGGTGACGCCGTTGACGTAGATCCAGTTCCACAGCTGCGAGGCGCGCATTTTCGCCTCGCGCTCGTCGAGCCCGATGCCCGCCATCGCCTCGCGCAGTTGCGGCTTCGACAGTCCCACGAGCGATGTCCGCCGCGGCGTGGCGACACGGGCGTTGCTCGCATGGTCGAGATTGAGGGCGATGCTCATCGGATCTTGGGTGCTCTTGAAGCGCGGCGCTCTAACATAATGCGTCTGGAGACGCAAAACAGGGCCGTTATGCGCCTTTGAGGGAGCTCAGCAGCCGCTGTCGATAGCCCGGCTGGCCGCAGTGGCGCCCGACAGCGAATAGGTCTCGCTCACCAGGATACCCTTGTCGGATGTGCCCTCGATCACGACGCTGCTGCCCGAACGGAGCGCACCCGCTAGCGTGCTGCTCTGGCTGGCATCGAGCAGCCAGGCGGCATCCTTCTGGGTGAACAGGTCGAAGCTCTTGCCGCCGACGGTCAGCGTCGCGGGCTGATCCGGGGCGAAATCGAAGCCGGCGACCAGGTTGAGCTCATTGCTGATGTTTTCGGCCGGCCGGTGCGTCAGGTACAAATAGGCCTGCGTATAGCCGTCGGGCGAGGGATCGACGCTCGCCGGCTTGCTCATCGCAAAGCAGACGGCGCCAGCCCCTTCCGACGCCGAATAGGCCGACCAGTCCTTGAACGTGCCGATCAGCTGCACCGATTGCGCCGAGGCCGCCCCGGTAAGGGCAAGACCGAACAAAAGCGAGAGCGTCAGGCGCATGGGAGCCTCGGGCACGAAGGATGGCCGCTCAACGGGTGAGCCGGCGGCAGTGTTCCGCTTACGAGCAGGCTTTGTCGATGGCATCCATCGCGGCGGTAACGCCCGCCAGCGAATAGGTGTCGGCGGTCTGCGTGCCCTTGGCGCTGGTGCCGTTGACGACCAGCTTGGTACCCTTCTTGAGCGCCGCCACGAAGCCGGCTTCGTCGTCGACGCTGGCGAGCCATGCCGCTTCGCTCTCGACCAGCTTGGTCGCCGGATCGTCGGCGACCGACTTCATGGCGTAGGCCTTGCCGTCGATCACGGCCGAGTGGGTGAAGCTGTCGGTGGTGGGCTTCATCGGATAGCCGACCTGAGTCTGCACCTCGTTGCGCACCTTGCGGAACACCGGATTACCACTCGCATCCTTGGCGGCGGTGCCATCGGCGTTGATCGCCGGCGCCTTGTCGCGGTGGATGATGAGGAAATGCGCCGGATCGCGGTTGATCGGCTTGCCGTTGACCTGCGTCGGCTCGGAGCTGTCGGGTGCGGCCGAGATGAAGCAGATCTTGCCGTACTCGTCGCTGCCCTGCCAGGCGATCCACGACTTGAAGGTGCCCAGGTTCGTCGGCGCCGCCTGCGCCAGAACCGGCGCGGCGCTGCTCGCGAGAAGCGCAAAGGCCACCATGCCGGTCAGACCCCGGCGCCGCATCGATGTCATGTCGTGAAACCCTTTGACCAAGAAGCAGCCCTTTGGCGATGTGCCGCTAACCGTACGACGGTATGGTTACCAAGCTCTCAAAACCCGGCTCTGCATTAGATGAGCCTGAAGATCAGCGGCAATCTTGTCGGCAATTTGACACCGGATTTCCGCGGTTTCTCGTTGACCCCTTGAGGGTTAACGCCGGGTTAAGCCGCGACCGCCAGCGAATACGACTGCTCGACCAGGTACGGGCCGCCCCCCACCGAGCCTTTCGAGGAAAACAGCACGAAGCGCCGCACGGTGAATTCGAGCGGCGTGAAATGCCCCATCTGATGGATGAAATCGGCAACTTCGATCGCCGAGCCGCCCCTGAGCCGCGCCAGCGACACATGCGGCACGAATTTGCGGCCGTCGGATTGCAGGCCCGCCCGGCGCAGTACGCGCTCGTGCGCCGCCTGCAGGCGCTGCAGCGCCTCGTTGTTCTCGACCCCTGCATAGAGCGCCCGCGGCTTGTCGCCGCCGAACGTGCCCAGATGCGACAGGCGGATGCGGAAGCTGTCGGCGTTCGCCGCGCGGTCGAGCTCGTAGCTCACCTCGTCGGCGACATGGTTGTCGACATCGCCGATGAAGCAAAGGGTAATGTGGTAGTTTTCGGGGTCGATCCAGCGCGCTCCGGAGAGGCCGCCGCGCTTCAGCGACAGGGCGAGTTGCACGTCATAGGGAACTTCGAGGCCGGTGAAGAGCCTGGGCAACGGACCCGTCCTCCTTTGGCACGCCAACGATTCGACGACTCACGGTACCATAGAGAGTCCGCGCTGCAAGTCTGTGACAGCCGCTTTAGCCTTGTGCTCTAAGCCCCTGCAGCCGCTTGGTTACGGTTTGTTAAGGCGGCGGTTTGCAGCAGGTTTGTACCTTGTATTGCTGACCCCCTCCCTCCATATTCTGCGCAAGTCCCGCCTTCGCGGGGCGCCTGAAAGGGGAACTGACCATGGCTCAATTCGACCGTCCGTCCGTTGCCGCGCGGCCAGGAACCGCTGCGGTCATCGACCAGGGGCTGCGCAGCTACATGCTGCGCGTCTACAATTACATGGGTATCGGCCTCGTGGTGACCGGGCTCGTCGCCTACTTCACTTTCGCCGCGTCCTTCGTGCAGGAAAACGGTCACATCGTCGATGTGACCAGCTTCGGCGCCGCCATCTATGAGAGCCCGCTGCGCTGGATCGTGATGCTCGCCCCGCTGGCCTTCGTGCTGGTCCTGAGCTTTGGCGTCAACCGGCTGTCCGCCGCCACCACCCAGCTGCTGTTCTGGCTGTTCGCCGCCGTGATGGGCCTGTCGCTGAGCTCGATTTTCGCGGTCTACACCACGACCTCGATCGCCCAGGTGTTCTTCATCTCCGCCGCCACTTTCGGCGCGATGAGCCTGTACGGCTATACCACCAAGCGCGACCTCAGCCAGATCGGCTCGTTCCTGATCATGGGCCTGATCGGCATCGTGATCGCCTCGCTGGTCAACATCTTCCTGCAGTCTAGCGGGCTGGCCTTCGCCATCTCGATCATCGGCGTGCTGATCTTCGTGGGTCTCACCGCCTGGGATACCCAGAAGATCAAGTCGAGCTACTCGGAGGCCTTCGGCGCCGACGTGCTGGCCAAGAGCGCCGTGATGGGCGCGCTCAACCTCTACCTCGACTTCATCAACATCTTCCTGTTCCTGCTCCGCATCATGGGCAACCAGCGGAACTGACCTAGGCAGGCTCAGGCCAATCGGCTTTAACAGGGCCGCGATCCGTGAGGGTCGCGGCCCTTTCCTTTGCCGAGCCCCCAATGTCCGAACTGCTGATCCGCCCCTATGCCGCCGCCGATATCCCGGCGGTGACCCGCATCTACGGCCACTACGTCCGCGACACGGTGATCACCTTCGAGACCAGCGAGCCGGACGAGGCCGAAATGGCCAGCCGCTTCGTCACCATCGCCAGCAAGGGCCATCCGCTGCTGATCGGCGAGATCGACGGCAAGGTGGTAGGCTACGCCTATGCCTCGACCTACCGGCCACGCGAAGCCTACCGCTTCACCTGCGAAGACTCGATCTACCTGGCGCCCGACGCCGTCGGCCAGGGCCTGGGCGGCAAGCTGCTCGCCCGGCTGATCGAGGACAGCGCCAAAGCCGGCCTCAGGCAGATGCTGGCGGTCATCACCGCCGAGCGTGCCAATTCGATCCGCCTCCACGAAAAGCACGGCTTCCGCTTCGTCGGCAAATACGAGGCGCTGGGCTATAAATTCGACCGCTGGCTCGACATCGTCCACATGCAGCGGGCGCTGTAACCCTAGAGCAGCTTCCGCATCGGATAGCTGGCCGCTTCCGCCGGATCGGCATCCTTCCAGCCCATCGCGAGGTAGAACGGGCGGGCCGTCCGGGTGCTGGTGAGCGTCGCCTCGCCGGGCCCGAGTTCGACCTCCATCGCCCGCAACAGGGTCTTGCTGACGCCGCTGAACCGATGGGTCGGCGAAACATAGTTGAGGCCGATCTCGCGGCTGGCGAAATAGCAGCTCACTCCACCGATCGCCTCGTCGCAGATGGCGAGCAGGAACCGCGCCTGCGGATTGGCCAGCATCCCGCGCACGCCGGCCGGCGTCTTGTTGGCAAGCCAGCCCGCGAGGACCTCGGGATCGTCCCGATGGTCGGCGAAGCACAATTGGGTGATCGAGGCGACGAGCACGTTGCTCATCTCGTCGGCGTCCTCGTCGCGCGCGGGGCGGACGATGATCACCTGACGACGGCGAGCTCCAGCACCCGCAGCACATTCTCGAGTTCGTGGCCCCGCTTGAGCACCCGTCCATCCTCGATGGTGACCATGTACTGGCCCTGCTTGTTACGCAGTTTCGGATTCTTCTCGATGACGTAGAGCGGCCGCTCGGAGGCGCGCTTGTAGACCGAGAACAGCGCCCGGTCCTTGAGGAAATCCATGGCGTAGTCGCGCCATTCGCCGGCGGCGACCTTGCGGCCATAGAGATTGAGGATGGTGTTGAGCTCGCGCCGGTCGAACCCCACAAAGGGCTTCTGCCGCGGCGGCTGCGGTCCGGATGGGCCTTGGCCCCCGAAGAAATCGACTAGCTCTGCGGAACGCTGCTGGGGTTCGGCCTCGGCCATCAGGCGACCTTTTGTGACAACACCGTCATTATGTGCGCCACTTTTTGCGTCGCGCAACCCCGCCGGGCCGTTCAAATCATCAGGAAATCGCCATAGGACAGGCTGGGATGTCCGCTGAGCACGGCAAATTCGATCGCCTTCGCGTGCCCCGACCCATCGGAATCGTAGAGCAGATGGCCGTTGGAGGTGTCGTAGAGGATGTGATCGGTATGGTCGTGCGCCTTGGCGCCGTGACCGCTCACGAACTCGCTCTTGTCGAGCTTGCTGCCGATGCCGTGAAACAGCGCCTTGCTGAGCGCGACATGGTCGGTGCCATGGGCAAAATCGGTGATCGTATCGACGCTGGCCGTGCTCGGCGCGAGGCTGAAGCGGAATGTGTCGTGGCCCGCCGCGCCGTCAAGGACGTCCTTGCCCAGCCCGCCGATCAGCGTGTCGTTGCCCGATCCACCCAACAGCGTATCGACGCCCGAACCGCCATCGAGACTGTCATTGCCGGCGGCGCCTGAGAGCAGGTCGTTGCCGTCATCGCCTGCAACATGGTTGTTGAGGGAATTGCCCAGCATGGTGTCCGCATCGGTCGTGCCCGACATGACCGCGCCCGGGACGACGCCGAGGTCGACCTGGATGTAATGATGCCCGTCGTTGTCGTTGACGGTGACCAGATCCATCCGGCCGTCCTTGTTGACGTCCAGCGCCTCGATCGGGCCGTTCTGGGCCAGCGGCTCGGTGGTCTTATAGAAATGATTCCTGCCGTCGTTGATGTAGAACGTCTCGGCATCAGCGCCCTTGACCTCGGTGACGATGTCCTTGGCGCCATCGCCATTGAGATCGACGAGGTTGGAATAGATGATCCAGCTGTCGCCGCCCGGCTGGGAGTGAATGTAGGTGGAGGTATGGTCGGCAAAGCCGCCCTTGCCGTCCGAAATCAGCACCTGCAGCTTCGCCCCGACATAATTGAGGGACGTCTCGGTGGCGAGGATGTCGGCGTGGCCGTCGCCGTTGAAATCGAGGCTCTTGGCATCGAGCACGACGGTCTTGTGCGCGCCGAACGCCCCGTTCGGCATGGCGCCGGTCGAGACCTTGAAATTGCCCTTGCCGTCGTTGAGCAGCAGTACCGATTTCGCCGTCGAGCCACTCAGGCCGGACGTGCCGATGAACAGATCCTGGTCGTGATCCTTGTCGGCATTGAGGAACAGCGTCGAGGTGCCGCTGACCGGCACGCCGCCAATCTCGGGCACCCGCGAGGTCGATTTGGTGAAATGCGCGCTGCCATCGTTGATCAGGAAATAGGACTGCGGCGAGTTGAGGTTGTCGACGAAGATGTCGACGTCGCCATCGCCGTCGATATCGGCGGCGCCGGCCGAATGCGAGAAATCGGGAATGCTCGGCAGATTGCTCGAGGCGTCGGTGTAACCGCCATCAGCCTTGCCCAGCAGCAGCGTATTGGTGTGGCCCGGGAACGGGGTGGCATCATAGCCATGATCGGCGATGAAGATGTCGGTGATGCCGTCCTTGTTGAAGTCGGCGGTGACGATCATGCGGGGATGCGTGTCGCCGGCACCGCCAAAGCTGTCGCTGTCGGCCAGCGTGAAGCTGCCATGCTGGTCGTTGATCAGCCCGAAGATCTGCACATCGCTGTCCTGGAGCGGATAGAACATGCTGGCCGAGACCAGATCGGCAAAGCCGTCGAGGTTGACGTCGACGGCAACGAGCTCGCTCGTAAAGGCGGTCGGAACCGCCCCGTCCAGCGTCACATAGGTCGTCGTAAAGTTCTGGTAGCTCACGCCATTCCCCGCTCTGCCCGCCTGCCGGTTTCACCACGAACGCATGGCGGATGCATGGACCATTTGGGATAAGCCGCGATCAAATCGCAGCGGCGCGAAGCGATAGCGGGTGCGTTAGGAAACTATCCAGATTTGGTCACATTCTGTCCGCGCTTCGGCCCGATTGGCGGATCAGCATCTCCACATTGCCTCCAGTGACCGGCATCGGGCTGACCGAGCCCCCAAACCATGATGCTCGGTGCCGGTCACATCTTACATGCACAAGTCAGTCTCACTCCCGCCTGCGTATGTTGGCGGGAGTTTTGTTTTGGCCATCCACAACGTGGATGGGATAGGGAACGGCGATCTCTATAAGGTCACCGAGGCGGCGCCCAGGATAGGACCCGGCAATCCCGCGTTGTCGCCCTGCACCAGGATCGCGGCGCCATTGGCGCCATTGTTCAGCAGCTCGCTCAGCGGCAGCTTCAACTTGGTGCCCGCGACCGGATCCCACATGCCCAGCATCTGCCGGCCGGTGACGATCTGCGTGTAGTCCATGGTCTTGCCGGCATTTTCGCCGCGCTCGATGGCGACCTGCGCCTTGTCCTTGAACGTCACCAGCCAGACCATCGCCTGCGTGCCGCCGGACTGTGGGCCGACATTGACCTCGAGCATCTTGTCGTTGACCGAAATATCGACCGGCAGGTCGAGCTTGGCGGCATCGAGCGCGCCACTTACTTCCTTCTCGCGCGAGCCGACGACGCCCTTGAGGCCGTTGACCACCATTTCGGGCGTGTAGATTCGCGACGAACCCCAGCTCTGCGCATAGGCCTTCTGCCAGTCCGACGAGGCCTTCGAGCCGAACGTGTCGGGCCAGCCGATATAGTCCCAATAGTCGACGTGGTAGGCCAGCGTGATGATGTCAGCCTGCTTGCCCAGTTCACCCAGCCGGACGTCGGCCTGCGGGCAGGACGAACAGCCCTGCGAAGTGAACAGCTCCACCACGGCGCGGGGATGGACGCGCACATCGGCGGCACCGGCGGGCGCTGCCATCAGGGCGGCCGTCACCACGGCGGGCAGGAATGTGATCGATTTCATGCTGCCTTTTTAGGCAAGCTCAGGCTCAAGGGCGAGTCAAATTGGCGTGTCGGCGGGGTGAGCGGCGCGCGATGGCGCCGCTCCCATTGCCGGGCGGCCTCAGGCGGCGACGAGATTGCGCAGCACGTAGTGCAGAATGCCGCCGTGCCGGTAGTAGTCGAGCTCGTTGATCGTATCGATGCGGCAGCGGGTGATGGCTTCCTTCACGCTGCCGTCCTTGAAGGCGATCTTGACCGTCACCGGGCTGCGCGGGGTGAGCGCGGTCAGCCCCTCGATGGTGATGCTCTCGTCGCCCGTCAGCCCCAGCGTCTGCCAGCTCTCGCCATCGGCGAACTGCAGCGGCAGCACGCCCATGCCGATGAGGTTGGAGCGGTGGATGCGCTCGAACGATTGCGCGATCACCGCACGCACGCCGAGCAGGCGCGTACCCTTGGCGGCCCAATCGCGCGACGAGCCGGTGCCGTATTCCTTGCCGGCGAAGATCACCAGCGGCGTCTCGGTTTTGGCATAGGCCATCGCCGCGTCGTACATCGCCATCTGGGTGCCGTCCGGACCCTTGGTAAAACCGCCTTCTACTCCCGGCACCATCTGGTTCTTGATGCGGATATTGGCGAAGGTGCCGCGCATCATCACTTCATGGTTGCCGCGGCGCGCGCCGTAGGAATTGAAATCCTTCGGCGCCACCTGCCGCTCGACCAGGTACTGCCCCGCCGGCGTGCCGGCCTTGAACGAGCCGGCCGGCGAGATGTGGTCGGTGGTGATCGAGTCGAGGAACAGCGACAGGATGCGGGCATCGTGGATGTCGGTGACCGGCTCCGGCGTCATGCGCAGGCCCTCGAAATAGGGCGGGTTCTGCACATAGGTCGAAGAGCTGTTCCAGCGATAGGTCTCACCGCCATCGACGGCGATGCCCTGCCAGTTCTCGTCGCCCTTGAACACGTCGGAGTAGCGACCGAGGAACATCTGCGGCGTGATCACCTTGCGGACGATGCCGCTGACTTCCTTGTTGGTGGGCCAGATGTCCTTGAGATAGACCGGCTGGCCGTTGCTGCCCGTGCCCAGCGCATCGCGCGCCACATTGACGTTGAGCGAGCCGGCGATCGCATAAGCCACCACCAGCGGCGGCGAGGCCAGATAGTTGGCCCGCACGTCGGGGTTCACGCGGCCCTCGAAATTGCGATTGCCCGACAGCACCGAGGCGGCGACGAGATCGTTCTCGTTGATGCATTCGGAAATGGCGGTCGGCAGCGGCCCGGAATTGCCGATGCAGGTCGTGCAGCCATAGCCTACGAGGTTGAAGCCGAGCGCATCGAGATCGGCGGTGAGACCGGCGGCGCCCAGATAGTCGGTCACCACCTGCGACCCCGGCGCCAGCGAGGTCTTGACCCAGGGCTTGGCCTGGAGGCCGAGCGCCCGCGCCTTGCGCGCCACGAGGCCGGCGGCAATCAGCACGGACGGGTTGGAAGTATTGGTGCACGAGGTGATCGCGGCGATCACCACATGCCCGTCATCGATGCCGAACTTCGTATCCTTGACCGGGAAGCCCGGGAAGGCGGCCTCTTCCGGAATGTCGTCGACACCGGTCGCACCCTCATCGACATAGCGGCTCTCGGGAACCGACGTCGGCAGCGCCGTACGCTCCTTGCGGCCGCCGGCGATATCCTTCAGCGCCTCGGCGAATTTCGGCGCGGCGTCCTTGAGCGCCACGCGATCCTGCGGGCGCTTCGGCCCCGACATCGACGGCACGACGGTGGTGAGATCGAGCTCGAGCGTGTCGGTGAACACCGGATCGGGCGAGTCCGTCGTGCGGTACATGCCCTGCGCATCCGAGTAGGCCTTGACCAGCGCCACGCGCCCGGCGTCACGGCCCGAGGTCTCGAGATAAGCCAGCGTGTCGCTGTCGACCGGGAAGAAGCCGCAGGTCGCGCCATATTCCGGCGCCATGTTGGCAATGGTCGCCTGATCCTCCAGCGAGAGGTAATCGAGGCCCGGCCCGTAGAACTCGACGAACTTGCCGACCACGCCCTTCTTGCGCAGCATCTCGGTGACGGTCAGCACCAGATCGGTGGCGGTGATGCCCTCGTTGATCTTGCCGGTCATCTTGAAGCCGACCACTTCGGGGATCAGCATGGTGATCGGCTGGCCGAGCATCGCGGCCTCGGCCTCGATGCCGCCGACGCCCCAGCCAAGCACGGCGAGACCATTGACCATCGTGGTGTGCGAGTCGGTGCCCACCAGCGTGTCCGGATAGGCGACGGTGGTGCCGTCCTCGTCCTTCTTGGTCCACACGGTCTGCGCCAAATATTCGAGGTTCACCTGGTGGCAGATACCGGTGCCCGGCGGCACGACGCGGAAATTGTCGAACGCCTTCTGGCCCCAGCGCAGGAATTCGTAGCGCTCGCCATTGCGCTCATATTCGAGCTCGACATTCTGCTGGAAGCTGAGCGGCGAGCCAAAACTGTCGACCATCACCGAGTGATCGATGACCAGGTCGACCGGCACCAGCGGATTGATCTTCTGCGGGTCGGCGCCGAGCTTGGCAGTGGCATCGCGCATTGCCGCGAGGTCGACCACGGCGGGGACGCCGGTGAAATCCTGCATCAGCACGCGCGCCGGGCGGTAGGAGATTTCATGCTCGGAGGTGCGAGTGCCCAGCCACTGCGCCACCGCCATGATGTCGGCCTTGGTGACCGTCACGCCATCCTCGAAGCGCAGCAGGTTTTCGAGCACCACCTTCATGGAGTGCGGCAGCTTCGATATCCCCGGCAGTCCGTTCTTCTCGGCCAGCGGCAGCGAGAAATAGGTGTAGGTCTTGTCCCCGACCGTGAGAGTGGTCTTGGACTTGAAGCTGTTCAACGATTGGGTCACGGGTCCGCCTGTCGGAAGGTGTTTCAAGGCAGCTGAGCGGTCCCGACGCGAAGGAGGCTCGCGCGGAACCGGGCGCGCAGTCTGGAAGCGTTCCAGACTTTGAGCGCGTTATAGTCAACTAAGATGACGCTTGCCAGCCTCGCCGATGGTTGAATAGGCATGGCGGCCATGACCGGGCCAAATCCCCTGCTGACCGTCGAAAATCTCGCGCTGGAGCGCGGCGGCCGGCGGCTGTTCGAGACAATCGGCTTTATCGCCCGCCCGGGCTCGCTCCTGCTGCTGCGCGGCCCCAACGGCGCCGGCAAGTCGAGCCTGCTGCTGACGCTGGCGGGCATCCTGCGGCCGAGCGCCGGCACCGTCAGTTGGCCGACCGACGAGCCTTCGCTGCACCTGATGGCCCACAGCCCGGGCATCAAGTCCCGCCTGACGCTGGCCGAGAACCTCGGCTTCTGGCGCACCCTGAACGGGCCTACCGGGATAGCCGTGGACGCGGCGCTCGAGACTGTCGGCCTCGGCGGCCTGGGCGCGCTCGATGCGGGCTATCTCTCCGCCGGCCAGACGCGGCGCCTGGCGCTGGCGCGCCTCCTGGTCAGCGACCGATCGGTCTGGCTGCTCGACGAGCCGCTGGCTTCGCTCGATGCCGCCGGCGACGAACTGGTGGTCCGCTTGATCGGCCAGCGCCTGAGCTCCGGCGGTGCCGTCATCGCCGCCACCCATGACGATATTTCGGGCGCGACCGAAACGCTGACGCTGGGGCCGGCCGCATGACCGCGCTCCTCGCCCTCATCGGCCGCGAATTGAAGCTGGCGGCGCGGATCGGCGCCGACGCGCTGACGCTGGTGCTGTTCTTCGTCATGGTCGGCACGGTCGTCCCCTTCGCCATCGGACCCGACCGCGTGCTGCTGGCCAAGCTCGCCCCCGGCATCGTCTGGATCGCCGCCTTCCTCAGCATGCTGCTCGGCCTCGACCGGCTGTTCCGCGCCGATGAAGACGACGGCTCGCTGCTGCTGCTGCGCCATGCGGCCATCCCGCTCGAGGCCGTGGTCGGCGGCAAGGCCGTCGCGCACTGGCTGCTGACCGCCCTGCCGGTACTGGTGGCAAGTCCGCTGCTCGCCATCCTGCTCTCGATGGACATGGCCGCCTGGGGCCACACATTGCTGTCGCTGCTGATCGGTACCCCGGCGCTCACGGCCTTCGGGGTGATCGGCGCCGCGGTGACCGTCTCGCTCAAGCGCGGCGGGCTGCTCGCCCCGGTGCTCATCCTGCCGCTCTGCGTGCCGGTGCTGATTTTCGGCGTCGCGGCGATCGCCGCCCCCGAGGGCTCGAGCGCCGCTTTGCTATTCCTGGGAGCCTTCAGTCTGGTTTCCGTGGCGTTTTGCCCGTTTGCCGCGGCGCTGGCGCTACGGGTAAGTTCGGAATAAGGACGCTGCCGGGCGTGTTACTCTCCGTGCCGCCCGCCAGCGAAAGCTCATCGTGACCGATCTCACCGCCCAGCCGCCAAAGCCCAACTGGTTCTCTCGCCTCGCCCATCCGGGCAACTTCATGGCGTGGAGCCGGCCGCTGCTGCTGCCGCTGGCCGTGGTCACGGCGATCGTGTTCGCCGCCGGGCTCTATTACGCCTTCTTCAACTCGCCCGCCGACTACCAGATGGGCGAGACCGTGCGTATCATGTACATCCACGTGCCCAACGCCTGGCTCAGCCAGTTCGTCTATGGCGTGATGTTCGTGGCCTCGCTCGGCACCCTCGTCTGGCGCCACCCGCTCGCCGATGTCGCCGCCAAATCCGCCGCCCCCCTCGGCGCCGCCTTTACCGCGCTGGCCCTCTACTCCGGCTCCCTTTGGGGCCGCCCGACCTGGGGCACGTTCTGGGAATGGGACGGGCGCATGACCTCGACGCTCGTGCTGTTCTTCATCTACCTCGGCATCATCGCGCTCTGGCGCGCTTTCGACGACCAGCTGCGCGCCGCCCGCATCGTCGCCGTGGTGACGCTGGTGGGCGCCCTCGATATTCCGGTGATCAAGTTCTCGGTCGACTGGTGGAACACGCTGCACCAGCCCGAAAGCATCATCACCCCGACCGGCCCCAAGATGCCCGGCTCGATCCTGACGCCGCTCTTCATCATGCTGCTGGCCTTCACGCTGCTGTTCCTCGTGCTGCACCTCGTCTCGATGCGCACCGAGATCCTGCGCCGCCGCGCCGACAATCTCAGCCGGCAGGCCGCCCAGAGGGCTTCGGCATGATCACCGGCAATGACGACGTCATCTTCATCGTCTGGGCCTATGTCGGCGTCGGCCTCGTGACGCTGGGCATCATCGGCTACGTCGCGCTGGCGTCGTTTCGCGTGAAACAGCGGCTCGCGGCCCTCGACGCGCAGGGCGTCCGCCGCCGTTCGGGCGGGTCCGCCGCTTGAAGCAGCCGGTCCGCATTGCCCTGGCGCTGCTGCCGCTGGTGGCGCTCGCCGCGCTGGTGACGGTGTTCGCCCTCAACATCAACCGCGACCCCTCGCTGGTGCAGTCGGTGCTGATCAACAAGCCGGCGCCGCAGTTCAAGCTGGCGGCCGTCGCCACCCTGCCGGTGCCGGGCTTCGATACCGGCGCGCTTGCGGGCCATGTCACCGTGGTCAACGTCTTTGCCAGCTGGTGCATCCCCTGCCGCGACGAGCACCAGGTGCTCGAGAAGCTGAAATCGCAGACCGGTGTAGCCCTCTACGGCATCAACCAGAAGGACGCGCCCGACCAGGCCGCCGCCTTCCTGCAGCAATTGGGCAACCCTTACGACGCGGTGGGCGCCGACAGCGACGGCCGCGTCTCGATCGACTGGGGCGTCTACGGCGTGCCCGAAACCTTCGTGGTCGACCCCAAAGGCGTGATCCGCTTCAAGCACACCGGCCCGCTGAGCCCCGACGACATCGACCGTGAACTGGTGCCGGCCATAGCAAGGGCGCAGCAAGCGGGTTAGGCGTCCGCCTTGCGATGTGTAACAAACGCTCCTATGTTGCACACATTCGGAGTGCATGCACATGATCATGAAATTCGAGATGACCGACCACCAGCCGAGCGGCAAGTCCGCCGCGGACGTAGCCATGGCCGAGGCGCGAGCCGCCGGGCTGCTTGATGGCGACAGCACTGAACATGTGAGTTTCAGGGCGCCGAAAGCGCTGATCGAAGCCGCAAAGCGCCAGAGCGGCGCGAGCAAGCCGACCCAACTCGGCCTGCTTGCACTGGCCATGCTGGCCCAGCCCGATCCGGTGGCAGAGTTTCTGCGGCAGACCCGGGGCAGCCTTGGCCCCGACCACCAGCTTGATTATTGATCTGCCGGCCGCGCTGCGGCGCATTAAGCCGGACAAGCAGCGCCAGCAGCAGACACCAAGGCCCCTGTCGGCTCTGGTGGCTGCCGCTTCGATCCCCGGCGAAGGGCGTCCGGCCCTGTTGCTCGACACGAACGTCTACATTCGATCGGCGGCCGGAAAATTGCCCGACGCAGCTGCGGATCTCGTGGACCGTGGTCTCCTGTATCACTGCTCAGTCTGCGTCGCGGAGCTGACGACTGGCGTCGCGAACGCCGACCCGGCGAGTGCCGGCTGGCCGGCAACCGCAGCGTATTATTCCGCGCTGATCGCCAGCATGCCCGAAACACGCCTGCTTACTCCCGATGCGCAGATATGGGCAGAAGCCGGGCTGGTGGCGGGCACGCTCGCGCGCACGCAGCACTTCCAGGCTCACCAGCGCAAGGAATGTCTCAACGACGCGCTGATTTTTCTGACCGCCGCCAAGGCCGGGCTGCCCGTTCTCACGGAGAACCGCGTCGACTTCGACCTGATCCAGCAGCTGGCACCCCAGGGGCAGTTCATCCACTTCTGAGGATCGCGCCCCGAATGACCGCTCGCGGGGTTCGGAACGCTCATCGCTGCTGCGCCGTTTCCTTCCCACGCTCCAAAGGAGGAACCCATGCAAACGCTGCCCCGCGACATCCACAAAGGCATGACGGTCTACGATTCGCGCCACAAGGCGATCGGCAAGATCGACGACTTCAAGTTCTCGGAGAACGAGGACGAGCCCGATGTCGAGCCGACCGACATCGACGGGGGTGACCGGAAAGACCGCAGCGAGACCATCCTGAGCGCCATCGCCGAGGCGTTTGGCGGTGAGGAGATCCCCGAGCCGCTGCGCTCGCGGCTGCTCGTCGAGGGCTACATCCGGCTCGACACCAAGGGGCTGCTGGCCCGCGACCGTTTCATCCTCCCCAGCCAGATCGCGTCGGCCGCCGGCGACGAGGTAACCCTCAACGTCGACAGGGACGAGCTGATCAAGCGGCCCTGATGTGGGGTCAGGCCGTCGGGTCGATCGGCGGGGCCGGCTGCGGCTCCGCCGGCGGCGCGTAGCGGGTCAGCACCGGCAACTGTGAGGCCGCGAACAGGATGGTCAGCACCGGAGTGACGAACGTCTTGTAATTGGCCCAGACGCCGTCGCCGAACACGCGCCAGACCACTTCGTTGCCCACCGCCAGCACCAGGAAGAAGATACCCCAGCGCAGCGTCAGGATGGTCCAGCCTGCCGGTTGAAGCTTGTAGACCTCGCCGAACACATAGCGCAGCAGCGACTGGCCGAAGGCCAGCCCGCCCAGCAGCACGATGCCGAACAGCGCGTTGATCACCGTCGGCTTCATCTTGGCGAAGGTCGTGTCGTGGAAATAGAAGGTCAGCGCGCCGAACACGAGCACCACGATGGCGGTCACCACCGGCATCACGGCTACGCGATGCAGCAGCAGCCAGCTCAGCACGATCGACGCCACCATCGCCACCATGAACAGCAGCGTCGCCGGATAGAGCGGATCGGTGAACCCCCAGGCGGTGAACTGCGGCACCGCCGCGATGATCTTGGCGCCGAAGCTGAAGCCCAGATAGAAGACCACCAGCGGCCCGAGCTCGAGCGCGAGCTTGACCAGTTGCGGCCTCATCTCGCTCCAGCTGATGTCGTCCTTGGCGGCTTCGGTCATCCGACTTCTCCTACCAGTGCCCTGGCGAAGTCGTTCGCCGCAAATGCCTCGAGATTGTCGACGCCCTCGCCGACGCCGATGAAATGCACCGGCAGGCTGTATTTCCTGGCGATCGCCACCAAAATTCCTCCGCGCGCCGTTCCGTCGAGCTTGGTCATCACCAGCCCCGTCACCCCCGCACGCTTGCCGAAGATTTCGACCTGATTGAGGGCGTTCTGTCCAGTCGTGGCGTCCAGCGTCAGCAGCGTCGCATGCGGGGCCGACGGATCGACCTTCTTGATCACGCGGATGATCTTTTCGAGCTCGCCCATCAGCTCGTCGCGGTTCTGCAGCCGGCCCGCCGTATCGATGATGAGGATGTCGCGATCTTGCGCCTTGGCTTCCGTGAGCGCGTCGACGGCGAGGCCCGAGGCGTCCGAGCCGGCGGGCCGCGCCACCACCGGCGCGCCGGTGCGCTGACCCCAGACCTACAGTTGCTCGATCGCCGCGGCACGGAACGTATCCCCCGCCGCCAGCATCACCGATTTGCCCTGCGCCGCGAACAGCGAGGCGAGCTTGCCGATCGTCGTGGTCTTGCCCGAGCCGTTGACGCCGACCATCAGAATGACGAACGGCTTGTGGCTCGCCTCGATGGCAAGCGGCCGGGCCACCGGGCCGAGTACCTTCTCGATCTCGGCGGCCAGCACGGCGCGCACTTCATCGGGTGCTATATCGCGATCGAACCGATCCCGTCGCAGGGCCTCGGTGACCGTCGACGCCATGTCGATGCCGAAATCGGCCTGGATCAGGATGTCCTCGAGCTCGTCCAGCATCGCCTGGTCGAGGCGCTTCTTGGTGAACACCGAAGCGATGCCGCCGGTGAGCTGGTCCGACGAGCGCTTGAGCCCGGACGCCAGCCGCTGGAACCAGCTCTGCCGGGGCGGTGGCGTGGAAGTTGGCGGGGACATTTCCGGCGGACCGGGCGTTTCAGGCGCGGGCGTCACCGAAGCTGGCGGCGGGGTGGGCGCCGGCGTTTCGACGCCGAACAAGCGCTGGAAGAAGCCGGGTTTCTGCTCAGCCATCAGGCAGCATTCCGCAGCGCTTCGCCGACGAGACCGTCAGGTGAGGTACCGATGATCCGCGTCGGCACGATTTCCCCGGCCGCATGGCCCCTGAGCCGCACGGGCATGAACTGCTCGGTCCGCCCCATGCCGTCCCGCTCGACCAGCACGCTCTCGACGGCGCCGACACGGGTCTCACAGAACCTGTTATGCTGGTCATCGCCTCGCGCTCGCAGCCGCCCGGCGCGCTCCTTGGCGACCTTGTGCGGCACCTGCGGCATGCGCGCCGCCGGGGTGCCTTCGCGTGGGCTGTAAGGGAAGACGTGGAGATAAGTGAGCCCGGCCTCTTCGACGATCCGCAGGCTGTTGTCGAACATCTCCTCGGTCTCGGTCGGAAAGCCCGTGATGATGTCGGCGCCGAACACCACGTCGGGCCGAAGCTCGCGCACCTTGGCGACGAACTCCAGCGTATCGGCCCGCAAATGCCGGCGCTTCATGCGCTTGAGGATGAGATCGTCGCCCGATTGCAGGCTGAGGTGCAGGTGCGGCATCAGCCGCCGGTCCGATGCCAGGGCATCGTACAGCGCCTCGTCGGCCTCGATGGAGTCGATCGAGCTGAGCCGCAGCCGTGGCAGGTCCGGGATGTGCCGCAGCGCGGCCTGCACCAGCTTGCCCAAGCTCGGCTGGCCCGGCAAGTCGGCGCCATAACTTGTGATATCGACGCCGGTCAGCACCAGCTCGCGGTAGCCGTTCGCCACCAGCTGCTTCATCTGCTCGACCACGGCGCCCATCGGCACCGAGCGCGACGGACCGCGGCCATAGGGGATGACGCAGAAGGTGCAGCGATGATCGCAGCCATTCTGCACCTGCACGAACGCCCGCGTCCGCCCGTCCATACCGCCGATCAGATGCCCGGCGGTCTCGCGCACCGACATGATGTCGTTGACCTGCACCTTGTCGTTGAGCGGCACCCCGAACGCCATCGGCACGTAGGCTTCGGCCTTGAGCTTGTCGGCGTTGCCGATGACGAGATCGACCTCGGCCATATCGGCAAACTCGCGCGGCGACGTCTGTGCGGCGCAGCCGGTGACGATGATCTGCCGGCCCGGCTCGTCGCGGCGTGCCTTGCGGATCGCCTGCTTGGCCTGGCGCACGGCCTCGCCGGTTACCGCGCAGGTGTTGATGATCAGGGCGCTTGACAGCCCCGCCTTGAGGGCCTCGGCCTTCATCACTTCGGATTCATAGGCGTTGAGGCGGCAACCGAAAGTGAGCGTTTCGACGCTCATGCCGCCTTCAACCACTCTTCCGGCAGCACGCCCTCGCCATCGAGGGTCCACGGCCCGGTCATCAGGATGTGGTTGTCGCTTTCGCGCCAGTCGATATGGAGCGGCCCGCCCGGCAGCTCGACAGTCACCTGCCGGCCGGTGAGCCCCTTGCGAGCGGCGGCGACCGCCACCGCACAGGCGCCGGTGCCGCAGGCCAGGGTCAGCCCCGACCCACGCTCCCAGACGCGCACCTTGATGCGGTCGGGCGAGAGCACCTGGGCCAATTCGATATTGGCCCGCTCCGGGAAAATCGGATGGTTCTCGAGCAGCGGCCCGAAGCGGCCGAGGTCATAGGCCTCGACGTCGCCGACCCAGAAGATCGCGTGCGGATTGCCCACATTGGCGACCGACGGCGTGTGCAGGATCGGCGCATCGATCGGCCCCAGCTGCAGTTCGATGCCGGTGGTGTCGGCGAATTCTTCGGCCAGCGGGATCTGGTCCCAGTCGAAGCGCGGCTTGCCCATGTCGACCGTAACCATGTCGTCGGTCACCGAGGCCGACAGCAGCCCCGCATTGGTCTGCAGCATCACCGCCTTGCGGCCCAGCTCCTCGGCCACCAGCGCTGCGACGCAGCGCGAGGCATTGCCGCAGGCATCGATCTCGCCGCCATCCGAATTGTAGATGCGCATGAACACATCGACGCCCGGCGCCCTGGGCTTTTCCATGACGATCAGCTGGTCGGCGCCGACGCCGCGAACGCGGTCGGTCACGGCGCGCACGGCTTCCGGGGTGAACTTGCGGCCATCGGCACGGCCGTCGACAATGACGAAATCATTGCCCAGCCCGTTCATCTTCAAATAGGGAACGCCAGCCATTCCGGCCCTTTCCGCCCGCAACCGGGCGATGTTGCCGGACTATATGGCGGAAGTGCTGACGAATTGCCAGTGGCAGCCCTGCCGCCACCGGCAGCGGGGCCTAGGCGGCGCTTCCGGCCCGCTCCTTGAGCTGCGCCAGCAGCCGGCTGAGCTCGGGCGGCGGCGCCTGCTCGATCCGTCGGTATTCGCTGCCATCCTGGTTGCGCGAGACGAGCTTTTGCCCCCACATCGCCCGCCGCAGCAGCGCATGGTCGCCAAACGCATGCCAGCCGGCGAGCAGGCGCGATATCTCGCGCTCGTTCATCACCGTGTCGGCCGGCAGGCGCGACCACATGACCCACAGCGCCAGTTCCTGCAATGACGGCTTGGCCGGCCAGCTCATCAGCATGCCGTCATCGGCGAAGTAATTGCCGACCCTAGCGACGCGCTTGAGATCGGCCGGCGGACCGGGCAGCATTGCAGGCTTGAGCCTTGCCTCGAGTTCCATGCTGGCCCGCAAATGCTGGACATTGGTGTAGCCGGCGCCGCGCGCCAGCATGTTCATCACCTCGACATGCTTGGGGGCACGGCCAAGGGCATTGAGCTGCGCTTCCAGCGAGCGCGCGAAATTGGACAGGTCTGGAATGGCAAGCGGAATGGCTAGTCGCATGGACTTGATCCTCGTTCAGGCCGGTTCCCCCGAAGGGGCGTCGATGGTCGCCGGCTTACGACTCGGCACGAGAAACAAGTGCTGAGACCGAGAATAGTCGCAGGTTTAGCTCCCCGTTATGGGGCGGCGACGCCTGGGTGAACTGCAGACCCGCGCGGTATCTACTGCGCAGGGCCGGCAGATGCAACGGGCCGTTCACTAAGTGCAGGGCTCACGGCAGCCATGAATTGCTTACCCAGCCT
>JBEHYU010000033.1:0-43206 GCA_048498015.1 Pseudomonadota bacterium
GGGTGGATTGTGATGACTGCGAGGGGTGCTGACCGAGGGCAAACACCCCCTCACCAAGCTTCGCTACGCGCCGGAGGCGCTAGCTTCGCTATCCTCCCCCACCAGGGGGGAGGATGACAGTGCCGACTTCCCGCTTCCCCTACGAGGGGATAACTGCGGCTCCTACCAGCCCCCGCCGCCGCCACCGCCGCCACCGCCGCCCGAGCCGCCACCGCCGCCGGAGAAGCCGGAGCCGCTCGAGCTGCTGGGCTGGGCGGCGATCATGGCGGCGCTCATGCCGGTGGCCATGGAGGACACGGTGTTGGAGAAGCCGGACGAGGAATCCGACCAGTTGGAGCCGCTGTACCAGATCGGGCTGTAGCCGCCCGTCGCGTCGGCGACGGCGTTGCGGGCCAGATCGGCCTCGAAGCGCTGCGACCAGAGCTTTTCGACGCCCAGCGCGATGGCGAAGGGCAGGATGGCTTCAAAGCGCGTCACCGTCATCGGCGGCTCGCCCTTTTCGGCATAGTTGAGCCGGTTCTTCTCGGCCGTGTTGAGGTACATCTTGAAGCCCTCGATCTGGTCCATCAGCTTGCGGCCGGCGACGGTCGGGGCGCGCATCAGGAAGGCGAAGACGATCTCGATGACGATGATCGAGGCGGCGGCGACGAAGCCGGTGTCGAACTTGACGCCCGAAGCGAGGCTCGTGGCGGAGCCGATGAGGTTGGCGCCGATGATGATGAACCAGACGACGCCGAACAGCTTGCCGATGATACCGCCTGCCCCGCTGCGGCCCGACAGCATGCCGACGAACACGCCGATGACCACGGCGACGATGACGGCGATGATCAGCATGCCCGGATCGAGCACGTCGAGCAGCACCAGCCCGCCGAGCAGCAGCAGCGACAGCACGACGCCGATCAGCGTGTAAGGAACGTTGTTCTTGAAATAGGTCTCGCCGCTCTCGGTCTTGATCTGGCTGACCAGTTCGCCGCGCTTGGTGTTGAGCGAAGGCCCGTCGGTCTTGTCGACATTGACGATGCCCTTGGAGCGGATGAAGCCGTAGAGGCCGGCCTCGCCGGTGGGCAGCGCCGCGGCGGCATTGCCCTCTTTGGAGGTGATCTTCAGCGACTTGCCGATCTGGTCGATCTGCACCAGGCCCTTGACGCCCAGATCGAAGATCGAGGCGGTGAGCGCGGTCCAGCCGGACTGCTTGAAGCCCATATTGCCGATGAAATGCGTCTGGGCCGGCGACAGATCCTTGGGCGGATGGAACAGCGGGATGATCGCCCCCTTCTGCGGGTCGCGACCGACAGAACTCCAGGCGAAGAAGTTGTAGAGCAGCACCAGCAGCACCGCGATGGTGGGGAACACGAGGTCGCGATGGTCGGAGAGCCAGTAGCCGATAGCTGTCAGGCCCGATGGCGCTGCCAGAATGCCCTTCTGGAACTTGACGCCGACGGTCATGCCCTCGCCCGGATCGAGCGTGCGGGTCGCCGTGAAGGTGACGTGCGTGCCGGTCTGGCCGGTGATGGCCACGGCCTGTTCCTGCGAACCGGGCCTGCCGGTATAGCCGACCGCCCCGCTGATCTCGGCGCCCTGCGGCAGCGTGAGCGTCGCGGTCGCCTTGAGGATGGGGAAATCCCAGTAATTGCCGGTGGCGTTCCAGAACAGCTCGTCGTGATCGTCGAAGAAGCGGCCCATCCGGCTCATGGTGTAGTGGATGGTGTAGGTGTAGGTGCGGTGATCGAGATAGACGTCGCCCGAGCCGATCTTGATGCGCTTGAAGCCGGTGCCGAGGTTGTCGACCGTGTAGGGCTCGGGGTCGCCGTCCTTCTTGACGTCGATCACCTTGAGATCAGAACGCAGGCGCGACTTGTCGGGATTGATGAGGGCGGTCGGAATATCGCGATAGATGCCGTGATTGATCTCATCGCCCTCGGCATTGACCGTGATGGTCTCCACCACATCGACGGTGCCGTTGGTGGCGAGCGTCACGGCGCTGTCGAAGGACTGGATCTGCTCGCGGGCGAGCACTGGCGTCGCGGCGAGCAGCAGGCCGATGGTCGTGGCGGCCGCCAGCCGGACGGCGGACGCAATAAGGCTGTGCAGCATCATTCTCGCGGGCTCCCGAGCGAAACGAAGAGTCCCCGCGCGTGGCGGGGACATGAGATGCGGTCGGCTTAGAATTTCACCGTCGGCACGGCGCGATCGGCCGGGCTGTCGATCTCGAAATACTGCACCTTGGTGAAGTGGAAGAGGTTGGCGAGGATGTTCGAGGGGAACGACTCGACCGAGGTGTTCAGGTCGCGCGCGGTGCCGTTGTAGTAGCGGCGGGCGAGCTGCAGCTCGTCTTCGGTCGATTGCAGCGCCGTCTGGAACTGCAGGAAGTTCTGGCTGGCCTTGAGGTCCGGATAAGCCTCGGCGACGGCGAAGAACTTGCCCAGCGCCTGCGACAGCGCACCTTCGGCCTGGGCCCGCTGTTCGGGCGTGCCGTTGCCGGCGGCCACGGCATTGGCGCGAGCCTGGGTGACGGCCTCGAGCGTCTCGCGCTCGTGTGCCATGTAGCCCTTCACCGATTCGAGCAGATTGGGGATGAGGTCGGCGCGGCGCTTGAGCTGCACGTCGATGCCGGACCAGCCCTCCTGCGTGAGCTGGCGGGTACGGACGAGGCCGTTATAGGCGACGACGCCGTAGCCGACGACCAGGATGACGATGACGAGAATGATCCAGCCGATCATGAATGCCTCCAACAGGCGCGCCCTCCGCGCCGAGCACGGCCGGAACATTGGCACCGGCGCATTGGCCCTGCAACTGCGGTCCGGCGTGTGAACACACGATGAATGGGGGCGAGCGGGGCACAGGCGGCGGTTCGCCGGCCACGCGATCGGTACGCGGCGTGTGAATAATTAATCGTCGCTCATTTTCTATATTGAACGTCGTTCAATATCGTGCCAAGGTGAGTTCGCGCTGCTGGAGGATACGCAGATGGACGAGACACAATTGACGAGATGGTTCGGCGCGCTGTGCGTGATGGCGCTGGCCGGCATGGTGGTGCTGATCGGCGGCAGCTGGCGGCTGGTGCCTGCCGTGCTGCGCCTGCTGCCCTTGCAGGGCATCTGGCAGATGCTCTGCGGCCGCCGTAATGACGGCCAGATGCGGCAGGCAGCGGCCTATGTGGTGGCGTCCGGGCGCCAGGCACTCTATGGCGCGCGGGCGGTCATCTGAATTTCAGCTAATGTCGCTGTTTAACCGAATTTCAGGTATCACGCCTAGATCACCCGAAATTCAGTTATCCTGACCTCAGCCGCCAAACAGCGACCAGCGGCCCCAGACGACGAACACGGACAGCGCCAGCAGCACCAGGTTCATCGGGATCGTCATGGCGGTCTCGCCGCGCTGGGCGTGGAGGCCGATGGCGAGAATCTGGATGACGAGAAAGCCGAGCGCGGCCAGCGTCGTCAGCCACGGCAGGATGCCGGTCCAGAGCGGCAGGATGATGCCGATGGCGCCGAGGATTTCGAGCACGCCGATGATCCGGGTGAGCCGCGGCATGGACGGCGCCCAGGCCATCATCGGGGCCAGTTCGGCGATCGGGCGGAAAGTCTTCATGTAGCCGGCAAAGCCGAAGAGCAGCGCCAGCAGCACCTGGGCGACCCAGAGCCAGAGATTGAGCGACGTGAAATCCAAGATTGCCCCCTTGCGTTTCAGGCAACGCTAGAGCGGCGCTCCACTGCCCGCAAGCAGGCACGGTCGCGTGCGCTGGTGTAACCGAGGGAACTGCGCCGGCCCGCCCTGCCCGCTCAGGCGAGCGGGCGCTTCTCGACATAGACGCCGTAGAGCGTGGTGAGGATGCTGATACCGACGATCAGTTCGATCCAGCCCGAAACAAGACCCCAAACCAGAGTCAGCCAGACGAGGCCGTCGGGAATGATGAATTCGGGGATGCGCAGCACCGCGACACCGATAGCCGAAAGGATCGCAAGGGCGATCAGCGTGCCCGTCGCGCCGCGCGTCGCCGCCCAGGCTTCGCCGAAGCGAAGAGGCTTGCCGATGGCGGACGCCGGCAGCACGATGCCGAGCCGGTAGCCGACCAACAGGAACAGCACCACGATGAGAAGGAGGGGAATAAGCTGGAGCACGATGTCGGCCGGCCCACCGGATCGCACCGCCGACATGAGGGGCACCAGGACGAGGCTGATCACTACGCCGATCGCGAGGGCAATCAGGCCGAGCAGCACGGAATTGCCGAAATAGGCAAGGATGCGGTTGCCGTTGAAGCGGGCGACGACCGCCCCGGGCATCTCGTCCAGCAGCACATAGCGATGCCACGCGACGGCAATCCAGATCGTGCCGATGACAGTCGCCGCGCTGGCGACGACAATTGCCAGTACCGCCACCGGGTCGATACTCAGCGTCATCGCACTGGCAAGGCCCACATAGGCGGCGACGCCGAACAGCACGAGCTCACAGATGTAGATCAGCGCGGAAATGCGCAGCGCCGCGCCCAGATGGCTGAAAACCAGCCGGATGGCGTGCGCAAAGATGGCCCAACCCAAGATGTCCCCCCGATATGCAACAAACATGGCGGGAGCCGACCCAGGCCGCCGCATGAATATGCCGGCAGAGGACCGCATTTCGCCGCCGATGGCAAGCCGGCTTGCTGGCACCGGATGCGGCCATGCTATCGTTCGCGCCGGCTACTTTGGGGACCGGGCATGACCGAACAGCTGGATATTCGCGAACTCACCGGGATCGATGAGCTGCGCACGATCTTCCCGCTGGTGCGGCAGCTCAATCCGGACGTCGACGAGCCACTGTTCCTCGCCCGGCTGGAGGCGATGCTGGCGGAAGGCGGCTATCGCTGCATCGCGGCCTATCGGGACGGCGCGATGGTCGGCGTCGCCGGCTTCTGGACCGGCACGCATCTGTGGTCGGGCAAATATGTCGAGCCGGACAATGTGGTGGTGGATACGGCGCTGCGCAGCGGCGGCATCGGCCAGCGATTGATGGACTGGATCGAGGCCGAGGCGATCCGGCTCGGCTGCGATATGATGAAGCTCGAGGCCTACGCAGAACGCACCCGCACCCGCGACTTCTACAAGCGCATGGGTTTTGGCGAGCCGGGCATCGTCATGGTCAAGACGCTGGGCCGCGCCGTGACGCTGGAAGGATTGCTGGAGAAGGGGCGGCGGTAGGCCCCGTCGGTCAGGCCCCGCCGCCGGCGGTCTGCAGCCAGGCCGCCCCGCAGGCCTTGGCCAACTCGCGGATGCGCAGGATGTAGCTCTGGCGCTCGGTGACCGAGATGACGCCGCGGGCGTCGAGCAGGTTGAAATTGTGGCTGGCCTTGATGACCTGCTCGTAGGCCGGCACCGCGAGGGTGTGCCTGCCGTCGGCTCCCCGGCCGCGCTCGAGCAGGTTCCGGCACTCGGTTTCGGCGTCGGCGAAATGACGGAACAGGATTTCGGTGTCGGCGGCTTCGAAATTGTATTTCGAGAATTCCTGCTCGTTCTGCAGGAACACGTCGCCATAGGTGACCCTGTCGTTCTCGCCGCCGTTGAAATTGAGGTCGTAGACGTTCTCGACGCCCTGCACGTACATGGCGAGGCGCTCGAGCCCGTAGGTGATCTCGCCCGGCACCGGGTTGCACTCGAAGCCGGCGACCTGCTGGAAATAGGTGAACTGGCTGACTTCCATGCCGTCGCACCAGCACTCCCAGCCCAGCCCCCAGGCGCCCAGCGTCGGGCTCTCCCAATCGTCCTCGACGAAACGGATGTCGTGCAGCCTGCTGTCCAGCCCGATCTCGGCCAGCGACTGCAGATAGAGCTCCTGGATGTTGTCCGGCGAGGGCTTCAGGATGACCTGGAACTGGTAGTAATGCTGCAGCCGGTTGGGGTTTTCGCCGTAGCGGCCATCCTTGGGCCGGCGGCTGGGCTGCACATAGGCGGCATTCCACGTCTTGGGGCCGAGGGCCCGCAGCGTCGTCGCAGTGTGGAACGTGCCGGCGCCCATCTGCATGTCGTAAGGCTGCAGGATGGTGCAACCCTGGCTCGCCCAGAAGCGCTGGAGCGTCAGGATCAGGCCCTGAAACGAATATTTCGGGTCCAGGTTGCGGGGCAGGTCGGCCATGGTCTCATCCGTCGGAAAGCGCGCGGAACCTAGTGGGGCCACGCGAGCCGGTCAATTCGGGTACTGGCGGTTGTTGGAAAATCGGGCCGACTGACCTAAGTTCACCTGGGCAACATGGAGAAGCGCGAAATGCCGAGCAAGGGGCAACACGTCGTCCCGATGGACGGAAAGTGGAGCGTTCGCAAGGCCGGGGCGGCAAGGGCCTCCGGCACTTATGAGACGCAGGGCGAAGCCGTGGAGAGAGCGCGAACGCTGGCCAAGAATCAGGGCACCGAGCTCTATGTTCATGGCAAGGATGGGCGGATCCGGGAGAGAAATTCCTACGGGAAAGATCCCTTCCCACCTAAGGGTTGAGACGTGGTCAGTGCCAATTTCGGCCGCCACGTATTCATCAATTGCCCTTTCGACACTGAATACTCGCCTATCCTGCAGGCCATTTTCTTTTGCGTCATCTATCTGGGGTTTCTTCCCCGCATCGCCACGGAGAGCAACGACTCCGGGCAGATGCGCCTCGCGAAAATCACGTCGCTCATTCAAGACTCGAAATATTCCATCCACGATCTGAGCCGATCGCAGGCCCAGCAGGCTGGCGAGTTCTACCGCCTCAACATGCCTTTCGAGCTTGGCATAGACTATGGCTGTCGCGAGTTCGGCAACCCCAGCCAGCAAGGCAAGCGCGTCCTCATTCTGGAGGAAAAGCAGCGGGCCTATCAGGCCGCTCTCTCGGACCTGTCCGGCTGCGACATCCAATATCACGACGCGAACTACGAAAAGGCCATGCGGAAGGTCCGGAACTGGTTGGTGTCGGACGCAGGGGCGGACGCGGTAGGGACGGCGAAGATCGTCGGCGCCTACACCGCGTTTCAGGAGTGGTATTACGAGAAACAGCTGGCTGCCGGTTTCTCCGAGGAAGACATCCAGGACTACCCGACGAACGAGCTTCTAGCGGCCATGAACGAGTGGATAGCTCTCGGGCAGCCACTGTGAACCCGGCGCGCGGAAACAGCGGGTGGACACTGTAAGAACCCGCGGGCGCTCGCCTGCTTTCATAAAATCTTCGCCACGCGGCTTATCGGTTTGACGAGAATTTGCGGGCATTTTCCGGCACGGTCCGGAGAAATGTCGCCTCGATGAAACCTGCCTATCGCATCGCTATTGCCGGCTGCTATGCGGCAGCGATGGCGCTGTTCTGGTTCGGGCCGGGGCTGCTGGGCCTCGATGTGGAGGGGCGACTCTACTGGGCGGCGGCGGCGCAACTGGGCGGACCGCTGGTCGCGGCGGTGTTCTGCGCCATGGCGGCGTGGCGCAGCCACGATGGCGACCGGACCGCGTGGCTCTGTTTTGCCGCCGGCGCCAGCATCTACGTGCTGGGGAACCTCTGCTACCTCTATTGGGGCGTGATCGGCTACGATCCGGTGTTCCCGACCTGGCCGGACGCCGCCTATTTCGTGATGGCGATGTGCTTTGCGGCAGGCATCGTAAGCTATGGCCGACTGCGGGCCCGGACCAACCCGGTGCAGGTCCAGAACTTCATTCTGATCTATTGCGCGATCGCGCTGGCGAGCCTGATGCTGCTGCATCCGGCCATCGCGGCCTCGCAGCTCAATGCGCAGGGCACGACGCTCGCCTTCCTCTATCCGGCCCTGTGGTTCTCGGTGGCGGTGTCGGGGCTCCTGTCGGTGCTGATCTACGACCAGGGCCGCAAGAGCTTTGCCATGTGGCTGCTGATCCTGGGCTTCGGCGCCGAGGCGGCGGCGGATGTGCGCTACGTGCTCGCCCTGATGGACGGCACCTACCAGCTGGGCGGGCTGACGCAGATGCTGTGGGTCGCCTCTGCCGGCCTTGTCGGCTGGGCCGGGCTCGAGCAGATGGCGGTCGCGAGCGGCGGGCCGGTGGCCCTGCCCCGGCGGCGCTCGCGCAGCCGCAGCGTGGCGCAGGCCGTGGTGCCGGCGGCAGCGGTCGGTGTCGTGCTGGTCACGGCGGCGCTCACGGGCGCGCTGGCGCACGGACCCTATATGTGGGTCGCGGCGGTGCTGGCGGTGGTATTCTCGGTCGTGGCCGGGTTCCGCGAGCACTGGGTGATCCAGTTCCAGCGGCAATTGCGCGGCGATGCCGAGGAAAGCCGCGAGCGGCTGACGCAAAGCGAGGCACGGCTGACGCGCGTGCTCGAGAGCACCAGCGAGAGCGTGCTGGTGCTCGATCACGACTGGAACGTGGCCTATTACAACCACCGCGCCAAGCAGACGATCGGCAAGCCGCAGCTGCTGCGCATCGGCATCAGCGTGTGGGAGCTGTTCCCCAATGCCGCCACTTCCGGCGAGGGCGACCATTACAAGCGCGCGGTGGCCACCGGCGAGCCGGCCGAGTTCGAGATCTTCGTCGAGGACCGGCAGGTCTGGCTCGATATCCACGCCTATCCGAGCCAGGACGGGCTCTCGATCTTTTTCCGCGACGTGTCCGACCGCAAGCGGGCGCATGACGAAATCGTCCACATGGCGCATCACGATGCGCTGACCGGGCTGGGCAACCGGCTGATGTTCCAGACGCGCCTCGCCGCAGCCATCGGCGACGGCCAGGATGTCACCGTGCTGCTGATCGACCTCGATCACTTCAAGGAGGTCAACGACACGCTCGGCCACCCGGTGGGCGATGCCGTGCTGATCCGCACGGCCGAGCGGCTGCGCGACTGCCTGCCGGCGGGCACCACCATCGCGCGGCTGGGCGGCGACGAGTTCGCGGTGATCCTGGTCAACGAGGAGAGCCGCTACGATGTCGGGCTGCTGGCTTCGCGCATCCTCGACGTGGCGAGCGCCCCCTATCTCATCGAGGGACAATCGGTGCGGGTGAGCGCCTGCATCGGCATCGCGGTCGGCTCGCTGCACGAGCCGCCGGACGAAGTGTTCCGCGACGCCGACATCGCGCTCTACGCCGCCAAGTCCGACATGCGCGGCGGCTTCCGCTTCTTCGAGCCGGCCATGGAAGTGTCGTTGCAGCAGCGCCAGTCGCTGCGCGCCGACCTCGCAATGGCGCTCGAGCGCGGCGAGTTCCACCTCGTCTACCAGCCCCTGGTCGATACGCGGACGGGCGCGGTCTCGGGCTTCGAGGCGCTGTTGCGCTGGGGCCATCCGCAGCGCGGGCCGATCCCACCCGACGTGTTCATTCCGGTGGCCGAGGAAAGCGGGTTGATCGTGCCGATCGGGGAGTGGGTGCTACGCACCGCAGCCGCCGAGGCGTGCAACTGGGCCGACGGCATCACCATCGCGGTCAACCTGTCGCCGCGCCAGTTCGCCGATGGCGATCTGGCGCCATTGGTGGAGCGCGTGCTCGCCGAGACCGGCCTGCCGGCGCAGCGGCTCGAGATCGAGATCACCGAATCGGTGCAGCTGACCGGCAGCAATTCCAACGTCGAGACGCTGCAGCGGCTGCGCAATCTAGGCGTGCGTATCGCGCTCGACGATTTTGGAACGGGGTTCTCCTCGCTCGCCTACCTGCAGCGCTTCGCCTTCTCCAAGATCAAGATCGACCGCAGCTTCGTGTCCGGCCTGCCCGAGAGCGGCGAGAGCCGGGCGATCGTGCGCTCGGTCATCGGGCTCGGCCGGGCGCTGGGCATGCGCGTCACGGCCGAAGGCGTCGAAACCGAAGGTCAGTTCGATTGGGTCAAGGACGACTGCGACGAAGCGCAGGGCTATTATCTGAGCCGCCCGGTGCCCGCCGCAGAGATCGCCGGGCTGGTGGCGCGGCTCGAGGAGGATGTGCCCAGGCGAGCTATCGCTTAGTTAGGCGCAAGCGGCTACCCCCACCCACCATGCTTCGCATGGTCCCCCCCTCCCCGCAAGGGGGAGGGAGAACTGACTGCCCCGTCGGTTTGTCATGCAGCATCCATTGCGGACAGAAGCTTCAGTCGGTTCTTCTTCCCCCTTGCGGGGGGCCAGGAGAGTCAGCGACGTAGCGAAACCAGGGTGGGGGGAGCCGCTCGCTCAATGCCGACTGCTCCCCCCACCCTAGCTTCGCTAAGGCTTCGCCTAAGCTGCGCTACCCTCCCCGCAAGGGGGAGGGTGAGGCGGCTCAATTCTCGTTTTCCGGCGGCCTGAACGTGCCGTCCTTGTCGCGCTTCAGCGTGATGACGCCGGGCTGGGCGCGCTCCTTGAGGTCGCGGTCGTGGATGGCTTTTTCCTCGGCGCGGAACTGCGAGGTCCAGTCGCGCCAGATGCGGCGGATGCCCAGATAGATGGCGCCGGCGATCAGCGCGATGATCAGGATGCGCAGGATGAAGCCGCTCATAGGCCCAGCCGCGTCCAGTGGGCGCGGTCCTCGATGGCGGCGGCGAGATCGGCGGCGAGGCCGATGCGGGGCAGTTGGAACAGGCCGCGCTTAGGCTCGATCAGCTTGACGCGGACCTCGTCGCCGAAGCGCGTGCGGAGCGTCTCGTGCAAATCGCCGAGCGCGTCGATCAGGCCCAGATCGATGGCGCGAACGCCGCTCCAGAATTCGCCGGTGAACAGCTCGTCGTCGGGGCCGTTGAGCTTCGCGCCGCGCCGGGACTTCACCCAGTCGATGAAGACGCCGTGGATGTCGAGCTCCATCTGCTTGATGCGCTCGACGTCCTCGGGCTTTTCGGGGAGGAACGGATCGAGGGTCGATTTGTTCTTGCCGGCCGTATGGACGCGCCGCTCGACGCCGAGCCTGGCGATCGCCTCGGGGAAGCCGAAGCCGGCGAAGATGACGCCGATGGAGCCGACGATGGACGAGGGATCGGCGATGATCTCGTCGCCGGCGGTGGCGATGAAGTAGCCGCCCGAGGCCGCCGCATCCTCGACGAACACCAGCACGTGCTTGTTGTGCTCGGCCGCCAGGTCGCGGATGCGCTTGGAAATCAGCCGCGACTGCACCGCCGAGCCGCCGGGCGAATTGACGATGATGGCGACGGTATCGCCGCCCATCTCGAAGGCGCGCTTGAGCAGCGGCGCGACGGACTGGATGTTGAGCCGTCCCGGCCGCTGGTCGGCGGCGATCACGCCGTGAAGGCGGACGACCGGCACGACCGGGCCGCCACGGCGGAACGGCCGGGTGATCCAGCCCAAAAATCCGGTGCTTTTCGCCATCAACGAGCCCTCGCGACGGCGGTGATGTAGGGGGCAAACGCGGCCATTACCAGTGCAACCCGTCCTCGCCGCGGAAGATGGCCTCGAATTCGGGCCGGAACTGCCGGCCGCCGGGCGTGTGCAGCGGCCGCGAGGCCAGCAGGGTCAGCGGCGCGCGCGAGCCCTTGATACCGCGGATCAGGATGCGGTGCGCCGGCTCGTTGTCGCGCGGCGTCAGCGGCAGCACGGTGAGGGCGCCGAAGCGGGCGGACATTGCGGCCAGCAGCGGCGCCAGCCGGCCGGCGACGTGGATGAAGATGATTTCGGCCCCCGGCGCGGCGTGGGTGGCCGCGGTCCTGACCCAGCGCTCGAGGGCCTCGGCCGGCATCTGCCGGGCGGCCGTGCCACGCGAAGCGGCTGGCGTGCCGTCCTCGAAGAAGGGCGGATTGGCGATTACGGCGGCATAGGCGTCGGCCGCGAGACCCGCCGCGGCGCGGGCGCGGCCGGGCGCCGTGACATCGAGTTCGAGCACGCCGGCGCGGGCCGCAAGGCCGTTGGCCGCAAGGTTCTCCACCGCCAGCGCCGCCATGGCGCTATCGGATTCTACCAGCGTGGCGGACAGCCCCGGCCGGTGGGTCAGCGCCACCAATGCAGCCGTGCCCACCCCTGCCCCCAGATCGAGCAGCCGGCCCGCCGCGGCACCCACCGCGGCGCCCAGCAGCACCGAATCGAGCCCGGCGCGAAAGCCCTTGGTGGGCTGGGCGATGGTCAGGCGGCCGCCCAGAAAGGCGTCGCGTGTGACTTCCGCGCGTTTTACAATTTCGGTGCCGTGGGCTAGGGACATCGTGATTTCGGGCCAGATCCGCAGCCGATCATAGAGTTTTGCGGGCGCGGCTCAACGGCGGCAGAGGAAGTTCATGGTCGTTTCGGCAGCAGCGGCGGCAGAAGCAGCGGGCCTGGGCGCGCTCGAGCGCCTGCTGGTGGCCACGGCGCCCGAGATGGACAAGGTCAACGCGCTGATCCTCAGCCGGGCCGATTCGCACGTCGAAATGGTGCCCGAGCTGGCGCGCTACCTCATCGAGGCCGGCGGCAAGCGGCTGAGGCCGATGCTCACCGTCGCCGCCGCGATGCTGTTCGGCAAGGCGGCCGGGGCGCAGACCAATTACGCCGCCGCGGTCGAATTCATGCACAACGCCACGCTGCTGCACGACGACGTCGTGGACGAGAGCGACATGCGGCGCGGCCGGCCGGCGGCGCGCATGATCTGGGGCAACCAGGCGAGCGTGCTGGTGGGCGATTTCCTGCTCGGCCAGGCCTTCCTGATGATGGTCGAAACCGGCAAGCTCGATGCGCTCGGCGTACTGGCGAAAGCCGCGACGATCATCGCCGAGGGCGAGGTGTTCCAGCTCAGCAAGGCCGGCGACCTCGCGGCGACGCCAGACGACTACAACCAGGTGATCCGCGCCAAGACTGCAACGCTGTTCCAGGCGGCAGCGGAAGTGGGCGCCATGGCGGGCGGCGCCGATGAAGCGGGCCGCAAGGCACTGCACGATTACGGCATGGAGCTCGGCCTCGCCTTCCAGCTCGTCGACGACGTGCTCGACTATCGCGGCGAGAGCGGCGCGATGGGCAAGAACACTGGCGACGACCTGCGCGAAGGCAAGATGACGCTGCCGGTGATCCTGACACTGGCCGACGCCAATCCGGCCGAGCGCGAGATCATCACCGCCTCGCTGGGCAAGCCCGACGCGCCCGATACGGCGCTGGCGCAGGTGGTGGCGATCATGAACCGCCACAACGCGCTGGGCCGCACGGTCGACAAGGCGCACGAACATGTGCGCGCCGCGCGCGACGCGCTGGCGCCGCTGCCGGCATCGAGCATGAAGACGATCCTCTCGGACATCGCCGAGTTCTACGTCAGCCGGGCCTACTGAGTGGCGCGGCCGACGAGCGAGCTGTCGTTCACGGCCGAAATCATCGAGTGGCGCGGCCCGGCGCCGTTCTACTACGCCCCGCTGCCCGAGGCCGAAGCGGAAGCCGTCCGCGAGATGAAAAAGCTGGTCAGCTATGGCTGGGGCGTGATCCCGGTGACGGCGACGATCGGCAAGACGACGTTCACCACATCGCTGTTCCCCAAGGACGGGACGTATCTGTTGCCGCTGAAAATGGCCGTGCGCAAGCAGATCGGCGCGACGGTCGGGGACGTGGTGAAGGTGCGGATGACGCTGGGGTGGGACTGATTGCACTCCAGCCGCAGGACTGCGACAACGGCCTGATACTTTGAGCGTTTGAAAGCCCAGGCCATGGCCGACCCACTGCCCAGCGAGATCGCTCTAGCGTTTTTGCCGGAGTACAATGAAGCGTTTGGCTGGTACCGCCAATTGCGACGGCTTGATCAGCCGCGACACATGTGGCTGCTGCGGACTGCAATCGTTGTCGCGTATGTTTCCGTGTCGGTGATTGTCGCGATCGTATCCGCCGCCCTGAGTTCAGCACTGCATCTGGAATTGACGGGCGTCAATTTCGTCGTCGCATTCATCATCCTCTTCCTGCCGGCACTTTATTTGCTGCGCCGCGTGCACGCGGCGATCAATACCCGTCTTCGCAAGAACTACCTGGCAAGGTTTAGTCCGCCCGTGCTGCAGAACGTCCAGGCTGCACCGGACGGCCTCAGCTTCGTGACGCAAGAGACATCGTTCAGGAGTTCATGGGCGGCGATCTATCGGATCTTTCCGCTCGATGGATGCGTCTGCCTCGGCATCGATACGCTGACATGGTGCATCCCGGACCGGGCATTTCCATCCGCCGAAGCACGCGACCAGTTCATCCGCTTCGTGCTGGGGCATGTGAGTGATGCGGCGCGGGCGAAGTCGTTCGAGACGGGGAAGTTGGCGGCGTATCGCTGACTAGACGCCCATCAACGGCGCCGCGGCTACCCAATACCCCGGCCATCTCGCGCGCAGATCGTGCGCCGCCTGGTGCGCCTGGGCCGAGGAGCCGAAGAGGGCGAAGACCGTCGCGCCGGAACCCGACATCCGCGCCAGGATGCACCCTGCCGCCTTGCCTGCCTCGGCGATCAGCTCGGCGATCACCGGGGCAATGGTGAAGGCCGGCAGCTCGAGGTCGTTGCGGGTTTCGCCCAGCCACAGGGCCAGCTGCGCGGGCCGGGTGAGCGGGCCGTCGAGTGGCGGCAGGCCTGGATTGTCGCGGCGCTCGAGGCGGCGGAAAACGTCGGCGGTGGCGACGGGGACCAGCGGGTTGACCAGCACCACGTGCAGTGCCGGAAAGTGGCTCAGCGGGCGCACGATTTCGCCCAGCCCTCGGACCTCGGCGGGCCGCGAATAGAGGCACATCGGCACGTCGGCGCCCAGCGCCGTGGCGAGCGGCAGCAGGTCGGCGAAGGCGATCTCCTCCTCGCTCATGCCGGCGAACAGCCGGAGCGCCGCGGCGGCATCAGCGGAGCCGCCACCCAGCCCGGCAGCGACCGGCAGGTTCTTGAGCAGCCGCAGCGACAGCCCTTCGGGCAACACGTCCGGCCAGCGCGAACGGAAGGCGGCCAGCGCCTTTAGAACGAGGTTCGAGCCGTCATTGCCCAGCCCCTTGGCGAAGGGGCCGCTGATGGTGAGGCTGTCCTTCCTCGCCGGGACTGCCTCCAGCTCGTCGCCTACCTCGGCAAAGGCCACGAGCATTTCGAGCGCGTGGTAGCCATCGGCGCGGCGGCCGGTGACGTGCAAGGCAAGGTTGAGCTTGGCGGGGGCCGCTTCGCTTACCGGCTCGGCGACCATCAGGCGTCGATCAATTGGCCGGCGCCGTGTCGGCCTGCGCCTGGTCGCCCGGCGCCTCATCGAGCACCGGAGCCGACTCGCCGTCCTTGGGCGCCGCGTCGAGGCCGCCCTTGAGCTTGGGCTCGACGCGCTTTTTCACATCGCCCTCGGTATCGACCGAGTACGCCACGTTCCACTGGAAATGCGCTTCCAGATGGCGACCGACGCGCCAATAGGCATCGCCCAGATGGTCGTTGATGGCCGGGTCGTTGGGCAGCAGCGTCACGGCCTGCTCGAGCTCGGTCACGGCGGCGTCGAAACGGCCCAGCCGGTAATAGGCCCAGCCGAGGCTGTCGATGATGTAGCCGTCGTTGGGCGAGGCGGCGACGGCCTTCTGGATCAGGTCGAGGGCCTTGTTGAGGTTCATGCCCTTGTCGACCCACGAATAGCCCAGATAGTTGAGCACCTGCGGCTGGCCGGGATTGAGCTCGAGCGCCTTGAGAAAATCCTTCTCGGCCACCGGGAACTGGTCGCTGCGCTCATAGGCGATGCCGCGCACATAATAGAGCCGCCAGTCGCCCGGGCCGCTGCCGCCGGTCACGGCGAGCGCCTTGGAGTAGGCATCGGCGGCGGCCTGGTACTGCTTGTCGGCGCGCAGCAGGTCGCCGAGCGCGATGATGGCGTCGATATCGGCGGGGCTGGTGGTGACGATGTTGCCCAGCCGCCGGATGGCCTCGGGCCGGTTGCCCAGCGCATCGAGATTGTTGGCGACGCGCAGGGCCGCCATCTCCTTCATCGGCGACGTGGCGGGCACTGCGTCGTAGACGGCGTTGGCGAGTTCGTGCTGGTCGGCGGTGTCGTAGAGCTGGCCGATCACCAGCGGCACGTTCTCGTTGCGCGGATTGAGGTAGCT
The DNA here is from genome assembly GCA_048498015.1 of Pseudomonadota bacterium. Lineage (GTDB taxonomy): Bacteria > Pseudomonadota > Alphaproteobacteria > Rhizobiales > Devosiaceae > Devosia_A. The sequence goes on from JBEHYU010000033.1 coordinate 15,867, forward strand.
GGCGAGGCGCAGCAGCGCCATGGCGAGATCGTTGCTGCCCTCGCGCGCGAAAGCCACGCCCACCGAGTGGAACATTTCGGCGGCGCCCGCCTGCACATTGTCGGCGTAGGGGCCGGGATGCTGCTTGCGGGCCAGCGCCTGCTGCACCACGCTGATCACCGGATGATCGAGGCCCTGCGCCTCGAAGCCGACGACGGCATCGATCGCCTTGTCGAACTGGCCGGCGTCGCCGAGCATGCGGGCATAGGCCTCGACGATGTCGGCGGTGTAGGGCTGGCTGGTGTGCGCCTGGGTGATGTACTTGACCGCATCGTCGTTGCGGCCGGCGACTTCCGCCATGATGGCCCGGTGGAAAACGAGGAAATCGCCCAGCCCCGTATCGCCGAGCTTGTCGAGCGAGGTGAAGGCGTCGTCGACACGGCCGGCGCCGGTCAGCGCCCAGGCCTTGAGGATGCCGCCGGTGACGCCCTCGAACGTATCGGTGCCGAGCTTGTCGAGGTCCTTGATCGCATCGTCGTAGCGGCGCTCCTTGACCGCGACGGTGGCGACGACGAGGCGCGCCACCTGATTGTCGGGCTCGAGCTGGAGCAGATGCTGCGCGGTGTCGGCGGCCTCGTCGATGTCGCCATTGGCGGCAAAGGCGACGAAGGCGCGCTCCACCACCAGCGGATTGTTCCACTGATCGGTCGCCGCCTCATGGAAGAAGCGGGCCGCCTCCGGGGTGCGCAGTTCCGACAGCGCCTGCTGGCCGGCGAGATAATTGCCGGTGGCCGAGGTTCCCAGCGTGACGGCGGCCCCGACGGGCGACGCAAGGGCAAGAGCGAGCAGCCCTGAGGCGGCGACGAGGCGCAGATGGTTCTTCACGAGACGGCGAAACTCCGGGAAATCTGCTCGGAACAAGCCCGCCAAGATTGGCGATTTTGCGACTGCGCCGCAAGGGACGCGGGCGTCACGATTGGGTGGGACGAAAACTGACTGAGAGCAAACACCCCCTCACCAAGCTGCGCTACGTCGCTTTGCTCCTAGCTGCTCTATCCTCCCCCACCAGGGGGGAGGATGTCAGTGCCCAGCCCGCCAACTTTGCAGTCGTCATCCTCCCCCTTGGTGGGGGAGGATAGTGGAGCTTGGCCGAAGGCCTAGCGGAACTTGGTGAGGGGGTTCTTGGCTTCAGTCGGGCTTCTTCAATTACATCCCCACGTAATTCGGCCCGCTGCCGCCTTCCGGTGGCACCCAGGTGATGTTCTGGGCGGGGTCCTTTATGTCGCAGGTCTTGCAGTGGACGCAGTTGGCGGCGTTGATGCGGAAGGTGGGCACGCCGCCCATTTCGGTCACCTCGTACACTCCGGCCGGGCAATAGCGCGGCGCCGGTTCGGCCCCGTAGGCGGGCAGCGTGTCGCGCAGTGGCACCGCCGGATCGGCCAGCCGCAGATGCACCGGCTGGTCCTCGTCATGGGCGATGTTGGCGAGGAACACCGAGCTGGCGCGGTCGAAAATGGTGGTCCCATCGGGACGCGGATAGACTTTCTCTCCAGTGGCGGCGACCGGCCAGAGCGAGGCGTAGTCCGCCTTGCGATGCCGCAGCGTGCCGAAGGGCGAGAAGCGGAACAGCGTGTTGACCCACATATCGACGCCGCCCAGCAGCACGCCGAGCACCGTGCCGAACCGCGACCAGAGCGGCTTCACATTGCGCACCCGACGCAATTCCGCACCGATGCCGCTGGCCATCACCCGCTCCGGCAGATCGGAGAGCGTGTCGTGCGCCCTGCCCTCGGCCAGCGCGGCCGCGATGGATTCAGCCGCGGCGATACCCGAACGGATGGCGGAGTGGATGGCCTTGAGGCGCGGCGCGTTCATGAAGCCGGCGGCGCAGCCGATCAGCGCGCCGCCCGGAAACACCAGTTCGGGGATCGACTGCCAGCCGCCCGAGGTCAGCGCGCGGGCGCCGTAGCTGATACGGGTCGCGTCCTTCAGCAGGCGCGCGATCGAGGGGTGCTGCTTGAAGCGCTGGAACTCGTCGAAGGGCGACAGCGTCGGGTTGCGGTAATCGAGGTGGACGACGAGGCCGAGGTAAATCTTGCGGTCGGCCGCGTGGTAGCAGAAGCCGCCGCCCTGCGTCGCGTCGTCGAGCGGAAAGCCGAGATAGTGATCGACGCGGCCGGGCTGATGCAGCGCCGCCGGGACCTGCCATATCTCCTTGATGCCGAGTCCGAATTTCTGCGGGCTGCGGCCTTCGCTGAGATTGAAGCGCTCGATCAGCTGCTTGGCCAGCGAGCCGCGCGCGCCCTCGCCGATCAGCGTGTATTTCGCCCTTATGCCGATGCCGGGGGCGTAACCGGGTTTGGGCTTGCCGTTGTGGTCGAGCCCGAGATCGCCCGTGACGATACCTTCGATCGAGCCGTCCGATCCCCACAGCAGGTCGACGGCGGCAGTCATCGGGAAGATATCGACGCCGAGCGCCTGCGCCTGCTCGCCGAGCCAGCGCACCAGGTCGCCGAGCGAGACGATGACACCGTCATGCGTCTTCATCAGCGGCGGCAGGATCCAGTCCGGCAGCACGAAGTCGCGCTTTGGGAACATGACGTGGAACTTGTCCACGGTGACGTCCGGTCCGACCGGCGCCCCCCTCTGCCGCCAGCCGGGCAGCAATTCGTCCATCCCAGCGGGGTCCATCACCGCTCCGGAGAGGATGTGGCCACCGATCTCGGCCGCTTTTTCCACCACCGTCACGGAGGTTTGCGGCGATTTCTGCTTGAGCCGGATAGCCGCGGCCAGCCCCGCCGGGCCGGCGCCGACGATCACCACGTCCGTATCGATGAATTCCCGCTCAGCCATCTTCCCTGCCCGTTCGCGGGCGTGACATAACAGAGCCGATGTCCGCAAATCATCCGCTAAATGACGCCGAAGCGAGGCGCGCCGACGATTTGGCGGCGCTCGACTGGTATCGAGCCGCGGGCGTCGACGTGGCGGTGGGCGACGAGCCGGTCGACCGCTTCGCGACCTCGGCCGCCGCGCCGCCGCGCCGGACGATTCCTGCCGCGGCCGGTCCTGCTCCGGTCCAAGCGCCTGCCGCGCCGCTCAATACCGATCCGGCCGAGACGCGGGCGATTGCCGCGGCCGCCGCGACGCTCGACGAATTGCGGGCCGCGATGGATGCCTATGATGGCTGCTCGCTGAAGCACCGGGCGACGCAGCTCTGCTTTGCCGACGGCAACCCGGAAGCCCAGATCATGCTGGTGGGCGAAGGTCCGGGGGAGCAGGAAGACAAGCAGGGCAAACCCTTCGTCGGGCGCGGCGGACAGCTGCTCGACCGGATGCTTGGCGCCATCGGGCTCGACCGCACGAAGGTGTTCATCGCCAACATGGTGCCATGGCGGCCGCCGGGGAACCGCAACCCGACGCCGGAGGAGCTGGCGCTGTGCGCCCCCTTCCTCCATCGCCAGGTGGAACTGGTGAGCCCAAAATTGCTGGTGACGCTCGGGAACGTGCCGACGCAGGCGCTGTTTTCCACCAGCCAGGGGATCACCCGCATGCGCGGCCAGTGGAAGACGCTGAGCATCAATTCGTGGACGGGGCCGGTGCTGCCGACCCTGCACCCGGCTTTCCTGCTGCGCACGCCGGGCGCCAAGGCGCAGGCCTGGAAGGACATGCTGTCGCTCAAGCAAGCGATTGTTAAGGAAAAAATCGGAACGCACTGAAAGTTTTGCCAGAATTTGGCCGGGGTTCACCGGCATCGGCCTAACGATTGTCACAACGTCATTCCCGCGGGCGGGAATCCAGACTGAGTTCGCGGACGTCCGAGGGCGTGGCCTGGATTCCCGCCTTCGCGGGAACGACGCGGTGGATTGGCTTCCTCTGGTGAGGCTCTGAAGGATCGCATGTCGTCTGTCGTCAAAATCTACGCGCTGTTCATGGGCTCGGCCCTGCTGCTGTTCGCGGGCGGGCTGCAGGGCCTGCTGCTGAGCGTGCGCGGCGCCGACGAGAACTTCTCGCTGCTGGCGCTGGGCCTGATCGGCACGGGCTGGTCGGTGGGGTTCATCGCCGGGTCGGTGACGGTGCCGCTGCTGGTGCAGCGCGTCGGCCATATCCGCGCCTTTTCGATCATGGCGGCGATCGGCACGATCACCATCCTCTGCAATTTGCTGCTGATCAACGACATCGCCTGGATCATCATGCGCGCCTTCTCAGGCTTCTGCTTTGCGGGCGCGGCGATGATCGTCGAGAGCTGGCTGAACGAGGTCGCCGAGAACAAGAGCCGCGGCACGATCTTTTCGGTCTACACCACGATCAACATGACAGCCTCGACGCTGGGCCAGCTGGCGATGTCGGTGACAGGCGTCACCACGCACATCCCGTTCATCATCGGGGCGATCAGCTTCATCTGCGCCATCCTGCCGCCGGCGCTCACCTCGACGCCGCAGCCCAAGCCGCTGGCCTCGGCCAAGCTCGACGTGTTCCTGCTCTACCGGACCTCGCCGCTGGCGGTGATCGCGGCCTTCTCAGTGGGCATGGCCAACGGCACGTTCGGCACGCTGGCGCCGGTGTTCGGGCACGACCAGGGCCTCGATGCGGCCGGGATCGCCTATCTGTTCGCGGTGACCGCCGTGCTCGGCGCACTGGCGCAGGTGCCGGCGGGCCGGATCAGCGACAGCATGGACCGGCGCCTCGTGATCGTGGCGCTCGGCTCGCTGGCCGCGGTGGTCGGCTTCCTGATGCTGATCCTCAACCCATCGGCCGGCTGGCTGATGTATGTGCTGTTCGGGCTCTACGGCTTTTCGGCCTACCCGATCTACGCCATCGCGGTGGCGCATGCGAACGACTTCGCCAAGCCCGGCGAGTTCGGCCGTGTCGCGGGCGGCATGCTGCTCGTGCTGGGATCAGGCCTCGCGGTCGGCCCGGCCATCGCCGCGGTGGTGATGAATCTCTACCAGCCGGTGGGCCTGTTCATCGTGACGGCGACGTTCCACGGCGCGCTGGCGGCGACGGCGTTCCTGCGCATGAAGGTCAGGCCGGTACGCATCGGGGGCCGCATCCGCTTCCGGGCGATGAACCCCGAGCGCGGCGTTTCGCCCGGTACGGTGGCGCTCGATCCGCGCTCGGACGATACGCAGGAGGATTTGCCGCGTACGCCCTCGACCACCAGCAGCCTTGCGGCCGAGACGATCGTCACGACCGTGCAGCCTGCGGGGGTGACGGTGATCGAGGCACAGGATATCGAGCCGGATGGCGGCGGCGAGGCCGCGCCCAAAGAGGACAAGCATGTTCAAGTCGGAACTTGACCCGAACCGGGCTTTCACCCCGCTGTCGATCGCGGTGCTGGCGGTCAGCGATACCCGCACGCTCGAGACCGACACCGCCGGCGCCCTGCTCAAATCGCTGATGGAGGTGGACGGGCACCGCTGCGCCGAGCGCGCAGTGTGCAAGGACGACATCCAGGCGATCCGCGCGCAGGTGATGGCCTGGGTGATGGACCCCTCGATCGACGCCATCCTCACCACCGGCGGCACCGGCTTTTCCGGCCGCGACGTGACCCCGGAAGCGCTGGAGCCGCTGTTCAAGAAGCGGATGGAAGGCTTCTCGGTGCTGTTCCACCAGTACTCGGCGACGACGGTCGGGACCTCGTCGCTGCAGTCGCGGGCGACCGGCGGGCTGATCGGCGACACCTTCGTGTTCGTGCTGCCCGGCTCGCGCGGCGCGTGCCGGGACGCATGGGAGGGGATCCTGCGTGCCCAGCTGGACAACCGGCATTTGCCCTGCAATTTCGTCGAACTGATGCCGCGGCTGAACGAGGTCTAGAGCCCGCCCAGCACAACGTCGAGCTGTGCGAACTGCTCGGGCAATGCACCGATGCCGCCCTGCTCCATCGCTTCGTCCAGCGCCGCCTTGGTGGGATAGAGGTCGCTGAGGGTGAGCAGCGTCCTGCCGTCCTTTTCCTCGAGCGTGACCGTGGTCACCGAGCCGGCCTCGCCGCCTTCCTCATTGGTCCAGACGATCCGCCTGTTCGGCTCGACCTCGATATAGCGGCCGTGGAACGTCATCGGCTGGTCGAAATCCGGATGGCCCATGACGAATTTGTAGGTGCCGCCGGTCCGCACATCGGCCTCGCACGAGATGAAAGTGATGCCGAAGGATTTCGGCGTCCACCAGCGCATCAGCAGCTCGGGCTTGCTCCAGGCCTCGAACACGAGCCGCGCCGGCGCATCGAAGGTGCGGGTGATGACGACCTCGCGGTCGGAGCGGCGATCGGTGTTCGTATTGTACTTCGCGGCCGCGGCCGTTGGCATCTCACTCATGGGACGTCTCCTTGCGTTTCAGTTCGTCGACGACCCTGTCGAGTTCGTCGAAGCGCGCGGCCCAGAGCCGGCGATGCTGTTCGAGCCACGCGGCTTCATCCTCGAGGCCACGGGCGCCAAGACGGCAGGTCCGCACCCGGCCAACCTTGCGGGTGATCACCAGCCCGGCCTGTTCGAGAACGCCAACGTGCTTCTTCATGCCGGTGAGGGTCATGTGGAATCTTTCGGCCAGTTCCGAGATCGAGGCATCGGCGCCGCCAAGCTGCTCGAGCACGCCACGGCGGGTCGGATCCGACAGGGCGGCGAAGGAGGCATCGACGCTGGAATGAAACTGAACCATATGGTTCAGTATTGCGATTTCGGCGCGCCCGTCAAGCCGCTGCGGAACAGCGTCCGGCTTCCCTCGTTCTTGCCTCGAAGGAGAACGGCGATGATCCGCAAGCTCAAGTCCGGCGAGTACCGGCTCTATTCGAAGAAGACCGATCCCAAGACCGGCAAGCGCCGGAATCTGGGGACGTTTCCCGATCGCGCCGGCGCCGGGAAGCACGAGCGCGACGTGCAGTATTTCAAGCGGCACTAAGTCTTTTGCGCTCTGGACCAAGCGATCGCAAACGCGCTCGCTTGGCCAACCGCCGGCCCGGTCACTTCTCAAAGTTCTTGTTTTGTTCTTGTCTGCGTGCTATGCGTTAAGACCCGTTAACACCTGGGGGATGCGTCCCCATTTGTTGGCCCAGAGGTCATCATGCACATCCAGACTGCGCCAAAATTCGAGCAGCTCGAAAAGCTCAAGGAGACGCGCGACGCCGACCTGATCAGCCGCAAGCTGGTCGATCCGGCGCGCAATCGCGGGCGTGGGGCGCAGACGAACAAGGAAAGCCGGTTCGACAAGGAGAGCCGGGAGAATTTCGACGATGGCTGGGGCCAGGTCGAGGACCTGAAACCCTTCGAGACGATCGAGCATGTCGAGCGGGCACGCTCGATCATTACGCGCAATGAGAGCCCGGACCTTGGCTTCGATCGCTCGATCAACGCCTATCGGGGCTGCGAGCATGGCTGCTCGTACTGCTTCGCGCGGCCGACGCACGCTTATCTGGGGCATTCGGCGGGGCTCGATTTCGAGCGGCAGATCTATGTGAAGGTCAACGCGGTCGAGCTGCTGCGAGCGGAGCTCGCGGACAAGAAGTACAAGCCCAAGCCGATCGCCATGGGCACCAATACCGACCCGTACCAGCCGGCCGAACGCAAGCACAAGCTGACCCGGGGCATCCTCGAAGTGCTGCTGGAGACCAGGCATCCGGCCTCGATCGTGACGAAGTCGGCGCTGGTGGTGCGCGACCTCGACATCCTCAGCGAGATGGCCAAGCTCGGGCTGGTGCATGTGGCGCTGTCGGTGACCAGCATGGACCATATCCTGAGCCGCAAGATGGAACCGCGGGCCTCGACGCCGGAGAAGCGGCTCGAGGCGATCCGGCTGCTGGCGGCGGCGGGCGTGCCGACCGGCATCATGGCGGCGCCGATGATCCCGGCGATCAACGACATGGAGATGGAGCGCATCCTCGATGCCGGCGCGGCGCAGGGTGCGCAGAGTGCCGGCATGGTGCTGCTCAGGCTGCCGGGCGAGGTGCGCGAAATCTTCCGCGAATGGCTGCTGCGTTATTATCCGGACCGGGTGCGGCACGTGATGTCGCTGGTGCGCGATACGCGCGGCGGCAAGGACTACAATTCGGCCTGGGGCGAACGGATGGTGGGCGAAGGCGCCTATGCGACGCTGATGCAGCAGCGCATGGCCAAGGCCAAGGAACGCTTCGGGCTGGACAGGCGGCTGCCGGCGCTGCGGGTCGACCTGTTCGAGCCGCCGCGGGTGGAGGACGACCAGCTGAGTTTGTTCTGAACCATCAGTCGGCGGGCGCCTTCCCCCATAGCGGGGAGGGTAGCGAAGCTTAGCCGAAGGCTTAGCGAAGCTGGGGTGGGGGGAGCCACAAACTCTGAGCGTGCGGCTCCCCCCACCCCAGTTCCGCTACGTCGCTATCGCTCCTAGCTCCACTACCCTCCCCGCGACGGGGGAGGGAGAGCACGCGCGCAAGGGGCCGATCCCTCCACGCTTCTTTGCGCTCTGTCGGATCGATCCCAGGGGGCTCGATCGGCCAACCGCCGAGGCTTCGCATGGCCCCCTCCCCCGCGACTGCGTCGCAGGAGAGAATCGCCGACTGTGAGTTGCGCGGGGCACCGGTGACAGCGCATTTTGCCCGCATGTCGCCGCGCGATTCGACCGAAGCCCCCGTTTCCGCTCCCGATCTCTTCTACGAGAAGCGGGCGGTTCGGCGCGGGGCGACGATCGTCGCGGGGGTCGACGAGGTGGGGCGCGGCCCGCTGGCGGGGCCGGTGGTGGTCGCGGCGGTGATCCTCAACCGGCGCAAGATCCCGGATGGGCTCAACGATTCCAAGCAGCTGACGGCGCTCAGGCGCGAGGCGCTGTACGAGGAAATCATGGCGGCGCATACGGTTTCGGTCGTGGCCGCGCCGCCCGCGATCATCGCGCAGATCAATATCCTGCATGCTTCGCTGTGGGCGATGCGGCGGGCGGTGCTGGGGCTCGGCCTGCAGCCGGACCATGTGCTGGTCGACGGCAACATCGTGCCGAGCGGCCTGCCCTGCAAAGCCGAGGCAGTCGTGGGCGGCGACGCGTTCAGCCTGTCGATCGCGGCGGCCTCGATCGTCGCCAAGGTGACGCGCGACCGGATGTGCGAGATCATGCACTGCGAGGAGCCGCATTTCGGCTTCGACGGGCACAAGGGCTATTCGGCAGCGGCGCATTTCCGGGCGCTCGAAATGCGCGGGCCGGGGCGCTACCACCGCATGGATTTCGCCCCCTGCATCGAAGCCGAGACGCGGCTGAGGACCGGCATCATGGTCGGACCCCTGGTGCCGGTAGGCTGGATCAGGCCGTTGCCAAAGCCGCAGCTGGAGCTGTTCGCGGCGTAACTCCGCATGCGTTGCAAGACCGGTGATGGCCGGCCTCCGCGGTAATGTTTCGTTCACCCTCGCGCTTAAATCGCCTTTAACCCTAAGGCTTTACAACCGGCGTCGTTAGTGCTGCGTTAGGGTTACGAGTATGTTGCGGACCGCGCGTACGGCTGAGTATGCCGATGCGGAACGGGCAAGCTTGCCGATCGATACGATCCTGGTCGGCGACTGCATTGCCCATATGAACGCCTTGCCGGCCGGCTCGGTTGACCTGATTTTTGCGGACCCACCCTACAATCTCCAGCTCGAAGAGGGGCTGACCCGTCCGGACCAGTCGCGCGTCGATGCGGTCGATGACGACTGGGACAAGTTCGAGAGCTTTGCCCATTACGACAAATTCACGCGCGGCTGGCTGAAGGCGGCGCGGCGGGTGCTCAAGCCGGACGGCGCGATCTGGGTGATCGGCAGCTACCACAACATTTTCCGCGTCGGCACCGCGTTGCAGGACCTAGAGTTCTGGATGCTCAACGACGTGATCTGGCGCAAGGCCAACCCCATGCCGAATTTCCGCGGCACGCGGTTCACCAATGCGCATGAGACGCTGATCTGGGCGGCGCGCGACAAGAAGAGCCGCGTCACCTTCAACTACGAAGCCATGAAGCAGGCCAATGACGACACGCAGATGCGGAGCGACTGGCTGTTCCCGATCTGCACCGGCGGCGAGCGGCTGACCGGCGCGGACGGCGAGAAGGTGCATCCGACGCAAAAGCCGGAAGCGCTGCTGCACCGCATCCTCAATGCGACGACCAAGCCCGGCGACGTGGTGCTCGACCCGTTCTTCGGAACCGGTACGACGGGTGCGGTGGCGAAGCGGCTCGGGCGGCATTTCATCGGCATCGATCGCGACACCAGCTATGTGGCGGCAGCGCTCAAGCGCATCGCGGCGATCAAGCCGCTTGCGGCGGAAGCCATCGAGACGGCCGTGCCCAAGCGGGCTGCGCCGCGCGTCGCCTTCGGCTCGCTGGTCGAGATGGGGCTGATCGTGCCGGGCACCGAGCTTTACGACCAGCGCCGGCGCTGGAGCGCCATGGTGCGCGCCGACGGCACGCTGGCTTCCGGGCAGCATTCGGGCTCGATCCACCGGGTCGGCGCACTCGTCCAGGGCGCCGAGGCCTGCAATGGCTGGACCTTCTGGCACACCAATTCGAATGGGCGCCTCGCGCCGATCGATCTCCTCAGGGCGGACATCCGTGCCCAGATGGAGAAGCTTTCCGCCTGAGCTTAGACCTCCAGTCTTCGGGCACTGCCGCCGGGTCGGACACGATCCGGCGGCTTTTTGTTGTGATTGGGCTCAGAGCCCGAACATCAGCGAGCGATGGACCGCCGCACCAGCGAACGTGCCATCGCCGACGGCCAGCGCCACATTGCCGGAGTGACGCGCGACGTCGCCGGCGGCGAACACGCCGGGGATCGACGTCTGCTTCAAATGGTCGGTCTGGAGGACCGGTCCGGTCGCGGCCTCTTCGTGGGCGCAGCCGAGCTGCGCGGCGATGTCCGAGGACGGGCGGAGCCGGCTGGCGGTGAACAGGCCGCCGAATTGCAGCACGCGGCCATCGGCCATCTGCACATCCGCATCGCCGACCAGACCGGCGATCGGGGCGGGCTCGATGGCCACGCCGCGGCCGGCGAGCTTGTCGAGTTCCTCCGATGACAGCGTGCGGCCGTTCAGCAGGAAGGTCGTGGGCGCCCAGTCGGGCAGCATCAGCGCCTGGTGAATGGAATTGTCGTGCGTGGCGAGCACACCGACCGGACCGACGATCTCGTAGCCATGGCAGTAGGGGCAGTGAAAGACGTGGCGGCCCCAGCGCTCGGCAAGACCCGGGATGGCGGGCAGTTCGTCGGTGACGCCGAGCGCGAGCAGCAGCCGGCGGCCCTGGGCGGCGGCGCCTTTGTCGTCGGTGAGGTGGAAGGCGTCGGCCTGTCCGGCCGCCGAGACGACCCGGGCGTCACGCCATTCGACGGTGGGATAGGACAACAATTGCTGTCGGGCTTCAGCCACGATGGCGCCAGGCTCGTAGCCGTCGCGGCCGAGGAAGCCGTGCGCCTCCGTGGCGAAGCGGTTGCGGCGCTGCCCGCCATCGATGACGAGGATTTTCCGGCGGGCGCGGGCGAGCTGCAGGGCGGCAGCGAGGCCGGCGTAAGAGCCGCCGACGATGATGGCGTCATACATGGGCATGGTCCTTGTGGTGGGCGCGATGTTCCGCGGCATGCGCCGAGAAATCGGCGGCGAGATCGGCGAGGGTGACGGCATCGAAGCGGGCTACGATGAGGGCTTCGGCCTCCGCGAAGGCCGGCTGCAGCGCCCGGTTGACGGCCTGCTCGACGAGGCAGGCCGGGTGCTCGATCCGCACGCCGGCGGCAAGCAGCGACGGCGCGCCGATGGCGTCGAAGATCTGGCGCAGCGTGACCTTCGCCAGATCGACTGAGATTTCCCAGCCGCCATTGCGGCCCTTCTCGGAGCGCACGATCCCGGCGCGGCGGAGACCGGCCATCGCCCGGCGAACGACGACGGGGTTGGTGTTCATGTGGCTCGCGAGCTCGGTGGAGGTCATGGCGCGATTGGCGTCGGCCATGTGGAGGATGGTGTGGAGGATCGCGGAGAGGCGGGAGTCGGGTTTCATGTAACTATCGTGGTTACGATTGAATGTAATGTGATGTGTTACGTTTTGGCCGGGAGAGTCAAGCGGTGGGTGGAGGTGCTGATAGCAAGAACCCCCTCACCAAGCTCCGCTAGGCCTCCGGCCAAGCTCCGCTATCCTCCCCCACAAGTGGGGAGGATGTCCGTGCCGACTTCGCCGCTTGCGCGATGTCATTCTCCCCACTTGTGGGGGAGAAAGTGAGCCTTGGGTTTGGCACCTCGCCAAACCCTTAGGCGAGCAAGAGAGGGGGTTCTTGCTCTCAGTCGGCTCTACTCGAGTCCCGCCGCCGCCAGCGCTTTACGGAACACCGTCGGCAGGGCTTCGCCCTCGAGATTGTCGCTCCACCAGCCGTCGGCGAGCAGCGAGGGGTCGGGGACGGTGGCGGACCAGACCTCCAGTTCCAGCCGGAAATGGGTGAAGACGTGGATGATCTGGCCGTGGTGGCGCCACTCGGCCGCCACCGGGTACACCGGCTCGGCCTTTGCGCTCCCCCACTCCGACACCGGTGGCTCCGTCATCTTCGCCAGCAGGCCCTTGTCCGGCCGGGTGCGCAGGAAGACGTCGCCGTCGCTGTCGCGCATGATGAAGGCGTGGCCGTATCGGGTCGGGCGGTCGGGCTTCTCGGCTTTGACGGGGTAGGCCAGCGGGTCGAGGCGGCGGCCCGCGCAGCCGTCGGACAGCGGGCAGATCAGGCAGTTGGCGATTTTCGGGGCGCAGATGGTGGCGCCGAGATCCATCAGGGCCTGCGCAAAATCGCCGGCGCGAGCCGGGACAGCGACCTGGACGGTGGTGCGGATGTCGTCCTTGGCGTCGCGGACGGGTACGTCGAGCGCGAGGTAGCGGGCGAGGACGCGGTCGACATTGCCATCGACGACGGCGATGCGTTCATCGGCAGTGATCGCCGATATCGCCGCGGCGGTGTAGGGGCCGATACCGGGCAGCGTCAGGAGTTCGGCGGAGCTGGTGGGGAATTTGCCGGCGAAGCGGGCGACCACCGCTTGCGCGCAGGCATGAAGATTGCGGGCGCGGGCGTAGTAGCCGAGGCCGGCCCATTCGACGAGGACGGCCTCGAGCGGGGCGGCGGCCAGCGCTTCGACCATCGGCCAGAGGGCGAGGAAGCGGAGATAATAGTCGCGGACCGTCGCGACCGTGGTCTGCTGCAGCATGATTTCGCTGAGCCAGACGCGATAGGGGTCGGGGCGGACGCCGCGCGCCCGGTCGGCGGGGGAGACGCGCCACGGCAAAGTTCGGGCGTGGCGGTCGTACCAGGCGAGGACCGCGGCGCTGTCGAGCTTGTGCTGTTGCGGCGCGGCGGGTTTTGGCATGATGCGGGCATGAACCAGCCGGGCGACCGGCGCAACCGGGAATTGGCGTGGCCAAACAGGCGGACACGGAACCCAAGCGGCTGAACCGGACGGTGGCGGTCAATGACGCGCTGTCGGGGGTGCTCGATAACGTCTTGAAAAAGCGCGGGTTTGCGACGCGCGACATCCTCACGCACTGGGCGGCGATGGCGCCCAAGCCGTACGACCGGGCGGCGGTGCCGGAGCAGCTCAAATGGCCGCGCGGCGCGGGGCATGAGGGGGCGACGCTGTATCTGCGGTGCGCGGAGAGCCATCGGCTGGGGCTGGCGCATGAGGGAGCGCTGATCGCGGCGGCGGTGAACCGTTATTTCGGCTATTTCCTGGTGCGCGACGTAAGGCTTTCCGCCGAACCGTTCACCAGCACGTCTGCCACGTCAGTGCAGGCTAAAAAGCCCCCGGCGGAGGCGACGCTCACGGCGATCAAGGCGACCAATGCGGTCAGCGACCCCGAACTCAAGAATGCACTCAAGGCACTGGGCGAACAGATCCTCAGTAAGCGCCATCGCTAGAGAGTGAGCGAACCTTACGGTTTCGACACTTGCCGCGCCTTGGCGGCTGTGTAACTTGCCGGCCAAACAAGGAGAACACCGTGAAATTCACCCGCCGTGAGACTTTGACTTTGGCCGCCGCCGCGACCGTCGCGGGCGCTGCCGGATTCCCCTCCCTCGCGCTGGCCAAGGATGGCGACACCATCGACCAGCTCAAGCTGATGGCGCCCAACGGCATCCCCGACAAGGTGGATGGCGACCCGGCCGCCAAGGTGACGTTCATCGAGTACGCCTCGCCGACCTGCCCGCATTGTGCGCTGTTCTCGAACACCGTGCTCGAGCCGTTCAAGGAAAAATACGTCAAGACCGGCAAGGTGAAGTTCATCCTGCGCCCGTTCGCCCGCAACACGATGGATGCGGCGATCTTCATGCTGGCGGAAGCCGCGGCGCAGTCCGTCGACGCCCAGTCGGCGCCGAGCACCGATGCGTCGGCGAGCAGCGAGGCGCAGGCCTCGGCCCCTGCCCCGGCCGATCCGAACAATCCCAGCGGCTATTCGGCCGCGGCGATCCAGGCGTACGAGAATGTCATCTCGACCTTCTTCCGCACGCAGGACACCTGGGAAGCATCGGACAAGCCGCTCGATGCGGTGAAGGCCGTGGCGTTCCAGCTCGGCTTTTCCGAAGACAGCTTCACCGCCGCGCTCAAGAACCAGGACATGTTCAACAAGGTCCAGACGATGCGCGACCAGGCCGTCAACGATTTCGGCCTCGAGGGCACGCCCACCTTCTATCTCAACGGCCTGCAGATGACCGGCGAGAAGACGATGGAACAGCTCGACGACGCGATCACGCCGCTGCTCTAAGCGTCGACGAGCACCTCAAACAGCGGCGTCAGCAGACGGGCCAACAGTTTCGGATCGGCGTCGGCGAGTGCGCCGAGGCCGATCGACTGGCGCATCATCTGCACTCCGGCGACCAAGGCCAGGATCAGCGCTGCCCGTTCGGCGGCGTTATTGCCCTTGAGGGCCTTCTGCACGGTTGCCTGATGGCCGGCCTCGATTACCTCGCGGCCGAGCTCGGCGGCGCGCTCACTCGCGGCTGAATTGATGAGGATGCGGAAGCCCTCAAGCGGCTCGGCATCGCGCGCGGTGATCGAGACCAGCGCCTCGGCGATGGCCTTGCCGGCATCGGCTGAGCCGAGCACGGCGTCGGTAGCGATCACCGGGTTCGCGTTGGCAGCAGCGATGGCTTCGGCGAACAGTTGCTCCTTGTTGCCGAAGTAGCGATTGACCAGCATGGCCGTAACGCCGGCGCCGGCCGCTATCTCGCGCACCCCTACTCCGTCGTAACCGCCACGAGCGAAAGCCTTGCGGGCGGAGAGAAGGATCGCCTCGCGGGTCGTGGCGGCGTTGCGGGTCCGAGGGGTGTCCATGCGCTCAACTCTACAAGTGTAGACTTACTGATCTCAATAAAGTATACAGGCGTAGACTTATGACGCAAGGAGCGATTGAGAATGGCGCAGACGGTGCTGGTGACGGGCGCGAATGGCTATGTGGGCAGCTGGTGCATCGTCGAACTGCTGACGCGGGGCTATGCGGTGCGCGCGACGCTGCGCAGCGTCGGCAAGGCGGACGCCGTGCGCGGAATGATCGCGCCGCATGCGCCGGTGGAGGGGTTAAGCTTCATAGCGGCAGACCTAATGGCGGATGCGGGCTGGGAAGCCGCGATGATGGGGGTCGACTATGTGCTGCACGTGGCGTCGCCGCTGGGCGGAGGGGTGGCGGGCGACCGGGAGTCGCTGGTAGCTCCAGCGCGAGAGGGAACGCTGCGTGTGCTGGGCGCGGCGGCCAGGGCGGGCGTCAAGCGCGTGGTGATGACCTCGGCGGCGGCGACGACGCGGCAACGGCTCAGCCACCCGGTGAGGTCGGACGAGACGATGTGGGCCGATCCCGAGGATCCTCAATTCGATGCGTACCGCGTGTCAAAAATTCGCGCGGAGAAGGCCGCGTGGGAATTCATGTGGAAATCCGGTGGGGCGACGGAATTCACGACAATCCTGCCGGGCGCGGTGTTCGGGCCGGTGTTGAGCGCAGACAATCTGGGTTCGGTCCGGATCGTCAAAGACCTCGCCGAGGGCAGGCCGCCGCGCATGCCGCGGCTCGGCTTCTGGGTGGTGGACGTACGCGACCTTGCGGCGGCGCATGTGCGGGCAATGATCGAGCCGAAGGCGGCGGGCCAGCGGTTCATCGTGGCCGGCAATTTCCTGTGGATGGAAGAGATGGCGCAAGCGCTGCGCGAAGGGCTCGGCGCGGACGGTACGAAGGTACCGCGCAAACGGCTGCCTGGATGGGCGGTGCGGCTGCTGGTTCCGTTCATGCCGCAGCTCAGAACATTGGCGCCGCTGATCGGACGCCGCTTCGAGATGGACACCGGCAAGGCGCGACGGGTGCTGGGTTTCAACCCGCGGCCGGCCGGCGTAACTCTTGTGGATTGTGCGCGCAGCGTGGGCTGACACAAGCGCGACTCAGTTTCTCCACAAACTTCGCGCCCTGATTCTGGGGCGGCGCTTCCGTGTGTCGCGGCCCTTGGGTATTTGGTCGGCATGAAGTTCACGCGTCTCAAGCTCCACGGTTTCAAATCCTTCTCCGATTTGACGGAGCTCTATCTCGAGCCGGGGTTGACCGGCGTCGTCGGGCCCAATGGCTGCGGCAAATCCAACCTCGTGGAAGCGTTGCGCTGGGTGATGGGCGAAAGCTCGTACAAGGCGATGCGCGCCACCGGCATGGACGACGTCATCTTTTCGGGCTCCGGCAACCGGCCGGGGCGCAACAGCGCCGAAGTGACGCTGGTGCTCGACAATGCCGACCGCACGGCGCCGGCGCTGCTCAACAATGCCGACGTGCTGGAGATCACGCGCCGCATCGAGCGCGAGGAAGGCTCGGTGTACCGGGTCAACGGCAAGGAAGTGCGCGCGCGCGACGTGCAGTTGCTGTTTGCCGACGCCTCGACCGGCGCCCACTCCCCTGCCCTCGTGCGGCAGGGCCAGATCGGCGAGATCATCGCCGCCAAGCCGACGCAGCGCCGGGCGCTGCTCGAAGAGGCGGCGGGCATTTCGGGGCTGCATTCGCGGCGGCATGAAGCCGAGCTCAGGCTCAAGGGCGCCGAGCAGAACCTCGAGCGCGTCGAGGACGTCATCAACCAGGTGACGCAGCAGCTCGAGCAGTTGAAGAAACAGGCGCGGCTGGCGACACGCTATCGCGGACTGAGCGGGGAAATCCGCAAGGCCGAGGCGATGCTGTTCCACATCCGCTGGATCGCGGCGCGCGCGGCAGAGGCCGAGACCGAGGCCGAACAGGGCCGGCTGGTCAATGAGCTGGCCGAAGCACAGCACGTCGAGCTCGAAGCGCAGAAGATCGTCTTCATGGCCGACCAGGCGGTGCAGCCGTTGCGCGACGCCGAAGCGGCGGCCGGCGCGGCGCTGCAGCGGCTGACGATCCTCGCCGAGCAGCTGGCCGAGGAGGCGCGGCGCGCCGAAGCGCGGCGGCTGGAGCTGGCGCAGCGGATCGAGCAGACCGAGGCCGATGGCGCCCGCGAGCGGGCATTGCTGGGCGAAAGCAACGAGGCGCTGACGACGGCCAACGCCGAGAAGGCGCGGCTCGAAGCGGAAGCGGCGGGCGAGGCGGAAGCTTTCGCGGCGGCCAAGGCGGCAGCGGAAGCGGCCCAGAACGCCGTTCGAGCGGCGGAAGCGGAAGCGCGCATCGCGGCCGATCTCGAAGCGCAGGTGAAAGCGCGGCGGGCGCAGGCCAAGCGCGGCGTCGAGGATGCGGCGACGCGCATCGCGCGGCTCAAGCAGCAGATCGCCGAAGTGGCGCGCGATGCCGAGGGGGTGGCGCGGCAGCTCGAAGCCGATGATGGGGTGACGGCGCAGCGCGGCGCGCTGGAGGCGGCGCAGGCGCTCTCGGCGGAGGCCGAGGCAGCCGCGGTTGCGGCGGAAGAAGCGACGCGGCACGCCCAGGCGGCGCTCGATGCGGCGCGACCGAAGGTCAACGAAATCGAAGCGCAGCTCAACCGGCTCGAGGCCGAGGCGCAAACGCTCAGCCGCATCCTCAATGGCGGCGCCAAGGGACTATGGACGGCGATTGCCGACGAGCTGAAGGTGGCGACCGGATATGAGACCGCGCTGGGTGCGGCGTTGGGCGACGACCTCGAAGCGTCGGCCGATAGTGGAGCGCCGCTCCACTGGGCCGGCCCGATCCCCGGCGAGGGCGACCCTGCCCTCCCCGGCGGCGCCGTCGCGCTCTCGACGCATGTGTCGGGCAGTGCGCTGCTGAAGCGCCGGCTCGACCAAATCGGCCTCGTCGACAAGGCCGACGGTCCGCGGCTGCAGGCGCAGCTCAAGCCGGGCCAGCGGCTGGTCACGAAGGCCGGCGACCTGTGGCGCTGGGACGGCTTCGTGTCGGCGGCGGATGCACCGAGCGCGGCGGCGCAGCGGCTTGCGCAGCGCAACCGGCTGGCCGAGCTCGATGCCGAGATCAACGACGCGCGGGCGACGCGCAACACATTGCGGGCCGACGCGCAGGCGCTGAACCAGTCGCTCGAGCAATCGCGCAATGGCGAGCGCCAGAAGCGCGACACCTGGCGCAATGCGCAGCGCGATATCCAGACGGCGCAGACGGCGCTCGATGCGGCGACGCGCGCGGTGAGCGAGCTGGCGACGCGGCAGTCGGCGCTCGAAGAGGCGCGGGTACGGCTCAATTCGTCGCTGGCGGAAGCCGAGGCGATCGAAGCCGATGCGCAGAAAGCGCTGGCGGAAGCTGGGGACGAGACCGAGGCGGCGGCGCTGTCGCAGGGCAAGCGCCAGCATCTCGACCAGGCCCGCGGTACGGCCGACGAGGCGCGCCTCAAGCTCGGGCAATTCGAGACGGCGGCGCAATTGCGCAGCGGCCGGCTCAACCAGATCGCCAACGAGACCAATAACTGGGCCCGCCGCCGCCAGGGCGCCGAAGCGCAGGTGGCGACGCTCGACAAGCGGCTGGGTGATCTGCGCCAGCAGCTCGAAGCGCTGAGCGCGACGCCGGCCGGGTTCGCGCAGCGGCAGGAAGCCATCGACGCCGAAATCGCGACGGCGCGAACCGCGCATGGCGCAGCATCGGACAAGCTGGGCCAGGCGCAGACGCGACACCGCGACGCCGACAAGGCGCAGCGGCTGGCGGCCGAAGCGCTGAGCGGGTTCCGCGAGAACCTCGCCCGCGTCGAAGAGCGGCTGAAGGGCCTGATCGGCCAGCGCCACCAGATCGAGCGCACGGTAATCGAGACGCTCGACATCCAGGCGCCCGATACGGCGAACGCCGCCGGCATCCGGCCGCAGGACGCCCTGCCCGACGAAGAATCGGTCGAGCGCAAGGTCGAGCGGCTGAAGGCGGAGCGCGAGCGGCTGGGCGGGGTGAATCTCGCGGCCGAGCAGGAAAGCGTCGAGGTGCAGGAAAAGCTCGACGTGATGGTGAAGGACCGCGACGATCTGATCGCGGCCATCGCCAAGCTGCGCTCGGGCATCCAGAGCCTCAACAAGGAGGGCCGCGTGCGGCTCGCCGAGGCGTTCGAGAAGGTCAACAAGCACTTCCAGGAGCTGTTCACGACGCTGTTCGGCGGCGGTACGGCCGAATTGCAGTTCGTCGAGAGCGACGATCCGCTGGAAGCGGGCCTCGAAATCTTCGCCCGCCCGCCGGGCAAGAAGCCGTCCTCGATCTCGCTGCTGTCGGGCGGCGAGCAGGCGCTGACCGCCATGTCGCTGATCTTTGCGGTGTTCCTGACCAATCCGGCGCCGATCTGCGTGCTCGACGAAATCGACGCGCCGCTCGACGACGCCAATGTCGAGCGCTTCTGCAGCCTCCTGGCGACGATGGCCGAAAAGACCGAGACGCGCTTCGTGGTGATCACCCACAACCCCATCACCATGGCCCGCATGGACCGGCTGTTCGGCGTCACGATGTATGAGCGCGGCGTCAGCCAGCTGGTGTCGGTGGACCTCAGCGGGGCGATGGAAGTGCGCGAAGCCAAGGTGGCAGTCTGAGGCCCGCCTGAGGGAATCTCTCCGCCTCCGTCGCGCCCGCGTGATGGGGACGGGATGCCGCATGTCATATGACAGCAAGAAAACTCATATTTCTCAATGAGTTAAGACTTGTGGCGGAACCTTGACACTGTTGGGGTCGGCCACTATGTTGCGCCCGACTTTGAGGGCATAAATTTCCTTTGTGCCGGGGCGGGTAACGAGGGGACGCGATGAGCGAACCACGTGACGACAAGCGCCTCGACGCTGGTTCTGCCGGGCCTCGTGCCACGGCGGATCTGGAGGCGCGCATTGCCCGCGCGCGGGGGCAACGAACGGCTCAGGCCGCAGCGGAGCAGACGCGCCAAGGAGATATGTCGGGGATGAGCCGCGGTTTGCGGCTTGCATCCGAGTTCGTGGCGGCAATTCTCGTCGGCGCGGGCCTCGGATGGGTCATCGACAGCGTCCTGCCCACGCGGCCGTGGGGAATGTTGATCCTCTTGCTGCTTGGCTTTGCAGCGGGCGTGCTCAACGTGATAAGGGCGACCGCGCAGATGAATGCCGCGACAGCGGTGCCGCCAGATACACCGGCTCTGCCGGACGACGACGACGAATGACCCGGTTCCGGCCCGACTAGCCGGACGCAGAAAGGCTCAACGTGGCTGAACAACCGATTGAACCGATCCACCAGTTCCGGATCTACGACTACTTCAATCTCGGCCATTTCGGCGGCGACGGCACGCCGGGCAGCGGGGTCAACCTCGCCTTCACCAATTCCGCCCTGTTCATGATCCTGACGGTCGGCGTGATCGCCATCTTCCTGATCTGGGGTTCGAGCCGCCGCGCCATCGTGCCGGGCCGGACGCAGCTGATGGTCGAGATGGCCTACGAGTTCGTCGCCAACATGGTGCGCGACACGGTGGGCCATGACGGCATGAAGTTCTTCCCGCTGGTGTTCTCGCTGTTCATGTTCATCCTCGTGGCGAACCTGTTCGGCATGTTCCCGTACTTCTTCACGGTGACCAGCCATGTGATCGTCACCGCGATGATGGCGCTCCTGGTGTTCTTCACCGTCATCATTTACGGCGTCTACAAGAACGGCGCGGGCTTCCTGAAGCTGTTCGTGCCCTCGGGCATTCCGATCTACATCCTGCCCATCGTGGTGCTGATCGAAGTCATCTCGTTCCTCAGCCGCCCGCTCAGCCACTCGCTCCGTCTGTTCGGTAACATCCTTGCCGGCCACATCGTGCTGAAAGTGTTCGGCGGCATGGTGGTGGCGCTGCTGGGCGCGGGCGCCTGGGGCATCGTCGCCATCGCGCCGTTCGGCATGGCGGTGGCGCTCACCGGTCTCGAATTCCTCGTCGCGGCGCTGCAGGCGTTCGTGTTCGCGGTCCTCACCTGCGTCTATCTGCACGACGCAATGCATCCCGGCCACTGACGGCCGGTCCCTCAAACGAAAAGTCTCAGACAGGAGAACTAGGTATGGAACTCGAAGCAGCTCACATGTTGGGCAAACTGATCGGTGCGGGTATTGCCTGTATCGGTATGGGTGGCGCCGGCGTCGGCGTGGGCGTGATTTTCGGCAACTACCTGACGGGCGCCCTGCGCAACCCGGCGGCCGCCGCGGCCCAGTTCTCGAACCTGATTTTCGGTTTCGCCGTGACCGAAGCTCTGGGCATTTTCTCGCTCGTTATCGCGTTCCTGCTGCTGTACGCAGTCTGAGACCGAACGAGCACGAAACACTGCTCCGGGGTTGCTCCGGGGCGGACTGCCGAACCAGGGTGACCGCTAATGGCTGAATCCGCAATTCTTGTCGCACAAGCCGAGGCCAGCTCGGCCCCGGGCGATGCCGTGCAGAACGGCGTCGTGGTGCAGGAGTCGTCCGCGGCTCCGGCTCCGGCGGCCGAAGTGCATGCGACGACCGAGCATGCGGAGACGCCGCTGGTGTTCCCGCCCTTCGACTCGTCGAACTTTGCGAGCCAGATCTTCTGGTTCGTGATCCTGTTCGCGGTGCTCTACGTGACGATGAGCCGTGTGGCGCTGCCGCAGATCGGCTCCATCCTCGACAAGCGCAAGGCGCGCATCGACGGCGACCTACGGGAAGCCGACCGCCTGAAGGGCGAAACCGACAAGGCGATCGCGGCCTATGAAGCCGCCCTCGCCGACGCGCGCAAGAACGCCCACGCCATTGCCGAAGAGACGCGGAACTCGATCAAGGCCGATCTCGACGGCAAGCGCAAAGTGGTGGAGGACGACCTCAGCAAGAAGGTCGCCGACGCCGAGGCGCGCATCGGCAAGACCAAGGACGAGGCCCTCAGCCGGGTCAGCGAGATCGCCGCGGAAACCACCGCCGCGCTCGTAACGCAGCTGACCGGCGAAGCCAATGCGGCGGACGTCAACGCCGCCGTGGCCGAAGTGGTGAAGGGGTAAGCGATGGCTTTCGAATTCGACGCAGCCTTCTGGGCGACGATCGCGCTGTTCGTGTTCATCGCGGTGATCGTCTATCTCAAGCTCCCCGGCATGATCACCAAGGCGCTCGACGGCCGCATCAAGGCGATCGAGGGCGAGCTGGCGGAAGCCGAGCGGCTGCGCCTCGAGGCCAAGTTCCTGCTCGAGGAATATGAGAGCAAGCGCCAGGCCGCCACCACCGAGGCCGAGAGCATCGTCGCGGCGGCGCGCGAGGAAGCGTTCCGCATGACGGCCGAGGCCAAGACCTCGCTCGAGGCGCTGGTCGCCCGCCGCACCAAGGCGGTCGAGAGCAAGATCGCGCAGGCGGAATCGCAGGCCGTCGCCGAAGTGCGGGCCCGCTCGGCCGACGTGGCGGTGGAAGCGGCGCGCGTGCTGCTGACCCGGCAGATGGGGACGAAGGGCGACGCGCTGGTCGACCAGGCGATCCGCGATGTGGGCGCCAAGCTGAACTGAGACTCGGCGCAGCGGTGAGTTGAGAGGGCGCTTCGGCGCCCTTTTTGTTTTGGGCGGCTGGGTCATTGCTCGTGGCGCCGACTGCTCGCTCAAGCCCAGCCCGCCCAGCAAAACTATGCCTCCGCAGTGGCTTCGCCACAGGAGAGGATCGCCCCCGCTGGTTGTTTTGGGTAGCATCGCGGCATGCTCCATTTGTGGGTGCTGTTCGCGATCCTCTACGCCATTCCGGCGCTGGCCCTGATCGGCCGCACTCGCCGGCCGTGGGTGTTCCTCGCCTTGAGCATCGCCATAGCCGTGGCCTACTGGCTGCTCCTGCCGCTGCCCTTCCCCAGAACGCCGCCGACATGTAGCAGCGAGTGTGACGGCCCAGCCCTCACCGGCTTTGTCATTGGCGACTGGGACTGGCTGACACCCACGGTCTGGATCGTTTTCGGGCTGATCGTTGGAGGCAAAGCCCTGCTTTTGTGGCGCGACTATCGTCGCTAGTTCCACTCGGCCCAGCGGCCGTGGAAATCGCCGCGGCCGAGGGTGATGGTGCGGCCGTCGGGCCAGACGGTGAGGTCGATGCGGGCGCCCTTGCTGGGGGTCTCGTCGGCCTCGATGGAGAGGCGGGCGAGCGGGGCGCGGGTGGTGGCGGCGGCGCCGCGGTCGGCGAGCAGGCGCTCGAGGCGGCCGCGGGTCGATGCCGGCAGATACTGCCAGACGATGGTGTGGAAGACGATGCGGCCGGTACCCTCGGGCTGCGGCGCGGCAAAACGGCGTTCCAGCCAGTCGGCGGCGTCGGCGCGGTCGATCGTGCGGCGCTCGTCGGCGGCGAGTTTCAGCGCCGCCTCGGTACGCTCGAGGCGGTGCGCCTGATCGGCCCAGATGTAGGACAGGAGGCGCTCGCGATCGGCGGGGCTGGTAGGCTCGAGCGGATTGAGGTCGCAGCCATGGCGGCCGATCACCGCCAGCTGCGTGGCAAGCGCCGGCGCGTTGCCACGCCAGGCGCAGGCGATGGTGAGCGGCGCGTCCGTTTTGCCCCATTCGCGGCCCTCGCCGAGGCTGTAGCGATACTCGTCGAAGCCGAGGTTGAGGCCGGCGCTGGCGCCGATCTCGAAGGTCTCGAGCGGCACGCGCATGAGGGCCGCGGCGCGCAGCATGCCGCCCAGGATCAAGGCCGAGCGGGCCACCTCGTTGGTCTGCGGCGCGCTCTGCAGGCGCTCGATGAGGAAGCTGCTGTGATGCGACAGCGCATCGACGATGGCGACCCACAGCGTGTGGTCGGACACCTCGTGCGGCGGATAGACGGCGGTGAGGCTCGGCTCCCAGCCGGAGCGGGCGAGCGCATGCAGGGCGCCGCAGGCGCGCAGCGCGATGTTGTCGGCATAGGGGTCGCCGCCCCATTCGAGCACCGACTGGCCGAAGCGCGTGCCGATATCGAGACGGGCCGCCAGCAGCCGGCACAGGCGCGCCGTGAAGGGCGAGCCCAGATGCTCGCAGGCAGCCGCCTGGTCGGCGAGCTGTTTGAGGACGAGTGGGGTTTGGGCGACCATGGAATCCTTCTGCCGCCGAAGATAATAGCGGCAGAATCAGAGTCCAATAACTACTGGCCGCCTACTCAGCGGCTTGTGGATAGTCCTGAGAACGTTGCCATCTGAGTTTGGGGGCACGGGCGGCGCGGGTTTCGTCGAGCCGGCGCCGCGGGGTGCGGCTGGGCGCCGAGGTGAAGCGCGCGGCATTGCCGGCTTTGGCGTCGGCGGCCAGATCCAGCATCACGTCGCAGAAATGGTCGAGGGTCTGCTTGGGCTCGCTTTCGGTGGGCTCGATCAGCATGGCGCCATGCACGACCAGCGGGAAATACATGGTCATGGGGTGGAAGCCCTCGTCGATCAGGGCCTTGGCGAAATCGAGCGTGGTGACGCCGGTGCCCTCGAGGAAATGATCGTCGAACAGCGCCTCGTGCATACAGTAGCCCGCATCGCCGAAGGGCGCCGAGAAGGCGGAGGACAGCCGGGCCTTGATGTAGTTGGCGTTGAGCACGGCGTCCTTGGCGGCCTGGGCGAGACCGTCGCCGCCATGGCTCAGCATGTAGGTGAGCGCACGGACATACATGCCCATCTGGCCGTTGAAGGCGGTGATGCGGCCGAGATGCTCGCCTTCGCTGTGCTCGACCAGCTCAGCGCCATGCGGGCCCTTGCGGACGAAGGGCACCGGGGCGAACGGCGCCAGCGCTTCCGACAGCACCACCGGGCCGGCGCCGGGGCCGCCGCCGCCATGCGGGGTGGAGAAGGTCTTGTGCAGATTGATGTGCATGGCGTCGATGCCGAGATCGCCCGGCCGCACCACGCCCATGATGGCGTTGAAGTTGGCGCCGTCGCAGTAGAAGTACGCGCCCGCCTCGTGCACAGCCCTGGCGATGTCGATGATCTGCGGCTCGAACAGCCCGCAGGTATTGGGGTTGGTCAGCATGATCGCCGCGACGTCGGGGCCGAGCGCGGCCTTTACCGCCTCGGCATCGACGGTGCCCTGCGCATTGGCGGGGATCGACTTCACCGTGTAGCCGAGGAAAGCGGCGGTGGCCGGATTGGTGCCGTGGGCGCTGTCAGGAACAAGAACGACGTTCCGGTGGCCCTGCCCCTTGGCCGCCTGCGCGGCGCGGATGGCCATCATGCCGCACATCTCGCCATGCGCGCCGGCCTTGGGGGTGAGCGACACGGCGGCGGTGTTGGTGAGGGTCATCAGCCAGTGGGCGAGCTCGTCCATCAGCGCCAGCGCGCCCTGCACGGTCGAGAGCGGCTGCAGCGGATGGATATCGGCGAAGCCGGGCAGCCGCGCCATCTTCTCGTTGAGGCGCGGATTGTGCTTCATGGTGCACGAGCCGAGCGGATACATGCCGCTGTCGATCGAGTAGTTGAGGCGGCTGAGGCGCACATAGTGGCGCAGCGCTTCGGGCTCGGTGAGGCCCGCGAGATCGAGCGGCGACTGCCGGCGGAAGCCACCGAGGAAATCGTCGCTGACGCTGACGTCAGGCAGGTCGACGCCGGAGTGCTCGGTATCGCCGATCTCGAACAGCAGCGGTTCATTGGGCAGCAGGGACGAGCCGGAGGTGCTCGCGAACCCAGATGTGCCGGTGCCGGTTGGGCGGCCTTGTGTGTTCATGCTCATGAGGCATCCTCGCTGAGAGCGGCGGCGAGGCAATCGGCGAGGGTGTCGATGTCTTCGTCGGTGGTGAGTTCGGTGGCGGCGAGGACGATGAGGTTCTCGACGCCGGGATCGTCGGGGATCAGCCGGCTCACCGGCACGCCGGCCATGATGTCGGCGCGGGCGAGGAGCTCGACCACCGGCGCGGCAGGCACCGGCAGGCGGATGGTCATTTCGTTGAAGAAGCTCTTGTTGAGGAGCTCGATGCCCGGCAGGTCGCGCAGCGCCTGGGCGAGCGCCACGGCGCGCGAATGATTGAGGCGAGCGAGGCGGGTGAGGCCTGCTTCGCCGAGCAGGCCCATATGGATCGAGAAGGCCAGCGCGCAGAGGCCGGAATTGGTGCAGATGTTGGAGGTCGCCTTCTCGCGGCGGATGTGCTGCTCGCGGGTCGAGAGCGTCAGCACGAAGCCGCGATTGCCATCGGCGTCGACGGTCTCGCCGCACAGGCGCCCCGGCATCTGGCGGACGAATTGCTGGCGCGTCGCCATGAGCCCGACATAGGGGCCGCCGAAGTTCAGCGCATTGCCGATCGACTGGCCCTCGCAGACCACGATATCGGCGCCGAGCGCGCCGGGCGCTTCGATGAGGCCGAGCGAGACCACTTCGGTTACGACGACGATGAGCAATGCGCCTTTCGCGTGCGCGGCCTCGGCGGCCTTTTCGACATTGCGCAGATGGCCGAAGAAGTCGGGCGTCTGGATGACGATGGCGGCGGTGTCGTCGTCGATCTTATCGAGGATGTCGCCCTGCCCTTCGGGCGAAGCGGGCATGTGGATGAGGTCGGGCGAGTGGTCGAGATAGGTGGTGACGACGTCGCGATAATGCGGGTGGAGGCCGCCCGAGAGGACGATCTTGTCCTTGCGGGTCAGGCGGCGGGCCATCAGCACGGCCTCGGCGGTGGCGGTCGAGCCGTCATACATACTCGCGTTGGCGACCTCCATGCCGGTCAGCTGCGCCACCTGCGTCTGGAACTCGAACAGCATCTGCAGGGTGCCCTGCGACACCTCCGGCTGGTACGGCGTGTAAGCGGTCAGCCACTCGCTGCGCTGGATCAAATGATCGACCGTCGCCGGCACGTGGTGCCGATAAGCACCGGCGCCGATGAAGAACGGGCCATCGGCGGCCGCATGGTTCTGCCGCGCGAGATTGCGCATATGCGCCTCGACGAGGAATTCGGGCGAGTGCGCCGGCAGGTCCACCGGCTGGGCCAGACGCGCGGCGGCGGGCACGGCGGCGAACAGCGCATCGGCCGAGGGGGCGCCGATGACGGCCAGCATGTCGGCGCGCTCGGCGGGGGAATGGGGGAGGTATCTCATGCGTTTTGGTCCGGTTGTCTCCAGAAGGCCCCTCATCCGCCCGTTGGGCACCTTCTCCCCCATGGGGA
>JBEHYU010000034.1:0-42831 GCA_048498015.1 Pseudomonadota bacterium
GTAACCCCGCCTCTCCCGCTGCCTTTCTTGTCGTAGTAGAGGCGGCCTTCGGTGTCGTTGTAGACGATGTGGTCGTTGCTGTCGGCGCCGTGAGTGGCGCCGGCGGCGTGGTAGAACTGCGTCCCGATCCCGCCCTTGTGCGTGCCGAGCGCGCTCATCACCTTGTGGTCGAGCCAGATGCTGTCCCAGGCGGTGCCGAACGAGTAGATCGTGTCGCTGCTCGACGACGTGACCGTGCTGTTGAACAGGAACACGTCCTTGTCGCTGTCGCCATAGAGCTTGTCGTGACCGCCGCCGCCCGACAGAGTGTCCAAGCCGCCATAGCCGTGCAGGATGTTGGCGTGGCTGTCGCCGGTGAGCTTGTCGGAGCCGTTGCCGCCCGAGACGTTCTCGATATTGCGGAGCTTGTCCTGGACGAAGCCGCCGATCTTGACCGTGGACCACTTCGAGCCATCGAGCTTGAGCTCGATGCCCTGCGACTGCTCGTTGGTATAGAGCACCGTGTCGTTGCCGCCGCTGCCGTCGATCGTGTCGTGGCCGGCATTGCCCATGAAGCTGTTGTTGCCGGTATCGCCAGTCAGCGTGTCGCTACCCTTGCCGCCATAGATCGCCTCGATGTTGGCGACGTGGTCTTCCACCGTGCCCGCCACCTTGACGGCCACGAAGTCGGAACCGGCCAGCTTGACGCTGATCGCTCCGGCCCGGCCTGAATAGTCGAGCACGTCCATATCCATGTCACCCTGGTCGCTGCCGCCATCGACAGTGTCGTGGCCGCTGCCGCTCATGATGAACATGTCGTTGCCCTGGTTGCCCAGATAGTTGCCGCCATGGTCGCCGGTCGTGGCGGTATCGTCGCCCGAGCCCATGTCGATGGCGCCATCGACGGTGCCGCCATTGAGCATGGTGAACGTGTCAGCATCACCCCCGAGCGAGACGTTGCCGACGATCTTGCCGGAATTGCCGACGGTATCGCCGCCGCTGCCGCCGAACATGATGGCATAGCCGTTGTGGCCGCTGGCATTGATGATCGAGCCGCTGTTGGTGAGGGTCTTGCCGCCGCCATTGCCGAAGACCACGCCGCCGCCGCCGAAGATCGTGCCGGTATTGACGATCACGTCGGCGCCGCCATAGACGACGACCCGGCCGGCGATGGTGCCGTGGTTGTTGACGATCTCGACGCCGCTGCCGGTGTCGATGGCCGATCCGGTGCTCGGATCGTCGACGGCCATAATGCCGTAATTGTCGACGATGGCGCCGCCCGTGGTGCCCGAGCGCGTCACATAGATGTCGGTGCCCGTGATCGTGCCGTAGTTGACCAGGTGATTGGTGCCGTCATTGCCGAGGCTGAAGGCCTTCTGGCCACCATGGATGACGCCGGCATTGTAGATGTTCAGCTCGACGCCATCCTCGCCGCGGATCGCGGCAGTCTGGTAGTTGCTGGCGCCGCCGGCGTCGATCGTCGATCCCACGCCGATCTGGATGGTCGCAGTGGTTTCGGCAAGGATGCCGTTGCCGCCGAAACCGGCGTTCCAGATCGAGGCGCCGTCCTGCAGCGCCACGACGGTATTGCCGATGCCGCCCGACTTGATGTCGATGGCAGCCGCGGCGCCCGTCGCGAACGTGCCCGTGACGTTCCAGATGTCGCCGGTGAGATCGACCGGCGTGAGGTTCTGCGTGGTGGTGTAGTTGCCGGTGAGGGCGGTATGAATGGTGGCCATGGTGGCATTCCCCGTGCTGTGCGCGCGGAAGTCCGGTGAAATGGCGAAAGAACTAGGTGATCGCCGGACCGTTTGCGCTATTGAGCGCAGAATTACGGGAATGAAGCTGAAGCCAGAATGAACGGAAATATATGCCGTGAGCCGTAAAATTCACGGCGACCTTCGTCGTGGCCTCCACGCAAGAACGGCCGGAATGCTGTGCGCATCCCGGCCGCTGAAGACGAAGAAGAGGCAGGCTCAGACGATGTTGAAGTCCCCGGCGCTCAGCGTCGGGTGGGCGTTCAGCGTGGCAATGTGGACCGCGGCGCCGCCGCCGCTGCCGTCGGCATCGTAATACAGCCAGCCATTGGAGGTGTTGTAGACGATGCGGTCGGACCCATCATGGCCGTGCGTCGCGCCGGCATGGGCGTAGAACTCGGCCGTGGTGAGATGCGGCCCCGCGCTGAGCGCGACCATCACCTCCCTGGCGAGGTCGATCTTGTCGTGGCCGTGCGAGAAGTCGGTGATCCTGTCGGCGCCGGCCGTGGCGAGGTCGGTGTCGAAGATGAAGTGGTCGTTGCCCGAGCCGCCCGACAGGCTGTCGGTGCCGGCGCCGCCGTGGAGGCTGTCATTGCCGGTGCCGCCCGAGAGCGTGTCGGCGCCGGCATTGCCGATCAGGCGGTTGGCATGGGTGTCGCCCTTGAGGGCATCGCCCTTGCCACCGCCCGCGAGGTCCTCGATGCCGGTGAGCTTGTCCGTGTCGCTGGAACTCAGTTTCACCGTTGCCTTGCCGCCGCTCAGCGTCGCGCTGACCTTGACGGCGGCATAGGAATAGTCGGCCCGGTCATGGCTGCCGGCGCCGCCATCGATCGTGTCCTTGCCGCCACCGCCTTGCAGCGTGTCGTTGCCATTGCCGCCGCGCAGCGTGTCCTGGCCGCTGCCGGCCATGACGCTGTCGTCATTGTCGCCGCCATCGAGGCTGTCATTGCCGCCCCCGCCAACGATGCTGTCATTGCCGCCGAAGCCGAACAGCCGCTCGTTGTAGCCATTGCCGAAGATGGTGTCGGCGCCCTTGGTGCCTTCGACCATGATGACGTCGCCGGCCTTGCCGAAGCCGAGCAGCGCCCCCGCATTGGCGAAGTACTGGTGCAGGTCGCCCATGCTGATGTCGATGGTGGCCTTGACGTTGCTGCCGGTGCCCTCGTTGACGATGAGGCCGCTGAGCTGGCTGGCCATGATGCGCAGCGTTGCGGTGCCGCCATTGAGGCCCGGATCGAGCAGGCGGATGCTTTCGATCTGCGCGATGCTGTCGTCCCGCAGATCGATGTCGTAGGACCCGTCCGTGCCGCTGATCTGGATGACGTCCGTACCAGCTCCGCCATTGTAGACCTCGCCGGCGCTGTCGTCGCCGTCGTGGATGATGAGCGTATCGCTGTCTTCGCCGCCCAGCAGCGTGTCGCGGCCGGCGCCGCCGTCGAGCTCGTCCGCGCCGGCACGGCCGGTGATGACGTCGTTGCCGGCCATGCCGTAGAGATGGTCGGCGCCGTCTGCGCCGGTGATGTTGTCGCCGAGATCGCCGCCCCGCCAGCTCTCGCCGGAGGGTGACGAGGCAGTGAAATGCAGCGGGTCGTAGCTGCGGCTCGCGACGCCGTCGACGCTGTTGCCCGCGGCATTTTCGGTGTGCCAGGCGATGGTGAACCGCCCGTCGGGCAGGGCAATGACGGTTGGCTGCCGCTCGTCGCCGGCAATCTGGGTGTCGACCTGGAACGAGTCGCCGTCCGCGGTGCCGTCGGCGTTGAAGATCTGGGCGCGGATGCCGCCATCCGTATCGCCGTAGGTGTCGGTCGGATCGACCAGGTGCCAGGTGACCACGAAGCGGCCGTCGGCGAGCTGGGCGACGCTGCCCTGGTCGGCGACGTCGGTGGTGTTCGCCACATAGGTGGTCACGCCGTTGATGTCGAGGATGACCTGGTGGGTCGAGCCGCCCAGATAGGACGTGACCGACGCGGTGCCGCCTCCCGCCAGGGCAATCAGCGAGTCGAGATGGTAGGTCGCGCTCGCATCGACCGGACCGACGATCGGAGCGCTCGCGGTCTGGTCCTTGAGCGTGGCGGTCGCGTAGGTGACACCGTCCGCCGTGGTCTCGTTCCAGGCCAGCTGGAAAGTGCCGTCCGGCAGGTTGACGACTTTGAGGTCCGCGAGGCCGCTGACACCGGTCTCGGCCGTGTAGACGGTAAAGACGCTGCCGAGCGTCGTTCCGTCGGTGCCCAGATATTGGCCGACGATGGTGTCGCCGTTCATGCCCAGCATCAGGATGCGGCCGTCGAAGGCCCCCGCCAGCACCATGCTGCCGGGATCGACGTCGCCAACGCTGATCGGCGTCGAGAGCGCCGCGAGGTCCGTGCCGAAGGTCAGTTTGAAGTCGCCGCTGCCCTCATCGAGGAAGGCGAGGGCCATGCGGCCGTCGGGCAGGGCGGCGAAACTGGCGTGCGAGGCATCGGCCCAGCCCTGCGGCGGCAGGATCTCGGTGCTGTCGGGGGTGAACACCCGCAGGTTGGAGAAGTAGTTGCCCACCGGCGGGCCCGGCTCGAAAGTGGTGTAGCTGATCGCGAAGTTGCCGTTGGCCAGCGCGGTGATGTTGATGTCGTCGTAATCGACCGTGCTGATGGAACTGGTCGAACGCTCGATGGAGTCCACGGGCAGAATAGGCATGGGTAACCCCCCATTTGTTGCAATGGGGGGAGTGGGCCCGGTGTGGCCTGAACCGGTTGGGAACCGCCGATTTAGCCGCCGTTCAGGAAAGTCGAGCCGATTCAGGCGCTTGCGCGAGTGCCGCGGATGGCGTCATGCTCGGGCCAAGGGAGGGGAGTCCCCATGCGCGTCGTGCGTCTCGTCGCCGGCCTGGTGCTGGCGCTCATCGTGGTCGTCATTGGCGGCCTCGGCCTCTATCTGGCCGTGGCGCCGCCGGAACTGCTGCGGGTCGCCGACGGCTATGCCGCCAAGATCGTCTGCTCCAATTTCTTCCTCGCCGGACGCGACCCCCAGCAGGTACTCGGCGAGGACGTGCAGGCGCCGGGCAATCCGGTACTCAGGCTCGTGCATGTCGACGTCGACAAGGACGCCGGCACCGTGACCGCTCGCATGCTGGGCCTGTTCGCCACCGGAACCTCGATCTACCGCGACGGGCTGGGCTGCGCCAACGTGCCGGACGGCAGGATGGCGGATGCCGCGGCGATCAGCGCCGGGGCGATGGGGCAGGTGCCCCCACCAGCTGCCGCCGACTGGCCGGACGGCGAAGGCGCCAGCGCCGTCTCCCCCGCGGTCAAAGCCGTGCTGGCGGACGCCAAGCTCGCCGGCCCCGGCATGCGCGCGATGGTCGTCATCAAGAACGGTAGGCTCATCGGTGAGGCCTACGGTCCCGGCTTCGATGCGAACACGCCGCTGCTCGGCTGGTCGATGAGCAAGACCGTGACCGGCGCGCTGCTCGGCATCGCCCTGGCGCAGGGCAAGCTCGGCCTCGACGATGCCGGGCTGTTCCCGCAATGGCAGGGCGACGCCCGCAAGGACATCAAGCTCCGCGACCTGATGAGCATGACCAGCGGCCTCAGCTTCAACGAGGACTACGGCGACGTCACCGACGTGACGCGCATGCTCTACCTCGAACCGGACATGGCCGGCTTCGCCGCCGCACAGGACGCCGTCGCCGCGCCCGGAACGAAGTTCTCCTACTCGACCGGCAGCGGCGTCATGCTGTCGAAAGTCCTGATGGACAGGCTCGGAGCGCAGAAGAAGGGGCTGCAGTTCCCGCGCGAGGACCTGTTCGGCCCGCTCGGCATGCGTACCGCGACCTTCGAGGCCGACGAGGCCGGCACGCTGGTGGGCGGCTCCTACGTCTATGCCAGCGGCCGCGACTGGGCCCGCTTCGGCCAGTTCCTGCTGCAGGATGGCGTCTGGAACGGCTCGCGTCTGCTGCCCGAGGGCTTCGTCAAGCTGATGCAGACCCCCAACGGCCTGCCGGGTGGTTACACGCGGGCGCTGACCTGGCTGGAAGGACCGACCGAGACCGACACGGTCTCCAAGGGCCTGCCAAAGGACACCTTCTGGCTCGAGGGCCATGACGGCCAGTCCATGGCCATCGTCCCGTCCGAGCAGCTGATCGTGGTCCGCCTTGGCCTCACGCCCTCCGATCTCGGCTGGGGACCGGAAGAGCTGGTGAAGGCCGTTATCGCCGCGGCCGGATGAGCCTGCTTTAGACGATCTGGAACGAGCCGGCGTCCAGCACGTGCGTGTTGAGATGCGCGATCAGCGTATTGCCGCCCGAATGGCTGCCATTGCTGTCGTAATAGAGGTTGCCATTGCTGGTGTTGAGGATGATGCGGTCGGAACTGTCATGGCCGTGCGTCGCGCCGGCATGGGCGTAGAACGCCGCATTGGAGAGACGTCCCAGCGTGTGGCCCAGCCCGCTCATGACCGCATTATCGAGCTGGATGATGTCGTGGTAGCGCTGGAAGTCGGTGATCGTGTCGACGTTGGTCGAACCGATCTTGCTGTTGAACACGAAGTGGTCGTTGCCGCCGCCGCCGGTGAGCACGTCCTTGCCCAGCCCGCCATTGATCGTATCGACGCCCGCGCCGCCCACGATCTTGTCGGTACCCTTGGTTCCCACCACGCCCGCCTTGCCGCCAAGTTTGCTCATGAGCTGGATGGATTCGCCCGTCGCGAGCGCTGCGAGGTTGACGGTAAAGCCGTTGTCGACCTTGACGATCTCGACGCTTGAAAGCGTCGAGGCCTTGAAGGTCAGCGACTTGGCGACCTCGATCGTGTCGGTGCACCCGCCACCATCGAAATAAGTCGGCAGGGACGTGACCTTGATGGCGTTGTCGGCGTAACCGCCGAACCAGGTCGACTGCCCGTTATCGTTGGCGTCGATGGTATAGTGCGTGCCGGAGCGCACCAGCACGCCATGGATCAAGCCGCCGTTTACGAAGCTGCCGGTGAAGCTGATGCTGCCTGCGGTAACGTCGATCACGGCATCGTCGTCATTGTAGAACGAGCCATCGACCGTCGATACCTCATCCGCATCATGCTTGAGCAGCGTCCAGTTGCCGAAGCTCGCAAAGCTCGTGCCGACGATGTCGCCATTGAGCGTGAACGTCCCGTAATTGTCGACGCCGTTGCTGCCGAGCGTCGTGTCCCCGGCATAATCGGAGATTCCCAGCAGCTTGGCGTTCGTCGTGAACGTCACCTGGAGATTGCCCAGGATGCTGCCGGTGAACCAGGTCTCGGGGCGCTCCGTGTCCATGTTGAGGAGGTTGCCGAGCGACACCGAAGCCATGTAGTCGGGATCGGTGCTGGTCAGCGTGCCTTCGCCGCGCAGCCGGTCCAGCGTCGCGCCGAAGCTGTTGAGGTCGAGCGTGGCGCCCGCATCGATCCGCTGCTCGCCATTCCAGTTGGCCAGCGAGGCCGCGAAGTCGCTGTCGCCCGCCTGCAGCGTGCCGTACTGGATCTCGAGCGAGCGCTCGACGGTCGGATCGACCGTGGACGAGCCGGACCACTTGACCGTGCCCAGATGCCCCGCCGAACCGATGAACGCGTAGTCTTCAGTGGTGCCGATAATAGTCCCGTCCGGCGCCCAGTCGGCCGCGGCGGCATCGTGAATGCTGAAGACCTTGCCTGTCGCCGCCGAGATCACGGTGTTCTCGCGCGCCAGGTCGATGCTGCCCGCGAAGGTAAAATTGTCCAGGCCGAGGAGCTCCGAGATCGGAGCGATGGGGATCAGCTTATTGAGATCGCCGATCGTCGTGAGGCCCGTGCCGATCGCATCGCCCTGCTTGATGGCCAGCGTGCCGTCGTCGATGAAGACGTCACCGTCGAAGTTGGTGCCGTGCCCGTCGATGATCGCGGTGCCGATGTCGCCCTTCACCAGGCTGGAATCGCCCTCCGATACGAGATCGATCTTGAGCGTGTAGGTGTCGGCGCGGTCGAGACTGAGCTCACCGCCATATTGCAGCAGCACGTCGTGGGCGATCGAGCCGGCGCCGTCGATCGACAGATGCGTGTTCGCACCCGACACGACCGTGCCGCCCTCATAGGTGTTGGCGCCTTCGAGCACGAGCGCGTAGGGCAGGGGACCTGCCACGATCAGCTGGATGTTGCCGGCGACGGTGCCGAGGAAATCGCCGCCCTGCGCCACCAGGACGGCCATGTCGTCGCTGCTGTTGACGACGCTGCCGCCGCCCGTCAGCCCGTTGATGGCGTAGCTGCCGGCAATGAGCGAGCCGGTACCGTCGAGCGAGCCCATGGTGTGGCCAGCCAGGTCGATCGCCGCGCCGGCATCGATCTGGGTATGGGCGGCGCTCTGGAACAGGAAGCCGAAGCTGTCGTCGCCCGCCTGCAACGTACCGCCGGCAATGCGCGTGCCGTAGAGCCCCGCGCTGCCCGCATCGATGTACGAGCTGGCGTTTGGATCGCTGTGCCAGACGATAATGCCGTCGTTGGCGGGCGCGCCGAACATGACGTTGGAGCCGTCATCGATCAGCTCCGACAATTCCCAATGGGCGGTGACGTCGAGCGTCACATCGTGTGCGGCCGCGATGGTGAGATCGCCGCTGAGGAACAGCGTCACGCCGCCATGCGTGGCATCCGCCGCTACCGCGCCGGGGCTGAGCGTCATGTTCACGGTGGCGATCAGCGTGCCGTAATTGACATCCAAATAGCCTGCGCCGAGCGCCCCGGCGTTGCCGAGCGCCAGCGTGCCGCCATTGACGATGGTGCCGGCCATCGTGTTGGCGTCGTTGAGCACCACATTGCCGCCGCTGACCGTCAGCAGCCCGGACCCCAGATTGAGGCTGCCCCGGCTGGTCTCGTTGAACAGCGCGCCGATGGCGCTGAACGCCAGCGATTGCGCCGCCTGCGCGCTGTCGAGCGTGACCGTATAGTTGCCGATCGCCGATATCTGGACGGTGTCGGTGCTGAGGGGCACCGCGCCTGGAGTCCACGACCCCGCCGTCTTCCAGTTGCCGTCAACAGCGCTTTTCCAGGTCGCAGCCACGTCGAGACTCCTTCGCAATCCGCGCGCATTGTCGGGCGCGAAGGTGAAAAGCCCGCTAAGAAACGGGTAAGGTTAAGGGCCATGGCCGGTAACCTGCCGTTCATCTGCGGCTCAGATGCGCCGGGGCAGGGTGGACGTACCGCCCCCAAGCCGGGCGGTCCGGCGGGCGTCCAAGCTTTCGGGGGCCCGAGCCTGAAGGGATGGGGCCGATGCGACTGATCCGGATATTCGCGCTGCTGCTGGCAACGACGGCGCTGACGCCCTGGGCCGCCCAGGCCGAGGACCATCCGCTCAAGGGCGTGGCGCTGGTCATCGGCGAGAGCGACTACGAGGACCTGCCCAAACTCGACAACCCCAAACGCGACGCCCGCGCCATGGACGATCTGCTCGACGAGCTCGGCTTCAAGGTCGACCGCGTCCTCGACGCCGACACCAACGAGCTGCGCGTCGAGATCGCCAAATTCATCGACGACGCCAAGGGCGCCGACGTGGCGCTGGTTTATTATTCCGGCCACGGCATCGAAGCCGGCGGCGCCGACTATCTGCTGCCCACCGATACCAGCCTGCAATCGGCGCAATCGACCGGCCAGAGCCTGGTCGCGGTCGCCGACATGCTGCAGCTACTCTCGCAGACCGTGCCCGTCACCATCGCACTGCTCGATGCCTGCCGCACCAATCCGTTCCCGCAGGGGGCTCAGGTGCAGTTGCCCGGCACCGACAAGCCGATGCAGATCGCGCCCGCCGGCCTCGAGGCGATGCGCGGGCCGACCCCCGTCGCCCAGCCCCAGCTATCGCCCGACAGCCTCGGCATGGTCATCGGCTTTGCCGCGAGCCCCGGCGAGCCGGCGCTGGATGGCGCCCCCGGCGAGAATTCGCCCTATGCGGCGGCGCTGCTCAAGCATCTGGGCGCCGGCGGCTATTCGCTGGGCGACCTGATGACCATGGTCAGCGAGGAGGTCTACCTCAAGACCAAGGCCCGCCAGCTGCCCTGGGTGAACTCATCGCTCCGCCGCGTATTGAGCTTCGGCAAACCGGTGGAAGTCGCCGGCGGCGACGAGGCCGCCATCCGCGACGGCCGCCGCCAGTTGCTGCTGACCATCGCCAGACAGCCCGAGGCGACGCAGAAATATGTCGAGGACGTCGCCACCGCCGACGGCGTGCCGCTCGACGCGCTCTACGGCATGCTGAAAGTGCTGGGCGTCGATACCTCGTCCAACGACCTGCAGAAGCAGCTCGAGGCCGGCGCCCGCCAGCTCAAGGAGCTGATGGACAGCCGGCCGGGCGGCGTGCTGACCGACACCGAACTGGTGCGCCTCACCGGCCTCGCCGACCAGGCCGAAACCGAAGGCGCCATCGACCTCGCCCTCAAATTCCGCCAACAGGCCTCGGCGCGCGCTGACGAGCTGGTCAAGACTGTCGATGCCAACGAGGCCAACCTCAAGCAGGACCGGCTGCAGATCGGCGCCACCTATGCCGGCCACGCCAAGACGGCCTCGCTCAATTTCGATTACGCCACCTCGGCCGAAATGTGGGGCAAGGCCTATGAGCAGGTCGCCAAGTGGGACGACGCGCTGGCGCTCGAATATCTCTGGCACGAGGCTGGCGCCAAGGCGGCGCTCGGCCAGTTCGGCGGCGATGCCGAGGCGCTCGACGCCGCCATCTCGCTCTACGACAAGGCCGCAAAATTGGCCGAGCCCGGCTCCGACGATCTCGCCGGCCTCCGCAACGACGAGGCCGTGGCCCTCCAGACCATCGGCGAGCGCCGCGGCGATGCCGATGCGCTCAAGCAATCGGTCAAAGCCTTCACGCAGGCGCTGAAGAATTTCCCGCGCGCCGACAAGCCCGTCGAATGGGCCCGCATGGAGAGCAATCTCGGCAATTCCTACAACATGCTGGGCGACCAGACCGGCGATCCCGCCTGGTACGGCAAGGGCGCCGACGCCCACGCCGCCGCGCTCGAAAGGCTCGATCGCGACCAGCGGCCGCTGGACTGGGCGACGGCGCAGAACAATCTGGGCATCTCGCTGTCGCGCCTCGGCGAGCGCGAGAAGGGGACCAAATCGCTACTGAAGGCCGTCGCCGCGTTCAACCTCGCGCTGGAGGAGCGCACCCAGGACAAGGTGCCGGTGGATTGGGGCGCCACCCAGGGCAATCTCGCCAACACCCTCGCCGTCATCGCCGACCATGAGGACAGCGCCGACCGCTACGCCGAAGCCATCGAGCATTTCGAGGCGTCGCTGACCGAAGTGACCCGCGACCGCGCGCCAGTCGACTGGGCCCAGACCACCCGCAACCTCGGCATCGCGGCCAAGAAGCTGGCGGTCAAGACCGGCGATCTCAAATGGTTCGACAAGGCCATCGCCGCCCAGCAGGACGCGCTCACCGTCTTCAGCAAGACCGATACGCCGATGGACTGGGCCCAGACTGAAGCCGATCTCGGCATCGCGGCTCTTGCCCGCGCCCAGGCCAGCGGCGACCGCGACGACCTGCAGCTCGCCCGCGACGCCTATGCCGCCGCCTACGAGGTCTACGGCCAGATGGGCGATGCCGACATGAACGCTTACTTCGAGGGCAAGCTCAAGGACATCGACAAGGCCCTGCGCCGCTAGACGATCACGAAGTCGCCGGAGCTGATGGTCGCGGGGTGGTTCTGCAGGATCGCGAACTCCACCGCCGCATGCGAGCCCTTGCCGTCGCTGTCGTACCAGAGCGTCCCGTCCGCCTTGTCGTAGATCACGTGCTGACCGCTGGTCTGCGCCTTGTGGTCGGCCGTCCGCTCGACGAACTGGGACGAACTCCAGCTGCTGCCGATCGCCTTGTAGACGGAATTCTCGAGGCCGATCTTGTCGGTGCCGTGCGCGAAGTCGGTGATGGTATCGATGTTGGAGATACCGGGTGCGGTGTTGAACACGAAAATGTCCTTGCCGCCGCGCCCGGTGAACAGGTTGGCGATGGAATTGCCGGTGAAGGTGTTGTCGTGCTGGTCGCCCTCGGCATCGTACACGCCGTCGAGCAGAACGATCTTCTCGATCCTGCCGACCACCTGCGAGCTTTGCTCCAGATCCACCGAGACGTGCGATTTGATGGTGTCGGTCCCGCCACCGCCCGTTGCTTCGTCGACGAGGTCGCCGACATTGATGATGTAGGTGTCGTTGCCGCCCTTGCCGGTGAGATGGTTGTGCCCCATCGTCGAACCGTCGAGGACGTTGGCAAGGCCGTTGCCGGTCGCATCAATGGGATTGAAGCCGTACAGAACGACGTTCTCGATGCTCCCCTTGAAATGCGCCGTGTCGCCGATGTCGACGCTGAAATTCGCCCGGACCGTATCCGTGCCGCCCGAACCCTTGGCGCTCTCGTCGACGATGTCGTTGGCGTCGATGATGTAGGTGTCGTTGCCGGCCAGTCCGCGTAGCGTCTGGCCGCTGCCGCCCAGCGAGGCGTCGATGGTGTTGGCGAGCCCGTTGCCGGTCGCCACCGTGCCGCCCTCGATCGTGAGGTTTTCGACCGCGCCCTTGACGTGCGCGGTGTCCGACAGGCTGTAGCTCGCATAGGCGACGATGGTGTCGGTGCCGCCCGAACCTTTGACGCTTTCGTCGACCACCGACCGGCTCGACACCAGATAGGTATCGTCGCCGCCCATGCCGCGCAGCGTGTTCGCCCCATCCGAGTAATACGCCGTGAAATAGTTGGCGGCGCTGGAGCCCTGCGCGACGATGCTGCCGCTGCCCAGCAGGTAGAGATTTTCGACATTGGCGTAGTTGGCGAGGTTGCGGCTGACCGTCGTCATGATCGTGTCGGAGCCGCCGCCGGCGTCCTCGTAGATGGTGTCGGTAGTGTCGTCCCCCAGATTGTAGGTGTCGTCGTCGCCGCCGCCCGCCAGATAGTCGTGGCCGCGCCCGCCCTGCAGCCAGTCGCTGCCGTCCCCGCCATAGACCGCGCCCTCGATGGCCACGTCTGTGTAGTAGTTGTCGTCGCCACCATTGAGGTAGATCGCTCCGACGACCAGCCCATTGCCGCGGTTGGCGAAAAAATCGCCCTGGCTGGAGCCCTCGAAGGCGTCGTTGGTGTCGTACTCGTTGACGATCTGGCCGTAATTGACCACCGAGGCGCCGGCGTCGGACGTTTTGAAGCTGACCTCGCCGTGAATGCTGCCATAGTTCTGGATCTCGCCGCCATGCATGCCCTGGATCGCGTAGGGTCCGGTGCCGATGCTGGCGCGCAGCGCGTCGATCAGGCCGCCATTCTGCAGGTGCAACTCGCCCTCGGCATGGATGGCGCCGCCGCCCCCCGCCATGTCGCGGATGACGCTGCCGGCCGCCGTCGTCAGGGTGAAAATGCTCGACCGCTCGCTCTCCCAGATGTTCCAGCCCGTGTAGAGCGTCGTCTCCATGACGGCCGTGCTGGCGAGGCTGACATAGGCGTTTGAGCTGCTGTCGGGATCGACAAGCAGATTGTAGATCGCACCGAAGCTCGACATGTAGCCGTCGATGAAGACCTCCGGCGCATTGCCGTTGGCGACGAACTCGGCGCCGTAATTGGCCGGCACGTGGTAAAATGTCGACATCGCAATCCCCTCGATCAATTAGTAAGTCATCATATGATTACGCCGCCCGGTGGGCGGCGCAATTCACATTCGAGCGGGTGGGGACTTGTCAGACGATCAGGAAGTCGCCGGCGCCGAGCACCGGATGGCCGTCGAAGGTGGCAATGAGCGAGACGCCGCCTGAGGCGCTGCCATTGCTGTCGTAATAGAGCCGGCCGCTCAGGCTGTCATAGACGACGCGATCGCTGGAATCGTGCCCGTGCGTGGCCCCGTCATGGCTGTAGAACGCCGCCGGATCGAGCGCCCCCGCGGCTCCCAGCTTGGTCATGATGGCCCGGGCCAGCTCGATCTTGTCGCCGGCGGCAAAGCCGCTGACGTGGTCGGCATTGGCGGCCGTGAGCGCCACATTGAACACGAAATGGTCGGCCCCCACGCCGCCGGTCAGGCTGTCGTTACCCAGCCCACCGATGAGCGTATCCGATCCGGCTCCACCGCTCAGGGTGTCGTCACCGGCACGGCCATCGAAGCGGTAGTTGATGTCGTTGAAGACCATTTCGCCGTCGCTGAAATTATCGCCCCCCGAGCCGCCGATGAGATTGGTGATGCCGATCAGATGATCCGTCTCGCTGCCGGAATTGGCGAGACTCTCGTCCTGGGCAAGGGAGACGCTGACGCCGCCGGTGTGGTCCGAATAGTCGGCAGTATCCCTACCGCCGCCTCCGGTGATCGTGTCGTTGCCCAGCCCGCCGCGGAAGACATTGTCGCTGCTGTCGCCCGTCAGCGTGTCGTCGAAGGCGGTACCGACGACGTTCTCGATGTTGGAGATCGTATCCGAGGAGTCGCCATCGACCGTGACGGTCACCGGCGTGGCCCCATTCAGCGTCACCGAGATCGCATGCGCCGACGCCGAATAGTCGATCGTGTCGTTGCCGTCCTGGCCGTCGATCGTGTTGGCCCCGCCGCGGCCCATGAAGAACACATTCGCCCCGCCATCGCCCGTGAGCGTGTCGTTGCCCGCGCCGTCGATGACGTTCTCGAAGTTCCTGATCGAATCCTGTGCCGCACCCCCGATCGTGACGATCGCCAGCGCTGCGCCGGTGAGGGGCAGCGAGACTGCGGTGACGCGATCCGAATAGTCGACCGTATCGACGCCGGCGCCGCCATCCAGCGTGTCGCTGCCGTCGCCACCCCGGATGACGTTGGCATTGCCGTCGCCGGTGAGCTTGTCGGCCAGCGACGAGCCGGTGAGGTTCTCGATCGACGAAAACACGTCGCCCTTGGCGTCGTTGGTGTTGAGCGACATCCTGCTCATGTTGACCACCACGCCCTTGCTCGAGTGGACGTAGGAGGCCGTGTCGATGCCGCTTCCGCCATTGAGCTTGTCGGCGCCGCCTCGGCCCTCGAGCACGTTGGCGCCGCCGTCGCCCGTCAGCTGGTCCTTCGCCGAG
This sequence comes from Pseudomonadota bacterium, assembly GCA_048498015.1. Lineage (GTDB taxonomy): Bacteria > Pseudomonadota > Alphaproteobacteria > Rhizobiales > Devosiaceae > Devosia_A. The sequence continues at coordinate 14,740 of JBEHYU010000034.1, forward strand.
CCGCCGATGATGTTCTCGAAGCCGAAAACGCGGTCTTCCTTGATGCCGTTGACATAGGCATCGGTGACGGCGCTGCTGCTCAGCGTCAGCTTCACCGCCTTGGTCTTGTCGGAGTAGTCGATCGTGTCGCTGCCGTTCCAGCCATTGAGGGAGTCCTTGCCGGCCCCACCGCGGATGAGATCGTCGAACGCGCTGCCATAGATGGTGTCGTTGCCCGCCTCGCCGTAGAGCGATGCGTCCGCATCGCTGCCCCCGCCATAGATGCGGTCGCCCAGATTGCCGCCATGCCAGAGATGTTCTCCCGCATTGGCGATCCACAGCGTCGGATCGAAGGTGCGCGAGACGATGCCTAGCCCGTCTATGTCCCCGCCGCCGCCATAAGGAGCGGTCCAGGTCAAGATGAAGCGGCCATCCGCCAGCGCCGTCACCGACGGCTGGGATTGGACAAAATCGAGCGGGTCCGTGTTGGCAGTAAAAGTGTATTGCAGGGCGCCATCGGGCCCGAACAGCCCAACCTTGATATCGGCATCGACCGGGTTGGTGACCCACTCCGTCCAGGCGATCACGAAGCGTCCATCAGCGAGAGCCGCAACGCTCAACTGATCGTAATAGAGCTTGTTCACGACAAGCGGGGTGGCATCGGTGTGCAGCGTGTCGCTGCCGTCATGGTTGAGCACCTTGTAGCGGAGCTCGCGGCCCCCGGGGTGGTCGGGATCGGCATCGCTCCAGGCAATCACGAACCGTCCATCGGTGAGCGCTACGATCTTCGGCACGCTCTGGGCGCCATCGGTGTGCGTCGTGACCTCGATCGGCCCGGTCTTGGGCTGACCGTTGGCCTTGAAAACGCGGTAGAAGACATCGTCATTGGTCCCGTCGCCCACCGGCCAGGTCATCGCAAACGTGCCATCCGCGAAACTGACGAACGACGCGGCACCGTCGGTGGGGTGCGAGGCGTCCGTGAGGTTGAACTGGCTCCCGATCGCAACACCCTGGCCGTTGTAAAGGCGGGCGCTGATCGCGCTGGAGGTATCTCCGGTGCTGGTCCAGCTCACCAGCACGTTGCCATTGGCCAGTGCGGTGGCGTGCGAGCTATAGGCCGGCGTCCCGGCGCTGCTTAGCGTGAACACCGATGTCGTCGGGCGGCCGCTGGCGTCATAGACGCGGCCCTGGATCGACTCCTGACCGACCTCGACGGCGGTCCACGTAACCAGCAGTCCGCCCTCTGACAGGGGGGCGAAGGAAGGGTCGAAATAGCTATAGTCGGCGGGATTGCCGACAGGGTGCTCGTTCGGCGACAGGTCGCGAACGAGGAAATTGACCCCATCCGGGAAACCGATCGAAAAGCGAACGATGCCGTCGGCTTCGCCCTCGCCATTCCGGCCTCCGGCGTTCCAGCCGATGACATAGCGGCCGTCCGGCAGCGCGATGCCGGTAGCGCTCGTCTCATTGTTGTTCGGGATCGCGTTGAAGCCGGATTGCGGTATCTGTTCGCCGCCGAGTGCCATGATGTTCCCCCCTTTGCCAAAGCCCCAGGGCAGCGTGGCACAGGGCAGGGTCATTGTCTGCCTGTCACCTGCAGCCTCGCGCGGGGTGGGGCGCTTCGCCCCCTAGGCGGGCCGGGCGGCGGATGCTAGACGGGTCGCATCAGGATTCCCGGTGAGTGCGCAGATGCCCCAGGGCGGTTGGAAAGACTTCTTGATCGAGATTTTTGCCTGGTGGCGCGGCAACACCTGGGGCACCCGCCTCTGGGCCGCGACGCAGGGCGTCTATGTCGGCTCCGACGACCAGGGTAACCGCTACTACCGCTCCAAGAAGCCGATCGGCCCCAATGGCGGCGAGCGCCGCATGGTCATCTATGCCGGCGGCTATGCCGAGGCCTCCGCAATTCCGCCCGGCTGGTATGGCTGGATGCACTATCGCACCAACACGCTGCCGACCGAGGCCAAGTACACGCCGCGCGAATGGGAAAAGCCGCATATCCGCAACTACACCGGCTCGGCGCTCGCCTATCACCCCGATGGCAGCCTCCTGAACAAGGGTGCCCGGCCCAAGGTCACCGGCGACTACGACGCCTGGTCGCCAGAAGACTGACGGCCTTGCGCATCGCGGCGCTGCTCGTGCTGGCCGGGCTGGCGGTTACGCCGGCCACGGCCGAGACGATCTCCAACCCCATCGCGGCATTCTCCGGTCTCGACAAGATCACCGGCCGCATCACCAATTTCGACGTCTATATCGACGAGACGGTGCAGTTCGGCGCCCTGCAGATCACCCCGCGCGTCTGCTACACGCGGCCGCCGACCGAGACGCAGCGCACCTCGGTCTTCCTCGAGGTCGACCAGGTCTCGCTCAAGGGCGGCACGCAGCGCATCTTTACCGGCTGGATGTTCGCCGACAGCCCGGCGCTCAATGCCATCGACCATCCAGTGTACGACATCTGGCTGGTCGACTGTAAGCAGACCTCCGACACCCCACCGCCGGAAAAGACCAACCCGCCCTCGAGCGACATTCCACCCGAGCCGAGCGAGACGCCGGCGCAATAGCGCCTGCCTGCGCTGCTTGACAGACAGTCGGCGCGCGTATTTAACAATCTAGTTATTTAACGGATGCGTGAAATGCCGGCCGACGCCCTGACCGCCACATTCTCGGCCCTGGCCGATCCGACCCGGCGCGCCATCCTCGCCCGCCTCGCGACCGGCGAGGCCAACGTGGCCGAACTGGCCGCGCCGTTTTCCATCAGCCTGCCGGCAATCTCGCGCCACCTGAAGGTGCTCGAGCAGGCCGGGCTGATCAGCCGCGGCCGCGACGCCCAATGGCGGCCATGCCGCATCGAGACCGCGCCCCTGCAGCAGGTCGATGGCTGGGTGGAACGCTACCGCGGGCTCTGGGACGACAGGTTCGACCGGATCGACAGCTATCTCGCCGAAATCCAGAAGGGGACGCCCGATGGCCCCACGCAGTAGCGCGCCGGCGCATACGCCCGACCGGACGCTCCGTATCTCGCGGCATTTCGATGCGCCGCCGGCGCTTCTGTTCCGATTGTGGGCCAGCCCCGAACACCGCGTCCGCTGGTGGGGACCCGAAGGGTACGGGCTGTCGACCTGCGAAATGGATTTCCGGGTCGGCGGCGCCTGGCGGATCGGCATGATGAATGCCAGCCATGACGTGCACAAGGTTCATGGCCGTTTCACCGAAATCGTCGAGCCGACCCGGCTCTGTTTCACCTACGTCAACGATCAGGACGGGGTGGAAATGCTGGTCGAGATGGACTTCGCAGCCGAGGGCGCCGGCACCAGAATGGAGTTCGTGCAGGGCCCCTTCATCAGCGTCGAAGAGCGCGACGCCCACGATTTCGGCTGGACCTCCACCTTCGCTTTGCTCAACCGCTACGCAACCAAGATTGGCCCCGACGCTGCGCCCGTCGGTGTGCCGCGCCAACCCGGAGACATGTGATGCTGCTCAGCAATAGAACGGCGATCGTCTATGGTGGCGGCGGTGCCGTCGGCGGCGCGGTGGCAAAGGCTTTTGCCCGCGAAGGCGCCCATGTCTTCCTGGCCGGCCGGACCCCATCGACGCTCGAGGCAATGGCCGCCCAAATCCGCGCCGCCGGGGGCAGGGCCGAGGCGTCGCCCGTCGATGCCACCGACGAGGCGGCAGTCGATGCTCATCTCCGCAGTGTCGTCGAGCGGGCGGGGCCGGTGAAGGTGATGTTCAACGCCATCGAATGGGGCGAGACGCAGGGGCAATTGCTCACTGAAATGCCGTTCGATCGCCTGCTCCTGCCGGTGCGGACGTCGCTGCTGACCTGGTTCGCCACCGGCACCGCAATGGCGCGGCACATGGCCGCCAATGGCGGCGGCTCCATCGTCGGCATCACCGCCAACGCCGCCAAGGATGCCTACAGCCATGTCGGCGGCTTCGGCATCGCTTGCGCGGCGGTCGAGCATTTCCTGCGTCAGCTGGCCGTCGAGAACGGGCCGTACGGCGTGCGGGTCACCTGGGTCCGGTCCCCCGGTTCGCCCGACGCGCCGGGCGTACGCAATGCGTGGCAGTTGCGCGCCGATGAAGCGGGGCTGAGTTTCGACGAGATCGCCACCGAATTCGGCAAGGGTACGCCGCTGCGCCGCGTCACGGCACTGGCGCAGGTAGCCGACGCGGCGGTGCTGCTCGCCTCCGACCTCGCCGCCGGCATGACCGCGACCGCCGCCAACGCCACCGGTGGCGCCCAGCGCGACTGAGCGCAATATTGATCAAACAGCTCGGCCCGATTGCGCTAGAGTGCCGTCATGAAAGAGACACCCGTCATCGAGCCGCGCCGCAAGGGCCGCACCGGCACGCAATCCATGCTGATCCCGTCCGAGCGGATGGTGGCCGACCGCCTGCGCGCCGCGCCGCCCGGCACGGTCACCGACCTGGGCGTGCTGCGGCGGGACCTCGCGGCCGAATACGGCTCCGACGCCTGCTGTCCGGTGACGGTGCAACGCCACATGATCGCTATCGCCGAGAACGGCTCGGCGCCCTACTGGCGCATGGTCGATCCCGAGCGTCCCTTCGCGCGCCGCATGGCCGGCGGCCCCGAGCGCATCCGCGAGCATTTGGCGGCGGAGCGCGACTGAGGCGCGCTGATCCGTCTACGGCCCCGCGAGGGTCTGCCGGATGACGCTGGGCGGCATGACCGCAGACGCAAGTTGATCGCTGGTGCACTGCCGCGGGGCTTTGTCCGGCCGCCAGCGCCTGAGCCCCGTGCCATGCCGGAAGCGATCGCCGGTGACGTGGTCGTAGCTTACCTCCACCACCAGCTCGTGGCGCAACGGCACATACTCGGCGGTCTTTTCTGTCGACCAGCGGCTGGGGCCGCCGGGAGCATTTCCGGTGAAGCCTTCCCCACGCAGGGGTTCGAGCCTCGCCGTCAGATCGCGCTTGTCCTCATGCGCCAGCGCCGAGGTGAAGCCGACATGATCGAGGCGGCCCGCTGCGTCGTAGAGGCCGAGCAGGAGCGAGCCAACCAGCGCGCTGCCCGTGGCATAGCGAAAGCCGCCGACCACGCAATCGGCCGTGCGGATATTCTTGACCTTGAGCATCGCGCGCTTGCCCGGCTGATACGTCTCGTCGAGCCGTTTGGCGATGACGCCGTCGAGCGCGCTTCCCGTACCGGCCAGCCAGCGCTGCGCCAGCGCGCGATCCTCGGTGCCCGGCGAGAGGCGCAGCGAGCGCGAGGGGTTCGCCGCGTGAAAGGCTCGCAACGCTTCGCGGCGCACCGCGAAGCTTTCGTCCGTCAGCATCCGCTCGCCGGGTCCGGTCAGGAGATCGAACATCACGAGCATTGCGGGCGTCTCCGTCGACAGCTTGCGAATGCGGCTCTCGGCCGGGTGCAGGCGGGCCTGCAGGGCGTCGAAACTGGGTGCGGTGTCGATATCGATGATGAGCTCGCCATCGACGATGAAATCGTCGGCCGCAATCGCCTCGAGCGCCGCCACCATCTCAGGGAAGAAGCGGTGCAGCGGCTTGCCGGATTTGGCGAAGAACTGCGCCACGCCCGCCTGCTTGACCGCGAGGCAGCGAAAGCCGTCCCATTTCGGCTCGAACACCCAGCCCGGGCCCTCCGGGAGGTCGGAGACCAGCAGAGCCTCCATGGGCTCGATGGGCGAGGTGTCGCTCATTGGCGGTCGATCGCGTGCCAGTCGGCCTCGTGCCCCAGCGCATCGGCAAGCCGCAACTCGTAATCCTCGCGCGGGATCTCGATGCCCCCGAAGGTGCGCAGGTGATCGGTGACGAACTGCGTGTCGAGCAGCCGGTAATTGCCGGCGCGCAGCCGCTCCAGCAGGTGCGCCATCGCGATTTTCGAGCAGTCGGTCTTGCGGTGGAACATCGATTCGCCAAAAAACGCCGCCCCGATCGACACTCCATAGAGCCCGCCGACCAGGTCGGGGCCGTCCCAGACCTCCACCGTGTGGACAAAGCCGCGCTCGAACAGCTGGCCGTAGAGCCGCCTGATCGCCGCATTGATCCACGTCGTATCGCGCTCGGTGCCCGCGGTGGCACAGCCTTCTATGGTGGCCGCGAAGTCGGTATCGGAGCGGACTGAATATGGGTGCGTTTTCAGCGTCTTGCGCAGGCTTTTTGAGATATGAATTTGATCGAGGGGGATGATGCCGCGCTGCTGCGGTGAGACCCAGAACAGGTCGTCGGAGCTGGCGTCCTCGGCCATCGGGAAGATGCCGGCCTGGTAGGCACGCAGGATCAGCTCCGGCGTCAGGTCCACCGCAAAAGGGTCGGTTTTGCGTGTCATGGCCGCAATGCTCTCATTTTCTGCTTCATAGTGGCGCGACAACGTGTATTGCCAGCGTTCACATTTTATCGCCTAAGAAGGCCCCGTTTCAGCCCGCAGCCAACCGCGAGTCCGCTTGTCCATGTCCACGCCCGTCATCGAGACCGAAAAAGCCAACCTCGAATTGATGAGCGGCAAGTCCATGCTGCACATCCTCAAAGACGTGACCTTCAAGGTGAATGGCGGCGAGGTGACGGCAGTTGTAGGTCCCTCGGGCTCGGGCAAGACGTCGCTGCTGATGATCCTGGGCGGACTCGAACGCGCCACCACCGGCAAGGTTGTCGTCGCCGGGCAGGACATTTCCACCGCCAATGAGGACCAACTGGCGATCTTCCGCCGCAACAACCTCGGCATCCTGTTCCAGAACTTCCACCTGATCCCGTCGATGACGGCGTTCGAGAATGTCAGCCTGGCGCTCGAGATCGCCGAGACCGGCCTCAGCGGCAAGCAACTCCGCGAGCAGGCGATGGCGGCCCTCGACGATGTGGGCCTCACCGATCGCGCCACGCATCTGCCGAGCGCGCTGTCGGGCGGCGAGCAGCAGCGCGTCGGCCTCGCGCGCGCCATCGTCACGAGCCCCAAGCTGATGCTTGCCGACGAGCCCACCGGCAACCTCGACCAGGATACCGGCGCCCGCGTCATCGAGCTGATGTTCAATCTCGCGCGCAAGAAGGGCACGGCGATCCTGCTGATCACCCATGACCGCTCGCTGGCCGCCAAGGCCGACCGCATGCTGACCATGAACCACGGCCAGCTGACCGAGGCCAGCAAGCAGGCCGTCCCCGCATGAGCAAACTGTCCAGCTGGATCCGCGTCGCGCTGATCGATCTGCGCGGCGACCTTCGTCGCTTCGGCATCCTGCTTGCCTGTCTCGCGCTTGGCGTCGGCACCATCGCCGGCGTGAGTTCGGTGGGTAACGCGCTGCAGCGCGCCGTCATCGAGAACGCCGATATCCTGCTGGGTGGCGATTTGCGCGTCAGCCGCGGCGACCGCCGCGCCGCACCGGACGAGCTGGCGTACCTGCAGAGCCTGGGCAAGGTCAGCGAAACCATCACCTCGACGGCCAATGGCCGCGCGATGGACGACAGCGGCAACACCGTGTTCCTCGATCTCTACGCGGTCGACGGCAACTACCCGCTGCTCGGCCACGTGGTGAGCCCGCAATTGCCGGCCGGCACCAATCTCGCCGACGTGCTGGCGGCCAAGGACGGCGTCTACGGCGCCATCGTCGATCCGGTCATCCTCGATCGTCTTGGCCTCGACCTCGGCGGCCACTTCAGCGTCAACGGCACCGAATTCGAAATTCGTGGCCTGCTGAGCTCGATCCCCGACGGCGCCCTGCGCCCGTTCCACCTCGGGCTTACCACCGTCGTGTCGATCGATGGCGAGGAGGCCAACCCGAACAAGCGTGCCCCGCTGCCGGGCCTGCTGACCTCGTACAACTACAAGATCGCGCTCAACGAGGGCGATTACAAATCCGCCCAGCCGGTCGTGAAGCAGCATTTCGCCGCCGATCCGGAGTGGAAGGTCGAGTCGCCCTACGACGCTGCCGGCGATCTGACGCGCTTCTACGACCTCTTCATCAATTTCCTGCTGATCGTCGGCCTGAGCTCGCTGCTGGTCGGCGGTGTCGGCATTTCCAACTCGGTCGCCGCCTACATCCAGGAACGCCAGCGCGCCATCGCAACGCTGCGCAGCCTCGGCGCCACCGGCGCCCGCATCATGGTGCACTTCTTCACCCAGGTGGGGTTGCTGTCGCTGGTGGGCATCGCGCTCGGCCTGATCATCGGCGCTGCGCTGACCGCTGCCGCGCTGCCGATCCTCGGCGGCATCCTCGGCATCGATCTCGGGCCATCGGTCGAATGGGGTTCGCTGGCCAATGCGCTGGGCTTCGGTGTGCTCGCCGCCTTCGCCTTCTCGTACCTGCCGCTCGTGCGGGCGCAGAAACTCAAGCCCGCGATGCTGTTCCGCACCGTCGGCACCAGCGTGCAGAACCTCAAGGCGCGCGACTATTTCGATCCGCTGCTGCTGTTGCCGCTGCTCGTCGCCGGCGCCGGCATTTTCGCGCTGGCCTGGGTGACGACCGGCAATTTCAACCTCGTGCTCTATTACGCGCTCGGGGTGATCGCGGCCTTCCTCATCCTGCGCGTCGCCGGCCTGCTGCTGCAGTGGGTGCTGCGCGCGCTGCCGGCCGCACCGAGCCGCGACCTGCGCTATGCCTTCCGCTCGATCTACCGGCCCGGCTCGCCCGCGCCGGTGGTGATCATGTCGCTCGGCCTCGGCCTCGCTATGCTGCTGGTCATCATCATCCTCAGCTCCAACGTCTCCAACCAGCTGCGCGGCCAGGTGCAGAAGGATTCGCCCACGGTCGTTGCTACCGACCTGTTCGACGATGAAGTCACCGATATCGGCAGCTTCCTCGATCAGTCGGGTCTGTCCACGAAATACCAGCATTCGCCCATGATCCGCGCCGCAGTGACCAAGGTGAACGGCGTGCCGTCCGCCGACCTCCGCGACGGGCCGAACATGCAGAGCGAAGCCGGCTACATGATCGGCAAGGACGAGATCCTGATGACCTGGTCGAGCGACCTGCCGGCCAATTCGACGGTGACCTCGGGCCAGTGGTGGCCCAAGGACTATAGCGGCCCGCCGCTGGTCTCGATCCGCGACAAGGACGCCGCCGATCTGGGCGTGAAAGTCGGCGATACGCTCGAGCTGACGCTGTTCGGCGAAAGCATGGACGTCAAGATCGCCAATCTGCGCGACTTCCAGTTCCAGAGCGGCCTCAACTTCCTCGTGACGGCCTCGCCGGGCACCTTCGACGACTTCCCCGGCACCAACCTCGCGACCGTCAAGGCCGCCGAAGGCAAGGACAAGGACCTCGAGCGCGCCCTCGCCAAGCAGTACCCCGACATCACCTTCCTGCCGGTGGGCGAACTGCTCGACCAGGCGGCCAGCATCCTCACCAAGCTGTCGACCGCCGTGAACATCGTCGGCGCCCTCGCCGTGGTGAACGGCCTGCTGGTGCTCGCCGGCACCATGGCCGCCGGCCGTAAGCAGCGCGAGGCCGACGCCGTGGTCAACAAGGTGCTGGGCTCGACCCGCGCCGACGTCGTCCGCGTCTTTGCGCTTGAATACGCGCTGCTCGGCGGCTTCTCGGCGCTGCTGGCCACCGGCGTCGGCGTCGCCGGCGCCTACGGCATCACCAAGGTTGCCGGCATGGATGTCGGCTTCTCAGTCGATCCGACGCTGGTGATCGGTATTCTGGTCGGCTCGATCCTGCTGACGATCCTTACTGGCGCTGCGACCACATGGAGTGCGCTGAGCACGAAGCCGGCGCAGTATCTGCGGGCGCTGGGCTGAGGCCGGGGGCTCGCCGCCGGCGGGCCCGTCACGCCGTCGGTCGGTAGACGCGCGCGGCGCGTATGTCGGCAAGATCGCCGTCAACGCGCAGGGCGCCATTGGCGGCCAGCGCCGCAACGCGTCCCTGCAGCATGACATTGCCGACCTGGCCATCGAAGGCCACCATCGCCTCGCCCACCAGCGACAGCAGCTGCCGTGGCGTGGCACCAGCATTGGCGGTCAGCCAGGCATCGAAATAGTCGATCGGGGCCGAGACCAACTCTCCATCGGGAGCCACGCGGAAGGGAGCATTTTCAGACCGCAGCCGCCGCCAGTGTTCGATGGCGTCAACCCGCTCGTCGAGCGACGGCGCTCTTTCCTCGCCGAACAATGATGTGAGCGTTTCCGGCTGCATGTGCGAGACGCGAGGCGTCCGCGTTCGGCCGGTCACATCCTGCGCGAACCATTCGCGGTCAGCCAGTCGTTCGGCGCAGGCATGAAAGAAGGCCAGTTCCGCCGCGCTGTCCCGGCTGAGCCATAGGACGATCCGCTCCGGCGCGGTATCGATCCTGTCCCAGAATTCCGTGAGCCGAGCCTCGACCTCCGCCGGTTCGTAGAGCGGCGACCACCACTCCACCCGCTCCGTAATGTCGCCTCCGGCGATGGGGCCGCAGCTCAGATCGTCCGGCATCGCCAGAACGCTGTCGTCGAGGCCGGCCTGGCGGAGTGCCTGCCGCATCGAGCCGCCCGCTGAGTCTGTAGGGACCAGATGCAGCGAGCCCACGGCGCCTCAGTGCTTCATGCCGAGGTACTTCTCGAGCCAGTGGATGTCGTAGTTGCCCGCGAGGATGTCGGGCTCCTTGATCAGCCGCTGGAACAGGGGGAGCGTCGTCTTGATGCCATCGACCACGAACTCGTCGATGGCGCGCCGCAGCCGCATCAGGCATTCCTCGCGCGTCCGGCCGTACACGATCAGCTTGCCGATCAGGCTGTCGTAATAGGGCGGGATCGAGTAGCCGCTATAGATGGCGCTGTCGATGCGCACGCCCACGCCGCCCGCCGGGTGGTAGAACTTGATCGTACCGGGCGAGGGCGCAAAGGTCTGCGGATCCTCGGCGTTGATCCTGAGCTCGATCGCGTGGCCGGTGAAGGTGATCTCTTCCTGCTTGAGGCTGAGCTTTTCGCCCGAGGCGACGCGGATCTGTTCGTAGACGAGGTCGACGCCGGTGACGCGCTCGGTGACCGGGTGCTCCACCTGCAGGCGGGTGTTCATTTCGATGAAATAGAACTCGCCGTTCTCGTAGAGGAACTCGATCGTGCCGGCGCCGGAGTACTTGAGCTTGCGCATCGCAGCGGCGCAGATCTCGCCGATTTCGGCGCGCTGCTCGGCCGACACGGTCGGCGCGGTGGCTTCTTCCCAGACCTTCTGGTGGCGGCGCTGCAGCGAGCAGTCGCGCGTACCGAGGTGGACCGCATTGCCCTGGCCGTCGCCCATCACCTGGATTTCGATGTGGCGCGGCTTCTGCAGGTATTTTTCGATATAGACCGAGTCATTGCCGAAGGCCGCCTTGGCCTCGGTACGCGCCGTCGAGATGGCGATCGACATCTCTTCGTCGTTGTTGGCGACCTTCATGCCGCGCCCGCCGCCGCCGGCCGTCGCCTTGACGATCACCGGGTAGCCGATCTTCTTGGCGATGGCCTGCGCTTCGGCCGGAGTGGTCACCTCGCCATCCGAGCCGGGGACCACCGGAATGCCCAACTCCACCGCCGTCTTCTTGGCGGTGATCTTGTCGCCCATGATCTCGATATGGTGCGCCGACGGGCCGATGAAGGTGATCTTGTGTTCGGCGAGGATCTTGGCGAAGCGCGCGTTCTCGCTGAGGAAGCCGTAGCCCGGATGCACCGCATCGGCGCCGGTGATCTCGCATGCCGCCATGATCGAGGGCACGTTGAGATAGGAGTCCCTGGCCGGCGGCGGACCAATGCAGACGCTCTCGTCCGCCATGCGCACATGCATCGCGTTGCGGTCGGCCGTCGAATAGACCGCGACCGTCGAAATGCCCAGTTCCTTACAGGCGCGCAGCACGCGCAGCGCGATCTCGCCGCGATTGGCGATGAGGACTTTCTGGAACATCAGTCGATCACCGCCAGCGGCTGGCCGTATTCGATCGGCGCCGCATCGGTGACCAGAATGCGCGAGACGGTGCCCGACTTGTGCGCCGGGATCTGGTTCATCGTCTTCATCGCTTCGATGATGAGAATGGTCTGGCCTTCGCTGACCTTGCTGCCCACCGACACGAAGGCCGGCTTGCCGGGTTCGGGCGACAGATAAGCCGTACCCACCATCGGCGAGGTCAGCGTGCCGGGGTTGGAGGCAAGGTCGTCGGCGGGAGCCTTGGCGGGCGCGGCGGCAACGCCGGCGGCCGGAGCAGGCGCCGCGATGGCCGCCGGTGCAGCCGCCGGAACCATCACCTGCTGCACGCCGGTCGAGGCGTAGGAGCGAGTGACCCGGACGCGCAGATCTTCACGCTCGATCTCGATCTCGGCGAGGTTCTGCTCGTTGAGCAGCTTGGCGATCGCCTCGATCAGGGCCTGATCCGCGGACGCGTCCTTAGTCATCGATTTGCCTCCCTTGGGCAATTGTTCTTCTTGTCCGTCCTGGGGCGTCAGGCGCCGAGCCGCTCGGCGAGGGCTTCGAGCGCCAGCCTATACCCCGCCGCACCGAGGCCGCAAATGACCCCGACGGCGACGGCAGAAACATAGGAAAAGTGGCGAAATTCCTCACGCGCATGAATATTGCTGAGGTGAACTTCGACGACCGGCAGCCCTACGGCGCTGATTGCGTCCCGGATGGCGACCGAAGTGTGCGAATAGCCACCCGGATTGAGGACGATGGCGTCCTTCTTGCCGTAGGCTTCCTGGATCCACTCGCAGATTTCGCCTTCGCGGTTGGTCTGCTTGCACTCGACGGTCAGCCCAAGCCGCTTGCCCTCGGCTTTGCACATGGCCTCGATGTCGGCCAGCGTCTGCGTGCCATAGGTCTTGGGCTCGCGAATGCCCAGCATGTTCAGATTGGGGCCGTTGATGACGAGAATGCGTTTCGGCATGGTCCGGCCGTTTTGCCCCGACGACGCCCCTCAGCGCAAGCGCGGTCACGCGCATTGCACGAGAATCGCGCGTTCGGTCGAGCTTGGGGCGCTTGAACTCCAGCGGTTGGGGTTGTTAGGCTGATTTATTCGTTCGGGGGAACTTAAGTGACCGATCCTATTGATATTTTGAAGCAACGCTTGGCCAGCGGCGAGATCGGCGAAGAAGAGTTCGATCGCCTCGTCAAACGATTGTCGGCGACTGAGACCGCAAAGCCGCCGCCTGAGCCCACTCCCGCGCCACCGCCGGCGGCTGCTCCGCAGGCCGCGGCGCCTGCACCCGCAGCCGCTCCGCCAAAGAAAAACTGGTTCGCCCGGAATTGGCAGTACGGGCTGGGCGCGGTGATCGCGATCGTGCTTTTCCGGATTTTCGCCGGCGGCGCGAGCGATGGACTGACGACCGGCAACATCAGCGTCGATGGCTCAAACGAAGTGTCGTTCCGCGTCTCCAACACCAAGAGCACGTCTGGCGATATTCTGTTTTGGATCAAGCAGGACGATATCGAGATGTGCGTGCACAAGACCCGCGTGAATGCCAACTTTACCCATTCCATCCAGTTCTACTGCCCGAACCTACACAACGGCCGGTTCACGCTGGTGACGGTGTGGGCTTCGTCGGACGTCTCCAAGGCCAACATCGCCGATCGGATCCAATGATGATCACCAGGCTCGCATCCATCCTTCTCTCGATCGTCGCACTGGTTCTCCTCAGCGGTTGCGTCGAGACCTATCAGGACGTCTTCTGGCTGACGCAGGCTGCGGCGCCCTTGCCGCGGGACGCGATGGTCGCCAACGACGAGACCGCCTACAATCTGCACTTCGATGGCGAGAAGTACGTCTTTACCGGCGACAAGCCCGCTTACGACTACGCAAAGCTGTTCCACCTCGGACAGAAGGGCGAATTCTACATCCTGCAGCTGAAGAACCACGACGCAGAGGAGGGGTACTATTATGCCATCGTGGAATTCGGCTCCGGGCAGATGACGCTGCTGGGCGGCGACGATACGGCGGCCGCCAAGAAGCTTGGCATTCCCGATGTAAGGCGGACCTACAACGACTCCAACATCCAGCTCGCGAGCCAGAGCGAGGTGGTGTCCGTGCTGGTCGAGGCGGCAAACGGGCGCGACGTGTCCAAGGACGGGGTCTATCGCGTGTTCGACTACGCCAATGATCAGCAGAACGCCGAAGCTCGCGCGCTCTATCAGAAGCTCATGAGCAAGTGACAAGGCCGTGCGCGAGCGAGAAATCGCCCACGCCTGCGCCGGCGCAGATTGAAATCAGCCCGCCGGGGCTGCGTCCGTCACCGGGCACTCGGTCGAGCCGCAGGCCCTGAGATTGGCGATCTTGGCCTTGAGGCCCTCGAGCGGCAGGGCACCGGGGATGACTTCGTCCCCCAGGATGTAGGTTGGCGTGCCGCTGACATTGAGCGCCTTGGCGAGATCGTAGCTCTGCTGGATGACGTCGGCGGGCTTCCTGGCGTTCATGTCGAGCATCAGCTCGACGCGGTTGGCGCCGAGGCTCTCGGCCACCTGCAGCGCCTGGTCGGCGCCGACCTCCCCGCGGGCGGAGAACAGCTTCTCGTGGAAATCCCAGTAGTTGATCTTGGGGTCCTCGCTGACCAGCACGGCGACCTTGGCCGCATCGACCGAGCCGGCGGTCAGGATCGGGAATTCCTTGAGGATGACCTTGAGGTTCGGATCGTCGGCGATCAGCGAAGCCATGTCGGGCAGGGCGCCGCGGCAGTAGGAGCAGTTGTAGTCGAACATCTCGACCAGCGTGACGTCGCCCTTGGGGTTGCCCAGCACGATCGTGTCGGGCTGCTGGTAGATCTGCGCATAATTGGCGTCGATCGCGTCCTTCTGCGCCTGGCGCGCCGCGACGTGCTGGGCTTCCTGCAGCTTGTCGTTCATCCGGCTCAGGATGGTGGGATCGCTCATCAGATAGTTCTCGATGAGCTTGTCGACCTTGTCGGGGTCGAGCTCGGCGACCTGCGGAGACTGCACCGGCGCGTTGGCCTTGTCGGTGGCCAGCATGTCGTTGAAGATCTGCCGGACATTGTCCTCGCTGAGGCCGGCCGGCACAACGGGCGCGGCTGGCGTGTTCAACTTGTCGGCGGCCAGCATGTCGGCGACCACGGCGCGCACGTCGGCGTCGGTCAGCGCCGGGCTGGCCGGACGAAGCAGCGCGACACCAAAACCGCCCGCCAGCAGGCCGACCAGGATCACAAGGGCGAAGCTCAGACGCGACATGGACACTCCGGGAGCACGAGGATGCTCACTGCTAACACCGCCATGATGAAGCACATCCTTCGTTGAAATCAAATTCTGTTGAGAGAACGGGCGGCTAGGGCTAGGCAGCGCACTGTTCGGATCGGAAGGCGACGAAGTTATGACCTCGACTGCAGCGGCGGGCATGGAGCCCTTTCACGGGCTCGAAATCAACGCGCTGGCGCGCCGGCTCGAGGCGCAGGGTCGCAGCGTCGCGTTTCTCGAGCAGGGCCAGCCGGCCGCCCCGCCGGCGCCGCGCGTGATCGAGGCCGTCCGCAACACCCTCGACGGACCGCAGAAATACACGCACTTCGCCGGCACGCCGGCGCTGCGCGAGCGGCTGGCGCGCTACTATGCCGAGCAGCACAAGACGACGGTCGCGCCGGACTCGATCGTTGCGACGATGGGCTCGTCCTCGGGCTTCATCCTTGCCTTCCTCGGTGGTTTCGAGCCCGGGGCGAAGATCGCGGTGACCCGGCCCGGCTACACTGCTTACCTCAACACGCTTTACGGCATGGGTTACCGACCGGTCGAAATCCCGGTCAGCGCTGCCGAAGGCTGGCACCTCAAGCCCGAGGCGATCCGGCAGGCATACGCGCGGGAACCCTTCGCGGGATTGCTGCTGGCCTCACCCGCCAACCCGACCGGCGCTGCCGTCACCCGCCAGCAACTGGCCGATATCGTCGCGGTGTGCGCCGAGCTGGGCGTGCGCTTCATCTCGGACGAAATCTATCACGGGCTCGATTATCGCGGTCCCTCGATCAGCGCGCTCGAATTCACCCGCGACGCCATCGTCATCAACAGCTTCAGCAAATACTACTGCATGACCGGCTGGCGCATCGGCTGGATGGTGCTGCCGGACGACATCCTCCGGCGCACCCAGATCCTGCAGCAGAACCTGTTCATCGCGGCGCCGACGCTCAGCCAGATCGCCGCCCTCGCGGCGCTCGACGAGCGCGACTACTACGAAGAGCAGAAGGCGCACTACGCCGCCAATCGTCCGCTGCTCAATGCCGGCCTGCGCAGCCTGGGCATGCCGGTCGACGAGGGCGACGGCGCCTTCTACGCCTATGCCGACGCCAGCCGCTTCACCAACGACTCGCTGGGCTTCTGCCGGACGCTGCTCGAACAAGCCGGCGTTGCGGCCAGCCCCGGCATCGATTTCGACCGCGTCAACGGCCCCCGCTTCGTCCGCTTCTCCTACGCCGGCAGCCGCGAGACGGTGGAGATGGCGCTGGAGCGGATGGGCAAGTTCCTCACGCGATGAGTTTCGATCTTGCGGATCCGGTTGGAAGTGTGTTCGCCGAGATCATCGGCAAGCCTTGCTGGCTGGTGCAGCGTGGACATGCCGGTTTCCTGACGCTGGAATTCGGCGAACCGCATCTCGATGTTCGCGAGCCCATGCCGTCGTCGCGCCTCTTGAAGCGGCGCGGCATTTCCGTTCGTGGCGACTGGCACCTTTGGATCTATGCCTGCAATTGGCGGGTTCTCGATGCCGGTCAGCCGATCGGCCGCTCGGAGGGCTCGAACGACGAGATTGATTCCTGCGCCCGGCTTCTCAACGGACAGAAATTGCTGCGTGTCACCGTTGCGCCGACCACCGGCGCCTCGCGCTTCGATTTCGAAGGCGAGCTCGTACTGGCGACCTCGCGCATGGACCAGGATGATCTGTCCTGCGAAAACTGGATGTTGGCAACGCCGACCGGCGATTGGTTCAGTTACCGGGCCGACGGGCGCTACAGCTGGCATGCGGGTGACACCACACCGGATCAGGCGGTCTGGCTAGACATCCCCGAGCGCCGATAGGGAGAAGCAAAATTCAACAAAAGGACGTCGTTCGACTCGATCGCATCCTGAGCCTGATGAGCTCTGAGCACGCCGGCGAGCGTGCCTCCGCGGCGAAGGCCGCGACCGAGCTCATCCGGAAGCACGGGCTCAGCTGGTGGGAAGTGCTCGAGGGCCGGGCGCTGCCCGCCAAGGCCGCCGCCGCGGTACGCCGCTCCGATATCGGCATCGACTATTTGAAGGCGGCAGAGTCGCGCATCCGCCAGTTGCAGGCGCACAACCAGATGCTCGAGAAGCAGATCAGCCGCCTCAAGGCCAAGCTCGAGGCGGCCGACGGCGCCTAGCCGTCAGTTGCCGCTCGGGCTGAAGACGCGCAGCCGGTGGCCGTCCGGATCGGCGGCAGTGAAGGTGAGGCCGAAATCCATGCGCGTCGGCTCCTGCAGAATCTTGAGGCCGAGGCTGGCCCATGCTTCGCGGGTTCTGGCGACGGCCTCGTCGCTTTCGACCGGAAAGCCGATCTCGCTGCCGCCGGGCAGGGTGGCCTTCGGCTCGACCTCGTTGCGCGACCACAGGCCGAGCGCAAGGCCGTTGGGAAAGGCGAACATGGCCCAGTTGGGCGAGGCTTCTACCGGCTCGGCGCCGAGCAGTTTCGAGTACAGCGCCGCCGATTTCGGGGCGTCGGCGACATAGGCTAGAATGAAGTTCGGGCTGGTGGCCATCGGTGCTCTCCGTGTTGGATGAGCACGAAATAGCCCCGCCCGCTGTCAATTTCTGGCAGCGGCCCGTGCATCCATTTTCTCGCGCCATTCCTTGAGCAACGCGTGCCGGCGGCGGGGCAGGCGCTCGCCGGTCGCCGCCAGCGAGGCGATGCGGTCGAGCCGGAAATGGCGGTAATCGGTGCGCAGCTCGCACCAGGCGCCCACCACCTTGTGCTGCTCGAAAAAGCCGATGACGAACGGCCAGATGACGCGCTCCGTCTCGGCGCCGGCGTCGTCGCGATAGGCAATGCGCAGCTTCTGTTCCTTGCGGATGGCGTCGCGCAGCAGCGAGGCATCGACCTGTACCGGCAAGGTCCGTCGCTGCACCACGTAGAGGCCCCCCGCGTCGATCTCGCGCCGCAGGTCGGGCGGCAGCACGGCGCTGATCTTGCTGAGCGCATTGCCGGCGGCGCGGCTGAGCCGCGGATCGTCGACCTGCCGGCCGACCCAGCCCGTGCCCACTACCAGCGCCTCGAGTTCATCGATCGAAAACATCAGCGGCGGCAGCATGAATCCCGGCTTGAGCACATAGCCCAGCCCCGGCTCACCCTCGATGTCGGCACCTTGCGCCTGCAGCGTGGCGATGTCGCGGTAGAGCGTACGGATCGAAATATCGAGGTCGGCCGCCAGCTGCGAGCCGGTCACCGGCGTACGGTGCTGGCGCAGAATCTGCAGCAGATCGAGCAGGCGGTTGGTGCGGGACATCTGGCTGGAAGGTGGGGGAGTAACCTAAGGTGAGGTATCAGTTGGCGCCTCGTCGGTGACGACACTTGGCGGAACTAGGTGGAAGAGTCGTAGGAAGCTCGGGAAATCTGCGATGTAGAGGAACGTTCCAATTGATAACAAGACTAGGGCCACACCGACAAAGCCCAGCCCTTGGATGCCTGGATTGTATGGAACGTGCGCGACCGTGACCGAGACATGACCGTCAGCATGAAGCTGTCCTGAGAAGCTATTATAGCCTCCACTAGGTAGGATGATGCCAGCGGCGATCAGCAGCGGTAAGATGATCGCCGCGGTCAGCACCCATTTTTCCGCCCCGGTGCCATGCGCCGCCCATTGGGTAAGAATGCTGTATCCAACGACGACGGCGGTACAAGCAATACCGATGCCCACATCAAGAAGTCGCTGAGGGACGGCCCAGTGTTCGCTTTCATCAAATCTAATGGAGAGCGCAAGTATCGCTAGACTAAATGCGATCTGCGCAGGGGTAGAGATGTACTGGTTCAACACGTCCCATCCGTCGAGCGGCACGATTTGACCAAGACCAAGGAAAAACACGCTGAGGCCAGCAACTATCCAGGCCCAGTTGCCGCCTTGCGTCACAATCATCGCACCAATAGCGAGGGAGCCTATCGCACCGATGAGTTGTGAGACTTCCTGATTTGGTGGGAGTACGACGAGCACGACGAGAAATAGGCTGTAAACGACGTCAAGCCCTAGGTTGACGGCTCTCTCTCCACGAAGTCCGAAAGAACCAAGCGCAAAGATCACTTCGAAGCAGAGAAGTGGGCGCCACAGTTCCGGCCAAACGATCGCGGCTCCCGCCATCAAAGCGCGCAGAACGTTCGCCGCGTCCAGAAATTTCCCATCACCAATAGGTATCACTCGTAGCCCCCAAAGAACGGACGTTCAGGCATGCCGCCCTGAAAGCTAGGAGACTATGGGCACTCCGGATTCATGTCACCCGCTTCGCTGTCAGATTCACTTGGCGCCAACCTGAGCGGGACATCCGAGCGAATCCCGTCCGACCAGCGCACCGGTCGGCAAAATCTTCACAACGCCGCTTGACTCGATTAGAGCAACTACTCTACACGTACCATCATTAGAGCAAATGCTCTAACAACGAAGTGCACGCAAATGGCCCCCGATACCAAGACCCGCATTCTCGACACCGCTCTCGCGCTCTTCAACGAACGCGGCACCGACAATGTCACGACCAACCATATCGCCGAGGCGCTCGGGATGAGCCCCGGCAACCTCTACTACCACTACCGCAACAAGGCCGAGATCGTACGGGCGCTGTTTGCCCGCATCCAGGCCGAGTGGGCCAGCAACTACGCCGTCCCGGCCAACACCATGCCCTCGATCCCGATGATGGAGGCCATGCTGGCCGGCAATTTCGATATCCAGGCGCGCTACCGCTTCTTTTTTCGCGACCTGACGCTGCTGCTCAACGCCGATCCGGAGCTGGCCGCGGCCTATCAGGCGAACCGCGAAAGCGGCATCGCCAACACCAGGTTTCTGGTTTCCCTGTTCGTCGATGCCGGGGTGTTGAACCCCGTCGGCGATGCGCAGGCGCTCGACGACATCGCCCAGCTTCTCTGGCTGGTCGGTGATTTCTGGCTCGTTTTCAAGGACGTCGGCGGCGCACGTTTCGATGCGGCCGACATGCAGCAAGGCGTCCGGATGTTCCGGCGCATCCTCACCCCACACATCAAAGGACAACCCCAATGACCACCCGTCAGCTCACCGGCGGCCTGCTCGTCGCCATTCCCCTGATCTTCACCGCCGGCTTCACCGGCCTGCAGATGACCTTCGACTATCCCGGCATCCTTCGCCATCCGGCGGGCGAGGTGCTGGAACGCTTCGCCGCCGGCGGCGCCGACCTGCATGCCTACTGGTACGCGCTGTTCGTCGCGGCCATCCTGCTCGTCCCGGCGGCGATCGGCTGGGCGGTGATGAACTGGAAGCACAGCCCGCTGGAAGCGGCGCTGGCCGGCAGCTTCGGCGCTCTCGCCGGCCTGGTGCAGGCGATGGGCCTGCTGCGCTGGACCGTGCTGGTTCCTTCGCTCGCCACGGCCTACACCGCGCCGGGCGCCACCGACCTCGACAAGGCGCTCGCCGCCCAGAGCTTCGATACCGCCAACCTCTACCTCGGCATGGGCGTGGGCGAGCACATGGGCTATCTGTTCACCGCGCTGTTTACCGTGATGCTGGCGCTGGCCATCGTGAAGCGCTGGAACGTCATGGCCTGGCTGGGCCTTGTCCTTGCCGCCGGTATCGCCGCCGGCCTGCTCGAACCCTTCGGCGTGCCGATGGCCGCGATGATCAACACGCTGAGCTTTACCGCCTGGTCGGTGTGGGCGCTGGTCGTGGGCGTGCTCGTGCTGTGGCGCGGCCGCACCCTCGATGTCGGCGTGGCGGTTCCGGCCTGATCCCGGCCGACACGGTTGCGGCTTTCCTGCCGAACCCGTAAGCCAGCTCCCCTCAGGGGAGCTGGCTTTGGCACGTAGGTCATGATCGTCGAGTTTTGCCGTGTGGCCGGGGCCGGCCGAACGGAGCTGTCCCGGCAATGACCTCGAACCTCCTGCGTCGGCTGAGGCGGCTCGTCGGGCTCGCGCCGCTCGACCTCACGCTGATCGGCAATCCCTTTGCGGCCAGCGGACGCAGCGAACATTTTCGCTCCACGTTCCGCGCCCTCGTTGCTGCAGGCGTCACTCCCAGGGTCTATCGCCTGGGCGGCAAGGAGAACGAGATCGACGATCCGCTCATCCGGGAGCGGCTGGTCAAGCGGCTCAAGCCGGGTGGAATCCACTTCTACCACAGCAATGGCAGCGAAGCGCGCCGCACGATCGAACGGATCGAAAAGCGCCAGCCGGGCGCCTTCGCGGGCAGCTACAACATCGTCAATCCGCACTGGGAGTTGCCCCGCTATCCCCAGCACTGGGCCGATGAGCTCAATCGCTTCGACGAGGTGTGGGTCGGCACGCGCTTCCTCTACGACGCCCTGCGGCCGGTCATTACCGCGCGGCTGCAGCATTTGCCCGATGCCTGCGCGCCGCGCATCGGCGCGCCCCTAGACCGTGCCTATTTCGGCCTCAGCCCGCAGGACTTCATCGTCCTCTTTTTCTTCGACTACTACTCGTACCAGGCCCGCAAGAACCCTCTTGCCGTCGTCGAAGCGTTCCGCCAGGCGGTCCTGGCGCGGCCGGAAGCGCGGCTGCGGCTGGTAATGAAGGTGAGCCATTCGAAGCCGACCTCCGGCACGGCGATCGCCGAGGCGGTACAGGCGCTCGGCGACCGCGCCGTCCTGATCGATCGCACGATGGCCGACAACGAGATCAAGAACCTCATTTCAGTCGCCGATTGCTTCCTGTCGCTGCATCGCTCCGAGGGCTTTGGCCGCGGGCCGGCGGAAGCGATGTTCCTGGGCAGGCCGGCCATTGCCACCGGCTGGTCCGGAAACATGGACTACATGACGCCCGAGACGAGCTTTCCGGTCGGCTACGATCTGATCCCGGTCAAGCCCGATGAGTACATCGAGACCGAGGGGCAGGTCTGGGCTGATCCCGACGTGTCGGAGGCGGCCGCAGTCCTGGTGCGGCTGGTTGACGATCGGACGCTGGGACCGCGGATCGGGGCGCAAGCCGCCCGGCACATGGCGCAGTACTACAGCGATGCCGTGTTGGGCGGGCGCTATCGCGATCGCCTGAGGCAGATTACGCGGGGCAAGTGACGCAGAAAAACGAAGGGCCGCCCGAAGGCGGCCCTTGAACTTTCAGCCCCCGAAGAAGCCGCGCTGCCACCAGCCGGCTTTCTTGGGCTTCGCCTCCTCGGTCGGGGCGGCGCTGGAGCTGACCACAATCTCGTCGGGCGGCAGCTCCTTCTTGGGCCGGCGCGGCGGTTCCTCGGCGGCAGCCACCGGCTCCGGCTCGGGTGCGGCTTCGGTAACGGTGGGCACGACCGCGATGGCCTCGGCCGCGGCAACAGCCGCTTCCTCGGTCGGCGGGGCGGCCTTGGGTTTCCGCGCCCGGCTGCGCGGACGCGGGCTGTCGCTGTCGGCCGCGACGGCGTCCTGCACGGCGCCATCGGCGTCGGCGGACTTGCGCGAGCGGCGGGCGCGCTTGGGCTTTTCCCCGGCGGCTTCCTCGGGCGCTTCACCGGCGGGCTCGGGCGCCACGATGCTGATACCCGGCTCGACGCCCGCATCGGCAGCGATCGCGTCCTGGGCCAGCACCGCGGCGGCGACGCGTTCGGCGCCTTCCTCGCTCAACGGCGAGGCCGGCTCTTCGCCATCGGCCACGGCTGCGACTGCCGTGTCGGCATGCTCGCCATTCTCGCGGCGGTTGCGGCGACCACCACGGCGGCCACGGCGGCGGCGGCGCGGCTGGCCGTCCTCGCCCGGCTGGCCGTTCTGGCCGTTGGCCTGAACAACGCCGTCCTCCGACTCTTCGTCGGCATCATTGTCGCCCTGCGGATCGTCGGAGGCATCCGCCCCGGCGGCCTGCACCGGCTGCTGCTGGCGCGGGCCACGATCGTCGCGATCGCGATCGCGTCCGCAACGACGGCGGGGCCGGCGACCCCGGCCTTCGCGATTGCCGCCCTCGTCGGAGCGCGCCTCGCGGGCTTCGCCTTCACCGGCGACTTCCTCTTCCGCTTCCTCGTCCTCGATGGCCTCGTCGAGCGCATCGGCATCATCGATCGGGGCCGTGTCGACGCGCACATGCTGCGGCGGCGGCAGGTCGCCGGTGTTGATGCGCGGCTCGCCACGCTCGATGGCGTAGTGCGCCGGGCCGACATGGTCATCGGCCACGAGGTTGATCGACAGATTGTTCTTCATCTCCAGCGTCGACAGCGTGCCGCGCTTGGAGTTGAGGATGTAGAGCGCGACATCGACCGGCACGCGGACGTTGATCGACTGCCCCGGCTTCTTCATCACGTGGTCTTCGATGTTGCGCATCACCATCAGCGCCACGCTCTCGACCGAGCGAACCAGGCCCGTGCCATTGCAGGTCGGGCATTTGTGCGTCGAACTCTCGACCACGCCGAAGCGGATACGCTGGCGGCTCATCTCCATCAGGCCGAAATGGCTGATGCGGCCGACCTGGATGCGGGCGCGATCGTTCTTGAGCGCGTCCTTGAGACGCCGCTCCACCGCCCGGTTCGAGCGGTTCTCGATCATGTCGATGAAGTCGATGACGATCAGGCCGGCAAGATCGCGCAGCCGCAGCTGCCGGGCGACTTCGTCGGCGGCCTCGAGGTTGGTCTGGAGCGCGGTGTCCTCGATGTTGTGCTCCTTGGTGGAGCGACCCGAGTTCACGTCGATCGACACCAGCGCTTCGGTCGGATTGATCACCAGATAGCCGCCGGAGGGCAGGGTGACCTGCGGCGAGAACATCTGGTCGAGCTGGCCCTCGACATTGTAGCGCGAGAACAGCGGCTGATCGTCCTTGTAGAGCTGCACGTTCTTGGCGTGGCTCGGCATGATCATCCGCATGAAGTCCTTGGCTTCGCGGTGGGCATCCTCGCCCGCGACCCAGAGCTCCTCGATGTCCTTGGAATAGAGGTCGCGGATGGTCCGCTTGATCAGCGAGCCTTCCTCGTAGACCAGCGACGGCGCGGTGGATTTGAGGGTCAGCGTGCGCACGCTCTCCCACAACCGCTGCAGATATTCGAAGTCGCGCTTCACTTCCGCCTTGGTGCGCGAGGCGCCGGCGGTGCGCAGGATGATGCCCTGGCCGGGCGGAACCTCGAGGTCGCCCACGATGTCCTTGAGCCGCTTGCGGTCGGCGGCATTGGTGATCTTGCGCGAGATGCCGCCGCCACGGGCGGTGTTCGGCATCAGCACCGAGTAGCGGCCGGCGAGGCTGAGATAGGTGGTCAGCGCGGCGCCCTTGTTGCCGCGCTCTTCCTTGACGACCTGCACCAGCATTACCTGCCGGCGCTTGATCACTTCCTGGATCTTGTACTGGTGGCGGCGCGGCTTGCGCTGCCGGCGCTCGCGGCTTTCCTCGAGCACGTCGGCACTGCCGCCGATCGACTCCACCGGCTCGTTGTTGGCCGGTGCTTCCTCGATGTGGCTGGAATCGCGCTCGGGCGCCTCGTCCTCATCGTCGGCGGCGTCCGCCGCCATGGTCGATTGCGGGTCGGCCTCGGCGTCCGCGTCGGTCGGGGCGCCCTCGGTCTGCGCCGACTCGTCCTCCGAGATGCTGGCCTCGGCGGCCATTTCCTCGGACGCGGCTTCCGAGACGGACTCGATGGCGGGCGCATCAGCGGCGGCGTGGCCGTGATCGTCGTCGTCGTGATCGTCGTCTTCGTCCGCCTCTTCCTCTTCGCGCATCAGCGCTTCGCGGTCGGCGACGGGGATCTGGTAATAGTCGGGGTGGATTTCGCTGAAGGCCAGGAAGCCGTGGCGATTGCCGCCATACTCGATGAAGGCCGCTTGCAGCGACGGCTCTACGCGCGTGACCTTGGCGAGGTAGATATTGCCGCGCAGCTGGCGGCGGCTCTGGGATTCGAAGTCGAATTCTTCGAGGCGGTTACCGTTGGTGACGACAATCCGCGTTTCTTCCGGGTGGGTGCCATCCACCAGCATTCTCTTGATAGCCATAAAGCTTTGCTCCAGGCCGTCGCGCGCCAACACTCCGGAGCCGGCGAACCGGTCTCCTCTGCGGGGCGCCATGCGCGGCCAAAGGTTTGAGGGTTATGGCGCGATAAGCGCTCGCGCCGGTGCAACTGCCGAGGACGGGGACCGGCGGGCGAGCAATGACAAAAGCGCAACCGAAAACGGGAATTGCGTCAGGTTTTGTCGACCCGGTGGCCATCCAACCTCTTCCTATGTGGGCGCCGGAAACCCGGCGCACCGATCGGCCGAAACGGGCCGAAAACTCGTGTCGAGGCGGTCGAATGTGCCGCATCCGGGACCGTGGCTTTTCGCCTAAATCCCTCTGCTGTCATGCTTTCCGGGAACGGCCATCGCCGTTCGCGACGGTACCCTGACAGCCCGCCTCAGTCTCTGCGTGTAGGGTGCTTGGTGCTGATTGGCAACCGAAAACTCCCGCGGTAACGAAACCATGAGGTTAAGGCGGTATCGCGAGGTTCATGCCATGGTTCGGCAGGCCTTCAGCCGCAGAATCGCCTAAACACAGGTGTTTCATCACCTGCGGCCGATATGGGGAGCTCACGCCCGTTGTTCAATTCTGAGGTGTCCGCGCGGGCGGGACGCGGAGCCGCGGCGGCTCTAATTGCCCTTCTCATGCTCGCGCTCGGCACGATCGCGGCGGCCGCGGTCGATCTTCCAACCGTCCTCGCGGCGCGCGTCAGCACCACCCCCGAGCGGGCCCGCCTGGTGATGGACCTGTCGGCCGCCACGCAGTTCGCCATCGTCTCGCTCGACGATCCCGAGCGCATCGCCATCGACGTCAGGGCCTCGGGCGTCCAGACCATCGCCCAGCAGCCGGTGAACGGGCAGGGGATCGTTGCCAGCTTCAGCACCAACATGGCCGAGGACGGCCGGGCCCGCGCCGAACTGGTGCTGAGTGCGCCGGCCGTCGTCCAGCAGGCCTATGTGCTCGATCCCGTCGACAACCAGCCGGCCCGGCTGGTGGTGGATCTGATCCCCACGAGCGAAGACGACTTCAAGGCCCGGGCGACCGCCGATCTCGCCAATTCCATGGGGCAGGCCGTGCCCGACGCCGTCACCCCGGACGAGGCGTCGGTTGCAGCCGCGCCGGACTCGTCCGAACCGCCGGCGCCGAGCGAGGCGCCGCTGCCGGCCGGCTCGCGCCCGCTGGTGGTAATCGACCCCGGCCATGGTGGCATCGACAATGGGGCGAGCGCCCCGAGCGGCATCCACGAGAAGGACATCACGCTGGCTTTTGCCTTGCAGCTCAGGGACTTGCTGGTCGCGAGCGGGCAGTTCGACGTGGCGCTCACCCGCGACGACGACACCTATCTGACGCTCAACGAGCGGGTCGACCTGGCGCGGCAGAACAAGGCCGACCTCTTCATCTCGCTGCACGCCGACACCTTCCAGCAGGCCGACATCCGCGGCGCCTCGATCTATACGCGCGACGAGAAGGCGACCGACGTGCTCGACGCGGTGCTCGCCGACGGCGAGAACCACCGCGACATTGTTGCCGGCTATGTCACGCCGGACGCCAAGCCCGCCGTGGTGGACATCCTGGTCGACCTCATGCGCCGGCAGGTCCGTGAGCAGGCCTACGAGGCGGCCGAAGACATCGTGAAGGCGATGGAGCCCTCGGTTGCTTTGCGGCGCTTCCCGGTCCGGCAGGCGGACTTCTTCGTGCTGCAGGCTCCCGACATTCCCTCGATGCTCATCGAGCTGGGCTTCATGAGCAACACTGCCGACATCGCCAATCTGGAGAATGTCGGCTGGCGCAACAATGTGGTGGGTGCCATCGCCAAGGGCGTGCAGGCCTATTTCCGCGAGCAGCGGGGCAGGCAGTGACATGGCTGCAACGCCCGCAATATTGCGGCGTCACATCTGCGGGAAAGGCGGGTTTCCGTCCATATTTCCGCCGTTCTCTGCTATGATTCCAGCGGCTTATCCGGTTCGCCTCCCGCGCCGGACGGGCGATTTCTAAGGACCGGCATGTTTCGGATATTGGGCTGGCTGTTCGGCTTTGGCGTGTTCTGCGCGCTGGCGGGCATCGTCGTGGCCGTCGTCTATCTGAATCAGGTCTCGGCGAACCTGCCCGACTATACCGTCCTCAAGGATTACCAGCCGCCTGTGACGACGCGCGTCCACGCCGCCGACGGCACGCTGCTGGCCGAATATGCGCATGAGCGCCGCCTGTTCCAGCCGATCGAGACGATGCCGCCGCTGCTGGTGCAGGCCTTCATCTCGGCCGAGGACAAGGACTTCTACAGCCATCACGGCATTTCGATCGATGGCGTGATCCGTGCGCTGCGCGACAACATTCTCGCCCGCGCCAATGGCGACGACTCGATCCAGGGCGGCGGCTCGACCATCACCCAGCAGGTGGCCAAGAATTTCCTACTGACCTCGCAGCAGACCTGGGACCGCAAGGTGCAGGAGGCGATCCTGGCGCTCAGGATCGACAGCACCTTCAGCAAGGACAAGATCCTCGAGCTCTACCTCAACGAAATCTTCCTCGGGCTGAACTCCTACGGCGTCGCCGCGGCCGCGCTCAACTATTTCGACAAGGCGCTCTACCAGCTCGATCTGAGCGAGATCGCCTACATTGCCGGCCTGCCCAAGGGCCCCAACAACTACCATCCGTTCAAGCATCCGCAGGCGGCGATCGAGCGGCGGAACTACGTGCTCGACCAGATGCTGGCCAATGGCTACATCACCCAGGCGCAGCATGACGAGGCCAAGGCCGAAGCGCTCAACGTCACCCCCCGCGATTCCGGAACGCAGCTCTACTCGGCCGAGTATTTCACCGAGGAAGTGCGCCGCCAGCTTTCGACCATCTATGGCGAGGACCAGCTCTACGGCGGCGGCCTGAGCGTGCGCACCACGCTCGAGCCAAAACTGCAGGAATATGCCCGCAAGGCGCTGATGGACGGGCTCATGGACTACGACCATGGCACCGGATTCCATGGCCCGGTCGCGACGGTGGACATCTCCTCGGGCGACTGGGGACCGGCGGTGGCCGCCGTCCAGCCGCTGGCCGACGTGCCGGAATGGACCTTGGCGGTCGTGCTGTCGATGGATGGCAGCACCGCCACCATCGGGCTGCGCCCCGGCACCGACGTCG
>JBEHYU010000035.1:0-41274 GCA_048498015.1 Pseudomonadota bacterium
TCGGCCTGCCGGCTCAGCCGCTGAAGGTCACCTCATCCGTCATCGTGACCCCTGCGGTGCGGCCGGGTCCCCTGGTGGGGGAGGATAGCGCAGCTAGGAGCGAAGCGACGTAGCGGAGCTTGGTGAGGGGGTTCTTGCCCTCAGTCGGCCTAGCGCTTGTCTGCCGGCACATCCTTCAGCCGCGCGACCAACAGCGCGATATCCTCGTGCGAATATTTCACGTGCCGCCGCGCTGTCCCCGCCGGATTGAGCCGCAGGCCTTCGCCCGGACGATATTCCTCCAGCGGCCGGATCGGGCGGCGGACCAGTTCGCCGCCGCAATTGGGGCAGACATTCAGCAGCACGTGGTCGGCGCAGTCCGCGCACCAGGTGCATTCGTTGGAGCAGATGCGTGCGTCATAGCTTTGCGGCGGCAGATCGCGGTCGCAGAGTTCGCAGTTAGGACGAAGTTCCAGTGCCGGCATGATCACCCTCATCTCGAAACGACAAGGCCGGCGACTATAGCAAGTCGCCGGCCTTGTCTCATGATGAGTTGAGATAGGGTCGATCAGCGCCGCTGATCAGCCCAATCGCGGCACCGGCACCGGGCGCGGCCGGAACGTCAGGATCGCCAGCGCCACCAGCGGAAACACCGCGGCCACCCAGCCCAGATCGTAGACGCTGCCATGCACCAGCACCTGGCCGCCGACCAGCGCGCCGCCGGCCGTGCCCAGATAGAGCGCCGACCCGTTGAGCGACAGCACCAGCGGCGCAGCGCCGCCGGTCATGCCGACGAGGCGGCTGACCTGTGCCGGCAGGAAGGTCCACGCCACGATGCCCCACGGCACCATCAGTGCCACGAACAGCGGCACGCGGATCGACGCGTCGAGATGCGGCACCACCGAGAGCAGGCCGAGGAACACCGCATTGGCTATCGACCCGTAGATCACCGTGCGGCCCGCCCCGATGCGATCCGCCAGCTGGCCACCCAGCGTATTGCCGATAGCAGCGCCGACGCCGAAGGCGAGCATCACGCCGGGCAGCCACGCCTTGTCGATGCCGATGCCCTGCGTGGTCAGCGGCGACAGGTAGATGAACGCCGCGAATGGGCCCACCATGTAGAAGAACGTCGTCAGCAGCCCCGGCACCACGCCCGGGATCGACAGCACGGCCAGCCGGTCCTTCAGCGAGCGATGCTCGCCGCGCAGGCTCACCGGCAGCATCGTGAAGATGGCGGCGGCCGCCAGCACGCCGAGCACGGCGATGAACAGATAGGTGCCGCGCCAGCCCACGAGGCCGGCAATCAGCCCGCCAATGGGCGCGCCCAGCGCCACCGCCATCGACGTGCCGCCGACCACGACAGCGATGGCACGGGCCCGGTGCGCCGGCTCGGACATGGTGACCGCGGTCGCCTGTGCGGTGGCCGCGTAGAGGCCGGCCATTGCGGCCATCACGACGCGCGCCGCCAGCAGGGGCCAGTAGCCATCGGCCAGCGACGCGCCGACGGCGCCGGCCGCGAATACCAGCGCCGCCGTGACCAGCACGTTGCGGCGGGCGGCAGTGCCGCTGAGCGTCGCCAGAACCGGCGCGCTGATGGCGTAGGAAACCGCATAGGCCAGCACCAGGTAACCCGCCTGCGGCAGCGTCACGCCGGTATCGGCCGAAATGGAAGGAAGCAGCGTCGAGATCACAAAGCCCTCGGCACCGATGGCGAAGGCGCCCAGCGCCAGCCAGATCAGACGGACATCCATGATGCCCTCCTTAGTTCAATTGTCGTTGAACAATTGGACATTCCAACTGCCGGAGTCAAGCTAGTTCAAGACCCATTGAACTAAGGAGGGGGTCGGAATACATCTCAGCCATGCAAGAAAAGGCCCTTCCGCACCCCGATGCCGACCAGATCACGCTGCCCAGCGTGCTCAACGCGCTAAGCGACCAGACCCGGCTGGCGATCATCAACTATCTGTCGCGCGACGAGAGCCGCGGCATGATCTGCAGCCAGTTTACCGATCTCGCGAGCAAGACGGCGATCAGCTACCACGTCGCCAAGCTGCGCGAGGCCGGCGTCGTAAACGTCTCGCCCGAAGGCACCCGGCGCCGCGTCCGGCTGCGCCGCGTCGACCTCGACAGGCGCTTCCCCGGCTTCCTCGATTCGATTATCGCCAGTACCGGCAATCTCGAACTCGATGGCCTCGAGGAGCAGGAATGACTCTCGCCTACCGCGCCGCCACGCCGGCCGATCTGCCGCTGATCGTGGGGCTGATCGTCGAGGACAGCGTCGTCGCCACCAATGACGATCCGGCCGATGCGATGCATGCCGACTACGTCGATGCGCTCGCGGCGATCGACGCCGATCCCAACAACGAGATGTTCGTGGTCGAGCTCGATGGCGAGCCGGTCGGCTGCTTCCAGCTGAGCTACATCCCCGGCCTGATGCGGCGCGGCATGTGGCGCGGCCAGATCGAGGTCGTCCATGTCGCGGCGAACAAGCGCAATCTCGGCATCGGCTCGGAAATGATGCGCTGGGCCCTGGCCCACTGCCACGAGAAGGGCTGCGACATGGTGCAGCTGACTTCCAACAAGGCCCGCCTCGACGCCCACCGCTTCTATGTCCGGCTCGGCTTCAAGCAGAGCCACGAAGGCTTCAAATACTACTTCTTCTAGCGCTCAACGGCGTTGAGGGCATTGCCCCACCCACGGGACTTATTCCGCGTCGCGGACGGAGCTAGCGCTCGACAGCGCCCAGCCGCGACAGCACTTCACCCGGAATCTTCCAGTCCTTGATGATCTCGCGGTGGTCGCGCATGCCACAGGCCTCGCGCTGGACGAAATAAGCCCAGACATGGCGGACGGCCTTGCGGCGTACCGCGATGCGATCCTCGTCGGCGCCGCTGAAGGCGTGCAGCGCCGCCACCGAGGCCTCAGCCAGCCTTCCGTGGTGGCCCAGCGAGGCGGCCCGCTCCGCCATCAAATCGGTTTCGAGCACGTTGAACGCGGCGTCCGCGTGGCGGGCGAGAGCGAGGCGGTCGGGCAAATCATACGGCATGGCGTCAATTTAGGGAGCGCAGCGCCGCGACGCAATTTGCCCGGCCGACAAAATCCGCTAACAGGGGCGCGAGAGCCCCGTGACCGAAACCATCCAGTGACCACCCGCACCGCCACCGCCATCGGCTTTTCGGCCGTGCTGCTCTGGAGCCTCCTGGCCTTCTTCACTGCGGCGAGCGGCGCCGTGCCGCCGTTCCAGTTGCTGGCCATGACCTTCGGCATCGGCGGGCTGGCGGGCGTCGCGCTCTGGACCGTCCGGCCGGCCGCCGCGAAAGCCGTGATCCAGTCCTGGCCGGTCTACCTGGTCGGCGTCGGCGGCCTGTTCGGCTACCACGCCGCCTATTTCATCGCGCTGCGCAACGCGCCACCGGTCGAAGCCGGGCTCATCAACTACCTCTGGCCGCTGCTGATCGTGGTCTTTTCCGCGCTGCTGCCGGGCGAAAAGCTCAAATGGCAGCACATCGCCGGCTGCGTGCTGGCGCTGGCGGGCGCCGTGCTGGTGGTGACGCGCGGCCAGGGCCTGAGCCTCGATCCGCGCTACCTCGCGGGCTATGGCGCGGCCTTGTTCGCCGCGATCGTCTGGGGCGTCTACTCGGTGCTGTCGCGGCGCATGGCGCATGTGCCCAGCGATGCCATCACCGGCTTCTGCCTCGTCACCGCGGTGCTGGCGACGATCGTCCACTTCGCCATCGAGCCGACGATCTGGCCGGCCGGCTTCTGGCAATGGGCCGCGGTGGTGGGGCTGGGGCTCGGGCCGGTCGGCCTCGCCTTCTATGTCTGGGACATCGGGGTCAAGCGCGGCGACATCCAAGTGCTGGGGGCCGCGTCCTACTCGGCCCCCCTGCTCTCGACCGCCATCCTGATCCTGAGCGGCTACGCCGCCTACAGCAACATCCTGCTGCTCGCCTGCCTGCTGATCACCGGCGGCGCGTTGCTCGCCGCCAGCGACCTGCTGTTCCGCCGCCGCTAGAACAGGAAGCTGGCGGTTGCCGGATTGGCGCCGGTGCGCCCGGCCTCGCCCTTGTCGAGGGGCTGGATCTGGTTCATCTCGTCCTCGCTCAGGGCAAAGTCGAAGACGTCGAAATTGGCCTTGATGCGATCCGCATGGATCGATTTGGGGATGACCACGAAGCCCTGCTGCAGATGCCAGCGGATGATCGTCTGCGCGATCGACTTGCCGTGCTTCCTGCCGATCGCCGCCAGCGTCCTGTCCTCGAGCACGCTGCCTGAACCGAGCGGCGAATAGCACTCGATGTGGATGCCGCGATCCCTGAGGAAATCCCGCTTATCCCTTTGCTGGAAATAGGGATGCAGCTCGATCTGGTTGACCGCCGGCACCACGCCGGTCTCGTCGATGATGCGACGCAGATGGTCCTCGTTGAAGTTGGAAACGCCGATCGAGGCGATGCGGCCCTGCTTTTGCAGCTCCACCAGGGTTTTCCACGCCTCGACATATTTGCCCTGGCTGGGCACCGGCCAGTGGATCAGGAACATGTCGAGCCGCTCGAGCCCGAGCTTGCGCATGCTGTCGTCGAAACTCTTGAGCGCCGCGTCGCGGGAATGTCCGCCATTGCGCAGCTTCGAGGTGATGAACAGTTCCTCGCGCGGCACCCCGGCCGTCCGGATGGCCTCGCCAACGCCCTGCTCGTTGTCGTAGCCCTCGGCCGTGTCGATCAGCCGGTAGCCCGCCGCGATGGCGTCGCGCACCACCCGGGCGGTGATCTTGGGATCGACCTGCCACACCCCCAGCCCCAGCTGCGGAATGGCCTTGCCGTCGTTCAGGTTGAGCATTGGGACGTCGGCCATGGTGCGGTACTCCTTGCGGCGGTTGTGGTGGGGTGCGGCTGAAACCATCGGCGCCGCAGAAAGTTCAACCAAGTCTCGGCACAGGGTTATCCACCGGCCGCGACGTTATCCTTGACGTGAAGAAGCTCTAGGAAAGCCCGGGCTTTTCCTTGTTTTCAACCACTCTGCTGCTATTTTGCGCCCGATTTCGCCGCTACCTGCCTGACTGCGGAAGACAAATGACGCCTTCAGGGCCACCGGAGCCAGATCCTTGCGTTATGCGGCCTTAGCTTTCGGAGTTGTTGCGGGCCTGGTCGCCTCGTTCATTCTGGCGCTGGGCGGGCTCGACGCGGCTGCCATCTTCCACGCCGACCGCCCGATGCAGCTGGCCAGCTTCGGGCTCTACATCATCGCCAACCTGGGTGTGCTCGGCGCCGGCATCGTGCTGGCCGCCCCCTTGGTGGGCGCCATCCTGTTCCTCGTGGGAGCCATCAGCTGGGTCGGCGCGGCGATCTTCCTGCGCCACGGCCCCGATTTCGTCATGCTGACGCCGCCGGCGCTGCTGCTGGTGGCGCTGGCCTTCAGCGTCGCGGCCTATCTGCGCCGCTCGCGGGCCGCATTGCCGCAAGTACTGGCCGACGACATCGACGACGAGCAGGACGAGGAAGCCGACGAGGACGAAGACGAGGAGGAGCCCGAGCAGCGGGTTGGCCCGACGCGCCGCCGTGCCCCACCCCCGCCTGCTCCCGCGCCCGCGCCGGAAGAGCTCGAACTGCCCGAAGTCGCCGTTGGCGCCGGCTTCTTCGGCCAAGGCGGCACCGCCATGCCGCTGCAGCCCGAGGCTCCGCCCGAGCCGCGGCCGGTGCCGCAGCGTCCGGTCGCCCAGCCTTACCGCCCGCCGCAGCCGCAACAGCAGCAGGCCGCGCAGCGCCCCTCGCCGCAGTTCCAGGCGCGGCAGGCCGAAGTGCCGCCGCCGCGGGCGCAGGCGCAGCAAATGCCGCTGCGGGGTCCTGCCGATCCGCAAATTCGTGCTAATGAAGATCCCGACGATTGGCGTCCCGGCCGCCGCCGGCCCGCCCCGCCGAGGGCTACCCCGATGTTCCGCCAGCCGGAAGATCTAGAGGAAGAGGACGAATACGAGGACGACGAGGAGTCGGGCTTCTCCCGCTTCTCGCGCGTCGCCGCCAGCATTTTGACCTTCTGCCTCTACACCGCGCTCGCCGGCGGCGCCGCCCTGCTCGTCTGGAATGCCCGCGATATCGGCCATCCGACGGCCAGCAAGGTCGAAACCCCCAGCGTCGCGGCGATTTCGTCCTCGGCGGAACCGGCCGCGCCTGTCCTGTCGAGCAGCCGCGAGGCGGCACAACCGGCCCCACAACCTGCCGCCTCAGTGGCAGCTGCCGACCTGCCGGCCTTGACCTCCGAATTCCCGCCCAGCGACGCCGGCCTCGCCCTGCTCGCCCAGCCCACCGACACCCCGCCGCCCGCCGCCAGTGCCGCGCCTGCCTCGTCCGAGCCGGCGATTTCGGTCGCCGCGGCCTCCGAACCGCCGCCGGCCGCCGAAGAACCGGTCGTCCCCACGGTGGGCGCCATGATGCCCGACGACATGCCGGCCCGCATGGCCGCCGAGCGGCTGAAGCCGGCGCCCAAGCCGACACCGCCGGCCCCGCTCGCCACCGACACGCCGCTGCTGCTCGACAACAATACCGGCCTCTGACGGCGACCCGGTTTTCGTGCTATATCAGGGGCTGTATCGGAGCTCCCGCCGATGGCCGACAGCGACACCAAGACCCGCACCAGCACCCGCCTCAAGACTGCACGCCCGCCGCTCTACAAGGTGATGCTGGTCAATGACGACTTCACCCCGCGCGATTTCGTTGTGCGCGTGCTGAAGGCGGAATTCCGCATGACCGAGGACCAGGCGCGCCGGGTGATGATCACCGCGCACACCAAGGGCGTCTGCGTCGTCGCCGTGTTCACCCGCGAAGTCGCCGAGGAGAAGGCCACCCGCGCCACCGAAATGGCGCAGCAGGAGGGCTTTCCGCTGATGTTCACCACCGAGCCCGAGGCGTAGGGCCGGCCGCCAACCGGGGTATCCCATCCACAACGTGGGTGAAGGGAGCCTGCCGGTCAGCGGTAGGCCCTTAGAGCGACATCCGCCGCGTCTTGGCCAGCTTTTCGAGCCGCGCATCGGCGATGGCCGGCATCAGCTCGTCGAGCGAGCGGCCCTCGCCCTTGATCCCCGCGTCCAGGGACGCCGTGCGGCTGCGGCCGACCTCGAGCTGGGCGAACGACACGAAAATCTTGACGCAATCCTCGGCCACCAGCGTCATGCGGGCGCGTTCGGCATCGCTGCTGTCGTTCCAGCGCATCGCGATCTGATGCGCCACGACCATCGGGTCCATCAGCTTGGGCCGGTTGCCCCGATAGGCCGGATGCCGGTCGGCGCCGATGGTCGGATGCGGCGTGTTGCGGAAGAACAGCCGCCCCTGCTCGACCAGCACCGATGTCTCGACCGCCAGCTGCTTGAGCTTGTCGGGCGGGAAGGCCCGCTCGCCCAGATAGCACCACAGGTACAGGCTCTGCAGCGTCCGGATCACCTCCAGCGACCATTTGAGCACGTCGTCCTTGCGCAGCTGGCGCTCGCGCCACTGCCCCCACACCAGCAGCGCCGCCACGACGGCGACCGCCAGCGACAGCCACGGTGCCAAGGGTTGGATATACTGCATGAAAGGCGGGCCCGGTTGATCACGCCAAGGTTACCACGCCGGCTCGCGCCTGCCGACCCGTAAACCCTAACGGACGGCAACCCTTGCGCTGCCACATTGTTCTTTTATGCGAGCGTCCAAGCCCGTCAGATTGGAACTATCATGCTACGCAAGAGCGTCATCGCCTTCCTCGCCGCCGCCACCCTGGCGGTTTCCGCCGCGCCGGCCTTCGCCGGTCCCGCCGAGACCGCCTTCCTGCAGAAGCTGACCAACAACTGGGTCGGCAAGGGCAAGCTCACCGGCGCCCAGTCCGGCCCCATCGCCTGCCGCGTCGTGCTCACCGCCGGCGGCCAGAGCGTCAAATACCAGGGCCGCTGCAACATTCCCGACATGGCCGCGCAGGCCTTCAACGGCGCCATCGTCTACAATGACAGCCTCAAGCGCTACGAAACCCGCACCATCGGTGGCGTCGTCCCGGGCGTCCGCCGCGGCGACAAGCTGATCTTCACCACGACCAGCAAGTCGATCGCCGGCACCTCCTATTCGACCATGACCATCGCGGCGACGAGCTTCACCGTCGATTTCGCCCTGGTCGACGGCAAGACCGGCGAGAAGACCACGTCGCACATCTCGTTCACGAAGTAAGCGACGGGCGGGCGCAACGCTCGCCTGCCCCCTCCCACAACGTCATTCCCGCGAAGGCGGGAATCCAGACCGAGCTTTCGGACATCCGTGAACTCAGGCTGGATTCCCGCCTTCGCGTTGTGGCTAAGGGCCTAAGCCGTCGCCCGCTCCGGGAAGCGCAGCCGCGACTTTTCCCGCCGCTTCTCGGCCTCGACCTCGCGGTCGCGCGGCGGCGCGGTGGTTTCCATCGAGCGCAGCATCTTGCGCACCACCTTCTCGATGTCCTCGACGGCCTCGTTGAACGCCGCCTCGTTGGCGTGCGAGGGCCGCTGATACCCGGAAATCTTCCGCACGAACTGCAGCGCCGCATCATGCATCTCGTTCTTGGTCGCCGGCGGCTCGAAATTGAACAACGGCTTGATGTTGCGGCACATGGCAGGCTCCCGAGGCTGATTTTGCCCGCATTCTCGACCGCCTTTGCGGCGGCGACAAGGTTCGCGGTGCGTTCCCTGACATTCGCTGCGCGGCCGCCCTTCCCTTCCCCGCCTCCTTCCGCTAGAGAGCCGGCTTAACCTTCACGATCCGCCTGAAAACGCCCGCTCCCCCGGCGTCTTTCGGCGCGCGCCCAACGCATGGCCCCGAAAAACGGGCTTCCGGTTTTCGGACCAGGCCATGCGCAACAAAAGAGCCGAGTCCGTCATGCCAAAACGCACCGATATCAAATCGATCCTCATCATCGGGGCGGGGCCGATCATTATCGGGCAGGCCTGCGAGTTCGACTATTCCGGCACGCAGGCGTGCAAGGCGCTGAAGGACGAGGGCTACCGCATCATCCTCGTCAACTCCAATCCGGCGACGATCATGACCGACCCGGATCTGGCGGACGCCACCTACATGGAGCCGATCACGCCCGAAGTGGTGGCGATGATCATCGAGAAGGAGCGGCCGGACGCGCTGCTGCCGACGATGGGCGGCCAGACGGCGCTCAACTGCGCGCTCAGCCTGCGCAAGATGGGCGTGCTGGAGAAATTCGGCGTCGAGCTGATCGGCGCCGATGCCGAGGCCATCGACAAGGCCGAGGACCGCGAGCTGTTCCGCGACGCCATGAAGAAGATCGGCCTCGAGACGCCGCGCTCGATGCTGGCCCACAACATGATCGAGGCGCTGCAGGCGCTCGAAGTGATCGGCCTGCCCTGCATCATCCGCCCGAGCTTCACGTTGGGCGGCACTGGCGGCGGCATCGCCTACAACAAGGAAGAATTCCTCGACATCGTCGAGCGCGGCGTCGATGCCTCGCCCACCGATGAAGTGCTGATCGAAGAGAGCGTGCTCGGCTGGAAAGAGTACGAGATGGAGGTCGTTCGCGACAGGAACGACAATTGCATCATCGTCTGCTCGATCGAGAACGTCGATCCAATGGGCGTGCATACCGGCGATTCCATCACCGTCGCGCCGGCCCTGACGCTGACCGACAAGGAATACCAGATCATGCGCGATGCCAGCATCGCGGTGCTGCGCGAGATCGGCGTCGAAACCGGCGGCTCCAACGTCCAGTTCGGCATCAACCCGGCCGATGGCCGCATGGTGGTGATCGAGATGAACCCACGCGTCTCGCGGTCGTCCGCTCTTGCCTCCAAGGCCACCGGCTTCCCCATCGCCAAGGTCGCGGCCCGGCTCGCCGTCGGCTACACGCTCGACGAGCTCGAGAACGACATCACCGGCGGCGCCACCCCGGCCAGCTTCGAGCCGACGATCGACTACGTCGTCACCAAGATCCCGCGTTTCGCCTTCGAGAAATTCCCCGGCGCCGACAACCGGCTGACCACCTCGATGAAGTCCGTCGGCGAAGCCATGGCCATCGGCCGCACCTTCCAGGAATCGCTGCAGAAGGCGCTGCGCTCGCTCGAGACCGGCCTCACCGGCCTCAACGAGATCGGCATTCCCGGCCTCGGGGCCGACGAGGACGAGAACCAGAACGCCATTCGGGCGGCGGTATCGGTGGCGACGCCCAACCGCCTGCTGCACGTGGCCGAAGCCATGCGGCTCGGCATGAGTCTCGAGGACATCTACGACGCCTCAAAGATCGACATGTGGTTCCTCGAGCAGATCAAGGGCATCGTCGATACCGAAAAGAGCGTGCGCGACTGGGGCCTGCCGGAGGACGCCGCGACGCTGCGCCGGCTCAAGGCCATGGGCTTTTCCGACCGCCGCCTCGCCGACCTCAGCGGCAAGCAGGCCAGGGACGTGCGCGCCCTGCGCAAATCGCTGAGCGTGCATCCCGCCTACAAGCGCATCGACACCAGCGCCGCCGAGTTCGCCTCGCCGACCGCCTATATGTACTCGACCTACGAGGTCCCGTTCGCCGGCGCCGTCGCCGACGAGGCGCGTCCCTCCAACCGCAAGAAGGTGGTGATCCTCGGCGGCGGCCCCAACCGCATCGGCCAGGGCATCGAGTTCGACTATTGCTGCTGCCACGCCGCCTTCGCGCTTTCCGACGCGGGGTACGAGACCATCATGGTCAACTGCAACCCCGAAACCGTCTCGACCGACTACGACACCTCGGACCGGCTCTATTTCGAACCGCTGACCGAAGAGGACGTGATCGAGATTCTCGAGCGCGAAAAGCAGAACGGCACCCTGCACGGTGTCATCGTGCAGTTCGGCGGCCAGACGCCGCTGAACCTCGCCGAGGCCGTCGAGAAGGCCGGCGTGCGCATCCTCGGCACCCAGCCCGAGAGCATCGATCTCGCCGAAGACCGCGACCTGTTCTCGAAGCTCATCAGCCGGCTGGAGCTGACGCAGCCGCGCAACGGCATCGCCTACTCGCTCGAGCAGGCCCGCATCGTTGCCGAGCGGCTCGGCTACCCGCTGGTCATCCGCCCGTCCTACGTGCTGGGCGGCCGCGCCATGCAGATCGTGCGGGCCCCCAACGAGTTCGAGAACTACATCCAGGGCACGCTGACCTCGCTGGTGCCGCCCGACATCCTGATCCGCTACCCCAACGACAAGACCGGCCAGATCAACTCGGTGCTCTCGGACAATCCGCTGCTGTTCGACGCCTATCTCAGCCGCGCCATCGAGATCGACGTCGATTGCCTGAGCGACGGCAAGGACGTCTTCGTCTGCGGCATCATGGAGCACATCGAGGAAGCCGGTATTCACTCCGGCGACAGCGCCTGCTCGCTGCCGCCGCAGACCCTGTCGGATGCCGTCATCGCCGAGCTCAAACGCCAGACCACCGAGCTCGCGCTCTCGCTCAAGGTCGGCGGCCTGATGAACGTGCAGTACGCACTCAAGGACGGCACGATCTACATCCTCGAAGTGAACCCGCGCGCCAGCCGCACCGTGCCGTTCGTGGCAAAAGTCATCGGCAAGCCGATCGCCAAGATCGCGAGCCGCATCATGGCCGGCGAGTCGCTGGCGAGCTTCAACCTCGTTGAAACGCCGCTCCACCATGTGGCGATCAAGGAAGCGGTGTTCCCCTTCAACCGCTTCCCCGGCGTCGACACGGTGCTCGGCCCGGAGATGAAGTCGACCGGCGAAGTCATCGGCCTCGATACCGATTATGCGCTGGCCTTCGCCAAGTCGCAGCTCGGCTCGGGCAGCAAGGTGCCGCGCGAAGGCACCGTGTTCGTCTCGGTCCGCGACGACGACAAACCGCTGATCCGCAGCGCCATGCGCGACCTCGAAGCCGCCGGCTTCAAGATCGTCGCCACCGCCGGCACCTACCGGTACCTGCACGACAATGGCATCAACGCCACCAAGGTCAACAAGGTCGCCGAAGGCCGCCCGCATATCGTCGATTCGATGAAGAATGGCGGCGTGCAACTGGTGATCAACACCACCGAAGGACAGAAGTCGATCAGCGACAGCCGCGACATCCGCCGCACCGCGCTGATGGGCAAGATCCCGTATTACACCACCATCCCCGGCGCCATCGCCGCCGTCGAAGGCATCATCGGCTACCGCGACAGCCGCATCACGGTACGGCCGCTGCAGGACTATTTCGCGGCCTGAGAGCTAGACCTGCGAAGCGCGGTCGTCGCCGACGAGATCGGCATAGCCCGCCTTCGGCATGGGGAAGCCATAGCCCTCGCCCGGCTTGTGCCAGTACAGGCGCCCGGCCCTGTGATGGGGGCTCGCGTATAGCGCGAGCGCGACGGCCTGCATGGTCAGATAGATCGCCTGGATTGCGTCAGCGCCGCCGATCCGCCCAATGCTCGAACCCTCGGGCCAGGCAATCTCGTACTGGCAGGTCCACGTTCCACCGCTCTCCTGCGGCTCGGCCACCGAAACGGGGACATCGTGCACACCCTGATCGCCGCTCAGGGTCAAGTTGCGAACAAACGGCATGATCCTCACCTTCCTCTCTTGGCATCTGTGTGCCGGCGATGCACGCTGCGCTTCTTTGCCTGGATCGACAACGGAAGTGCCCTTTAGCCATCAACCGCACCTGTTCTGCCGCTCCTCGCCCGAGCGGCGCGAATGACCAGCACCGCCTTCATCATCGGCGGGACGGGGCAGATCGGCATTGCGGCTGCGGCGGAGTTGCTGCGGCATGGCTGGGATGTGACGCTGGCGCATACCGGCCGGCGCGAGGCGCGCAATGTGCCGGCAGGCGCGAAGCTGGTGGCTGTCGATCGGCGCGATACCGCCGCCCTGACGGCTGCGCTCGGCACCGGTGTCGATGCCCTCATCGATGCGGTCGCCTTCAACGCGGCCGACGCCGACCAGCTCGTGAGCCTGTCGGGCAGCTACGGCGCGCTCGCGGTGATCTCCTCGATCAGCGTCTATGCGGATGCCGAGGGCCGCAGCCTCGATACCGCCGGCGAGACCGGCTTTCCCGAATTCGGCGGCCCTCTCGCGGAGACGGCGCCGGTGATCGGACCGGGACCCGCCTCCTATTCGCGCGGCAAGGTCGCGCTCGAACAGCGGCTGCTCGAGACCAGTACACGGCCGGTGAGCATCCTGCGCCCCGGCGCCATCCACGGCATCAACTCGCCGCATCCGCGCGAATGGTGGTTCGTCAAGCGCATGCTCGACGGCCGCAAGCTCATCCCGCTCGCCGGTGGCGGACGAACGGTGTTCCACACCAGCGCCACGATCAACATTGCCGCCCTGTTGCGCGCCGCGCTGGAACGGCCCGCGACCCGCGTGCTCAACGCCACTGATCCCACGCCGCCCACCGGCCGGCAGATCGGCGAAACCATCGCCGCGCAGCTCGGCTGGCCGGGCGAGATCGTCGACGCGCCGGCCGACTCCGAGATCGGCCAGACGCCGTGGTCGGTGCCCGCCGATTTCATCGCGTCGATGCAGGCCGCCGAAGCCATCGGCTATCGCCCCGCCGCGTCCTATGCCGAGGCGCTCTTCCCCTATCTCGCCTGGATGCAGGCCCACGCCGCGGACTGGCGCGAAACTTTCCCGGTGTTCGGCCACTACCCGTCCGATCCGTTCGACTACGCGGCCGAAGACGCAGCCCTCGCCGGCTAGGTACAAAATCGCGCCATCGTGCCCTCGCGCGACAATTCGTGCTCACTTTCGCACTGGCCAGCGCCGGCTCGCCCCAATAGGGTCGCCGCCTTCGGGGAAGGCTGGGCGGAGCCATTTGAGTTTGCCGATCGAA
Organism: Pseudomonadota bacterium; assembly: GCA_048498015.1. Taxonomy (GTDB): domain Bacteria; phylum Pseudomonadota; class Alphaproteobacteria; order Rhizobiales; family Devosiaceae; genus Devosia_A. The sequence goes on from JBEHYU010000035.1 coordinate 13,765, forward strand.
GTTCTGTATGCGCTGTCGGGCCTCGCGGTCGGACTGATCGTTGGCCTCACCGGCGTGGGCGGCGGCTCGCTGATGACGCCGCTGCTGATCCTGGTGTTCGGCATCCATCCGGCGACAGCCGTTGGCACTGACCTGCTTTACGCAGCGACCACCAAGTCGGCAGGCACGCTGGTGCACGGCTCCAACCGGATGGTCGATTGGCGTGTTGTCCTCCGGCTCGGCGCCGGCAGCGTTCCGGCGGCCGCGCTGACCCTGTGGTTCCTCGCGGCCACCGGCACGCAGACGACCGCGACGACCCACCTGCTGGGCACCGTGCTCGGCGTGATGCTCGTCCTCACCGCCATCAGCCTGATCTTTCGCGGCACACTCACCCGCTTTGCCGGCCGCCAGCGCGAACTGCGGCCCGTCACGCAGACAATACTGACGGTGCTCACCGGCATCGTCCTCGGCGTCCTCGTCTCCATCACCTCGGTCGGCGCCGGCGCCATCGGCGTCACGGTGCTGATCCTGCTCTATCCGCGCCTGCCACTGCTGCGCATCGTCGGCTCCGACATCGCGCACGCCGTACCGCTGACGCTGGTCGCCGGCATCGGCCACTGGGCCATCGGCGATGTCGACTGGCACATGCTGATCTCGCTGCTCTGCGGCTCGATCCCCGGCATCCTGATTTCGAGCCGCTTTGCCCCCACGCTCAACGAGCGCGTCATCCGCTGGCTGCTCGCGGCGGTGCTGACCATTGTCGGCGTCAAGCTGGTGACCGGCTAGGCCGGCTTGCGCAGCAGCACCAGCAGGCCGTCCACCGGCTTGCCCCGCTCATTGCGGATCGGGTGGCGCATGGTCGCCACGATGTCGAACCCGGCGGCGCGGCATTCCGCCAGCGCCTCGTCGGCATTGTGGGCGTAGCGCAGTTCGCGCCGCCGGAGCAGCGTTCCAGTGCGATCGTGCAGTTCCAGCGAGAACGCAAACAGGCCCCGCGGCGCGAGCGCCCCCGATACCGCCGCCAGCACCGGCGGCAACGGTCCGCAATAATTGAGCACGTCCGCTGCCGTCATCAGCCCGATGCCTCCGGCGTCGGCGCACAAGAACTCCACCAGCTCCGCCTGCACCAGCCGATCGTAGAGCTTCTTGCGCCGCGCCAGATCCAGCATGCGCGCCGACAGGTCCACCCCTTCCAGCCGCTCGCAAAAGGCCCGAATCTCGCTGCCCATCAGCCCGGTCCCGCAACCCAGATCGACCGCGCGCGCCACGCGCCCGCTGGCGATCCGCGCCGTTGCCATTCGCCCCAGCACCGGCGGCACGCCATAGCCCAGCGTATCGACCAGCTCCTGCTCGAAGCGCGGCGCGTATTCGTCGAACAGCGTTTCGACATAGGGCTTGTCGGTACCGCTCGGCAGCGTCCCGCCGCCCTCCGCCGCCAGCCGGATCGCCGCGCCATAGACGCCCTCTGCATCCAGCGCCTCGACGCGGCGGTACGCCTCCATCGCGCCCGCGCTGTCGCCTGCCTCGGCGCGATAATCGCCGAGCAGCAGCCAGCCCGCAGCCCAGTGCGATGCAGCCTCCATGGCGCTCGCCATGACCTCCGCCGCGGCGGCGAAATCGCGCTCGCGCGCCATCGCTTCGGCGAAGGCGGCGCGGCGGTCGATCTGCAAATCGCCGGAAGAGTGATTGAGGTGGCGCATGGCGTGGCTCGAAGGGCGGCGAGGACCTACTCCTGCCACCGCCAAAAGCAAGTGGCTTGCGCGAGCCGGGGCACGAGGCAACACTCCGCCATGCCCGCTACGGTCCTCAGCTACATCGCCGGCCAGCCGCCCGACGTTGCGCTCATCCTCGAGCGCCTGCGCGCTATCATTCTCGCTGCCGCGCCGGAGGCCGACGAGAAGCTCAAATACGGCATGCCCGGCTTCTTCATCGGCAAGGACCACATCATCTATGTCGCCGGCTGGAAGAAGCATATCGGCCTCTACCCGGTGTACCCACAAGCCGCCGCCCTCGAAGCAAAGCTCGCCCCCTACCGGGCCGAGAAGGACACGCTGCACCTCAAATACAGCGCGCCGATCCCGTACGACCTCGTCGAGAAGCTGGTGAAGGCGCGCGTCAACCAGTTGCGCGAGAAGGCCTGAGCCATACGCGGCTGAATGGCTGTTCTTCAGCCATCGCCAATGGCGGCCGCCGGTCGTGCCCGGCATCCTGTGCGCATCACCACGGAGAACCAGCATGTTCATCGGTCACTACGGCGTTGCCCTCGCTCTCCGCCCGCTCGAGGGCGCCCCCAGCCTTCCCGTCCTGTTCGCGGCCGTGCAGGCCGTCGATATCGCGTTCTTCTCGTTCCTCATCCCCGGCATCGAGCGCATGAAGATCGTGCCCGGCATGACGGCGATGAACCCCATGGACCTCACCTATCTGCCCTACACGCACAGCGTCGTCGGCTCGGCCGCGTTCAGTGTGGTGCTTGGCGGCGTGGTCGCGGCGCTGGTGTCGCCCGACACGCGCTGGCGGGCTTTCGCCATCACGGCCGCGGCGGTGTTCTCGCACTGGCTGCTCGACCTGCTGGTGCACCGCCCCGACCTCGGCATCGTCGGCGACAGCGACACCAAGCTCGGGCTCGGCCTGTGGAACTATCCCGCCATCGCCATGCCGCTCGAACTCGCCATCACGGCCGTCGGCTTCGCCATCTTCGCCGCCTCGCGCCGGCCGCTCGACCGAACAGGGACGATGTCGCTGGCCGTGCTGGCCATCGGCATGCTGGCCCTGCAGGCGGTCAACTGGTTCGGCCCGCAGCCGACACCCGATACCAGCCTCACCTTCGTGGCCCTCGAAGGACTGTTCGCCTACGCGGTCGGCATCGCCCTCGCCTGGTGGGCCGAGCGGGCGACACGCCCCTCGCCGGCTCTCGCCTTCGCGTAAAATTGCACCGGCGGAGCCATTGGCAGCGCGTCAACCATCGGCTCTAACAGCGGGCGCGGGATTTCCTCGCGCCTGCAACCCCGTCCGTTGGCCCGCCGTTCCCGCTCCATGCAGCTCAAGGTCGCGTCCTACAATATCCGCAAGGCCGTCGGCCTCGACTGGCGCCGTCGTCCGGCCCGCGTGCTGGACGTCCTCAACGAGATCGGCGCCGATATCGTCGCCATCCAGGAAGTCGACCGGCGCTTCGGCTCGCGCATCACGGCGCTCGATCCCGAGCTGGTGGCGCGCGAGACCGACTACCAGGCCATTCGCTTCTCCCATCGCGAACAGAGCCTCGGCTACCACGGCAACGCCATCCTTGCCCGCAAATCCATGAAAGTGACCGCCGCGCGCCCCATGCTGCTGCCGCACCTCGAGCCGCGCGGCGCCGCCGTCGCCGACCTCGATTGCGACGGCCGGCCAGTGCGGGTGGTCGGCATGCATCTGGGGCTGACGCGCAAATGGCGGCAGCTCCAGACCGAAACCATCGTCAGCGAGCTGCGCCAGCTCGAGGGCAATTTGCCCACCGTGCTGATGGGCGACCTCAACGAGCCCGACCTCAAATCCGGCGTGCTGCGCGCCTTCGAGCAGCGCCACACCATCGCCGAATGCGGTCCGAGCTTTCACGCCTCGATGCCGGTGTTCACCCTCGACCGCATCATCGTCACCGAGAACATCGCCATCGGCGAGGCGGGCGTGCACCGCTCCGCGCTGTCGCGCGAAGCGTCCGACCATTTGCCGATCTGGGCGAGGCTTACGCTGCCGAGCTGAAAAACCGCTCCGCCGCGGCGATGGCGCGATCGATCGCCGCGCCGTCGATGTCGAGATGCGTCACCCAGCGCTGGCGCGAGATACCGCTCGCGCCCGGATAGCCGCCGGTGATGCCAAAACCCTCGCGCGCCAGATAGTCGCTGAAGGCCTGCGCCTTGTCCGGCACGATCCTGACCCAGACGATATTGGTGGCCGCCTCGACCGAAAGCCCCGGGATCCTGCTGAAACCGTCGGCGAGACGCCGCGCATTGGCATGGTCCTCGGCCAGCCGCTCGACATTGTGCTCGAGTGCGTAGAGGCCGGCCGCCGCCAGGATACCCACCTGCCGCATGCCGCCGCCCACCGCCTTGCGCAGCCGGCGTGCCCGGGTGATGAGCGCCGTCTCACCCACCAGCACGGTGCCGATGGGCGCGCCCAGGCCCTTGCTGAGGCACACCGAAATCGTGTCGAACGGCCTGGCGATCTCGGCCACGTCGAGATTGCCGGCGACCGCGGCGTTGAACACCCGCGCCCCGTCGAGATGCGTGCTCAGCCCGTGCTGGCGCGCCAGCGCCGTCGCGTCGGCGATCCAGCTCATCGGCATGACGCGGCCGCCAAACGTGTTCTCGATCGTCAGCAGCCGGGTTTCGGCGACGTGCGGATCGTCGCCGCCATGGATCGCCTCGGCGATGTCGGCCAGCGCCAGCGTACCGTCCGCCTGGTGCGGCAGCGGCTGCGGCTGCAGGCTGCCGAGCCAGGCCGCGCCGCCCTGCTCATGCGCATAGCAATGCGCGTCCATGCCCGAAATATAGCCTTCGCCGCGGCCGCAATGGCTGAGCAGCGCCACGAGGTTGGATTGCGTGCCCGAGGCGAGGAAGACCGCCGCCGGCTTGCCCAGCCGCTCCGCCAGGCTCGATTCGAGCCGCTGCACGGTCGGATCGTCGCCGAACACGTCGTCGCCCACCTCCGCATTGGCCATGGCCGCCCGCATGCCGGGGCTCGGGCGGGTCACGGTGTCGGAGCGGAAATCGTCGCGGATCGTCGTCATCTGGGCCTCTTACTTAGCGAGCGTTGTGCGCGCTTTGTTTACTGGACGCTGCCCGATCAGTGACGTACACGTCAAATTCTCTTGCCGCCCCGGCGAGCGCTCGCGAGTGGAGCTCTCGCCCCGGGGGACAGGGTCCTCCCTTGGACCCGAATGCGTCGAATCGCGATCAACCGCCAGTCTCCGCGCAGCCTCCGCTGTGGCGGAAAATTGTCATGGCTGCGACATATTGTGTCCGTTAACAATTCACGCTAGAACGCTCTCGTCGAATATTGCGGCCGACTGTCCGTGCCTGGCGACGCCTCAACGCGCCTGCTGACGTCACTACCGAGAATTCGATTGGCGAAGTCTTCCAATGGTTTGGGAGGCCGCTACGGCAGAGACTGCGAGAGGGACTTATATGGCTACCGGCACTGTGAAATGGTTCAACGGGCAGAAGGGCTACGGCTTCATTCAGCCCGACGAGGGCGGGGCAGATGTGTTCGTGCACATTTCGGCTGTCCAGCGCTCGGGCCTGAATGGCCTCGATGAGGGCCAGAAGGTCAACTACGAGATCGTCAAGGACAAGCGGACCGGCAAATCCGCTGCCGACAATCTCTCTATGGCGTCGTAAGACACCAAGCTATTCTGCGGCAGATTGCGAGAGGCGCGGCTCCGGGAGGGCCGCGCCTTTTCGTTCCAGCAGCACGGATTGCGTGGTGCGATTTCTGATTTCTTAGCGGCCCACCGGCATGCTCCCCGCCGTGAGCACTCCCGCATCCAGAGCCGAGCCGTTCCTTGCCCTCGCCGGCCTGCGCGGCGTCGCGGCGCTTGTCGTGGTGCAGTTCCACGGCTCCCATTATCTCGGCGGCGCCCCGCTTGCCGGCGGCTACATGGCGGTCGATTTCTTCTTCCTGCTCAGCGGCTGGGTGCTGGCGCACGCCTATGACCGCCGCTTCGAGGCGGGTATGACCGCCGGCCAGTTCATGCGCCTGCGGCTGATCCGCCTCTATCCGGTCTATCTGCTGGCGCTGCTGGCGACCGTCGCCGGATCCGCGGCGTTCGGCGGCGCCTCGTGGCAGGGGCTCGCGCTCTCCCTCGTTTTCCTGCCCATCCTCGCCAATGGCGAGCTCGGCTGGGTGATCGCGGCCGCCTGGAGCCTCGCCGCCGAACTGGCGGTCAACCTGCCCTTCGCGATCCTGCACCGCCGGCTCAACACGCCGGTGCTGCTGGCGACCGTCCTCGTCTCCCTTGCCGGACTGATCGGCTGCGGCCTGCCCTATGGCTCCCTCGATGTCGGCCACAGCCTCGACAGCTGGCCCGGCCTGTTCGCCCGGGTGTTTTTCTCGTTTCCGCTGGGTGTCCTGCTGTACCGGCACAGGATGCGGCTGACCGGCTGGGCGCCCGCCTGGTCGAGCTGGCCCAGCATGGCCCTGCTCGTGCTTGCCCTGTCGGTACCGGCGCCGGCCGGCCTGCACGTGGCCCGCGACGCTGTCATCATCGCGCTCGTCCTGCCGGCAATCCTGCTGTTTGCGTCCTCTGCCCGGCCACATCCGCTGACGGCGCGGATCGCCACCTGGCTGGGCGAAATTTCCTATCCGCTCTATCTCCTGCACGTCGCCGTGTTCGTCGCGATGAACGTCGTGCTGCTGCTGATTAGCGGCCAGAACCTGCGGCAGGCCCCGATCTGGCTGCTGATTCCGCTGCTGGCCGTGCCGCTGCTGGTTGCCTGGACGGTCGATCGCTGGTTCGACCGGCCGATCCGGCGGTATTTGCTTACCGGATCGCGTGTGCCCTCGCCCTCGCCTAGCCCCGCGGCGTGAGGAAATCCTCGAAGCAGTCGTAATTGTGCTGTTCGGCGATCTTTCCGTCCACAAAGCGCAGGAAAATGCCGCTCTCGCAGACCATCTCATCGCCCGGCTGGAGCACCCCGACGGCCACCGCTACAACGCCGGTCCACTTGACCTGCAGCGCCAGCCGGTCGCCCATGGCAGTGGCCTCTACCACTTGGTAATGCTCGCTCCGCAGCATCGCCTTGCCGCGCGCGAGGTCGGCGGCCATCTTTTCCGGCGCGCGACGATCTCCCTTCGGTTTCAACCGGTTAGGATGCTCGACTTGAACCGCGTTGTGAGCATAGAGCGCGAGCAGTTCCTCGCGATTGCCCTGCTCGATCGCCGCAAACAGCTGGTTTGCCGCGCTCAGCATCTCTTCGTTCCCGGCCATTGCTTTTCGTCCCCAGTCAGTGTCAAAAAGCCAAACAAAACGCTCGACTAGAATGGTGCTCTAGTCCATGCTGGAAGAGAATTCCAGTGAATTTTGTCGTGAAAGGAATCGAGATGGCCCGTGCCACCGCTAAAAAAGTGAAGCCCCGCAAGCGTTTGACCGGCGATGAACGCCGCGAATCGATACTCGAGGCGGCGCTGAGCTGCTTCCTCGAAAAGGGTTACATCGCTACGACGATCAACGACATCCGCGAAGCCTCGGGCGCCACCACGGGCTCGATCTACCATTTCTTCGACGGCAAGGGCGCCCTCGCCATGGCGCTGCTCGAAGACGCCGTCGCCGGCTGGTCGGGCGAGTCGCAGGCCGCTTCGGACACCCCCGAAGCGGTGATCAAGGCCAGCGCCGGCGGCCTCGTCACCTGGGGCCTCAAGAACCCCGAACTGTTCAAATTCATGGACGAAATCCGCACTTTGGCGGTTTCCGCCCCGGAATTCGCCTCGATCGCCGACACGCTGGCCGAAGGCCAGGGCTCGGCGTCGTCGAGCTACTCGAAATTCGTCAAGGCCAAGAAGGTCAAGGACCTGCCCTGGCCGGCCGCCCACTCGCTGATCCTGGGGCCGGCCTACAACTATCTGCGTCTCGCCACCGCCGGCCGCGCCCGCGTCGCCGCCAAGCGCGCCGCCGAGATTTTCGCCGACGCCGCCTGGGCTTCGGTCAAGGCGTAATCCACACCGGACGGCGGGGTTTCGACCCCGCCGCGCCTGCCGCTTGACCGCGGTGCCGACTAAGGGCAGGTTGCCCGGACTTCCCGACTTTCCTAGTCCGCTGCACGCCAGACAGAGGCGGAAAGCGGACTTTTGACTTTCTGGGACTTCTGACTTTCCAGGCATCGCCCGTTTGGCGTTCAGCGATGCGAAACGACCTTCGGAGACCACGATGCCGGACAAGATCCCGATGACGCCCGCCGGGCATGCCACGCTGAGCGAGGAATATCGCCGCCGCACCGCCGAGGACCGTCCGCGCATCATTGCCGCCATCGCCGAGGCGCGCGCCCATGGCGATCTCAGCGAAAACGCCGAATATCACGCCGCCAAGGAGCAGCAGAGCCTCAACGAGGGCCGCATCCAGGAGCTGGAGGCCATCCTCGCGCTCGCCGACATCATCGACATCAAGAAGCTCAGTGGGTCGACCGTGAAGTTCGGCGCCACCGTCAAGATCGTCGACGCCGACAGCGAGGAAGAGCGCACCTACACCATCGTGGGCGACGCCGAAGCCGACGCCAGCAAGCGCCGCATCTCCATCTCTTCGCCCATCGCCCGCGCCATGATCGGCAAATCCGAGGGCGACGCCTTCGAAGTGTCCGCCCCCGGCGGCGCCAAGAGCTACGAGATCCTCGAGCTGAAATACGTGTGAGAGCCGGCGATGGCCGCGGCGAACCGTTCGGGTAGAAACGAGCGCCTTAAGCTGATGGCCAACTATCTAAACACGCTGAGCGCGGCGATCGTAACCATCGGCGCCATCGCACCGGTGGCCTCTTTTGCATACGGCAATGCCGCGTTGTCGCCGATTTCGGTCGCAATCGGAGCCGTTATTTGCATCGTCGGTAGCCTGGGCCTACATTTGGTCGCCAGATGGCTCCTTGGAGGCATTGAGGAATGATCGACCTGAACTATCTCATAGCCGTAAGCGTGCTCCCGGTTAGTGCTGCGATCATCGCTCTTGTCGTCGTTTTGATTGCTCGTCGCGATGACAAGCGGGCCCACCACAATCCACCCGCCGAATAGACGATTCTGCCGAGCGACACCCTGCCGCCGCATAGCTGACGTTCCGCGCCGCCCACGGTCTGAGCATGGCTTGCTCAAAGCTTGGGCAAACGCCCGATGTGGTGTGACTTTTCGGTGAGTTGCCAGCAAATCCGGGCCTCTGCGGCGCATCGTGACTTGAAAGCGACACCCCCGGGCTCCTATCTTAGCCGCTCAGGAGAGGGACTATCCCATGCACGCCAAGGTCATCATCATCGGGTCGGGACCGGCCGGATACACCGCGGCTATCTATGCGGCTCGTGCAATGCTCGAGCCCGTCATGATCCAGGGCATCCAGCCCGGCGGCCAGCTGACCATCACGTCCGATGTCGAGAACTATCCCGGCTTCGCCGACGTCATCCAGGGCCCGTGGCTGATGGACCAGATGAAGGCGCAGGCCGAACATGTCGGCACCAAAATCCTCAACGACCTGATCGTCGACGTCGATTTCGACCACCGGCCGTTCAAGCTGGTGGGCGACAGCGGCAAGACCTACACCGCGGATTCGGTGATCATCGCCACGGGCGCGCAGGCGCGCTGGCTCGGCATTCCGTCGGAATCGAGGTTTCAGGGTTTTGGCGTAAGTGCCTGCGCCACCTGCGACGGCTTCTTCTATCGCGAGAAGCACGTGCTGGTGATCGGCGGCGGCAACACCGCGCTCGAGGAAGCGCTGTTCCTCACCAATTTCGCCTCCAAGGTCAGCATCGTGCACCGCCGCAGCGAGTTCCGCGGCGAGCGCATCCTGCAGGATCGCGTCTTCAAGCATCCCAAGATCGAGGTGCTGTGGAACCATGAGCTGGCCGATGTCACCGGCAACCAGATGCCGCCATCGGTCACCGGCGCGGTGCTCAGGAACACCCTCAGCGGCGAAACGCACAGCGTGAACGTCGATGGCATCTTCATCGCCATCGGCCATACGCCGGCGACCGCGCCGTTTGCCGGCAAGCTCGACATGAAGCCGGGCGGCTACCTCAAGGTCGTCCCGGGCACGACGCAGACCAACGTTCCCGGCGTCTTCGCGGCCGGCGACGTGACTGACGACGTCTACCGGCAGGCAGTGACGGCGGCGGGCATGGGCTGCATGGCCGCGCTCGAAGCCGAGCGCTTCCTCGCCGAAGAGCACCTCGCGGAAGCCGCGGAGTAATCATGCTCGATTGGGACAAGCTCCGCATATTCCACACCGCTGCGGAATCGGGGAGTTTCACCCACGCGGCTGAAAAGCTGAACATGAGCCAGTCTGCCGTGTCGCGGCAGATTTCGGCGCTCGAGGAGGATCTGAGCCTCAAGCTGTTCATCCGCCACGCTCGCGGCCTGGTGCTGACCGAAGTGGGCGAGCAGCTGTTCCGCACCGCCCACCGCATGCAGGCCGAACTGCAGCAGGTCGAAACGCAGATGTCCGAGAGCCAGGACGTGCCGACCGGCCAGCTCCTCGTGACCACCACCGTCGGCATCGGCTCGACCTGGCTGTCGAGCCGTATCCACGAGTTCCTGCTGCTCTATCCGGACATCACGATCGAGATCAAACTCAACGATTCCGAGCTCGACCTGGCCATGCGCGAGGCCGACGTGGCCATCCGCCTGCACCGGCCGAACCAGTCCGAGATGATCCAGCGCAAGCTGTTCACGGTGCACAACCACTTCTACATGTCGCTCGATTACCTCGCCCAGTATGGCGAGCCCAAGAGCCTCGAGGATCTCGACAACCACCGGATCATCACCTTCGGCGAGCCGGTGCCGCAGCATCTTGGCGACATCAACTATGTCGAGCGTATCGGCCGCCCCGACGGCTCGCCGCGCAAATCCGTGCTGCGCGTCAATGCTATCTCCGGCATGATGCAGGCCTGCCGCGCCGGTATCGGCATCGCCATGCTGCCCGACTACGTGACCGAATCCGAAACCACGCTGAAGCGCGTGCTGACCGGCATCGAGCTGCCCGCCTACGAGGCCTATTTCGTCTATCCGCCGGCCCTCAAGAGCTCCAAGCGCGTCGGCGTCTTCCGCGATTTCCTCGTCGGCAAGGCCCGCGAGTGGCAGTTCTAGCGGCCCGATGCGTCGGCTGCTCCTGGCGCTCGCGCTGATCGGCGCCACAACCCCTGCCCTCGCCATCTTCGGTGGCAGGCCGCTCGGCGACGCCGACCCGCTGGCCCACGCCATCGCCGCCATCCTTTATCGCGACGATAGCGGCGCCCATTTGTGCACCGCCACCGTCCTCGGGCCGCGACTGGTGCTGACCGCCGCCCACTGCACCGGGGATGCCGGCAGCATGCAGGTGATCTTCGCCCAGACGCTGGTCGGTGTGGGCCCCGACCGCATCCGCCAGGTCGCCAAGGTGGCCCGCGCCGGCAAGACCGACGCCGCCAAGGGCACGTACGCCTACAACAACCCCGACGACGTGGCGCTCGTGCTGCTGCAGGACGATGCGCCCGAGGGCACGACCTTCGCGAACATCTCCGCCACCACGCCCGCCGCCACCACGCTGAACATCGCCGGCTATGGCGCGACCTCCGACCTCAAAGGCAGCAAGCCGGCCGGCTTCGGCCAGGCGCTCCGCGGCGCCAGCGTCGCGGTGAAAGCCATCGACGATGCCCTCATCGTCATCGACCAGACCGACGAGGCTGGCGCCTGCACCGGCGATTCCGGCGGACCGGCGCTCGCCGGCAATATCGTCGCCGGCGTCCTGATCGGCGTCGCCAACAAGCGCGGCGCTACCGATTTCTGCCGCGGCACCGCCTATTACGCCAACCTCGCCCGCTGGCACGACTGGATCGTCAGCACCGCCAGGAGCTTCGACTGACGCCGGACCGTAGATCGGCCGCCGATTATATGATCTATGCAAACAGCGCTGTACCGGTTCAGCGGCGGTTCAGTCATTGTGGGCTTACTGGCAGCGAAATCGCGCCGTCTGGGGGTATTCATGCGCACCATCAGCCTCGTCGTCCTGCTGGCGACTGCCGTCATGGCTTTGCCCGTCCACGCCGACGACACCGGCCCGATCACCGTCAAGGCCGACCAGATCGGGCAGGTCTTCTGCATCTCGCGCATCGGCAACGACGACGCGGTGATCGAGGGCCTCATCAGCCCCGATCTGCAGAAGGCGATCGCCGTGGCGGAGGCCAAGGACGATGCCTGGGCCAAGCAGAACCCCGACGAGAAGCCGCCGCTGGGCGATGGGCTCGGCTGGCAGTCGGCCCCCGATTACGCCGACAAATGCGACGTCGGCCTCGTGACGCTCAGCAAGAGCGACGCCAAGGTCGAGCTCAAATACAGCTATTCCGACTATCCTGCCGCCAATTACGTCGACACGCTCATCCTCAAGCGCATCCCGCAGGAGGGCTACGACGTGGGCTTCTGGCGCATCGACGACGTCATCTACCCGGACGGCACCACCATGAAGGGCGGCCTCGTCACCGCCTTCGACGGCTATCAGTAACCGCGCGGCGTTTTAGCCATTGACCGGAAGTATTTGCGGGCGCAGGGAGGTTTCGTCCCTCGCGCTCCGGCGTCCGGGACATCAGCAAAGGACAGGAAAATGAACCCCGACAGTCGAAGTCGATCTTCGATGCCGGCGGCCTGACCCCACTGGGGCTCGGCGCGCCGGCAAGCCGGTGCGCGCAAGAAGGAGCCTCAACATGCTGCGTGCATATATTCGTCAGGACGAGCGCCTGATCGCCAGCGATCTGGACACCACCGCCGACACCCCGCTCAATGGAGCGGCGGCGGTCTGGTACAACCTCACCAATCCCACCAAGGCCGAGGACGATTTCGTCGAATCCTGCCTCGGCATCGATATCCCGACCCGCGCCGAGATGGACGACATCGAGCCGTCCGCCCGCCTCTACAACGAGGACGGCGCCGAGTTCATGACCATCACGGCGCTCTACAATTCCGAGACCGACGAGCCGCAGAAGACGCCGATCACCTTCGTGCTGCGCGGCAACCAGCTGGTGACCGTCCGCTACGCCGACCCCAAGCCGTTCAAGCTGTTCGAGCGGCTGGTCACCCGCCCGACCAACAACGTCTACACCTCCGGCGAAAAGGTGATGCTCGGCCTCATCGAAGCGATCATCGACCGGCTAGCGCAACTGCTCGAAACCACCGGCGATGAGATCGACCAGATTTCGCGCGAAGTGTTCCGCAACAAGACCAAGAACGTCGAGCGCAAGTCGCGCGACCTGCAGGAGATCATCGAGAAGATCGGCAAGAAGGGCGACATCCTCACCCTCGCGCGCGAAAGCCTCGTCTCGATCGCCCGCCTCTCCTCCTTCCACCAGACCGCCGGGGGCATCGACAGCAAGACCGCCAAGGAGCTGCGCCAGGAACTCAAAGTGCTGCAGCGCGACGCCGCGGCGCTTTCCGACCACGCCGCCTTCCTCAACTCCAAGATCAATTTCCTGCTCGATGCGACGCTGGGGCTGATCAACCTCGAGCAGAACGCCATCATCAAGATTTTCTCGGTGGCCGCCGTGGTCTTCCTGCCGCCCACGCTGGTCGCCTCGGTCTACGGCATGAACTTCGACATCATGCCCGAGCTGCACTGGACCTTTGGCTACCCCTGGGCGCTGGGCCTGATGATCCTGTCGGCGATCCTGCCCTACCTGTTCTTCAAGCGGAAGGGCTGGCTGTAGACAGTCTGTCGGCAAGAGCCATGCGTCCGCGCGTTCGTTAGCATCCTAATCGTCATGCGATGGCCGCATGCCTGCCATGCGGCTGCCACGATTGGAGGCCGCCCGCCATGACGATACACCCCCTGTCGACGCGCCGGGCACTCTCTCCCTCCTCGCTCGCGCGACGTCTGTTTGCGGGCGGCCTGCCTCCTGCAAAACTCCGGCCCTGCTCTCCCCTCGAGCAGGGCCTTGTTTTTTCTGCACCTTTTGCAGCACGTACCTCACCTCGAATGGGTCAAACAGACTGACCTTCCCTGCATGCGGCGCATGGCTGACATGTCAGCCCCCGCATTGCTGAAATCCCTGGCAATCAGCATATTCAGCCTGTCGCTGAGACGCCGCACCGCACCCTCCTCCCGCGGTCCCGCTGATCCCCGACACGGGTTTGCGCCGAACCTCCTCCCTCGGCAGAACCCAACGGCAAACGGCGTTTCCTCCTCCCTCGTCCGTTTGCCACCACTTTCGTAGGGCTCCATCTTCGGATGGAGCCCCTTTTTTTGCCTCCAGGCTCGATGCCGCGGCGGCCGCCCACGAAATAGGCGCTGCGCAGTTCGGCAGCATATGACAGCGGCCCCCTCATTTGCGCATGGCTCGGCTTCCGTTTCCGCGTTTGTCGGACTCGCCCCCAGCCCGCATAACCGCGCTCAAGAGATTGCGGCCTCCTCCTCCTCCCTGGCTGCGTTCTCACTGGTCACCGGCTTCGGCCTGTGACCCGAAGGCCTCGCTCATCCCCTCGAGCGAGGCCTTTTCATTTCCAGCCGGCCCGAAGCTGCCCATCGGCAGAAACTGCCGCCGGCCGGCCACGCTGCCCGTTGAAATCACAGGGAAAAATGCGGCACGGCGGTTGCTTGGGAGAAGGCAACCCGAGGCCTCCCATGACCACCATCTCCGCGACGACCTATTCGCCCTACTACTCGACCGCCGCCGCTCTGGCCGCCGCCAGCGCCACGACGGCCGCGAGCGCCTCGGCCGGCGACAATTCGAGCAGTTCCAGCGCCACCAGCGTCACCCTGTCGGACGCCGCGAAGGCCGCGCTGGCACAGAAGGACTTCTCCACCGTCATCGCCGACACCCGCGCCGCGCTCGACGCCCTCTACGTGGACGGCACCAAGCCCGCCGACGCGAATCTGAGCAAGCTCGACCGCCGCCAGCTCTTCGCGGTCGCCTCCAACGCCGGCGGCAAATTCACCGCCGACGAGCAGGCCGCCGCCAAGACCGAGCAGCAGAGCCGGCTGGACCAGGCCTTGGCCGGCCCGCTGGCCGTCGCGCGCGTCACCGATGATGTGGACGGCATCTACAAGGCCGCCCTCACCTTCCTCGATGGCGCCTCCCCCGAGGAGAAGGCGACCCCGGCCTGGACCACGCAGCGCGCCGCCCTGCTCGAAGCGCAAAAGCAGCTGGCGGCCAATCCCGACAAGACGCCAGAGGTCGACGGCGACATCGTCGCCGATTTCATCAAGCGCGAGACGGCGGGCGACACGACGACGACCCGCGATTTCAGCGATGTCGCCAGCGACGCCCGCGCCGCGCTCGACGCACAATACGCCGCCGCCAAAGCCGCCGGCACGCAGCTGGTCTTCAACGGCGTACAGAAGGGTCAGCCGGTCGATTTCTCCGACTTCGACAGCCGCTCGCTCTCGGCCATCGCCCTCAACCAGGACGGCAAGTTCAGCGCCGAGGAAACCACAGCCGCCGGACGCGCCATCGCCCAGCGTTCGAGCGCCGTGCTGCTGGCCGGCCTCAAGAATGCCTCGGCGAGCGATCCGGGCAGCTTCGCCAAGAACCTCGTCAGCGCCTACGCCTCGATGAGCCCGGAGGAACGCCAAGCCGCCGGCTGGAGCGACAAGCTCTACGCGGCAGCGGTGGCGAGCTACAACACGACCTCGAAGATCGCCGGCATGTTCGACGGCAGCGCCGGCAACGGCGCCCTGAGCCTGCTCAACAGCGCCGGCATATCGGCGGGGACCAGCCTCGCCGACATTCTCGCCCAGTCCGGCCGCTAGTTCACCCCGGCGCAGAAGTCCTGAATGCGACTGACCGCGTCCTCGAGTTCCGCGTTCGATGCCGCGTAGCTCAGCCGCATATGGCCTGGCAGGCCGAACGCCGTGCCATGCACCAGCGCCACGCCGGTTTCGTCGAGCAGCGCCATGACGAAGTCCTGGTCGGTGGTGAGCACCGTGCCCCCCTTGCTCTTCTTGCCCAAGAGGTTCTTGACCGACGGGAAGACGTAGAACGCGCCCTCGGGCGTCAGGCAGTCGAGCCCGGTATTGGCGTTGAGGCCGCGCACCACGAGGTCGCGCCGCTCCTGGAACTTGCTGCGCCAGCCGGCGAGAAACTCCTGCGGCCCATCCAGCGCTTCCAGCGCCGCCCATTGCGCGATCGAGGAGGGGTTGGTGGTCGATTGTCCCTGCAGCTTGGTCATCGCGCCGATCAGCTCTTTCGGCCCGGTGCAGTAGCCGATGCGCCAGCCGGTCATCGCGTGCGATTTGCTGACGCCGTTCATCGTCAGCGTGCGCGCCTGCAGCTTCGGCTCGACCTCGACGACGGTAGCGAACTTGCCGCCATCATAGACCAGCACCTCGTAGATGTCGTCGGTGAGGATGTGCACCTGCGGATGCCGCAGCAGCACGTCGGTCAGCGCCTTGAGCTCGCTGGCGCTGTAGGCCGCGCCGGTCGGGTTGGAAGGCGTATTGAGGATCAGCCACTTGGTCCTGGGCGTGATCGCCGCCTCGAGCGCTTCCGGCGACAGCTTGAAGCCGGTCGAGGCGTCGGCCACGGCGAACACCGGCCTGGCGTCGCAGAGCCGTACGATCTCGGGATAGCTCACCCAGTACGGCACCGGGATCACCACCTCGTCGCCCGGGTTGAGCGTCGCCATCAGCGCGTTGAAGATCACCTGCTTGCCGCCCGCCGAGACCATGATCTCGTCGGGCGCTGCGGTGATGTTGTTGTCGCGCTTGAATTTGCGCGCCACCGCCGCCTTGAGCTCGGGGATGCCGTCCACATTGGTGTAGCGCGTCTTGCCCTCGGCCATGGCGCGCACCGCCGCCTCGCGCACATTGAGCGGCGTGTCGAAATCCGGCTCGCCCGCCGCCAGCGAGATCACGTCGCGCCCGGCGCGTTTCATGTCCGCGGCCTTGCGCGAGATCGCCACCGTCGCCGATGGGGCTATGCGCAGGATCGCTTCGGACAGAAAGGCCATGATTTGTCTCCGGTTGAACCGGAGGGTCATTAGGCGGACGCCCGTCCCAACGCAAGCCGACCTTAGATGCCGACCGCCTTGGTCTTGACGAGTTGGACACCGCCGACCCGCCAGCCCTCCGGCTCGCGGCTCAGCTGGTAGATCGCCTCATAGATCGACTGGTCGTTGCCCAGGAGCTTGACGTCCTGCAGGACGCTGTCGGGCGTCACCAGTTGATACGGCCCGAAACTCTGCGACTGCGACTCCATGATCGGCGAATAGCCCGATGCAATGATGGCGACGAAGAACGCCTTGGGATCGGAAAAGCTCTGGTGGAACGGCGCGGCGGCGAAACTGAGCGCCGCCGGCGCATCGTGCATGCGGAACGCCTGGATCTGCCCGGCAATCACCGCCTGCCACTCGGTCGGCGACGGCTCGGTTGCTTCCTGCGCCGCGACGGGCGCTACCAGCAGCACCAGGCCGAGAACCGCACTACCCCACGACAGCTTTCGCATCGCTGCATCTCCCTGGCGGCGGGGGCTGCCACGATGTCGCCCCGGTTTGGTCCGCGCATGACCCCATTAGCTACGTCCAATCTCCACATTGGTTTGGCCTTCTCACGGCGTTGTTACTCCCCCGCGTGAGTTGCCCATGCCCCAATCCTCTACGAAATCCCGCCGCGCCAGCGCCTTCGGGACCGCTACCGTCGTCTCCTTCTCGCTGACCCTGCTCGCCGGCGGCCTTGCCGTCATGTCGGGCCTCGTGCCGCTGCAGCGCCTCAGTTTCGGCGAACGCATCGATGTCGGCACCATGCTGTTCGTCGCCCCCATCGCGGCACTGGTGCTGGCGATGGTGGTCGAGGCGACGCGCATCGCGCTGACCCGCGCCGAACTGCCCGAACCGCGCCGCCAGCAGCAGATTCGCTGGGTCCCCAGCCGCCGCGACTAAAGGCTGACCGCAAAGGACAGTCCTCTTGTCTTTTCCGGCTCTCCCCCAAAGCGCACAGTACGTGCCCCGAGAGGAGGAGAGTACGATGCAAGTCGAGAATATCCTTCAATCCAAGGGCCGGGCCGTGACCACCATCGCCGCCCGCGCCACGATCGCCGAGGCGGTCGAACTGCTCAACACCCACCGCATCGGCGCCGTCGTGGTGATGGACAAGGCCCGCGTCGCCGGCATCCTCAGCGAGCGCGACATCGTCCGCCATCTGGGCCAGGACTGGGCCGCCCTCGGCGCCCGTCCGGTCAGCGACGTGATGACCAAGGACGTCGTCACCACCGGCCGCTACGCCACCGTCGCCCAGGTGATGGAACAGATGACCGCCCGCCGCATCCGCCATCTGCCGGTGGTCGAAGCCGGCGAGCTGGTCGGCATCATCTCCATCGGCGACGTGGTCAAGCGCAAGATCGAAGAGACCGAACAGGAAGCGATCGCGCTGAAGGAGTATATCGCGTCGTAGGGGACGGAGTCCGGCGCAAGCGGCTCCCCCCAACCCACCATGCTTCGCATGGTCCCCCCTCGCCGCAAGGGGGAGGGAGAGTGCCGACTGCACATCTCGGTGGTTAGTTGGTATCGAGACCCACAGCATCGGCGATCATAGTGAGCACGCCTGCTATGTTTCGCTGCACGTCAAAGTTCGCCAAGCGCAGGACTCGATAGCCGCGATCGACGAGGTAGGCTGAACGGCGCGCATCGTACACCAAGGCGGCGTCTTCGCTGTGCTGGCTGCCATCGACCTCGACGATCAGCTTGGCTCGATGCGACGTAAAGTCGGTGTAGTAAGGTTCGAAATTGACCTGACGGCGGAAGTGAAAGTCTGTGAAGGGTTCTGCGCGAAGCAGATTCCACAGGCGAGCCTCGCCGGGCGGCATTCGGCGGCGCATCTGTCGGGCGCGGACCTTGCTCATGGCGCTATCCTATCACACCGCCAAAGCAGTCGGCACTCTCCCTCCCCCTTGCGGGGAGGGGGGACCGGCGCAGCCGGTGGGTGGGGGTAGCCCCGGGAGTGGAGGCTGCGGCCGGAATCCGATTCCACTACCCTTTCCAACCTGTCCAACTCTTCATCCACCCGCAATCTCCCGCATAGCCAACTCGGCCTAGGCTCTCCTCATCGGATCCACCGATCCTCAAAAGGGAGCCTCTGATGAAATCCACCCTCGCCGTCGTCGCTTTGGTTGCGACCACCATTGGCCTCGCCTCGGCCTTCCCGGCCAGCGCGCAGGATGCCGCGCCGACGCTGGCGGCTGCCAGCGATCATGGCCCCGGCATGCATCGTGTCTGGCGCCATGACGGTCCCGGCCGCGCCGGCGGCATGGGCATGCGCGGCATGGGTCGCACCGGCGGCCTGCTGGCCCTGGCCTGCTCGGACAAGGGCCCCGAAGCGCTCGACGTCGCTTTGCTCCGCCTGAGCTACCGCCTCGACTTGACCGACGCGCAGAAGCCGCTGTTCGACGCCTTCCGCACCAAGGCGCTGACCACCGAGACCAGCTTCGCCGACACCTGCAAGGCCTCCCGCCCGGACAAGACTGCCGACGCCAAGCCCGACATGCTGGCCCGCCTCAAGGCCAGCCTCGCCATCGACCAGGCCCGCCTCACCGCCCTCAACGACGTGCTGCCGGATTTCGAGGCCCTCTACAGCAGCCTCACCGACGCGCAGAAGGCCTCGATCAACCCGCGCGGCCCGATGGATTTGAGCGGCGCCGGCGCCGGCCCGCAGGGCCACTGGCACCGTGACGGCGGCATGGGCCGCATGGGCCGGCCGGCGATGCCCGGCCGCAGCTGATCAGATCCCTGCGGGCGCCCTCTGCCCGCCGGATAGCGAGAGTCCGCCGCTCTCGCACGAAGCTCCGGTCTCCCCAGGACCGGAGCTTTTCTTTGCCCGGCCGAGCGGCTAGGTAGGAGCCGGTTTGCGAAAAGGCCTCCGCGATGTCCCTGCCCCTCGATTCCGCCCGGATTCGTGCTGAATTTCCGTCGTTCAGGCAGCCGGACCTCAAGGACTTCGCTTTCTTCGAGAATGCCGGCGGCTCGTACACCTGCGCCGCCGTGCTCAACCGCATGCGCAGCTATTACTGGAACACCAAGGTCCAGCCCTACGGCACCTATCCCGCCTCGCGCGCTGCCGGCGAAGCGATGGACGACGCGCATCGTCGCATGGCGCTGGCGCTGAACGTCGCCGCCGACTGGATCCACTTCGGTCCCTCGACCTCCGCCAACACCTACACGCTCGCGCGCGCCTTCGAGAGCTGGCTCAGGCCCGGCGACGCGATCATCGTCACCAACCAGGATCACGAGGCCAACACCGGCGCCTGGCGCCATCTCGCCTCGCGCGGCATCGATGTGCGCGAATGGAAGATCGATCCGCAGACCGGCCATCTCGACGTCGCCGCCTACGACAAGCTGATCGACAGCAAGGTCCGCCTCGTCGCCTTCCCACATGCCTCCAACATCGTCGGCGAGATCAACCCCGTCGCCGAGATCGTCAAGCGCGCCAAAGCCTTCGGCGCCGTGACCGTGGTCGATGGCGTGAGCTACGCGCCGCACGGCCTGCCCGACCTGCTCTCGCTCGGCTGCGACATCTATTTGTTCTCGTCCTACAAGACCTACGGCCCGCATCAGGGCGTGATGGCCGTACGGCCCTCGCTCGCCGCCGAGTTGCCCAACCAGGGGCACTTCTTCAACGAGACCAACCCGCGCAAGCGGCTCGTGCCCGCCGGTCCCGACCACGCACAGATCGCCGCCGCCGCCGGCATCGTCGATTATCTCGAGAAGGTCGCCGAGATCGCCGGCATCGGCGTGCAGGGCGCCGGCCCGTTCCGCGTCGCCCATAACGCCATGCGCGCCCAGGAGACGCAGCTGCTCGCGCCGCTGCTCGACTACCTGCGCAAGAAGAACGGCGTTCGACTGCTCGGCCCCGACGATCCGGCCAAGAAAGTCCCGACCGTCTCCATTCTGCTCGATCGTCCGGCTTCGCACGTCGCCGGCATGATCAGCCGGCACAATGTTGGCGTCGGCGGCGGACATTTCTACGGCTACCGCGTGCTCGAAGCCCTGGGCATCAACCCCAATCACGGCGTGCTGCGCCTGTCCTTCGTGCACTACACCACCCCCGACGAAATCGACCGCCTGATCAAGGCCCTCGACGCCGAACTCTGAGTCCGCCCCATGTCTCGTCTTAGTGCCGCGTTCGTCCTGCTGCTGTGCGCCCTGCTTTGGGGCATGGCCTTCATCGCCCAGAAATCGGCGATGCAGTTCATGGGACCGCTCACCTTCTCGTTCATCCGCTACTTCATCGGCGGCTTCCTGATGCTGCCGCTGGCGCTGCGCGAATATCGCCGGCGCCGCGCCGCCGGTGTCGTGGTGTCTGCCGGCCAGTGGCAGCGCATCGGCTGGCTGAGCCTCGCCTTCTTCCTCGGCGTCTGGCTGCAGCAGGCCGCCTTGCAGACCACCACCGCCACCAATGGCGGCTTCATCACCTCGCTCTATGTCGTGTTCACCCCGCTCGTCGCCTACGCGCTGTCGCGGCTCAAGCCCCATCCCATCATCTATCTGGGCGTACCGGCGGCGACGCTGGGCACCTATCTGCTGACCGGCGCCGACCTCAGCCAGTTGAGCGGCGGCGAGGGCCTGCTGTTCCTGTGCGCCATTGCCTGGGCGGTGCAGGTGGCCATGCTCGGCCAGCTCGTCGCCGAAACCGGCATGCCCGTCACCATCTCGGTGATCAACTTCCTCTTCACCGCCATCTGCGCCACCGTCGGCGCTTACAGCCTCGAGACGGTGAGCTGGGCCGGTATCGCTGCCGGCTGGCTGCCTATCCTCTATGCGGGGATCTTCTCGAGCGGCGTCGCCTTCACGCTGCAGGCCGTCGGCCAGCAATACGTGCCGCCCTCCAACGCCGCCATCATCCTGTCGTCGGAATCGCTGTTCGCGGCGCTCGGCGGGGCGCTGTTCCTCGGCGAAAGATTGCCGCCCATCGGCTATGCCGGGGCGGCAATCATCTTCGTCACCATCGTGGTGGTGGAGCTCGTTCCCGCGCTCCAGCGCAAGCCGCTTACTTCGTCTTTGCCGGGATCAGTGTGAAGTCGGAGCAGGCGACGACATAGACGCAGCCGCTCATCACGAACTTCTTGCCCGGCGACAGCTTGAGCGTGCCGTCCATGGTGTATCCCTGGATGGTGATGGAGCCCTTCCAGCTATTCTTGCCGGTCGGTGTCGCCTGGCTGACGATGTCCTTGTTGAGGAACTTCCTGGTCTGCGGCGTCAGCGCCGAGCCCACCGCGCGGGTCAGCTTGACGCAGAGATTCTGCTCGCCATTGCCGCACATGCGCAGTTCGTAGTCCATCTTGCGGTCGGTCGTCTGGTAGACGCCAAGCACCGTGTCGGCGAAAGCCGCGACCGGCGAGAGCGCCATGAACAGGCCGGCGGCAACGCCGCCAATAGTCCGCAACATCGTCTTCATGTTTTAATCCTTTGACCGAGGGTCCGTCCCCTGTGGGGCGATGTTGCGGCGGATTGGGACTGAAGTAAGGCCGCCCGCCGCCTCGCTATTCTTCGCAAAAGCTTCACAGCCGCGTCACACACAACCCATAGCGTCCATCCCGTCCGGATCACCCCAACCGTTCGGACATCGGCACCATCCCGCTCGGTGGTGCTGTCCGCCATCTGAGGGCCTGCCCCGCCAACCGGCCGGCCCGCGCCGAACCCCAATCGGCTCTTACGGCCGCCCTCGCCCGGCGGCCGTTTTTTGTTGACGGCGCCCGGCCCGCCTTGTGCCCGCCCCTCGGCCTCGGGCATGTAGATCGGCGATGGCCAAGCTCTATTTCTCCTATTCGACGATGAACGCCGGCAAGTCGACCTTGCTGCTGCAGGCATCCTACAACTACCGCGAGCGCGGCATGCGCACGCTGCTCTATACGTCCGGCCTCTACGCCACCGGCAATGGCAAGACCGGCCTGATCGAGTCCCGCATCGGCATTTCCGCCGAGGCCGACCTGTTCCACGCCGGCGACGATTTGTTCGACCGCATCCGCGAGGAAACCCTGACCGGCAAGGTCGATTGCGTCCTCGTCGACGAAGCGCAGTTCCTCACCGAGGAGCAGGTCTGGCAGCTCGCCCGCGTCGCCGACCGGCTCGGCATTCCGGTGATGGCCTTCGGCCTGCGCGTCGATTTCCAGGGCAAGCTCTTCCCCGGCTCCGAGGTGCTGCTCGCCATCGCCGATTCGCTGCGCGAGATCCGCACCATCTGCTATTGCGGCGCCAAGGCCACCATGGTGGTCCGCAAGGACGAAACCGGCCGCGTCATCACCGAGGGCAGCCAGGTGTCGATCGCCAAATCCATCTATGTCTCGCTGTGCCGCAAGCACTGGGAAGAAGAGATCGGCCGCTGGCCGGTGCTGGGGCCGCCGGAATGAGCGACAGCACCGAACCGCGCGGCGCCCTGACCATCCGCACGCTGGCCATGCCCGCCGACACCAACCCCGCCGGCGACATTTTTGGCGGCTGGGTGATGAGCCAGATGGATATCGCCGGGGCAATCGCCGCCTACGAGCGCGCCCAGGGGCGCGTCGTCACGGTGGCCGTCGACAGCATGACCTTCATCGCCCCGGTCAAGGTCGGCGACGTGCTGTGCGTCTACACCTCCATCGAGCGCACCGGCACCACCTCGATCACCGTCGCCGTCGAAGCCTGGGCCCGCCGTGAGCGCATCGCCGACCGCGTGCAGGTGACCGCCGCCAAATTCGTCTACGTCGCCCTCGGCGAGGACGGCCGCAAACGCCCCGTTCCCGCCGTCTGAGCGGGAACCTCAGCCCCCCGTTCACGTTAACGCCGCAAGGGACCATCCCTGCCCCACGGAGCGTTACATGCGAATTTCCACCAAGCGGAACCTGCTGCGGGCCGCTGCGGCCGCCGCCGTTCTCTGCACTGCCGCCGTCGTCTTCCTGCCCGCCGCCGCCTCGGCGGCCACCTTCACCTCCGGCGCCTCGGCCAATGTGCGCTCCGGCCCATCGACCAGCGCCAACATCGTCGGCCACGTCTCGCCCGGCCAGACCGTCGATATCGGCGGCTGCCGCAATGGCTGGTGCTACATCCAGAGCCCGGTGCGCGGCTTCGTCTCGTCCAGCCTGCTGCGCAACGGCAGCGCGGTGATGCAGCCCAACTTCAATCTGAGCTTCGCCTTCCCGCAAGGCTCGTTCTCGATCGGCACGGGCGGCGTTTCCATCGGCATCGGCACCCCGCCCAAGCCGCCTTATGGCGGGCCTGGCCCCGGCGGCCACGGCCCCGGACCCGGCGGACATGGTCCCGGCCCGGGCGGCTTCCCCGGCGGCAACGGCAAGGGCGATGTCTGCTTCTACACCAGCGCCTACTATCAGGGCGCCGCGATGTGCCTCGACCAGGGCGCGCGGGTTCCCTATGTCGGCGACGCCTTCAACAACAAGATTTCGTCGATCCGCAACCCCCGGGGCCTGCGCGTCGAGGTGTGCGACGATTCCGGCTACGACGATTGCCGGACCTACACCACGAATGCCAGCTATCTGGGCAGTTTCGACAACAAGATCTCGTCCATCCGCGTCAGGTAAGGACCTCCAGATCTGACCCCGGACGGGATTGGGGCGCTGCATGAAAATGCGGCGCCCCGCTTGTTTCTGCGGACTGTTGCGATTGGGCCATTCCGCCTTGCGCCACAACCCGCTAGGGTGCGCGAAACAGCCGTCCTCCGAGGTCCTTATGTCCGCTTTCGTCCGCCTGATAGCCGCTGCGCTGCTGTCGCTCCTCAGCCTGCCGGCTTTGGCCGTGCCCCCCACCGGCAGCGCCGCCTGGACCGATGGCGGCTGGACCAATTTCTCGAGCTCGCTCTACACCGGCCCCGGCACCCGCTACGCCGAGATCGGCGTCGTCCCCGGCGCCATTCGCGTCCGCGTCGATCGCTGCACGGGCCTGTGGTGCGAAATCCACGCCAAGAACCTGCATGGCTGGATGGCGCTGACCAACATCTCCTTCGGCACCGCGCCGTGGAAGTTCCCCGATCCGGCGGACCGCTATCCGGTCAAGTTCGGCGGCCCGGTCTGCTTTTATTCGGGCGCCAACTACACCGGCGCGGAAGTCTGCTGGAACGGCGGCCACGCCTCGCGCGACCTCGCCCTCGCCGGCCTCGACAACAGCTTCGCCTCGGTGAAGGTCACCGCCGGCAGCGCCATGGTTTGCCGCGACCGTAACTTCCGCTCCTACTGCGTCATCATCAACGAGAGCCAGCCGCACCTCGAGGGCCTGCTCAACCGTTCGATCAGCTCCGTCCACGTCTACTGATCCATCAGTCGTCCTCTCCCCTATCGCGCAGCGATGGGGGACGCCGCGGTTGGCCAAGCGAGCCCTCTTGGGATTGCTTGGCCAGAGCAACAAGAAGCAACGCCGAAGGCGACGGAGGGGGTGGCCACTTGCGCCACTCTTTGTATTTGGAGGGGTGGCCGCCTGCGCCGCCTTTTTTTGTTTTCGGCGGATGAACGCTCGCCCCGCGCCCCGCTCATCTCCCATTCATCCCCCATTCATCCCGCCCATGATGTCTCTGGAGCAGCCGGCGGAACAGGTCCGCCGCAACCCCCGGGGATATCGATGAAGGCTTTCGTTCGCCTCGCTGCCGCATCCGCTCTCGCGCTCTGCGGCCTCACCGCCATGGCCGCTGCCGCCGAGATGACGGCGAGCACCAACACCGCCGCGAACCTGCGGACGGGCCCGGGCACCTCCTACGCCGTGATCACCAGCCTGCCCCAGGGTACCGATGTGCTGGTCCATGCCTGCACCCTCTCCTGGTGCGCGGTGACCACCGAGGACGACGATGACGGCTTCATCGCCCGTTCGCTGCTCGAGGTCGACGATTTCGGCCAGGGCGACGTGACCATCACCATCCCGACGCCGACGCCCAAGCCGCCGATCCATCTGCATCGGGGCGGCGACGGCAGCGTCTGCTTCTACCAGCAGGACAATTTCATGGGCGCCAATTTCTGTGTCGAGCCGGGCGACGAGGATGCGCGCATCCCGGGCAGCTTCAACAACAACATCGAATCCGTGCTGATCGAAGGCGATGCCGTGGCCGAGCTCTGCGACGAGCCGGGCTATTCGGGCTGCCTGACCTTCGACCGCTCCGTCCGCCGCCTGCCCAATCTGCTGCGCAACAAGGTGTCGTCCTACTCGATCTCGACCAATGACGGTTCGTTCTCGCTCGGCGACGACGACAGCGGCAACGGCTTCGGCGTCATTACGCTGCACTGACCGCAGCCCTCCTCCTGCCTGACGACGCCGCCCTTCGGGGCGGCGTTTTCGTTTCGGCCGCGGCCTTGTAGAACCGTATTCTGCTCGCCCGCTCGCGAATGGACGGCGGCTATCGACCCTGTTCAGCGGACATTCAGCGCTGCAATGGTCTATGCGCCGCCAACGGGTGGGCGCCTGTAAGAGACCTGACTAACACCATGCAGTCGCACACCATCTGATCCCCTGCCCGCCGCTCCTCCCCGGCGGGCCTCCCCAACATCGTCGCACGACCGAACGGCAGGCCTTGAGCGTGCGCGGCGTCGCTCATTCAACTCAAGGACCACCTGCAATGCCCACGACTTTCGTTCCCTACTACAATCTCCATTCCGACGCCGGCAATGCGCTGGATATCGGCTCCTGGGGTGACGCCTACATCGCCAACGGCATCCTCCTCAGCTCAAACGGCGCCTCGGCCCTCATCGGCGGCAGCGATGATCAGGTCGATCTGGAAGGCCAGGCTGCCGGCGTCGCCGGTGTGCTGTTCCAGGGCGACGCCAACCACCTCGTGGTCGGTATGACCGGCTACGCCTGGGGCAGCGATTCCGCGGTGGCGGCCATCGGCAGCTACAACGTCATCGAGAACTACGGACGCATTACCGGGGCCAGCACCGGCGTGCACCTCTTTGGCGGCACCAACAACGAGCTGATCAACAACGGTGTCGTGTCGACAACCTTCGGCAAGGCGATCTTCATCCAGCACGCCGTGGCGAGCGAGACCTCTCTCGTCATCAACCATGGCCTGATCGACGGCATGAACGGCGGTGGTGGCGCCTACACCGCCATGGGCATCGGCGATGACACTGTCATCAACACCGGCACCATCAACGGCCGCGTCTACATGGCCGAGGGCAACGACCTCTTCGATACGAGCGCCGGCACCATGAAGGGCGAGATCGAAGTCGGCGATGGCAACGATACGGTGCTCGGCAGCGCCGGCAACGACAGCATCATCGGCGACCTCGGCGACGACCGCCTCACCGGCAATGCCGGCAAGGACTCGCTCGATGGCGATGACGGCCTCGACTCGCTGACCGGCGGCGCCGGTGCCGACAAGCTCACCGGCGGCTTTGACGCCGACCATTTCATCTTCACCAGCAAGACCGACAGCGGCACGACCAGCTCCACCGAGGACCACATCCTCGATTTCACCCATTCGGAAGCCGACCGCATCGATTTGAGCAAGATCGACGCCAAATCCAACCATTCCGGCAACGACGCCTTCCACTTCCTCGCCAAGGGCGCCTTCACCCACCATGCCGGCGATCTGCACTACAGCGTCAACAGCGCCGGCAACGCCCTGGTCTCGGGCGACGTGAACGGCGACGGCAGGGCCGACTTCACCATCGTCCTCGACCACGTCTCCCATCTCGTGGCCGGCGATTTCATCCTCTGAACCGCCCCGGTACGGCCGGGCAGCCCATCGCCCGGCCGTACCCTTGCACGCACCGTTCACTCAGCCTTGACATAACGTGGAAGCAATCCACCGCGGGAATGCCTATATATCGGCCAGCAAGATTGGAGGCCTTCATGGACCAGATGACCTATCCCGTCACCCGCACCGACGCCGAGTGGCGCAAGATCCTGACGCCGGGACAGGACCATATCATGCGCGAGCACGGCACC
>JBEHYU010000036.1:0-40037 GCA_048498015.1 Pseudomonadota bacterium
GGCACCTTCTCCCCCATGGGGAGAAGGCAATCGAGCCGAGAAGGTCGTGTGTCGGCCTTCTCCCCATGGGGGAGAAGGTGGCCGAAGGCCGGATGAGGGGGCCTCGGCCGTTGGAACTGATCTAAGCCGTGTGTTTCGCGTAGGCGGCGTCGTCCATCAGGCTGTCGAGCTCGGCGGTGGAATCGAGTTTCAGCTTGTAGATCCAGCCGTCGGTGTCGGGGTTGGAGTTGATGAGGCCGGGCTCGGCGGCGAGCGCGAGGTTCACTTCGAGCACGGTGCCGGAGGCCGGCGAGTAGATTTCGGAGGCGGCCTTCACCGATTCGACGACGGCGGCTTCGTCGCCCTTCTTGAGCTTCTGGCCGACGCTGGGCAGCTCGACGAAGACGATGTCGCCGAGCTGGTCCTGCGCGTAATTGGTGATGCCCACGGTGCCGGTGGTGCCATCGACGCGGATATATTCGTGATCTTGGGTGTATCTGGTGGTCATGCGGTGGCCTTCCGGACGTAGCGGTGAGGGACAAAGGGAAGCGTGGTGACAGTGGCGGGCTGCAGCCTGCCGCGCACCTCGACCTGGAGCGCCGTTCCAGGCGCGGTGTGGCCGGGGGTGACGAAGCCCAGCGCGATGGCGCGGTTGAGCGAGGGCGAGAAGCCGCCCGAGGTGATGCGGCCGACGCCCTTGCCGTGCATGTCGAAGATGGTGGTGTTCTCGCGCGCCGGAGCGCCCTCGACGAACAGCCCGACGCGCAGCCGCGTCAGCTCGCCCGAGAGCTCGGTGAGGATGCGGCCGGCGCCGGGAAAGTCCCTGGCTTCGCGGCGGCGCTTGCTGACGGCGAAGTTCAGGCCGGCCTCGATGGGCGAGACCGTGTCGTCGAGGTCGTGGCCGTAGAGCGGCAGGCCGGCCTCGAGGCGGAGGCTGTCACGGGCGCCGAGGCCGATGGGCTTCACACGGGCGTCGGCGGTGAGCGCCGCCCAGAGCGCCGCGGCGTGCGACTTGTCGCAGAGGATCTCGAAGCCGTCCTCGCCGGTGTAGCCGGAGCGCGAGACGACGAGGCGAGTGCCGTTCCACTCGAACGGGCCGTAATGCATGAAAGCGAGGTCGGCGACGCCGGGGAGGATGGCGCCGAGCACCGCGACCGCCTCGGGGCCCTGCAACGCCAGCAGCGCGCCGTCGTCGGCGCGGGTCAGCTTGGCGCGATCGCCGAGACGGGCTTCGATGTGGCGCCAGTCGGCATCCTTGGTGCCGGCGTTGACGATGACGTAGAGCGAGCCGCCGAACCGGGGCGAACGGCCGATCATCAGATCGTCGCGCGTGCCGCCTTCTTCGTTGAGCAGCAGGGTGTAGCGGAGCTGGCCGGGCTTGAGGCCGGCGATGTCGCCCGAGACGAGCGGCTCGATGAGCGCGGCGATTGCGGCGTGGCCGGCATCGGGGCTAGCGGGCGTGCCGTCGATCAGCACGAAGCTCGGGCCCATATGCGAGACGTCGAACAGGCCGGCGTGCTCGCGGGTCCATTTGTGCTCGGCCATGATGCCGGTGGGATATTGCACGGGCAGCGAATAGCCGGAGAAGGGCACCATGCGGCCGCCGAGCGCGACGTGCTGGTCGTTGAGGACGACGGTCTTGAGGAGTTCTGACTCTGCCATGCGGCTCACCGGGGTCGATTGCACGAATGCCCGCGACTTGCATCGCGCGCCGTGCCCCCTCTGTCCGCTAACCTGAGAGATTTCCCGGAGAGCCTATGCTCCGGTTGCTCCTTCGGTGAGGCTGTTTGCTGGGGTTCGCCTTGTCCGAAAAGTCTGCAACTTTTCGGGGCTCGCCCTGGCGCCTGCTTTCCAGAGTGTCAGTCTGCTGCGGTCCCTGGTGCCTGAGAGTTTCCGGGGCGGTTGCTCCTTCGGCCTCCTGCCGGTGGTCCGGCAGGATGTCTCCCGCAGTGCTGGCAGATGAGAGGATCGCGCCGCCGGAGTCAATCGGGCGGCGGCATTACTCAGGAGTTCTTGACTCAGGACTTCTTGGCGGCCGTGTCGAAGCCGACCCAGATCGTGATGTCGTCACCAGTGACGTACGGGATCTGGACGTTGTCGACGACCTTGACGAAGTCGTTGGACTGGGCCGGCGGCGTGACGGCGACCGGGATCTGGTAGAGCTCGGAAAAGAGCGGCGTGCTGTCGCGCTCGACGGCGAAGCGCAGCGGCAGGTTGACGTTCTG
This sequence comes from Pseudomonadota bacterium, assembly GCA_048498015.1. Taxonomy (GTDB): domain Bacteria; phylum Pseudomonadota; class Alphaproteobacteria; order Rhizobiales; family Devosiaceae; genus Devosia_A. The sequence goes on from JBEHYU010000036.1 coordinate 2,205, forward strand.
CTGATTGCCGTTGGGGCCGAGCATCAGGCGGCCAACGACGCCCATCTTGACCGTGATCAGGCCGTTGGAAACGACGCAATTGCGCGACTGCTTGTCGATAACGGCCTGGTACTGCAGGTCCTTGGGGTTACCGACGGCGCCGTTGCCGTAATAATATAGCGCCTCGGCGCCGGCGCGGACCTTGATCGGCGGGCATTCGGTGGCGATGGCGGGAAGCGCCGGGCTCGCGGCGGCGATCTCCTCGGGGGTCGCGGTGGCATTCTGCAGCTGCTGGGTGGCGGCCGACTGGGCCGCGCCGGGAGTGCCGCCGCCGAACATGCCGCCCATCGAGCAAGCCGAAAGCAGCAGGCCGAGGCCGGCGACAAGGGCCACACGCCCGTACACGGATGCTGAACTCACGCCAAATCCCCCGACTTCCTCACGCTCTGTACGATCGATCCCGGAGAGGGCTCGCCCGTCCAACCGGTTTACTCGCATTTTACGCATCTGCCCCTTGCAGGGCGAGCAGAATAGCAGGCGCGCCGCTGACCGTCACGCCCGCGACATCCTGAACGAAGAGCCGGTCGACCACGCCGTCGCGGATAATCATGGCGAAACGGGCGTAGCGCTGGCCGCCCAGCGACGGAAAATCCTTGGCGAGGCCCATGGCTTCGCCGAACTGGACCGCCGGATCGGCGATGAAATCGACCTTGTCGAGGGCTTCGCTGCGCTCGGCCCAGGCCTTGGTGACGTGCTGGTCGTTGGGGGTGGCGCAGACGATGCGCGTGACGCCGGCGGCCTTGAGCTTGCCCGCATTGGCGACGAAGCCGGGCAGATGCGAGGTGTCACAGGTGGGCGTGAAGGCGCCGGGGACGGCGAACAGGACGACGAGGCCCTGGCCGAGGATGGCGGTGGTGTCGGTGTCGGTCACGCCGGCGTTATCGACGAGTTTGACGGGAACTGACGGCAGCTTGTCGCCGGCTTTGATCATCGATTCAGGTCCGATTGTTGCGGCCGCTCAGGGCGAGGCGGCGATGGTGCGGGTGACCGCGTAGGGACCCCGCGGGGTCATGAATGTCAATTGCAGGCTCCGCCCGGCCAGGCCCCCTGCTCCGGTTTCCCCGAGCAGTTTCAAGGCCCATGACGCTCCATCGGGGCTTTTTTGCGGCGCCGCGAAGAGGATGGCCGGGTCGCCGACATCGGCGATGAGGCTTTGCGGGTCGATGGCGGGGTCGAGGCCGGCGAGGTCGATCCCGTCCGGTGTGGCGGTGATGGCGCCGAAAGGGGGCTGCGGCTGGTCCCAGTCGATGGGCAGCGCGCTCTGCGCCTGATCGAGGCGGATGGACTGGCCGGAATCGGCTTCGCCAAGGTTCAGCGGCAGAGTGAACTTCACCTGGGCCGGCACGCAGATGTCGGAGCAGACGCCGAGCATGATGGCGGCGTTGAGCGTGGCCGTGTCGCTGGATGCGGCGAAGCTCACCGGCAGCACGACATGGCCGCGATAGACGTAGTCGCGAAAGCCGTCGGAGTCGTCGATCTGCGGATAGGGCCACTGGATGGCCGGATCGCTGAGGCCGGTGGAACCGGCGAAATCGAACTGCGCCGGGATGCCAGTCTCGCCGGGAATGCGCCAATAGGTCTTGGTGTCGGCGGGCATATCGAGCTCGAGGCCGAGCCGCGTACGGCCGCCGGCGATCGCGTCGTCGGAAATGAGGCGGGCGCGGGCGCCGGGCGCCAGGTCCTGCCACGGCGTCGCGGCAGCCAAGGCGGGCGTGGCGGCGAACGTCAGAGCAATGAGGACCAGCGGCTTGAGCATCGGCGCCTGCGATACACGCGAAAGCGTCAACAGAGAAGGCACAACGGATCAGCCCTTCGTGACCGGCATATTGCCGCCACGCCGATGTGGAGTAGATTGGCGGATGGAGACGAGTTCGATGATTTCCCTCAGGGGTCAGTTTCTGGTGGCGATGCCCGGCATGGGCGACGAGCGCTTCCGCGAGACGGTGATCTACATCGTCGGGCATGGCGAAGAGGGCGCCATGGGGCTGGTGGTCAACCGGCCGGTCGAAGACATGCGCTTCGCCGACATCCTCGAAGAGCTGAATTTGGGCGAAAAGGACGAGCTGATCCGCCTGCCCTCCACGGTGCGCGACCGCGAGGTGCTGCGTGGCGGACCGGTACAGCGCGGGCGTGGCTTCGTGCTGCATTCGCCCGATTATTTCCGCGAGGGCAATTCCTATGTCGTCAACGACGAGATCTGCCTGACCGCGACGCTCGACATCCTCAAGGCGATGGCGTTCAAGGACAGCCCGGCCGAGGCGGTGTTCGCGCTGGGCTATTGCGGCTGGGCGCCGGGGCAACTCGAGAACGAGTTGTCGCTCAATGGCTGGTTGACGGTGCCGTTTTCACGCTCGCTGCTGTTCGGCACGGCGCTGGGCGAGCGCTACGACCTGGCGCTGAGCCAACTGGGGATTACCCGGGCGACGCTGAGCGGCGCGGCCGGGCACGCGTAATCTGGACTAGCGGCCCAGCTGCGCTGCTAACCGCTTGCCGAAATCGGCGCCGGTCATGGCGGCGCCGAAGGCGAAGCCCTGGGCGTACTGGCAGTTGAGCTGCTGCAGGCGCTCGATCTCTTCGAGCGTCTCGACGCCCTCGGCGATCACGGTGAGGTCGAGCTCGGTGGCGAGCGCGACGATGGAGCGGATGATCGGGACCTGGGTGTGCGACAGGCCGCTGTCGTCACCCAGCTGCACGAAGGGCGCCGGGATCTTGATGGTGTCTACCGGGAAGCGGTGGAGGTAGCTCAGCGAGGAGTGGCCGGTGCCGAAATCGTCGAGGGCGAGGCGCAGGCCGAGCGATTTGAGGGCCGAGAGCATGTAGGCCGAGTGCTCGGGGTTGGCCATCACCTGGCCTTCGGTGATCTCGAGCTTGAGGTGGCCGGCGACCTGGCGGTTCTCGTTGACCAGAGCGCGCATGTCGGCGAGCAGCGTTTCGGTCTGCAGCTGGCTGGGCGAGAGATTGACCGAGACGAAGAATTCCTCGGGCACCGGCAGTGTCCGCAGCCAGTCGCGGGTCTGGCCGGCGGCCTGCTCGAAGGCGAGGCGGCCGAGGCGCTCGATCATGCCGGTCCGCTCGGCGAGCGGCACGAATTCCTCGGGCGCCACGATGCCGCGCTGCGGGTGGTTCCAGCGCATCAGGGCTTCGGCGCCGGCGATCTCGCCGGAATGGATATCCATGATCGGCTGGAAATGCACTTCGAGCTCGCCGTGGCGCAGGCCGCGATCGAGGTCTTCTTCCGAGGCGCGCGTATAGGCCGCGATGGAGCGGGCGGAGGCGCGGTAGGCTTCGATGCGGTCGCCACCGAGGCGCTTGGCGTAGTACATCGCGAGCTCGGCGTCGCGCAGCACGTCGTCGGCGGTGGCCGGGTTGCCGTCATAGATGGTGACGCCGATCGAGGCAGTGAGCGACAGATCGCGCTCGCCGAAGTTGAAGGGCGACTTCAGGGCTTTGCGAATCTGCTCGGCGGTTTCGGCGATCTTGCCGGCCGCGGCCTCGGAGCCAAGGATCACAGCGAACTGGTCGCCCGACAGGCGCGCCACGGTGTCGAGCGGCCGCATGACGCGGGCGACGCGGCGTGAGATGGCGAGCAGCACGGAATCGGCGGCGGAGTGGCCGACGCGCTCCTCGAGTTCCATGAAGCGATCGATGTCGATGAGGAAGACTGCCGGCTTGATGCCGTTGGGCAGCTTGGCGCGGGTCAGCGCGCGCTCGAGCCGATCGAGGAAGAGCTGCTTGTTGGGCAGGCCGGTGAGACTGTCATGCACGGCGTCGTGCAGCAGGCGGTCGCGGCTCGAGCGATCCTCGTTGACGTCCTGCAGCGTGCCGACGATGCGGTTGACCTGGCCGTCGCCGCCGAGCACCGGCTTGACGCGCATGCGGAAGGTGCGGTGGTTGCCGTCATGGGTCGACAGGCGGATGTCGGTCGAGACCTTGCCGCGGCGCAGCTCGACCAGCGTGTCGAACGCCGTTCTAAATCGATCGCGATCGTCGGGGTGGATGCGGTCGAGCCAGCGCTTGATGGCGCCGCGCAAAGCGCCGCGGCGCTCGCCGAGGCGCACCGAGAGTTCGTCGGAGACGCTGACGCGGTCGCGCTCGATGTTCCAGTCGAAGACGAAATCGCCCGAGCCGGTGAGCGCGAGCGCGCGGCGCTCGACCTCGCTGAGCGTGCCGATACTCACCTGCCCTTCCGAGAAGGCGTGCTGCACCGAAGTGAAGCCGAGCAGCATGACGATGAGCACGAGGCCGCCGGCGACGGCGGGCTGCGCCACGTCGTTGGAGACCTGGCCGGTGATCACCAGCCAGCCATAGAACAGCCAGGCGATATAGATGACCCAGGTCGGCACCAGCAGCACGGCGCGGTCGTAGCCGCGCAGCGCCAGCAGCAGGATCAGGAAGAAGCCGGTGAGCCCAAGCAGCGCCAGCACGAGGCGCGCGATGGTCGCGGCGACAGCCGGTTGCAGGAAGGCGAAGCCGAACAGTGCGAGGAACACCACTACCAGCGCGAGCGCCAGCGTGACGAAGCGCAGATGCCAGCGATGGAGGTTGAGATAGATGAACAGGAATGCGAACAGAGTCGTGGCGATGCCCGCCTCGGAGGCGGCGCGGAAGGGCGCGGTCGAGCCGTTCGACAGGCCCAGCAATGGACCGAAGACGCCGAAATCCACCAGCAGGTAGACCAGCACGGCCCAGGAGAAGGCGGCCGTCGCCGGAAAGATGCCCTTGCCGCGCACCACGAACATGATGGTGAGGAACACCGCGGCGAGTGCCGCGACGCCGAGCACCACGCCGCGGAACAGCGTGAAGGAGTTGACGTAGTCGCGGTAGGCGTCGGGCTTCCAGAGGTAGAGCTCGGGCAGCGTGCCGCCGCTGAGTTCGGCAACGAAGGTAACGGTGGCGCCGGGGTCGAGCGTGACCTCGAAGACGTCGGCCTCGCGGTCGGTCAGGCGGACCGGGCGGATGCCGGCGCTGGGGGTCAGCGCCGCGATGCGCTCGGCGCCAAGGTCGGGACGGAACACGCCGGAACCCGGCAGGCGGAAGAAGGGGGCGACCAGCAGGCGGTCGATCTGGACGTCGGAATCGTTCTTGAGCGCAAACAGGGCCCAGTTCGGATTGGCGCCGTTCTGGCTCGCCAGCACCTCGATGCGGCGGATGATGCCGTCTTCACCGGCGGCGGTCGAAAGCTGGACCTTGCCATTGGTGCCGGCGACCGTATCGACGGCCGAGGTGAGGTTGACGGCGTTGATGTCTTCGGGGGCGGTCACCACGTCGAAGGCGGCGGCGGGCGCAATCGAGGCCAGAGCGACGAAACATGCCATCGCGAAGGCGAGGAATTGGCGCATCAGACGAATGGTGATCCTGCCCGCGAAAACTGACCGGGCCTCTAGGTATCGGGGTTTCCCCCTTGCGACAAGCATTCAGCGCCCGGCGATGCGGATGCGGGCGTCCCAGCGCTCGCGGGTCAAGGCAAACAGCACATGGTCAGCCCATTTGCCGTCGATCTGCAGATAGTTCTCGGCGAAGCCCTCTTCCTTGAATCCGTTTTTTTCAAGGACACGGCGGCTGGCCATGTTGTGGGGCAGAAACGCCGCCTGCAGGCGGTGGAGGCCCAGCCCGTCGAAGAAAAAGGGCAGCATGACGCCGACCGCTTCGCTCATCAGCCCGCGGCCGGCATATTCCTCGCCCATCCAGTAGCCAAGATTGGCGTATTGGGCGGCGCGGCGGCGGATATTGGAGATGGTGAGCCCGCCCACCAGCACTTCGGCCCTGCCCTGCTTCTCGAAGATCAGGAAGGAGAAATCGGTGCCCTTGCGGGCCTCGCTGCGGCCGCGCCACAACCGGGCGCCGAAGGCCTGGCGGTTGAGATCGGCCTCGGTCCAGCGCGGTTCGAAGGGTTTGAGGAACTCGCGGCTCTTCTTGCGCAAAGCGCGCCAGGCTTCGTAGTCGCGGGCGCGCGGCGGACGCAACACCACCCGCGCCCCTTGCAGGACGGGCGTGGGGTCCGGGGCGAACCAGTTGAGCATCACCATGCGGGCTAGTTCTTGAGGTGCGCCGTGATGGCGTCGTAGCCGGGCAGCTTGGCCACCGGTCCGATGCCGGCAACCGAAACGTTGCCCTTGTCGAGAATCTGGCGAGCGATCTGCTTCACGCGGTCGGCGGTGATGCGGTTGATGCGCTCGACGGTCTCGTGCAGCGGGATGGTGCGGCCCCACAGGATCTGCTGGCGGGCGAGCTGGCCGGCGCGCGAGGACGGGCTCTCGAGCGACATCAGCAGGCCGGCGCGAATCTGGTTGCGGACGCGGATGACCTCGTCGTCGGAGATGGTCTCGGTGGCCTTGAGCAGCTCGTCGAGCACGACCGGGACGAGATCGGTCACTTCCTCTTCGCCGGTCGAGGCGGCGACGCCGAAGATGCCGCTATCGGCAAAGGCCCAATGGAAGGCGTAGACCGAATAGCAGAGGCCGCGCTTCTCGCGCACTTCCTGGAAGAGTCGCGAGGACATGCCGCCGCCCAGGATCGAGGCGAGAATCTGCGCGGCGTAGAAGCCGTCGGAATTGTAGGCCCTGCCCTCGAAGCCGAGCACGATATGGGCCTGTTCGTGATCGGACATCAGCCGCTGCTCGCCGCCGACATAGTGCGCCTTCTCGGGCACCGGCGCACCGTCGCGGCGCAGGTCGTGGAAGCGATTGTTGGCGATATCGACGAGCGCGTCGTGATCGACATTGCCGGCGGCGCAGACGACCATCTGGTCGCCGACATAGTTGCGGACCATGTAGTCGCGGATGGTGGCGGGCGAGAAGCTCTTCACCGAATCCACCGTGCCGAGGATGGTGCGGCCGATCGGCTGGTCCGGATAGGCGGCCTGCTGGAACAGGTCGAACACGTGATCGTCGGGATTGTCGCGGGCCGCGCCGATCTCCTGGACGATGACCTGCTGCTCGCGGTCGAGCTCATGCTGCTCGAACAGCGAGTTCTGGAGGATGTCGGCGAGGATGTCGCCGGCCAGCGGCACATCTTCCTTGAGGACGCGGGCGAAATAGCCGGTGTGCTCGACGGAGGTCGCGGCATTGAGGTCGCCGCCGACGTCCTCGATGGCGGAAGCGATCTGCAGGGCCGAACGGGATTTTGTGCCCTTGAAGGCCATGTGTTCGAGCACATGCGAGATGCCGTGCTCGTCCTCGCGCTCGCTGCGCGAGCCGGCCTTGACCCAGATGCCGAGGGAAGCGCTTTCGAGATGCGGCATGTCGTCGGTGATGACGGTCATGCCGTTGTCGAGGGTCGTCGTCCGCACGCTCACTTCAACTCCTTCGGGCCCGGGAGCGCGCGCCGATGAAGGCTTCGATGGCGCCCTGGTCGTTGGCCAGCACATCGTAGCGCTCGGCCCGTTCATAAAGATCAGACAACCACGCCGGCAAAGGCGGTTCAATGCCCGTCGCGGCTTCCACCGCGGCCGGGAATTTCGCCGGATGCGCGGTGGCAAGGCAGATGACCGGGGCGCTGCCAAGGTCGAGCTGCTGCGCGACATGGACGCCGACGGCGGTATGCGGATCGAGCAGGTAGCCGGCGTCGCGCCAGACCTGCGTGATGGTCGCGGCGGTGTCGGCCTCGCTGGTGCGGCCGGCGGCAAAGCTCTCGCGGATGGCCGCGATGGCCGCGGGCGGGATGGTGAAGTGGCCCGATTGCTGCAGACCGTTCATCAGGCGCTTCAGGGCGCCGGCGTCGCGATCGAGCGCCTCGAACAGCAGGCGCTCGAAATTGGACGAGACCTGGATGTCCATCGAGGGACTGATGGTGGGGACGACCACGCCGGTCTCGTAGGCGCCGGTCTCGAGCGTGCGCGCCAGGATGTCGTTGGAGTTGGTGGCGATCACCAGATTGGCGATGGGCAGGCCCATGCGCCTGGCCGCATAGCCGGCGAAGATGTCGCCGAAATTGCCCGTGGGGACGACGAAGTTCACGGCACGCTGCGGGGCGCCCAGCGAGACGGCAGCGGTGAAGTAGTAGACGATCTGCGCGACGATGCGGCCCCAGTTGATGGAGTTGACGCCGCTGAGCTTGACGCTGTCGCGGAACGGCGCGTTGCGGAACAGGCCCTTCACGATGGACTGGCAGTCGTCGAAGGTGCCTTCGAGCGCGATGTTGTGGACGTTGGCGTCGGCGACGGTGGTCATCTGCCGGCGCTGCACTTCCGAGGTGCGGCCCTCGGGGTGGAGGATGAAGATGTCCGTCGTATCGCGGCCGCGAAAAGCCTCGATGGCGGCCGAGCCGGTATCGCCGGAGGTCGCGCCGACGATGGTGGCGCGGGCGCCGCGCTCGGCGAGGATGTGGTCCATGACGCGGGCGAGGAACTGCATCGCCACGTCCTTGAAGGCGAGCGTGGGGCCGTGGAACAGCTCCAGCACGAAGCGGCCGGGGGCGATCTCGACCAGCGGCGTCACCGAGGGGTGGCGGAAGGTGGCGTAGGCGGCGTCGATGATCGATCTGAGGGTGGCGGCCGGGATCTCGTCGCCGGTGAAGCGGGAAATGACCGCGTAGGCGACGTCCGCGTAGGGTTTTCTGGCGAAGCCCGCGATCTCGGCGGGGGAAATCTGTGGCCAGCTCTCCGGCAGGTACAGGCCGCCATCGCTGGCGAGGCCGGAGAGCACCGCGTCGGAGAAGCCAAGAGTTGGCGCTTCGCCGCGGGTCGAAACGAATTGCATCAGGCGATGCCCCAATCAAAGTTGGCGGAACTTAGTGAAAGGATGGGGTGGGGGCAAGGAATTTGGGCCGGCGGGGCCGACTGCTGGCTCCACTCCCGTGGCTACCCCCACCCACCATGCTTTGCATGGTCCCCCCTCCCCGCAAGGGGGAGGGAGAACCGACTGGTAGTTCCGTTGAAGAGGCGAAGTCAGCACTCTCCCTCCGGCGCAGCCGGTGGGTGGGGGGCCCCACGCACCGAACGCCGCATCTTGGCCCTACGCCTTCGGCCGGAGCTGCCGCCAGATCCAGAACACCAGCAAACACGGCGTCAAAATCGCGAAACCGAACCAGGTGTAGGCGTAGCCGAGGTGGTTGTTGGGGAAATCGACGACGGTTTCGCCGCCCTGCGGCAGGGCGCCGGGCTCGCCGGCGGGGGCGTCGATGGTGAGGCCGAGGACGGGGCCGTCCACGCCCGCGAGGGCAGCGAGGCGCGCAGGGTCGCGCAGCCATTCGATGCGGTGGGGCTTGTCGGGCCCGGGGGTGAACGAGCCGGGCTCTTCCGGCGCGAGGGCGACGCCAGTGAGGGTCTGTGGGCCCTCGGGGCCGCCCTTGCCGTCGAGGAAAGCCGGTGCGTTGGCCTGCGGGACGAAGCCACGGTTGACGAAGACGGTGCCGCCGCTGTCGACGGCGAACGGCGTCATCAGCCAATAGCCGGGACCGTCGAACTTGCCTTTGGCGTCGCTGAGGCTGGTGAAGACCAGCACGGCCTTGTCGTTGAGATAGTGGCCGGTGGTGGTCACCGGATGGAACTCGTAGAGATCGGGCGAAAGCGCCGACCACAGATCGACCGCCGGCAGTTGCTCGGGCGGCTGGGTGAGGCGGGCATCGACCTCGGCGATCAGCCCCTCTTTCCAGCTCAGCCGCTCGACCTGCCAGACGCCCAGACCGATGAATAGCGCCGTCAGGGCCAGCATGAAGGCGATGAAGCTCCAGAAGCCGAAGCCGAGCGGGCGGCGGACCGGAGCGGCGCTGACGCTCACTGCGCTGCCCCGCGCTGGTATTGCAGGGCGATCATGGTCGCCTTGAACGGGCGGAGGAAAAGCAGCGACAGCACGATGATGGTGGGGATCCACAGCACCAGGTGCATCCAGGGCGCCGGGTGGAACAGCGCTTCGACGATGAAGGCGAGGAGCATGACGATCGGGGCGACCGCGAAGATGACGAACACCGCCGGCCCGTCGCCGCTTTCGGCGAACTTGAAATCGAGGTCGCAGCTCTCGCAGCGGGGCGCCACCTTGAGGAAGCCCGAGAACAGATCGCCCTCGCCGCAGCGCGGACACTTGCAGGCTAAGCCCGCGGCGAAGGGAGAGACGAGACTGTCGGCCATGCGGGGACGTATACGCTTGTGGCGGCGGGGGCGGTAGGGAGCGGCATGCGGTTCGGCGTCGCGGGCGGTGCTTCGCCCTCGCGAAACCAGAATGCGAGGGCAGTCGGTATTTGAGCGTGCGTCGCACCCCCACCTAGCTGCGCCAGGCCTTCGGCCAAGATTCGCTACCTCCCCCGTCAAGGGGAGGGATTCCCGACTGCAAAAGCAAAGGGCGCGGATTGCTCCGCGCCCTGGATCGAAAACCGCGGTGCCCGGCTCTAGCCGGCGTGCGGGATGCCCCAGCTGCCCCAGACGTAGATCGAGGCGAAGAGGAACAGCCAGACCACGTCGACGAAGTGCCAGTACCAGGCGGCGAATTCGAAGCCGAGGTGGTGGCGCGGGGTGAACTGGTCGGCGTTGGCGCGGAACAGGCAGACGATCAGGAAGATCGTGCCGATGATCACGTGGAAGCCATGGAAGCCGGTCGCCATGAAGAAGGTGGCGCCGTAGATGTTGCCCGAATAGGGGAAGCCGGCACGCGAATATTCCAGCGCCTGCACGCAGGTGAACAGCGCGCCCAGCACGATGGTGAGCGCCAGGCCCCAGCGCAGGCCCTTCTTGTCGCCGTGGATCAGCGCGTGGTGCGCCCAGGTGACGGTGGTTCCCGAAGTCAGCAGCAGCAGGGTGTTGAACAGCGGCAGATGGAAGGGGTCGAACAGCTCGACGCCATGCGGCGGCCACTGTGTGCCCATGAACTCGACGCGCGCATACTGTTCGGTATCGCCGTGGCGGAAGAACTGGTCGAAATAGGCCCAGAACCAGGCCACGAAGAACATGATCTCGGAGGCGATGAACAGCATCATGCCGTAGCGGTGATGCATGCGGACCACCGGCGTGTGGTCGCCGTGCTGGCCCTCATGCACGACGTCGGACCACCAGGCGTACATCGTGTAGAGCACGCCCGCCGCGCCGATCAGCAGGATCCACGGACCCGCGCCGACCAGGTTGACGCCGAACAGGACCAGGTCCTCTTCCTTGCGCGCCTTGAAGTAGGTGATGGCGCCGATCGCCATGATGAAGGCGGACAGCGACCCGACGGCCGGCCACGGGCTCGGGTTGACGAGGTGGTAGTCGTGGTGCGGCTTGGCGTGCCCCGCCGTATCGGTGGCCATGGTCAGCTTCCCTTGGTTTTCGAAGCGTAGAAAGTGTAGCTCAGGGTGATGTCCCTGACGGTGTTCAAATCGCTGTTCTTGTCGATATCCGGATCGACGAAGAATGTCACCGGCATCTCAACAGATTCACCGGGTTGCAGCGTCTGCTGGGTGAAGCAGAAGCACTGGATCTTGTTGAAATAGGAGCCTGCCAGTTCCGGCGTCACGTTGAACGCGGCCTCGCCCGTCACGACCTTGTTCGAGAGGTTCTGCGCGGTGAATACGACCGTCTCGACGCTGCCGATCTTGTCGGTCACCGGCTTGGCGGCAGTGACACGCCAAGGCAGGCTGCCATCGACGTTGGAATCGAAGCGCACCGTCATGTCACGGGCAATGACGCCCTTGAGGTTGGCGGACGCGACACGGGTCGTGCCGCCATAGCCGGTGGCCTGGCAGAAGAGCTGGTAGAGCGGCACCGCCGCATAGGCGGCGCCTACCATGCCGACAGCAACCAGCAGCAGCACCAGGCCGACATTGCGGTTGCTGCGGTGGGGCGCGGAAGGAAGAACGTCGTTGGCCATCAGAGGTCCCGCTGGGTGAAGACGTTCGGGCCCATCTTGACGATGGTCAGAGCGTAGAAAATCAGGACCAGTGCGGCGAGCACCAGGCCGAGCGCGATCGAATTGCGGCGCTGCCGCTTGCGCCGCGCTTCCATCTCTTCGGGCGAGAGCTGGACGATGGGATTGATGTCGGGGCTGCTCATCACACCCACCCGGCGGCGTGGGCGTAGTGATCGACCAGCAGCGCGAAGAAGATGATGAACAGGTAGCTCAGCGAATAGGTGAACAGCGAGCGCGCCACCTTCTTCATGCGCAGCGTGTCGGTGCTGCGCCACAGGCGGAACGCCAGCCAGATGAACGAGATGCCGGTGAGCGCGGCGACGGCGGTGTAGAGGCCGTGCGACATGCCGATGAAGCCAGGCAGCAGCGTGGTGGCGACGAGGATCACCGCGTAGACGAGGATCTGGACTTTGGTCGAGCGCTCGCCGGCGACGTTGGGCATCATCGGGATGCCCGCGGCGCCGTAGTCGCCCTGCTTGTAGAGCGCCAGGGCCCAGAAATGCGGCGGGGTCCACAGGAAGATGATGGCGAACAGCACGATCGAGGGCAGCGTGACATCGCCGGTGACGGCGGCCCAGCCGATCATCGGCGGGAAGGCGCCGGCGGCGCCGCCAATGACGATGTTCTGCGGCGTCGAGCGCTTGAGCCACATGGTGTAGACGACGGCGTAGAAGAAGATGGTGAAGGCGAGCAACGCGGCGGCGGCGAAATTGGTCGCGAGGCCGAGGATGCCGACCGAAAAGCCCGAGCAGATGAGTCCGACCGTCAGCGCTTCGCCCTTGCTGACGCGGCCCGACGGGATCGGGCGATTGGCCGTGCGGCTCATGATCGCGTCGATATCGGCGTCGTACCACATGTTGAGAGCGCCCGAGCCGCCGGCACCCACCGCGATGCAGAGGATGGCGATGACGGCGACGACGGGGTTGATGCCACCCGGCGCCAGCAGCAGGCCGATGATGGCGGTGAAGACGACGAGCGACATCACCCGCGGCTTGAGGAGCGCGAAGTAGTCTTCTACGCGCGCTCCGCCGCCGGCGGCGATGTAACCCTTGCTGTCGTCAACGAACGCCAATGCTCCGGACCTTCAGTGACCGCCAGTACCGGCATCGATCCGCGGCAGCGTCTCGAACTGGTGGAAGGGCGGCGGGGACGGCAGGGTCCACTCGAGCGTGGTGGCACCGTCGCCCCACGGATTGGCCGGGGCCGGGATGCGCTTACGGGCCGAGTCGAACAGCAGGTACAGGAAGACCAGCAGGCCGACGAAGGTCACGTAGTAGCCGATGGAGGAGACGCGGTTCCAGAAGGCGAACGCATCGGGGTAGTCGATGTAGCGGCGCGGCATGCCCGACAGGCCAAGGAAATGCTGCGGGAAGAACACCAGGTTCACGCCGATGAAGGTGATCCAGAAGTGCCAGGTGGCCAGGCGCTCGGAATAGAGGATGCCGAACATCTTGGGGTACCAGTAGTACCAGGCCGCGAAGATGGCGAACACGGCGCCCAGCGACAGCACGTAGTGGAAATGCGCCACCACGTAATAGGTGTCGTGGAGCGCGCGGTCGGCACCGGCGTTGGCCAGCACCACGCCGGTCACGCCGCCGACGGTGAACAGGAAGATGAAGCCGATGGCCCACAGCATGGGCGGACGGAAGGTGATGGAGCCGCCCCACATGGTGGCGATCCACGAGAAGATCTTCACGCCCGTGGGCACGGCGATCACCATGGTGGCGGCCACGAAGTAGCGCTGCACGTTGAGGCTGAGGCCGGTGGTGTACATGTGGTGCGCCCACACGATGAAGCCCACGCCGCCGATGGCGACCATGGCGTAGACCATCGCCATGTAGCCGAACACCGGCTTGCGCGAGAAGGTCGACACGATGTGGCTGACGATGCCGAAGCCGGGCAGGATCAGGATGTACACTTCGGGGTGGCCGAAGAACCAGAACAGATGCTGGAACAGCACCGGATCGCCGCCCTCGTCGGGCTTGAAGAAGGCGGTGCCGAAATTGCGGTCGGTCAGCAGCATGGTGATGCCGCCGGCGAGCACGGGGAGCGAGAGCAGCAGCAGGAACGCCGTCACCAGGATGGCCCAGGGGAACAGCGGCATCTTGTGCAGCGTCATGCCCGGCGCGCGCATGTTGAAGATGGTGGTGATGAAGTTGATGGCGCCCAGGATCGAGCTCGCACCGGCGAGGTGGAGCGACAGGATGGCGAAATCCATCGCCGGACCGGACTGGCCGGTGGTCGAGAGCGGCGGATAGATGGTCCAGCCGCCGCCGACGCCGGTGCCCACTTCGCCCGACGACACGAACATCGACAGGATAAGCAGCAGGATGGCCGGCGGGAGCAGCCAGAACGAGATGTTGTTCATGCGCGGGAACGCCATGTCCGGCGCACCGATCATCAGCGGCACGAACCAGTTGGCGAAGCCGCCGATCATGGCGGGCATGACCATGAAGAAGATCATGATCAGCGCGTGGGCGGTGGTGAACACGTTGTAGAGGTGCTTGCCGGCGTCCAGCGAGTCCGCCGGGTTGAGGCCGTACACCATGGCCGCGAGGCCGTGGAAAATCTGAATGCCCGGTTCCTGCAGCTCGAGACGCATCATGCCCGACAGGAGCGTGCCGATGATGCCGGCGATCAGCGCGAAGATAAGGTACATCGTGCCGATGTCCTTATGGTTCGTCGAATACACATAACGGCGCCAGCCGGTGGGGTGGCCGTGATGCTCGTGCGCTTCGTGCGCCGGGGCATCGTGGGCTTGGAGGGCGTGTACGTCAGCCATTTTTCGGCGTTCCCTTGTCTGTCCCTAACGGCGCTTACGCGGCCGGCTTGGTATCGATCGTGGTGTCTTCCGCCGTGAGCGGCGGCAGCGTCTGGTTGGCGGCGTCGATGCCGCTGGCCTGCAGCGCCTTCATCCAGGCGTCGTAGACATCCTGCTCCACCACGCGCACGGCGATGGGCATGAAGGCGTGGTCCTTGCCGCAGAGTTCGCGGCACTGGCCGTAATACACGCCGACCTTGCGGGCGTTGAACCAGGTCTCGTTCAGGCGGCCGGGCACGGCGTCGATGATGACGCCGAAGGCGGGCACGGCCCAGGCGTGGATCACGTCGGCGCCGGTAACCTGCACGCGAACGGTGGTGTTGACCGGCACGATCAGGTCGTTGTCGACGGCCAGCAGCCGGGGCTCATTGGGCTTGAGGTGCTGACGGTCCTGATCCTGGCCTTTGGGATCGACCTCGGGCAGCAGGTTGGAGTCGAAGCTCTTGTTCTGGTCGACGTAGCTGTAGGTCCAGAACCACTGATTGCCGGTGGCCTTGATGGTAAGGCCGGGCGCCGGAACCTCGACCGAGCCGAACGAGAAGATGTTCGAGCCGAGATATTTGCGGGTGCCGTCGGGCATCGTCAGCTGGTCGGTCAGCACGGCGAAGGACGGAATGGCGATGATCACCAGTACGATGATCGGCAGCACCGTCCAGATCACCTCGATCAGCGTGTTGTGGCTGAAGCGCGCCGGCACCGGATTGGCGCGGGCGTTGAAGCGGAAGATGACGATCAGCAGCAGGACGGCGACGAGCGCCGAGATCAGGATCGCGGTCCACAGCAGGATGCCGTCGTGGAAGGCATGGATGGAATCCATGATCGGGGTGACGGAGCCCTGCAGACCAATCTCGCCGGGGCGCGGCTGGCCGGTGTCGGTCGCGAGCGCCAGGCTCGGCACGAACGCCGCAGCGGCGCCCAGCGCGATCCCGAAAGAGCGGAGAAACTGACCGGCCACCTATAACCCCCTTGGATCCCGTTCATCCGGTTGGCACAGCGGGGTTGAGGCGTATTGCGCGGCATAGAAAACGCCGCCCCGACTCAACCTCGGAGCGCTTTGTTCGATAGGGCCAACCCTAAACCACATCGGGCAGAGCAACGCAATTCCGCCACAGAGCCCGTTCGTGCGTCAAAATGTGCTGAGAGCCGCCGAAACCGTGCCTCAGCGGTGCCTTGATTGTCCCAGCTTTATGGGGCGTTGCGGTGGACACCAGCCGAAGCCGCAGGTAATCAGGCGGCTGCCCCCTGGGTGCGGCGTCAATGCGTAGGGAGTGTGCTCCAAGGTGATGTCCTCGATTGCGAGCCGTGCGGTGGCGCTATTGTTCGCGGCGGCGCTGTGCGCCCTGCCCTCGCTGGCGCATGCCCAGGGCGTCGTGAAGGCGACCTATGGCGACTGGCAGATGAGCTGCGACACGCCGCCGGGCGCCAGTTTCGAGCAATGCGCCATCATCCAGAACGTCACTGCCGAGAACCAGCCCAATGTCGGGCTGAGCGTCATCGTGCTGAAGACGGCGGACCAGAAGGCCCGGCTGCTGCGCGTGCTGGCGCCGCTCGGCGTGCTGCTGCCCAACGGGCTGGGGCTCAACATCGACGGCCAGGACATGGGCCGCGTGGCGTTCGTGCGCTGCCTGCCCAATGGCTGCGTGGCCGAAGTGGTGATGGACGATGCCCTGCTGCAGCAGCTTTCGAGCGGCAAATCGGCGATTTTCGTGATCTTCAAGACGCCGGAGGAAGGCATCGGCATTCCGGTGTCGCTCAAGGGCTTTGCCGACGGCTTCAAGCAGCTGCCCTGAGGTTTGTCTGTCGCGTTTCCAAACCGGAAAACCGCACGACACTTTTCCTGGAAACGCTCCTGAAACAAAAAAGCCGGGTCCGAAGACCCGGCAGTTGTCAGGAAACAGGGCTGGCTGGCACCAGCCCATCCATCCGGGCCTCCGGGCGCGCAGCCCGGAAACTCGAAACTTGCTTCTTTGCGCTCTGGACCGATCGATCCGAAGACGGCTGGCTCGGCCAATCCGCTAGGGAATGGGTTAGCTGCGGCGGGCCCGGCGTTCGGTGAGGAAGCGGGTCGGGCGGTGGCCGGCCTGCATCGCATCGAACAGGTCGGCGCGCTCGATACCGAGGTCCGCGAGGCCGCGATCGTCGAGGTCGAGAAGACTGGTCAGCGCCAGATGTTGCACGCGCCGGACGCGGGTTTTCGCGAACCAGGCCGCCACCATGAGCAAGGGATTCATCGAAGTGGCGGCGGCACTTGACCGCTCGCCCGAAAGCACGAGCGCCATAGTCTTCTCCAGATTTCAAAGGGTCCGGCAGGGAGCGCCGAACGGGGATTCGGCAATCGTCAACTGCCGATGAGGCGGTCATAGGGGGCTGGACACCCATTCGTCCAACAAATAGATTTCATCCTGACTATCAAAATCCGTGATGGAGATTCCGGTGTCCGTGCCTCTCGATCTCGACCAGTTGCAGAGCTTTTGCGCCATCGCCGATTGCGGCAGCTTCACGGAGGCGGCGCGGCGGGTGAACAAGACGCAGTCGGCCGTGTCGATGCAGATCAAGCGGCTCGAGGAGCGGCTTGGCCATGCCCTTTTGTCCCGTGATGGCCGGTCGGTGGCGCTGACGCAGCATGGCGAGGCGCTCTATGCGCGCTCGCGCAAGATGCTCAAGATCAATGCCGAGATCATGGACCAGTTCTCGGACGAGGATCTGTCGGGCGCGATCCGCTTCGGGCTGCCGGACGATTATGCGGTGCGGCTGCTGCCGGTGATCCTGTCGAGCTTCCAGAAGACGCATCCGAAAGTGATGATCGACGTGACCTGCGGTTCGTCGCAGACGCTGCTCGAGGGGATGAAGCGCGGCAAGTACGACATCATCGTCTTCACGCAGGGCACCAACCACGAATATGGCGAGCTGTTCCGCACCGAGCCGATGTACTGGGTGGCGGCGCAGGGCGGCCAGGCGCTGAACATGGACCCGCTACCGATCGCCGGCGGCCAGCCTTGCTGCTGGAAGGATAATGCGGTGGAAGCGCTGGAGCGCATCGGCCGCGATTATCGCGTGTCGTTCACCTCGTGCAACGCGCTGGGCATTGCGAGCGCCGTTCTAACGGACCTGGCGGTTGGCTTCTTGCCCGAGAGCGCGCTGCAGCCGGGGATGCTGGCGATCAGCGAAGACCGCAATCTGCCCCGCCTGCGCGACGCCGAGATCGCACTGATGCGCGCGAGCCACGCCTATGGCGGGATTTTTGACGCGCTGGCGCGGCACATCACGACCAGCATGGGCAATCTCGATGTGCGCGATCCGCTGCCGGTGGCGGCGGAATAGATGATCGCGCTGCGCGAGCTGACTGCGGGCGATTTGCCGGTCGTCGAGCCGTGGTTCGAGGATGCCGAGACACGGCATTGGCTGGGCGGGCCGGGTTGGGCGCTCGAAGGGCTGCGGCTGGCGGGGCCAAACCGCTACAATCTGTTGGCGTATGTTGATGGCTTGCCTGCGGCGCTTGTCGATGTCGAGATCGGCGAGGACAAGCGGGCTGCCTTCGCCATTGTGATGGCCCCTGCCCTCCGCGGGCGACGCATCGGCCGCACGGTCGTCGGTGTTTGCATGGCCGATGCCCGGTTTGCCGACGTCAGCGAGTGGTTCGCAGGGGTCGAGACGGGCAACGTCGCCAGCAGCCAGCTTTTGCTGAGCTGCGGCTTTGCGAAGATGACCGACATCGACGCCGACGGGTTCAGCTATTACGCCTGGCGGCGGTTTGGTTGGCCGGAGCTGCCGTGGCGTACGCCCTGGTCGCCGCCGGCGGACCGGGCGCGGTCGGGTCCGGCGATGAGCAAGCTCGGCAGTAGAACGCCGGCCTAGTCCTTGTCCGGGGCCGGCGCCAGTGCGGCCAGTTCGGCGGCGAGACGGGCGGCCCCTGCCCGCATGGCGCGGCCGAAGCGCTGGGCCTGGATGACGCGATCGGCGGGGGTGCCGCCCGGCTTGGCGTTTTCCTCGAGGCCGGCGGCCATCGCTTCGTTGACGCGGGTGCCGATGCGCAGGAAGGCGTTGATGCCGGCGAGTTGCCGCTCATCGAACGAGGCCATCATCGCCGGGCCGATCACGTCGTAGAAGCCGAACACCTCGCCGACGATGGCCCGCAATTCGTCGGTGCATTCGACCCAGATCTTGCGGCGGTCGAGCGGGTCGCGGGTGCGACGCACATAGCCGGCGGCTTCGAGCCGGTCGATCACCGCGGTGACGGCGCCGGTAGTGAGGCCGCTCTCGTTGGCGAGCTGGCCGGCCGACATGGTCTTGTGCTGCTCGATGATGCCGAGGCAGCGCCCGTCGGTACGGTTGGTGCCGAGGAAGGCGCTGAGCTTTTCGTCGAAGAGGTCGCTCGCCGCCTGGTTCTGCCGACTGAGATCGCCAACGTCCTCGAGCATGCCGAGGCGCGATCTTTCTCTTGACGCATGAATATCTTTACTCATAAGATAATTATAGATTGAGATTTTGGGGAGAGCAAGGCTGATCAGGCCGGCCTTCCACCAAATGCGTATGAAAGGGGCTGGAAGCATGACGATCTATGCCCCAGCCTTGGCTTTCCGCCCCATTCGCAGCCGGCGAACGACGTTTCGAGAGGACCACACGATGGCGACCATGATCGAGGCGCAGGGCCTCAAGCGCACCTACAAGGCGCGCGGCAAGACGATCGAGGCGGTGCGTGGCATCGACCTCAAGGTGGAGGCGGGCGAGATCGTCGGCTTTCTCGGACCGAACGGCGCGGGCAAGACGACGACGCTCAAGATGCTGTGCACCCTGCTCGAGCCGACCGGCGGCAGCGCCACGGTGGCGGGCAGCGATTTGCGGCAGGACGCCGTCGGGGTGCGCCGCAAGATCGGCTATGTGAGCCAGGCCGGCTCGACCTCGCCCGAAGCGGTGGTGGGCGAAGAGATCGTCTCGCATGCGCGGCTCTACGGCATCGACAAGACGACATCGACGAAGCGCGGCAAGGAGCTGCTCGCTGCACTCGACCTCTCGGATGTGTGGGACCGCGCCTGCGGCTCGCTCTCGGGCGGACAGCGGCGGCGGCTCGATATCGTCATGGGGCTGATCCATGAGCCGACGCTGGTGTTTCTCGACGAGCCTTCGACCGGGCTCGATCCGCAGAGCCGGGCGAACCTGTGGACGCACATCCGGTCGCTGCGCGACAAGCTGGGCACCACGGTGTTCCTCACCACGCATTACATGGACGAGGCGGATTCGCTCAGCGACCGCATCCTCATCATCGATGCGGGGACGATCGTCGCCGAGGGCACGCCGGCCGAGCTCAAGAAGCGCGTATCGGGCGATGCGATCACCCTGACGCTCCGGCATGAGGAAGATGCGCGGCGGGCGGCGGAGATCGCGGGTGCGCTCGAGGGCGCCGACAGACCGGGGATCGAGGCCAACCGCGTGTGGCTGCACGTGCCCGATGGCGGTCGGGCGCTGCCGGTGCTGCTGGCGGAGCTGACGCGGGCCGGGATCGACGCCATCGGGGTGGATGTGAACCGGCCGACGCTGGACGACGTGTTCTTGACGCTGACGGGGCGGAGTTTGAGGGATTGAGGGCGACGACTGAGCCAGACGGCCCCTCACCCGCCGAGCTACGCTCGGCACCCTCTCCCCAGAGGGGCGAGGGGACGCCGACTGAGATTTCCGCGCTCGCTCACGCCTCGGCTCGTCGTCCCCTCGCCCCTCTGGGAGAGGGTGGCCCGCAGCGCCGGGTGAGGGGGCAGTGATGGCACCATTGAGGAGACTGGAATGACCTTCTTTCGCGATACGTGGATCATCTTCGCGCGTTCGATGCGGCTGTCGCTCAGGCAGCCGCTATGGGTGCTGATCGGGCTGCTGCAGCCGATCCTCTATCTGACGCTGTTCGGACCGCTGCTGGTGAACATTGCGCCGGCGTCGAGCATGGGCGATGCGTGGCAGATCTTCGTGCCGGGACTGCTGGTGCAGCTGGGCATTTTCGGCGGGCTGTTCGTCGGCTTCGGCATCATCGCCGAATGGCGCTCGGGGGTGATCGACAGGCAGCTGGTGACGCCGGCGGCGCGGAGCTCGATCATTGCCGGGCGGACGCTGCGCGACGTGGTGGTGATCACCGTGCAGGCGATCGTGCTGGTGGGCGCGGCATTCTTCATGGGGCTGCGCGTACCGGCGGGAGCGCTGGTCATCGGACTGGTGCTGGTGGCGCTGCTTGGAGCGGCGTTCTCCTTCATCTCCAACGCCATCGGCATCGCCACCAAGAGCGAGGATGCGCTGGCGCCGATGGTCAATACGCTGGCCCTGCCCATCCTGCTGCTGTCGGGCATCCTGCTGCCGATGAATCTCGCGCCGCAATGGCTGCAAATCGTCTCGAACTTCAATCCGTTCAAGCACATCGTGGAGGCGTTGCGCGCCGTGTTCGTCGGCCAGTTCGGCAATCCGATCGTCTGGATCGGGATGCTGCTGGCGGTGGTACTGGTAGTGCTCGGGGCGTGGCTGGGATCGCGGACGCTAACGGCGCAGACGAAGTAGTTCGTCGATCAGCCGCAGCGGTCGAGGACGTGCTTGATGGCGGCGGCGGAGCCCGTGGCGGCAAAGTCGTTGGCGCCGAAGATTTCGAGCCTGTCGCTCTTGCGGACATAGGCGACGCGCAGGGTGCTTTTGGCCCGCTGGGCGATCCTCGCCCATTGGCGGGCGACGGGGCCGCGGACGATCACCGAGCTGCCGTCGCTGTGGATCAGCGGCATGTCCTGCGCATAACTGGCGCCCGACGCGATGCCGGCGCCTTTCGGATCGGGCACGATGGCAATGTGCAGCGATTTGGCGTCGGCCACGGCGCGCTGCGGGGCGCGGACCCAGAAGCCCATCGCCAGATCGCCGCCGCGGCAGGCGAACTGGAACTGGGCCGCGCCATTATCCGCATAGGCGATGGGGACGTCGCCATCCTCGTATTGCCAGTCGGCGGCGAGGGCCGCCGAGGTGAGGCAAAGGCCCATGAGGGCGGCGAGGATGAGGCGCATCAGATCTCGGCTTCGTCGAAGATGCGGTTAAGGTCGCCGGCCCATTCGCCGTTGTATTTGTCGAGCCAGCGCTCGGCCGGCGTCTTGTTCAGCGCGAGGGTTTCTTCGAGGGGGGCGAGGTAAGTCTCTTCGCCGAGGCCGCGGCCGAGCAGAGCCTGGCGGGCGAGCCAGACGATTTCGGCGGCGATGTCGGCGACCTTGCCCTTGCGGAACGGGGTGTGGAGCGCTGTTCCGGGAACCTCGTCGCGGAGGGCCTGCCGCTCGTCGGCGGTCCAGTCCTTGACCAGCTGCCAGGCGTCGTCGAGCACCGCGTCGTCGTAGAGCAACCCGACCCAGAGGGCCGGCAACGCCAGGACGTGAGCACGGTCACCCATGTCGGCGCCGCGCATTTCGAGGAACTGCTTGAGGCGGACTTCCGGGAACAGGGTCGAGAGGTGATCCTCCCAATCCTTGACGGTGGGTTTTTCACCCGGCAGCTGCGGCAACTCGCCTTTCATAAACGCGCGAAAACTTTCGCCGGCGACGTCGATGTACTGCTTGTTGCGGATGACGAAGTACATCGGCACGTCGAGGGCATGCTCGGCATAGCGGTCGAAGCCGAAATCGCTCTCGAAGACGAAGGGCAACATGCCGGTGCGGGCGCGATCGGTGTTGAGCCAGATGTGCGAACGGAAGCTCAGATAGCCCGACGGCTTGCCGTCGATGAAGGGCGAATTGGCAAACAGCGCGGTGACGATAGGCTGCAGCGCGAGGCTGACGCGCATCTTCTTGACCATGTCGGCTTCGTCGGCGAAATCGAGGTTCGCCTGCACGGTGGCCGAGCGGTACATCATCGAGGTGCCGAGCGTGCCGACCTTTTCCATGTACGGTGTCATGATGCCATAGCGCGATTTGGGCATGCGCCTGAGGTCAGCCACGGCCCAGATCGGGGTGACGCCGAGGCCGAGGAAATGGATGTTCAGCGGACCACCGACCTCGTGGCAGCCGGCGAGATGCGCATCGAGCTCCGCGGCGGCGGCGTGGATATCGGCGTGCGGGGCGCCCGAGAGTTCGAACTGGCCGCCGGGCTCGAGCGAGATGCCGCCGACCGGGCCGGTATTGCGCAGGCCAATGGGGTTTTCGCGGTCGTAGAAATATTCCCAGCCCTCGCGGGCCTTGATGCCGGCGAGCAGCGCGTGGATGCCGTCATCGCCCTCGTACTGGACGGTGCGGAGCGGGCTTTTGCGGTAGACGTGCTTTTCGTGCTCGGTGCCGACGCGCCACTCGGATTTCGGCTTGCCGCCGCGCGACATGACCTCGAGCATCTGGGCACGCGAGGTGAGAAGCGGCGAGGATTCGGCGCCGGCCATGGGCACTCCGGGGTAGGCAGGGGACTAAAAGCGCCGGGACAATAGCCAGCGGGGGCCCGAAAGCAATCCTTTTATCGCCAATCGCCGATGATTGCCTGGGCGAGAGCCAGGGCCGCTACGGCGGCGGTGTCGGCGCGCAGGATTCGCGGGCCGAGGCTGATGGGAAGGACGAAATCCTGCACCAGCAGCAATTGCCGCTCGGCGTCGGAAAAGCCGCCTTCGGGGCCGATCAGGAGGCCGACCGGCAGGCCTTCGAGCCCGCCGATGGCGTCGACGGGGGTCGAGGAGGGCGCGGATTCGTCGGCGAAGATCAGGCGGCGCAGGCCCTGGGTGGCGCGCCAGTGCTCGATGAGGGGGTTGAGCTCGATCTCGGGGGCGACGTGCGGCAGGGTCAGCACCTCGCATTGCTCGGCGGCTTCGAGGACGTAGGCGTCGAGCTTGTCAGAACGAAGCTTGCGGGTCTGGGTGTAGTCGGTGATGACGGGCTGGATGGTGCCGGCGCCCATCTCAGTGGCCTTCTGGATCAGATAATCGAGCCGACCGACTTTCAGCGGGGCGAAGCCGAACCAGAGGTCGGAAGGCGGTGTCTGGTGCGCCACCTGCACGTCGGCGGCGAGGGTGGCGCCGCGCTTGCCGGCCTGGGTCAGTTTCGCCAGCCAGGCGCCGTCGCGGCCGTTGAACAGGACGACGCCGTCGCCCTCCTTGAGACGCAGGACGTTGAGGATGTGGTTGGCGTGGTCCTTGTCGAGGTCGATGGCGGCCCCTGCCCCCAAGGCTGACGTGACGAAGACTCGCGGAAAAGACTTGTACTGGCGGGGCATCTTGAATTGGGCGGGGCGCGGCGGGATAAGGCCGCATTAGCGCACAGGAAGCCCGCCAATGCCAAGTCCCGAGCCCGCTGCAGGAAGTGTCGCCGACGCCGCACGCGGCAATTGGGTGGACCGCTACGCGCCGCCGCTGGTCAAGCCGTTCGCGCGGCTGGCGCGCTGGGACCGGCCGATCGGCTTCTGGCTGCTGTTCTGGCCCTGCGCCTTCTCGCTGGCGCTGGCGGCGGTGGCCGACCCGGTGCGCGGCTTCAACTGGTGGTCGCTGATCCTGATGTTCGTGGGCGCCATCGCGATGCGCGGGGCGGGCTGCACGCTCAACGACATCGTCGATGCCGATCTCGATGCGCAGGTGGAACGCACGAAATCGCGGCCGATCCCGGCGGACGACGTCACCAAGGCGCAGGCGGCGCTGTTCCTCAGCGCGCAATTGCTGATCGGGTTCGTCATCGTGTGCCAGTTCAACTGGCTGACGATCGGACTGTGCGCGCTGTCGCTGGTGCTGGTGGCGATCTATCCGTTCATGAAGCGGATCACCTGGTGGCCGCAGCTTTTCCTCGGGCTCGCCTTCTCGTGGGGCGCGCTGGTCGGCTGGACGTCGGTGACGGACAGTCTCGGCTGGCCGGCGCTGATCCTTTATCTGGGCTGCATCCTGTGGGTGATCGGCTACGACACGATCTATGCGCTGCAGGACATCGAGGATGACGCGATGATCGGCATCAAGTCGACGGCGCGGCTGTTCGGCAGCAACGTCAAGCCGCTGGTGGCGCTGTTCTATGGCGGCGCGGTGGTGTGCTGGCTGATCGCCGGGCTGATGGTGGGCGGCGGGCACATCTTCGTGCCGCTGCTGCTGGTGCCGCTGGTGATCATGGCGTGGCAGATTGTGACGCTCGATCCGGCCAACCCCGACAACGCGCTCAAGCGCTTCAAGGCCAATCACTGGGTCGGGCTGGCGCTGACGGCGGCGCTGCTGCTTGAGATGGCGTTCTAGTTCGCGACCACGGCGCAGGCGCCACCGGCTTTGCGGAGGCTGGTGCAGAGTTCGGTGGCGGACTTGCGGTCCGGCCGGCCGATCTCGACGCGATAGCGCAGGGCCTTGCCGAAATTGGGGTTGCGGCGGGCAACCAGCATCAGCTCCTCCTCGCCCAGCACCGCGGCATGCCTCGCCTGCAGGCGGGCGAAAGCGCGGCGGGCGGTGGCGGAGGAGAAGAACTCGGCGAGCTGGATGCCCCAGGGCTGGACGATCGCGGTGGGTGGGGTGAATTTGTCCATCCGGCTGGTGGCGGCGAGCTCGACGCAGGCATCGGCGAAGGATTTGTCGCCGGCGAGGGCGTAGTCGGCGCCCGCGACGTCGCCCGCCAGCCAGTCGGTGACCGGCACGCCGGTAACGATCTGCACGTAGTCGATGGTCTCGACCGCCAGATAGCCGCCGCCCTTGATGAAACGGGAGACGCGGTTCTCGCCGCCATTATAGGCGGCCGCGGCGAGGCCGAGATTGCCGAACTTTCCGCGCAGCTGGTCGAGGTAATGGGCCGAGCGCCATAAGGCCTCGGCGGGATTGTAGGCGTTGGCGAGCCCCTGCAGACGGCCGGTGCCCGGCATGAACTGCGCGATGCCCTCGGCGCCGGCCCAGCTGACGGCATTGGCGTCGAAATGGCTCTCCTGCCAGATCAGCCGGGCGAAATAGCCGGGCGGCAGGTTGGCGGCTTCGGCGTTGCGCTCGATGGCGGCGCAGATGTCGGGGAAATAGCTGGCGAGATGAATGCAAGTGCGGCGCGGCCGGCCGTCGTCGAGCTGGCGCTCGAAGCAATAGGCATCGGGCGCCGACGCGGCGGCGAAGGTGGGCGCGGGCGCGAAAAGCCCAAGCGCCAGCAGCAGGATGGTAAGGATCGCGAACCGCATCGGCGGCGACTATGGCCCCGTCATATGACGCAAAAACGTTCGGCCCGTCGCTGGGGGGAAGCGACGGGCCGAAACGTTAGCGCTTTGGAGGTCGCTAAAGGGCTGCCGGGGCGTTCGGGGGTGCAAACGACCGGCCGGCGATATCAACAACGAAGGCGGGAGCGGGAAGGTTGCATGTCATTCCCGCTTTTTCGTTCAGCTGGCCGAGGTTTCGCCCGGCTGGCGGCGATTGAGGAAATGCGGACGGCGTTCGCCCTCATGCGCCAGCCGGCGGCGGGCGACGTTGTTGCCCAGCGCCACGCCGGACACCTGCTGGCTGTAGGGCAGGAGCGAGCCGTCGCCGGCCTTGATGTAGAGCGGCAGACGGAGCTTCTTGCCCCAGTTCTGCCATTCGGCGACGACGTTGCCGTTTCCGACTTCCTCGAACACCCGATAATTCAGTTCCGGATCGCCGTGCACGAGCTCGATCGCGCTCGACAGCACGCCCTCTTCGGAGATGCGGGTCGATACGGCGACGCCGACGAACTCGTCGACCGGGACCTTGATCTTGATGGCGACGCCCGACTTCTCGAGCTGCTTGCGCACCGTCACGGTCTTGACCGGATCGCGCGGGCCGTTGTCGTTGGCGGGGCCGAATGCCCGCGCATTGAAGGGAACCGCCGGAGTGCTGGCCGCACTCTTCGTTCCGAACATCAAGACGACGGACGTGCCCTCGATCCTCACGCTCTGACCCATTTGCTAGACGCCTTCCTGTTAACTCCGAGAGCGATTGATTTTTGGTGCCCTCTTTTATGGGGCCAACCTACCCCGCCGCCTTTCTGGCCGGCTTAAGAAGTTGGGTTAAGTTTAGGTAGTTTTGGGCGAGGGTTAGCAGGACGTCACCCACTGTAACGGCAGGTTAAGCAAGACGCTTTTCAGGGGCCGCAATTCGGCCTAGAAGCGCCGCGAAACCCGCGGGCGACATGGCCGATACTGAGTTCGACTACAGCACCGATCTCGAACTGCTGCGCACCGCGGCGGTGACCGCGGGCATCATCGCCTCGAGCTATTTCCGGCGCGATCTCAAGACGTGGATGAAGGAGAATTCCTCGCCCGTCAGCGAAGCCGACATCGTGCTCGACAAGTTCCTCTATTCGGCGCTGACGACGGCGCGCCCGACCTATGGCTGGCTGAGCGAAGAGAGCATCGACAATCCCGACCGCATGAACCACGCGCGCACCTTCATCGTCGATCCCATCGACGGCACGCGCGGCTTCATCCGGGGCGAGGACAGCTGGACGGTATCGCTCGCGGTGGTCGAGAATGGAACGCCGGTCGCCGGCGTGGTGTTCGCACCGGCGCGCGACGAGATGTACGAGGCGTGCCGGGGCGGCGGGGCTAGGCTCAACGGCCACAGGCTGGTGCGCCAGACGCCGCCGACGCGGCACGCGCCGCTGATCCCGGCGCCGGGTGCGGTGCATCAGGAGCTGCAGGCGGCGGGGCTCGATTATTCGCGCGGACCCTACTACCCGTCCCTCGCCTACCGGCTGGTGCAGGTGGCGACGGGCAAGCTCGACGCCACCGTGGTGCGGCGTGGTTCGTCGGACTGGGACATTGCAGGCGCCGCGGCGATCCTGACCGAATGCGGCATCCATTTCGAGGACCCATGCATGGGCGCCATGCGCTTCAACGAAGCGGAAACCCGGCACGGGGCGCTTGCCGCCTTCGCCCAAGGTTCGCTAAGAGACGTGCTGACGGGGGCGCTAATCAAGGTCTATGGCTGCCCCGAGCCGCAACTCGACCTGGAACGGAAAACGACGTGAAAGCGCCGAAGAAGGAACCCGCCAAGCAGCTGCTGCACCTCGTGATCGGCGGCGAGCTCGACAACATCGAGGGCATCACCTTCAAGGACCTCAGCAAGGTCGACCTGGTCGGCGTCTATCCGAACTACGCCGAAGCCTATGCGATGTGGAAGCAGAAGGCGCAGTCGACCGTCGACAATGCGGAGATGCGCTATTTCGTGGTGCACCTGCACCGCCTGCTCGATCCGGAAGACGAAGGCGCGTGAGCGAGCCGGCGGACACCGAGAAGCCGCGCTGGATCGACCGGCCGGGCGTCCGCAATTTCATCGGCAGATATCTGATCGGCGGCTATATCCGCTTTGTGCGCGCGACATCGCGCGTCGTGGCCGACCCGCCCGACTTCTGGGAAGCGGCGCACAAGGACTGGCCGGCGATCGCAGTCAGCTGGCACGGCCAATCCAACCTCGCTTATGTGGTGATGCCCGACCCCAAGCAGGTGGCGCTGCTGATCTCGATGCATGCCGACGGCATGATGATGGGCGCGATGGCCAAGTCGCTCGGCTACACCGTGGTCGAGGGCTCGGGAGCGAGCGAGCGGCAGACGCATGGCACCGGCGGGCTGGCGGCGTTCCGCTCGATGCTGCGGGTATTGAAGAGTGGAACGACGCTCTTTGCGACGGCGGATATTCCGCCTGAGCCGGGCCGCAATGTGTCGCTGGGGATGATCGCGCTGGCGCGGCGGACCGGGCGGCCGGTCTATGCGATCGCCACGGCGACGTCGCGGCGCAAGATCCTCGATCGCGTCTGGGACAAGATGCAGCTGAACTTTCCGTTCTCGACCATCGCGTTCGCGTGCGAGGGGCCGGTGTATATGACGGACGCGGGTGTCGCCGATGAGGCTTATGCGGCGGAGCTGAGCAAGAGTCTCGATCGGGTGCTGGTTAAGGCGTTTGCGATGGCGGATGCGGGGAAGGTCGCGGGCTGACTGGGGGCGCCACTCCCGGGGCTACCCCCACCCACCATGCTTCGCATGGTCCCCCTCCCCGCAAGGGGGAGGGAGACCGACTGAAAGTTCGGTGCTTGCGTGCTGACTGGGGGCAAACACCCCCTCACCAAGCTTGCTACGGGCCTGCGGCCCTAGCGCCGACATCCTCCCCCGCCAGGGGGAGGATGTCCGCGCTGACTTCGCCATCTTTCAATGGGTGGGCACCTTGCCCGATGTCATCCTCCCCACTTGTGGGGCAGGATAGTGGACCTTGGCCGAAGGCCTAGCAAAACTTGGTGAGGGGGTTCTTGCTCTCAGTCAGGCTTCATCAGTTCCGCAACTATCGCATCGATGGCGCCCGGGGGTCCCATGCGGTCGCGGCCGATGGCGCCGCGGCGGGTGCGGTCGGTATCGTCGGCGAGGAGCGCGGTCAGCGCCCCGGCCATCGCTGCAGGATCGCGCTCCACCAGCACCCGCGCATCACCCATAAGCGCCGCATTCCTCGCGGCGCGGCTGGCGGTAGTGCCGGCCGCGAGGAAGGTGACCGCCGGCTTGCCGAGGCCGAGGGCCTGGAGGTTGGCGGTGCCGCCCTGCCCCAGCACGACGTCGGAGGCGGCAAGGACGGCGCCCAGCGAGCCCGAGGTGACCTGGATGGTGATGGCGGGGTCGCGCAGCATCCCGGCCTCGAGGATGAGGCCGGAGCTGTCGGCGAGGGCGCGTGCGTCGTCGGGGCGGGCCAGGGCGATGAACAGGTCGATATCGGCGATATCCGGGACCTGCCGCAGGGCCGCAAGCTGCACGGCGAAATTGCCGCGCATCGAGTCGCGGCTGCCCGGAAGGATGGCGATGGCCTTGGCATGCAGGCGGCGGGACGCGGCATCGTAGGGGCCGGTGACCAGCGTGTCCATCATGATGTTGCCGGCGAAGTGGCCGTTGGGCAGCTCGGCGGCGAGTTTGGCGTCCCTGTTGAGGACGAGGTCGCAACTGCGCGTCACCAGCCAGCGCTCGAGCGCGGTGTAGTGATTGTCGTAGCCCGATTTGTAGGTGTCGAGGTAGATGCGGACGCGGTTGCCGCTCAGCCAGCACATGACGACACCGAGCAGGTCGCCGACCACTAGAATGGCATCGTAGTTTTTCGCCTCGCGGCGCATGAAGCCCATGGCGGGGCCGATGCCGAAGCCGGCCAGCGCATCGCGGATAAGTGAGCCCTGCGTGCGGTGGCCTTCGCTGGGGAGGCTGCGGCGCGGGCCGACGATGGTGCAGACGCCCCCGTATGCGCGACCTTCGCCTAGCGTGGGATAGGCATCGACGCTCATTGCCGGCGACAGGCGGCGCGCGATGGCGGCCCCCATCGAGTCCTCGCCGTGGCCGTTGGAAATGAGCAGCAGGCGCTTCAGTTACTTGCCCGACAGGCCGTGGCGTTTGAAGGCTTCGAGCGCCGCATCGGCGTCGGCGTAGGGCTCCTGCCGGTCGACGTTCCAGTACATCAGCTCGTCGACGGGGATGGGCTTGCCGGTGACGGCGCAGCGCACGAAGCTGCCGGGGCGGACCACGACATAATCGCCGTCGAGATAGCGGATGACCGCCTCGGAGGGGGCGAAATTCTTGTCGAGGATATTCATTGTGGTCCCGGGCCTGCCTTTCGCGCCGAGATATAGGCCGAAATCGAGAGCTTGCAAACCTTGCGGACGCCCCGCGGGACGCGGCGAACGCTAGAAGAGAGATTCCTGCCCGCCATCGTCCTTGGGCGGGCGGGGCTTTTTGCGCGACACGGGGGCCCCGGAAACGGCGGCGCCGAATTGTCCGTCGGCGACCTCGATGGCCAGCAGCTGGCCGGGGCGCACGGCGGACCTGCTGCGCACGATGTGGCCCTGGTCGTCGACGATGAGGGCGAAGCCACGATCGAGCACGCCCTTATAGCTGTAGGATTCCAGCAGTTTGCCCAGCGAGGTCAGCTGGTTGCCGCGGGTGACGATGATGCGGCGCAGCGCCGGCTGCAGGCGGTCGGTGGCGGGCGCGAGACGCGCCTGCGCGTGGCGGAGGTCGGCGACCAGCGTCTGCGGCGAGAGCTTCGCGGCGGCGGCGGTGAGGCGGAGCCGCTTGTTCTGGCCGAGATGGCGCAGCGACGAGGCGAGATTGTCGGAGGCGCGATCGAGGCGCTGTCGGGCGATGCCGAGCAGGTCGAGCGGCCGCGGCAGCTCGCCGGCGGCGGCACGCAGGCGGTCGCGCGAGTTGGCGAGCTGGCGGCGGACCACCGTGCGAGTGCGCTGGCCCTGATCCTCGACATAGGCGATGAGCTCGGCGCGCACCGGCACGGCGGCCTCGGCGGCGGCGGTGGGCGTGGGGGCGCGCATGTCGGCGGCGTAGTCGCAGAGCGTGGTGTCGGTCTCATGCCCGACGCCGGAGATGACCGGGATGCGGCTCGCCGCGACGGCGCGCACGACGATCTCTTCGTTGAAGCTCCACAGATCCTCGATGGACCCACCGCCGCGGGCCACGATCAGCAGGTCCGGGCGCGGGATGTGGCCGCCTTCGGGCATAGCGTTGAAGCCGGCAACGGCGTTGGCGATCTCGGCGGCGGCGAGGTCGCCCTGCACGTGCACGGGCCAGACGATGACGTGGCTGGGGAAGCGGTCGTCGAGGCGGTGGAGGATATCGCGGATCACCGCGCCGGTGGGCGAGGTGACGACGCCGATGACGCGCGGCAGATAGGGCAGCGGCTTCTTGCGCTCCTTGGCGAAGAGGCCTTCGGCCGCGAGCTTCTTGCGGCGCTCTTCGAGCAGCGCCATCAAGGCGCCGGCGCCGGCCGGCTCGATCTGCTCGATGACGATCTGGTATTTCGACGAGCGCGGGAAGGTGGTGAGGCGGCCGGTGGCGATGACCTCGAGCCCTTCCTCGGGCTTGAAGCGCAGGCGCATCCAGGTGGTCTTCCAGACCACGGCGTCGATCGCCGCCTCGGCGTCCTTAAGGGTGAAATAGGCATGGCCGGAGGAATGCTGACCGCGAAAGCCGGAGATTTCGCCGCGCACCCGCACATACTGGAACTCGTCCTCGACAGTGCGGCGGACGGCCTGCGCCAGCTCGGAGACGGTGAATTCGGGCGTGTTGGAACGCGGCTGGTCCATACCTCCTGTTGCGCTTTCGTTCGCAATGGGTCAAGGAGCCCAGGAGAGGTTTGGGAATGCGGGTACTGCTCATCGGATCCGGCGGGCGCGAGCATGCGCTGGCGTGGAAGCTCAGCCAGTCGGCGGGGCTGACAAAGCTGTTCGTGGCGCCGGGCAATGGCGGTACGGCGGAGATCGCCGAGAACGTGGCGCTCGACCCCGCGGATCATGCGGCGGTGACCGGCTGGGCGAAGGCCAATGCCATCGATTTCGTGGTGATCGGACCGGACGCGCCGGTGGTGGCTGGGCTCGGCGACGATGTGCGGGCGGCGGGCATGGTGTGCTTCGGGCCGAGCAAGGCCGCGGGGCAGCTCGAGGGCTCCAAGGGGTTCACCAAGGCGCTCTGCGACGAGATGCAGATCCCGACGGCGGGCTATCGGCGCTTCGAGGCGGAGGCGCCGGCGCTGGCCTATGTGCACGAGCATGGCGCGCCGATCGTGATCAAGGCGGACGGGCTGGCGCTCGGCAAGGGCGTCACGGTGGCGATGAATTTGCCCGATGCCGAGGCGGCGATCAGCGACTGCTTTGCGGGTGCGTTCGGCGCGTCGGGCGCGTCGGTGGTGATCGAGGATTTCCTCGAGGGCGAGGAGGCGAGCTTCTTCGTGCTGTGCGACGGCACCAACACGCTGCCGCTGGCGACGGCGCAGGACCATAAGCGGGCCTTCGATGGCGACATGGGGCCGAACACCGGCGGCATGGGCGCCTATTCGCCCGCGCCGGTGATGACGGACGCGCTGATAGCCCGGACGATGCGCGAGATCATCGAGCCGACGATCCGCGGCATGGCGGCACGCCGCACGCCGTACCAGGGCGTGCTGTTCGCCGGGCTGATGCTGACGCGCGAGGGGCCCAAGCTGATCGAATACAATGCGCGCTTCGGCGATCCGGAGACGCAGGTGCTGATGCTCAGGCTCGAGAGCGACCTGCTGGCGCTGCTCTACGCGACGGCGACCGGGGCACTGGCGGGCAAGATGGCCAGCTGGCGGCCGGAGGCGGCGCTGACCACCGTGATTGCCGCGAAAGGCTATCCGGGGACGTACCAGAGGGGCACTGAGATCGGCGCCCTGCCCGCCGAAACGGCGGAGCTCAAGGTGTTCCACGCCGGCACGCGGCGGGAGGGCGAGCGGCTGCTGGCCAATGGCGGGCGCGTGCTGAACGTCACGGCGCTCGGCAGCTCGGTGGCCGAGGCGAAGATGCGGGCGGACGATGCGATTGCCCAGATCGACTGGCCGGACGGCTTCCACCGTCACGATATCGGCTGGCGCGCCATCCTGCGTGAACGGAACGCCCGGCTCGATCGTTAAGCCTATGAACCGGTCGGCCTAAACCAGCGGACCGGAAGGGGTTATAAACGATCAAGGCGCAGCATAGATGTTGCTCATGGCTCACGACGTTCCAGCAGCGGACGCGATGATCCCCATTCAACAGCGGGGACAGGAGCTGATTGACCGCCTGAACGCAGGCGAAAACCAGCCGACGCTCGACACACATGCCGACAGCATGCCGCGCATCGGCGTGGCGCTGGGTGGCGGTTCGGCGCGCGGGCTCACGCACATTCCGTTCATCGAGGCGATGGACGAGCTGGGGCTGAAACCCTCGGTGATCGCCGGCACCTCGATCGGTGCGCTGATCGGCTCCGGCTGGGCCAACGGCATGAGCGGCAAGGAGCTGCGGGAGCATGCGCTCGCCACGCTGGGCACGATGCGGGTGATTGCCGGGCGATTGTGGGGACGCGATATCCGCAACCTCGGCGGGCTGTTCCAGCACGGCTTCAACATCCAGCTCGATGCCAACAAGGTGGTCGATGCGTTCCTGCCGGACAATTTTCCCGATCGCTTCGAGGATCTGAAGCTGCCGCTCTATGTGGTGGCGACCGATTTCCAGAGCTGGCACCAGGCGGTGTTCAACACCGGACTGATCCGGCCGACGATCGCCGGCTCCATCGCCATCCCGAGCTTCTTCCGGCCGGTGAAATACGCCAACCATATCCTTGTCGATGGCGGCGTGACCAACCCGCTGCCGCTCGACCAGGCCTCCGGGGATGTCGACATTCTCGTCGGCATCGACGTCAACGGCGACCCGTCGGACAAGATCAAGCGCGACAATTACGGCGCGCTCGATATCTGGTTCGGCTCGGCGCAGATCATGATGCATTCGCTCACCGCGCACATGATGGCGGCGTATCCGCCCGATGTCTATGCGCGGCCGCACGTCAACGCCTTCGGCGCGATGGAATTCTGGCGCGTGAAGGAAATCATCGAGACGGCGGACAAGGAGAAGGACAATTTCAAGCGCCATCTGACGCAGAAAGTAGAGCAGTTCGTGATGAAGACGGGGGAGACGACGCGGGCTGGGGAGTGAGGGCCGTCCAGGACTACTCTCTCAGTCTCGCGAAGAACGCCCTCAGCAGTTCCGCCGACCGCGTCTCCCCTACCCCGCTGATCACCTCGGGGTGGTGGTGGGTGTTGGGGCTGTCGAACAGGTGCACACCGTGGTCCACCGCGCCGGCCTTGGGGTCACCGGCGCCGTAGTAAATGCGGCGGACCCTCGTATGGGCGATGGCGCCGGCGCACATGGCGCAGGGCTCGAGCGTGACGTACAGGTCGCAGCCGTCGAGGCGGCCGGTGCCGCGGGCGGCCAGCGCCGCGCGGATGGCGAGCAGTTCGGCATGCGCGGTGGGGTCGTTCAGTTCGCGCATCCGGTTGGGCGAGCTGGCGAGAATCTTGCCGTTTTCGACGATGACCGCGCCGACCGGGGCTTCGCCGGCATTGGCGGCTTGCTCGGCCAGTTCAAGGGCCAGGTCCATCGGGGATTGGGGCATTTCCGGGTGGTAGCAGGTTCTGCCGGGAGGCTAAACTCCCCGGTCTGGAGAATCACGCGTGCCTATCCGCCAGTTGCCCGAGGACCTGATCAACCGCATCGCCGCCGGCGAAGTGGTGGAGCGGCCTGCGAGCGTGGTCAAGGAGCTGGTCGAGAATTCGATCGATGCGGGGGCGAGCCGCATCGTGGTGACCACGGCGGGCGGCGGGCGGAGCCTGATCCGGGTCGAGGATGACGGCGCCGGGATGGACCGCGACGACCTGGTACTGTCGGTGGAGCGGCACGCGACCAGCAAGCTCGCCGATGACGGGCTCGACGACATTCGCACGCTCGGGTTCCGCGGCGAGGCGCTGGCCTCGATCGGCGCGGTGGCGACGCTGAGCGTGGCGACGCGCCGGGCGGATGCGCCGAACGGCATGCGGATCGAGGTCGACCGGTCGCGCAAATCGGGTGTGGTGCCGCAGGCGATGAACCGGGGCACCATCGTCGAGGTGCGCGATCTGTTTGCGGGCGTGCCGGCGCGGCTCAAATTCCTCAAGTCGGACCGGGCCGAGGCGGCGGCGGTGGCCGATGTGGTCAAGCGCCTCGCGATGGCCAATCCGCAGGTGCATTTCGTGCTCGATGGCGCCGACCGCTCGCCGACGAACTGGCCGGGCGATGCCCTGCCCGGCCGCGTGATGCAGGTGATGGGCGCGGACTTCGCTGAGAACGCTGTTCCACTGCAGACGACACGGCATGGGGTGGTCGTCACGGGGCTCGCCGGGCTGCCGACCTATTCGCGCGCCAACTCGCTGAGCCAGTTCTATTTCGTCAATGGCCGCTCGGTGCGCGACAAGGTGCTGCTCGGCGCGGTGCGGGCCGCTTATGCGGATTTCGTGTTCCGCGACCGGTTCCCCGCGATTGCGCTGTTTCTCAGCGTCGATCCGGCAGCGGTGGACGTGAATGTGCATCCGGCCAAGGCCGAATTGCGCTTCCGCGATGCGAGCGGCGTGCGCGGGGCGGTGATCCGGGCGATCATCGATGCGCTGGGCGAGGCCGGGTATCGGGCGAGCAGCACGGTGGCCGACGATGTGATGGCGGCGTTCCGGGTACCGGAGACTGTCGGATCGCCGGGTCCGGCGTTCGGAGCCGCCCCCTCCGTCTCGGCCTCCGGCCGAGCCACCTCCCCCACGCTGCGCGTAGGGGAGGACCCGACCGC
Organism: Pseudomonadota bacterium; assembly: GCA_048498015.1. GTDB lineage: Bacteria > Pseudomonadota > Alphaproteobacteria > Rhizobiales > Devosiaceae > Devosia_A. Next base: position 37,920 of record JBEHYU010000036.1, read on the forward strand.
GGCCATCATGGCGGAACTGGCGGAGCCGAGTGCGCGATTCGAGACGGTGACCGTCGGCGAGGCGGAGCAGTATCCGCTGGGGTCGGCGCGGGCGCAGATGTTCGAGAATTTCATCGTGGCGCAGAACGGCGATTCACTGGTGCTGGTGGACCAGCATGCGGCGCATGAGCGGCTGGTCTATGAGCGGTTCAAGGCGCAGCTCGCCTCGGGACCGGTGGCGAGCCAGATGCAGTTGATCCCGGTGGTGATCGAGCTGCCTGAGGAAGACTGCGCGCGGCTCGAAGAGGCGGCACCAACGCTGGAGCGGCTCGGGCTGTTCCTCGAGCGCTTCGGCAACCGCGCCGTGGCGATCCGTGAGACGCCGGCACTGCTCGGACAGGCCGATATAGACGGGCTGGTGCGCGATCTCGCCGACGGGCTGGCAGAATGGGATTCTACCGAGGCGCTGGGCGACCGGCTCGACGCCATCATCGCCCGCATGGCCTGCCACGGCTCGGTGCGTTCTGGCCGCGTGCTCAGGGTGGACGAGATGAATGCACTGCTGCGCGAGATGGAGCGCACGCCGCATTCGGGCCAATGCATCCATGGGCGGCCGACCTATGTCGAGCTCAAGAAGGCCGATATCGAGCGGCTGTTCGGACGCTCGCGCTAGGCTCCAAGAGTCTCGACCAGCTTGGCGATACGGCGGGCGCGGACCTCGTCGCTCCTGGCTTCCTCGATGCTCCGCACATGCTTGGCCCGCAGGCCGAAGGGCAATTTGTCGAAAGCGGCGCGGGCCGGCTTGCTGGCGTTGAGGGCCTTGGCGAGATCGGCGGGTTCCTCGACCTCGCGCGGGGCGGTGTCGAGCGCAAGATCGACCTCGATGGTGTCGCCCTCGCTGATGCGGGCTGCCTCCCGATTGGCGGCGCTGATGCCGATCAGTTTCTTGCCGCGCATGGCCGCGACGCGACTGCGCCAGGTGTGGCCATTGATGGTGATGGCGACGGGAGGGCGGGCTTCGGGGCCGAGGCCTTGCAGCACCTTGTCGGGGACTTCGACGCCGGTAGCGTTGCCCGAGGGGATGACGAGCGCCTTGAACTTCATGCTTGTGCTCCCTGTGCCGGCCGCAGGATGTGGAGCGCGGCGGCGCCATACGCGCGGCGATCTTCGAGGGTGAAGCCCGCGGGCAGGTTCAGCGCGGCCTCGCTGCTCTCTTCCAGCACCAGCAGCGTACCGGGGTGCAGCCAGCGACCCTGCTGTAGGGAGACAAGGGCTTTTTCGCCGAGGCCCTGGGCGTAGGGCGGATCGAGGAAAACCAGGTCGACGGGGCCCATGGTGCCGGCCTCGCCGAGCGCAGTGGCATCGCGGCGCAGCAGCTTGGTGACGCCCCCTGCCCCGAAAGCCTCGATATGGTCGCGGACGAGGCCGCGCGCCTCGGCGCCGGTATCGACGAAGATCACGTGGCCGGCGCCGCGCGACAGGGCTTCGAGCCCGAGTGCGCCGGTGCCGGCGAACAGGTCGAGGACCCGTAGCCCGTCAAAGCCGGCGGGGAGCCGGCTCTGGAGGATGTTGAACAGCGATTCGCGGACGCGATCGGCGGTGGGGCGGATCGAGTTGTCCTCGGGCGAGAGCAGCGCCTTGCCGCGGAATTTGCCCGCGATGATGCGCATTCAGAGTCTTTCCTTGCGCATGACCTTATCCGAAATCCGGAAGACCACTTTTCGGGGTCATGCTTTCGGCGGCCGCGGACGGCGCGGGCGGTCGCCACCGGGGCCGGACCCCCGCGGACGCTTGCCGGCCGGTGCGCCGCCAGCCGGGCGGTCGCTGCCCGGGCGCGGTGAATAGGGACGCTTGGGGCGATCTGCGCCGTCGGCGGCAGGACGCGGCGAGTAGGCGCGCTTCGGGCGGTCGGCACTGTCTCCAGCCGGACGCGGGGTGTAAGCGCGCTTGGGGCGATCCGGTGCATCGGAACCGGGACGCGGCGAATAGGGGCGCTTGGGGCGATCCGCATAATCGCGCTTGGGGCCGCCCCCTCCACCGGCTTCGCCGGTCCCCCTCCCCCGCTGCGCAGGGGAGGAATCACGGCTGCCGTAGCTGCGCTTGGGGCGATCGGCGCCTTCTGCCGAGCGCGGCGCATAG
>JBEHYU010000037.1:0-39703 GCA_048498015.1 Pseudomonadota bacterium
CTCGGCCGTGCCTGGCACTCCCCCACCAGGGGGGAGGATGACATCGCGCCAGCGGCGTACCTTGAGCTGACGTTGAAGTCGCCACGGACATCCTCCCCCTTGGTGGGGGAGGATAGCGTAGCTAGGGCGATAGCCCGTAGCGGAGCTTGGTGAGGGGGTGTTTGGCTTCAGTCTGGGCGGACCGCAGCGCATAGGCCAGCATCCACAGGCCCAGAGCGACCATCAGCATCAAGTCCATCGGGCCAAGCGCCAGTTGTGCGGCGATCATCGCGAGGCAGAGCGGAAGCTGGTGACGGGCATGGCTGGCGCCAGACCTGAAGCCACCTGCAAAAAGTCTGGCCCGATGCGTGAACTGCACCACCAGCAGCACCGCGGCGGCGAGACCTAACGCCGGCCGAACCATCGGCGCGTCAAGCACCCGCGCCTCCGCCAGCATCAGCTCCAGCGCCGCGCCCCCTGCCCCGACCGCCAGCATCACCGCCGCATAGCCCAACGCGAACGCCACGCGCCTGTCGCGCACGCGACGCGCTTCGACCATCGCACACGGCGCCATCATCGCAACCGTCATCAGCGCGCCGGTGGCGATCATGATCGCCACCGGGCCGATGCCCAACGTCCCGCAGATGGACGCAAGGGCGACCATCAGCACTCGCAGCTCGCGCTGTTGGTTTCCCGCGGCAGGTCGATGCTGGGGTTCTGGCTGAAGAAGCCCGAAGGCATCAGGCCGAAGCCGGCGGACATAGAGGGCTGCACCGGGTAGTCCTCGGGGCGCACCACGTGGTGTAGGCCGAAGCAGTGCCAGACCACGATGTCGGTGTTCTCGACCGGGCGGTTCTGCTTGACGATCTCAGCGAGGCCTTCGGAGCCGTCCGAGTTGCAGACATATTCGCCCGCCGGGTAGCGCTCGTCGATATTGAAGGGCGTGACCCACACATGGTTGCGGATGAAGTTGGAGCGCTGACCCGAGGGGCCGGCTTCGTTGAGATAGGGCGTGACGCAATCGGTGGTGTGGAGGCGATAACCGACCGGGCGGCCGACATGGTTGAGCTTGCCCGGATTCACAACGCGCCAGGTGCGGTGCGTATCGGCGCTGGCGTTGCGGCCGGTCTCGGCCTTGAACACCGTCTCCTCGGCGTAGAACCCATTTCCATATTTGTTGGTCGGGCCCATCGGCTCGGCGTGGGTATTGACCTCGACCAGCGAGTTACCTCCCTCGTCGACCGCCATGTCGAGGCGGGCGCAGAAGATGTGCTGATGGATCGGCGCGGTCAGGCCCGGGTTCACTTCGGCGACGTATTTGCTCGGCTTGCCGGGCTCGCATGCCATGGTGTTGACGATGCCGGTGGCCTTGACCTCGAAGCGGATCTCGCCGGCCTGGTCGAGATACCAGTACTGTGCATATTCGTAGTTGCCGACGGTGTTGACGCAGGAGATCACCAGCCGGCGGCCGCGGCGCAGCTCGGTGCGATCGGCACGGAAATCCCAGTGCTTCCAGAGGATGCCCATGTCCTCTTCGTGGATGCAGATGCCTTTCTCGATGGTGATGGTGTGGCCATCGAGGCCGCAATAGTGGCTGTCGAGATAGTGGATGGCGCCGAGGCAATCGCAGCCGAGCTTGAGCGAATGGTTGAACTTGCCGAAGCCGTATTCGCCGATATCGAAGATGTTCTTGCGATAGTGGCCGCGCTCGGGCGAGCCATAGGGCACGACGAGTTCACTGAGCGCGGCGCGGCGGACGACCGAGCGGCCGGCATAGCGGATGTCGTGCAGGATGATGCCGTCGCGCGGCGAGAAGCCGATGCCGAGGGTCCATTTGTCCCAGGCGATGGCGTTGCCGTCCATGGTGAAGCTGGTGCCCTCGGGCTGCACCACGTCGAGCGGCTTCAGGGGCGCGCGGGCCGGCGGCATGAATTCGGGATCGTACGGGATATCGGCCATCGGGATCGGCGGGCCGCCATGATCGTCGATGCGCAGCACCTCGCCGGTCTTGACGTCGACCGCGACGTTGAGACCATCGATCGGGTGCGAGTAGAAATTCTCGTTGGCTTTGAGGCGGAGCCAGCAATGGGCATAGGAGATCATGTGACCGTCCTCGCCCGGATCGCCGAAATTGCCGCCCGACCATGAATCGACGCACACGCCGGTCATGTCGGTGATGCCGCGCTTGCGGCAGGCTTCGATGAAGCGCGGGTCGGCCTTCACGACACGCTCGACGTCGAGCAGCTGCTCGACCTGGAACGCCGATTTGGCGGTGGGGAAATGCCGGCGCGAGACGATCTTTTTGCCCGGTACCGAGACGATCACCATCCAGACGCCGGGGCGGTCCTTGTGCGAGATGTTGATGCGGGCTTCGCGCGGGAAATGGCCCTTGCCGGCGACGTGATCGCGCCACTCGGCCGGGGTCGGCTCGCGCAAATCGAGATTGCCGTAAAGCGCGCCGGGGCCGAGATCGGCATCGGCCTTGATGGTATCGACCACCCCCGCAATTTCATCGGGACCGAGCGGGGCGACAGCCTGCAGATGGCGCGGCGGCGGGGCGGCCGCGACGCCGCCGGAACTGCCGGCCGCGTGGTGATGGTGATGATGATGGTGGTGATCGTGATGGCTGTGATCGTGCACGTCGCTCATGGCGTAAGCCCCATTGGTCTGGTCGTTGGCAAGAGTCTCATTTGCCGTAGCCTGCGCTGAGGCCGCGGATGAACTGGCGGGAGAAGATGACGTAGAGGACGACGAGCGGCACCGCGCCCAGCGTCAGCGCCGCGAGCAGCGCCGGATAGTCGTTGAGGAACTGGCCGACGAATTGCTGCACGCCCAGCGTCACCGTCTGGTTGGCTTTGCCGGGCGCGAGGATCAGCGGGAACCACAGGTCGTTCCAGATCGGCAGCATGGTGACGGTGGCGACGGCGGCGAGGCCGGGCCGCACCAGCGGCAGGACGATCAGGAAGGTCCGGAACTCGTTGGCGCCATCGACGCGCGCCGCCTCCTTGAGCTCGACCGGCACGGTACGGAAATAGGTCACCATCAGCGTTACGCCGAGCGGGATGCTCATGGCGGTGTAGACGAGGATCAGCGCCAGCAGGCTGTCCATGATATGCAGCCCGATCATGATCTTGATGAGCGGGATGGTGCCGAGCCGGATCGGCAGCATGACGCCGACGACGAAGAGGCCGGCGAGCAGGGCGACACCGCGGACCTTGTATTCGACCAGCGCGTAGGCGGCGAGGGTCGAGAGGATCACGGTCAGAGCCACCGCCGAAACGGTGACGATCACCGAATTGAGGTAGTTGAGCAGGAAGTTGCCGCGGGTGAAGACGCGCTCATAGCCGGCGAGGCTGAAGGTGGTTGCCGAGGGCGGGGTGAAGGGGCCGCCGAAGATCGCCGGCGTGGTCTTCAGCGAATTGAGGATGACCAGCAGGATCGGGCCGAGCGCCAGCGCCACGAACAGGATCAGCACCACGTGGACGCCGATACGCTCGGCGGTCCAGCGGCGGGCCTCCTCGAGCTGGCGCGTACCGGCCGCGATATGTTCCGCCATGGCCGCCATCAGAGCATGTGCGCCCTGAGGCGCCGCTGCACGAGCCAGAAATAGATGGCGGTGACGGCAAGCATCAGCAGGAAGATCACGGTCGCCACGGTGGCGCCGAGATCGAGATCGGCGACCTGGCCGGAGGAGCCAAAGAAGGTCCGGTAGAAGAACGTTCCGAGGATATCTGTCGAGTAGTTGGGACCGGGCGCCGAGCCGTTGAGGGCGAAGACCAGGTCGAAGCCGTTAAAAGTCCAGATGAAGGTGAGGATCACGATCAGCCCGAACTGCGGCAGGATCAGCGGGAACTTCACCAGCCAGAAGATGCGCCACGGATTGGCGCCGTCGATGCGGGCGGCCTCGACCACGTCGTTGGGCACGGCGATCAGCGCCGAATAGAGGAAGATCATCGGGATGCCGAAATATTCCCACACGCCCATCAGCGAGATGGTGGGCAGCGCCGTGGTGGCGTTCCCAAGCAGCGGAAAGCCGACAAAGCCCCAGAGCGGATTGATGATCAGCCGCCAGATGAAGCCGACGATCACCACCGACAGCGTCGCCGGAATAAAGAGCAGCGTGCGGTAGAGACCCTCCGAGCGCTTCAAGGCGCCCGAGGTCAGCAGGGCCGCCAGCAGCAGGCCGATCGGCACTTCGACGCCGACATGGATGGCGAAATATTTGGCGTTGTTCAGAAGCGCGTTCCAGAAGCGCGCGCTGACGGTGGGCTGGGTGAACATGGTGACGTAGTTGCCCAGGCCGATGAAGCCGGCGCCGTCCTTGCCCGTATCGAACAGGCTCAACACCACCGAGGTCAGCAGCGGCGCCACGGCAAAGACGAGGTAGATCAGCAGAGCCGGCGCGACGAACAGCACGAGGCTGCGGCGGGCGGTAGCGGCGGTGATCATCGCGCGAGCCTCCCTGTTCCGGCGCGGCTAGACATCTCAGACGATATCGCGTGCCGGGCGGGAGGACGACCCGGCACGCGAAGGCGCATGGCTTAGTTGCCCTGCTGCGGCTTGTACCAGGAGGCGAGGCCCTTCTGGAGTTCGGCGGTGGCGTCTTCCGGCGTCTCGCCGGTGGTGAACATCACCTGCAGCACGCGCCAGGTTTCGTCGTCGAGCGGCGGCGTGCCGGCACTGAGGCGATCGAGGGCAAGGCGCGGCGTCAGTTTGGCACCGGTCTTGAGATCGGCGAAGGCCTGGGCCAGCTTGTTGTCGTAGGTCACCTTGTTCGAGCTCATGGCGAAGAAGCCCGGCGCGGTGTTGACGTAGAGCTGCTCGAACTCGGCGCCGGCGATCCAGGTGAGGAAGGTCTTGGCGGCGTCCTGGTTGGGCGACTTGGCGTTGATGCCGATGCCCATGTCGGGCATTTCCTGCATGTAGCGCTGATCACCCGCATTGGCGACCGGCGGCGCGAAGGCGCCGACGTTCAGCCCGGTCGAGGTGACCTGGTTGATGTTCCACGAGCCGTCCGGAAGGATCGCCGCCTTACCCAGCGTGAAGAGCTGGGTCATGTCGGCGTAAGCGAGGCTCTCATAGCCCGAGGGCAGGAACGGCTTCCAGTCGAGGAACGCCTTGAAGGCGGCAACGAACTCGGGATCGGTCAGCTTCTTGGTGCCGTCGATCAGGCCGAGGCGACCTTCCTCGCCCTTCCAGTAGGCCGGCCCGATGGAATAGAGGCCGTTATAGGCGAGCTGCCAGGATTCGGCCGCGCCGTAAGCGAGCGGGGCGTACTTGCCGCTGTCCTTGATCTTCTGCAGCACGTCGATGAATTCGGCCTGCGTGGTCGGGACCTTGAGGCCGAGTTCGTTGAAGATGTCGACATTGTAGTAGAAGCCAGCCAGCACCGCGGCGACGGGCACGCAGTAGGTGGAACCGCCGGTCGACCAGGCCGCCTTGGCGGTGTCGTCGAAATTCTGCAGGCCATCGAGGCCGTCGAGCTTGGTGAAGTAGCCGCGGCCGATCCACTCGTTGTTCACGTCGAACGGACGGCAGGTGATGAGGTCGGGACCGGCGCCGCCTTCGACCTGGCTCTGGATGGCGGCGTTGTATTCGTTGGTGTTGGTGGGCGCGAACTCGACCTTGATGTCGGGATGCTCGGCCATGAACACCGGCAGGATCTTGTCCTGCCAGACGGCGAGGTCTTCGGTGCGCCAGCTGCCCAGCGTGATCGTCACCGGATCAGCAAGCGCCGGCGCGGCAGTCGCCGCCAGCACGACGCCCAGCGCCAAGGCGGCAATGGATGTGCCCTTCGAGTGCATTCAGTTCTCCCCGTTTGATGCGGCGCTCGACCCTCCGGCGCCGTGCTCGGAACAAATCTTAACGATCTGGCCTTCGCGCTTGATACCTCACGATACCAGTTGTCACAAGTGGTATAATTTTGTTGCAGCCAATATGGCCTTTTGGATCAAGTGGCATTATGAGGCATGCTAACAATGTCGGAGGGCGTTAACGAATGATCGGCATGGGCTTGCTCGGTTCGGGCTTCATCGCGGAGTCCTATGCGGACGCCTTGCTGGACGTGCGCAATGCCGAGTTGCGTGCCTGTTTCTCGCGCAATCCCAGGCGCTCCGCCGAATTTGCCGAGAAGTGGAAGATCGTCGCCTACCAAACGATGGAGGAGGTCTGCGCCGATCCGGGCGTCGAGATCGTCATCGTGGCACTGCCCAACGAGGTGCATCTCGAGGCAGTGAAGATCGCCGCCAAGCACAGGAAGGCGGTGATCTGCACCAAGCCGCTGGCGCGCACCGAGGCCGAGGCGCAGGCGATTCTCGACGTGGCGCGCGAGGCCGGCATCTGGCATGGCTATGCCGAGAGCTCGGTGTTCTCGCCCAACGTCGCCAAGGCTTACGACATGGTGAAAGCGGGCGGCATCGGCGAGCTCCTGACGATGCGGGCCCGCGAGGGTCATTCGGGGCCGCATGCGCCGCATTTCTGGGACGCCGAAACCGCCGGCGGCGGGGCGCTGCTCGACATGGGCTGCCACACGGTCGAATCGGCGCGGCACTTCTTCGGCAAGGACAACAAGGTCACCGAGGTGCTCGCCTGGGGCGCCACGCTGGCGCACAAGGACAAGACCACGGGCGAGGACTCGGCGGTCGCGTTGCTGAAGTTTGCCGGCGGGCAACTCGCGACCATCGAGAGCTCGTGGATCGAGCGCGGCGGCATGCAGCTGCGGCACGAATTCGTCGGCTCGGCCGGGCGGCTGGTCACCGATTCGTCGGTCGGGCCGGTCTGGGGCTTCATCGAGAACCCGGTGGGCTACACGGTCGAGAAGGCCGACCAGGATACCGGCTGGGTCTACCCGGTGCCCGAAGAGACGCGGGCCTATGGCTATTCGCAGCAGATGCGCCACTTCGTCGATCACTATGTAGCGGGCAAGGCGCCCTCCGAAACATTCGAGGACGGGGTGATCGTCAACCGCATCATTGACGCCTGCTATCGCTCGATGAAGAGCCGGCAGTGGGAAAAGGTGGCCTGACCCGATGAGCCTCTCGGACGGCGCGGCCATGCTCGACGCAGACTCGCCCAGCCCGCTGTGGCGGCAGGCGGCGGATCTGATCCGCCACCAGATCGCGAGCGGCAAGCTCGTGGCGGGCGGACGGCTGCCGGCCGAGCGCGATCTGCTCGAACAGCTCTCCATCAGTCGCGTCACGCTCCGGCGGGCGCTGCAGAGCCTCAACGAAGAAGGGTTGCTCGCCTCGTCGCATGGCCGCGGCTGGTACGTGTCGGCGGACGTGCCCAAGGAATTCCCCAATACGCTGGAATCGTTCAGCGAGACCGCGGCGCGGCTCGGGCTCATTCCGTCGTCAGACGTAATCCGCGCCGAAGAGGCGTCGGCGACACTCGACGAGGGCGAAGAGCTGGCCATCGCCCCGGGCGCGCGCGTGTTCCACCTCGATCGCATCAGGCGGCTCGACGGCGTGCCGGTGGCGGTCGATACGTCGTTCTTTCCGGCGTCGCTAAAGCCCGACACCAAGGGCGTCGACTTCAGAACGGCATCCTTGTTTTCGCTGCTGATCGGCGGTGGCGTCGATCTGGCGCGCGGCGAGACCACCATCGAGGCGCGCGGCGCGGATGCGGACATTGCGCTCCATCTCGACATCGAGGTCGGCAAGCCGATCCTCAAGATGCGGCAGCTGATCGTCGATGGCACCGGCAGGCCGGTGCTCAGTTCCACCGTGCAGTATGTCGGCGATCGCTACCGGCTGCGCACATCCTTCTCGCGCTCGCGGAAGACCACCGGCCGTCCGGCGTAAGGAGAGACTATGGTTGACGGGTACATCTCGCTGGCTGAGGCGCGCCACTCGCAGGCCGACCTGCTCGAGCGCGCCATCGGCGGCATCCGCGCCGAGATCGACGCGGCGCGCGGAACGCTCAACGGGCCGGGACCGATATTCCTCGGTATCGGCGCCAGCTTTGCCGCCTCGGGCGCGGCATTGTGGACGCTGCGTTCGCGCGGCATCGAGGCCTTCAGGCTGAACGCCGGCGAGCATCCCCTGCCCTTCCCGCCTTCGGCGCATCCGATCATCGGCGTATCGCAGAGCGGCCGCAGCGCCGAGACACTGGCCGTGCTGCGGGCGATCGACCCGAAACTTCGGATGGCGGTGTTGAACGTCGTTCCGTCGCCGATCGCCGAAATCGCCTCGACGACGATATCGCTCGGCAGCCTACCCGACTCCTATGCGTCGACCACCGGTTACACGGCCACCATCGCGGCGCTCGGCATGATCGCCGAGGCCTGGGATGGCGGCGCGATCGATGCGAGCTGGCCCAAACTGCCGGCAGCGTTCCGGGCGCTCGAAACGCAACTGGCCGGCCGGGTTGCCGCGCTGGCGAGACCGCTGGCAAGTGCCGCGAGCGTCGACTATGCGGCAGCCGCCCCCTCGATCGGCTCGGCCGAGGTGGGCTCGCTGCTGTTGCGCGAAGTGGCGCGCGTGCCGGCCACCGGCTTTTCGACCCGCCAGTACCTGCATGGCGCGATGGAATCGGCCGGCCACACCGCCCATGTGCTGATGGGCGGCGAGCGCGAACTGGGCGTGGCGCACACGCTGGCGCGCGCCGGCCACGAGGTGATCCTCGTGACGACGCTCGATGTACCCGAAGAGGCGCGACTGATGGTGGTGCGCATCTCCGACCTGTCGGCGACGCAACGGAGTATCCTCGAGGCGCTGGTGATGCAGAGCCTTGCGGTGGAGGCGGCGCTGCAGCGCAACATCGATCCCGACGCCTTCGTGTTCCACCACACCGACACCAAGGTGGCGTGATGGCCGACCTGATTGCCGCCCTCGATATCGGCGGGACCAAGACGCAACTGGTGATCGAGACGGTGAGCGGCGAACGCCTGCTCGACATCACCGAGCCGAGCCTCGATTGGGAAGCCGAGCCGGCACACGAATCGTCGGTGTGGATCGCGGGCCGGGTACAGCGGCACACACCCCCCGGCGGCAAGGTCGTGGCGCTCGCTTTCGGTGCGCAGGGCATCGACCGGCGCGAGGTAGCGGAGGAGCTCGAGCATGCGCTCGGTACGCTCGGCTACCGCACCACCGCCGTCAATGATGCGGCGCTGCTGATTTCGGCCGCCGGTTTCAGCGAAGGCATCGGCGTCATCTCCGGTACCGGCGCGATCGCGGTGGGCGCCGACGCCAAAGGCGGCTTCATGGCGGCCGGCGGCTGGGGCTGGGTCATTGGCGACGATGGCGGCGCCTCCGCGCTGGTGCGCGAGGCCGCCAAGGCCGCGCTGTTCGCCAAGGACGACGGCCAGCCCGATGACGGCCTGCTCGGGGCGTTGATCCGCGACTATGGCGTGAGCGACGCGGAGCGTCTGACCCGCAAGGTCAACGACGAGCCGACGATGGACAATTGGGCCCCGCACGCGCCCGCGGTGTTCGCGGCCGCCGATGCGGGCTCGGAACTCGCCGTCAGGGTGATCGACGACGGCGCGCGGGCGCTGGCGCTCAATGTCGGGCAGCTGATCCGGCGTGGCGCAATCGGGCACGACGTGGTCGTTGCCGGCAGCGTGTTCGTGAACCAGCAGCGCCTGCGCGATGCCTTCACGCGGCATCTGGGTAGGATCGCGCCGGGCATGCAGGTGCATCTGCTGGAAGCGGCGCCGGTGGAGGGCGCGGTGTTCCTCGCGCGCCGGGCCGTGGCGCGCAAATGATCGAGGTCGAGGGCGTATCGAAGTCGTTTCCCGTCAAAGGCGGCAAGGACGTCGAAGCCCTCCGGTCGATCTCGCTCAGCATCGGCGACAACGAATTCTTCACGCTGCTCGGTCCCTCCGGCTGCGGCAAGACCACGCTGCTCCGGCTGATCGCCGGCTTCGAGCAGCCGAGTGCGGGTCGCATCAGGCTCGACGGCAAGGATGTCGCCGGCCTCGCGCCACAGAAGCGGCCGGTTAACACGGTATTCCAGTCCTACGCGCTGTTCCCGCATATGAGCGTGGCGCAGAACGTCGCCTTCGGGCTCGAAATGCTGGGCACCGCGAAAGATGTCATCCGCGCCCGCGTCGGCGAGGCACTGGAGATGGTGCGGCTCGCCGATTTCGCCAACCGCATGCCCGCGCAGTTGAGCGGCGGCCAGCAGCAGCGCGTGGCGCTGGCCCGCGCACTGGCGCCGAAGCCGCGGGTGTTGCTGCTCGACGAGCCGCTGTCGGCACTCGACCTCAAACTGCGCAAGCAGATGCAGAGCGAACTCAAGCGCCTGCAGCACGAGACCGGCATTGCCTTCGTGCTGGTAACGCACGACCAGGAGGAGGCGCTCGCCATGTCCGACCGCATCGCCGTGATGCGCTCGGGCGACGTGCTGCAGATCGGCGTGCCGCGCGACATTTACAACAATCCGGCGAGCATTTTCGTCGCCGACTTCATCGGCGAATCCAACCTTATCCCCGGCAGCGAGATCGGCCGCGAGGCAGGCCTCACGCTCTCAGTGCGGCCGGAGAGACTCGTGCTTCGCCGCGAGGGCGGGCGTGCCGGCGGCACGGTGGAAGCGGTGACCTTCCTCGGCCTCGACACCGTCACCGACATCGTGCTGGCGGGCGGTACGCGCGTTCGCGCCCGCACACGCGAGGACAGCGCCTTCCGTCCCGGCGAGCCGGTGCGCATCGACTGGCCCGAGGGCGCGGCACGGGAGCTCGGCGCATGAGCGAGGCCGGCGCGATGCGGCGGAGCAGCGCTCTCGCATTGATCGCGCCGACGGTGCTGGTGATCGGCGTGTTCATGGTGCTGCCGCTGTGCATCGCGGTCGCCTACTCGTTCCTCACCGCCAGTCCCTATGGCGGCGTGCAGCAGCCGCCTACCTTCGATGCTTATGTGCAGCTGCTGTTCCAGCGCGATTTCGACGACAGCCTGTATTTCTCCTGGGCCTATGTGTCGATCGTCTTCCGCTCGATCTGGATCGCTCTGGCCACCACAATCGCCTGCCTGGCGCTCGGCCTGCCGGTCGCCTGGTACATCGTCTGCCAGTCGCCGGAGCGGCGGCGCGTGCTGCTGTTCGCGGTGACGCTACCATTCTGGATCAACACGCTGATCCGCACCTATTGCTGGATCCTGATCCTGCGCGACGAGGGGCTGGCCAACAACCTGCTGCGCACCATGGGCGCCATCCACGATCCGCTGCCGCTGCTCTACAATGATGGCGCGATCCTGTTGGGCATGATCTACACCTTCCTGCCCTTCATGGTGCTGCCGATCTATTCGACGCTGGAGCGCATCGATCCACGGCTGATCGAGGCCGCCTTCGATCTCTACGCCAATCGCTGGGCCGTGGCGCGCCGCGTGATCTGGCCGCTGGCGCGACCGGGTGCGCTGGCGGGCGCTAGCCTGGTGTTTGCCCCTGCGCTCGGCTCGTTCCTCGCGCCCGATCTGCTCGGCGGCGGCAAGAAGCTGCTGATCGGCAGCCTGATCCAGATGCAGTTCACCTCGTCGCGCAACTGGCCCTTTGGCGCCGCGCTCGCGACGGTGGTGACACTCGCGATCCTGCTCATCTTCGCCTTCCGCGCCCGGCGCCGGGAGGCCATATGAGCGCGCGCTCCTTCGACTGGCGTCATACGCCGGGGCTCGGCATGATTGCGGGCGCCGTGCTGGTGTTCCTCTATGCGCCGCTGCTGATCCTCGTGGTCTATGCCTTCAACGCCAACCGGCTGGTCAGCATCTGGACCGGCTTCAGCCTCGATTGGTTCGTGGCGGTGCTGAACAATGATGATATCCGGCGCGCAGCGTTCAACTCGGTCGTCATTGCCATCGTGGCGGCGATCGCCTCGACCGGCATCGCGACGGCCGGCGCCATCGCGCTGGCCCGCGGCAGGCTCGGCTGGATCGGCGGGCTGGCCGGCGGCTTCATCGTGCTGCCGCTGATCGTACCCGAGATCATCGTCGCGATCACGACGCTGATCTTCTTTTCGGCCATCGGCATGAAGAACGGGCTGGTCAATTTGATGATCGCCCACACGGTGTTCTGCATTCCCTTCGCGCTGATCCCGATCCGGGCGCGGCTGGGCGAGCTCGGCAGTTCCTACGAGGAGGCCGGGCGCGATCTCTATGCCAGCGAATGGCAGCTGTTCCAGCGCATAATGCTGCCGCTGCTGATGCCCGCTATCGCGGCCGGACTGATCCTGAGCTTCGTGGTGTCGCTCGACGATTTCATCATCTCGATGATGGTGTCGTCGGCCGGCTCCACCACGCTGCCGGTCTATGTCTACGGCATGATGCGGCTCGGCGTGACGCCCGAGGTCAACGCGATTTCTGCCATCCTGCTCGCCGTGTCCGTGGTGTTCGTCGCCGCGGCACTGCTGGTGGGTCGACGTTTTCAACGCACGGACTACTAAAGGGAGAACGCAAATGAACTGGAAGGCTAGTCTACTTGGCGCCGCGGCCGCGGCGACCATCCTCGGTGCGGCGCCGGTGCTCGCCGCCGGCGAGCTGCACCTCTACAACTGGACCGACTACACCTCGCCGGAAATGATCGACAAGTTTGAGAAGGAAACCGGCACGAAGGTGACCATCGACACCTATGACAGCAACGAGACGGTGCTGGCCAAGCTCAGCTCCGGCGCATCGGGCTATGATTTGGTGATCGTCAGCAACGATTTCGTGCCGATCTTCGTGGCGCAGAACCTGATCCAGAAGGTCGATGTCGCCGGCATGGCGAACTTCAAGAACGTCGATCCGCGCTGGCAGAAGCGGCCGTGGGACGTCGATGCGCAGTACACCGTGCCATGGGTATGGGGCACCACCTCGTACTCGGTCGATACCGACGTCTACAAGGGTCCGGCCGACAGCCTCAAGGACCTGTTCGAGCCCTCCGATGACCTCAAGGGCAAGATCGGCATGTTCGGCTCGCCGTCGGAAGTGATGTCGCTGGCGCTGCTCTATCTGGGCAAGGACCAGTGCAACGAGAACCCGGACGATCTCAAGGCCCTCGACGCGCTGCTCGAGGCGCAGAAGCCGTTCGTAAAAGTCTACAATTCGGACGGCACGACCGAGCGGCAGGTGTCGGGCGAAACGGTGATGCACCAGCAGTGGAGCGGCAAGGCGCTGGCCTCGCGCCAGCAGAAGCCGAGCATCAAGTATGTCTACGCCAAGGAAGGCGCCATCGGCTGGATGGACAATGTCGCGGTGCCGGTCGGCGCGCCCGACCTCGACAATGCCAAGGCGTTCCTCAACTTCCTGATGGACCCCGAAAACATCGCGCTGCAGCAGAAATCCACCGGCTACCAGAGCGCCATCATGGGCTCGAACAAGTTCCTCAGCGAAGATGTCGGCTCATCTCCGGAGTTCAACCCGCCGGCCGACCTCAAGATCGTGTTCGCCCCGGCGTGCTCGGAGAAGGCGACGCGCGCCTACGACAAGATCTGGACGGACCTCCGCCAGTAGATTTCACCGCGGTTGGCCGAGCGAGCCCGTTTGGGATCGCTCGGTCCAGAGCAACGAAAGAACTCCCTGACCCGGGACAACTGGGCGGCGCGCTCTAGCGGGTGCGCCGTTTTTTCTTTGCCTCTGCCAGGCGGCGTTCGAGACCGGCGACGTAATTGCCGGCGAGCGAGTGCACCATGGCGCGGGTGTCGAGCGCGGCCGAGGATTTGCGCGAACTGGCGAGGGTCGCGATGCCGTAGAGCCCGGCCCACATCACCCGCGCCTCGTGAGCGCGAAGCTTCTCCTCGCCGACGAGGAACAGCGGCGCGATGACGCGCTCGACCAGCGCCAGCAGCCGGCCGACCGCCGCGAGGTAGCGCTCCGGCATGAGCCGATCGTTAGGCGGCGCATACTCGAATACGGCGTTCCAGCGCAGCCGGTCTGCCCCAACCGTCGACATGTAGACCTCGGCGAGGCGGATCAGCGTCGGCGCCGGCTCGCCGATTTCGACCGGCTCGACGGCCTCGAACAGGCTCTCGACGGTCTCGGTGTTGAGGCTGATGATCAGGTCGTCGAGATCGGCAAACAGCTGGTACAGCGTGCCGCCCGCATAGCCGATGTCGCCGGCGATGCGGCGCACCGACAGGCCGCGCAGCCCGTCCTGCCGCACGATGGCGAGCGATGCATCGAGCGCCATCCGATGCAATTGCTCACGCGTGTGATCCGAACGCCTGCCCATGCAAGCGCTTGTGACACATCTGCAATTGAACGTCGATCAACTCAATTGACCGTCGTTCAATTGTTGCTTATGGTTAGCCGGATTTTAGCTACGCGGACTAACCGGATGTTCAATCCGGCCGGCCCATCTTCAGTCTTTCTGACTCCGCCTACGCGCCGCCCCCCTGCTCAACGCCAGGATGCCTCGATGTACGGTTTCGCCGGAACGTTTTTCTGGGTGCTACTGCTGGTCATGGCCGTCCGCTACTTCGTGTGGCGCGGCCGCTGGCAGGACCTGCAGGACATTTTGAGGCGCAGCAACGAGGAAATCGCCGACCTCAAGGCCCGCATCGACGAGCTTGAGGGGGCGGGTGCGAGGCGGCCCTGGGGACGCGCGACCGGAGCCGCGCAGGTCCGGCCCGCCTCCGTCGCTTCGCCACCGGTCGCGGCGGAACCCGCGCCCCCGGCGCCAGTCGTACCCGTCCCGCTCGAAGCGGAGCCGCTGCCCGACCTGTCGGCGCTCGCCGACCGGCTCGAAGCGCAAAGCAATCCACCGCCACCGCCGCCATCGCAGGCCGAGCTGGCGGAAGCCCTCGCCGAACGGGCCAATCAGCCGGAGCCGCCCACGCCGCCGGCCGAACGCGTGCATCGCGTCTGGCGGACCGCAATGCCGGTCGATCAACCGGCATCGCCCCCGCCCCCGGCCAAACCCGTGCATCGCGTCTGGCGCACCGCCATGCAGGTCGATCAACCGGCATCGCCCCCGCCGCCGCCTCGGCCGCAACAGCCCTCGCCGGTGGCCGAGGCGTTCGGCCGGCTGCGCGGCAATCCGGACCTCGAAGCCATCATCGGCACCAGCTGGCTCAACAAGATCGGCGTCGCCGTCACGGTCATCGGCATCGCCACCCTGTCGGGTTATTCGCTGCAATATCTGGGGCCGGCCGGCAAGGTCGGGCTCGGCGTCATCATCAGCCTGCTGCTGCTCGCCGCCGGCGTGTGGCTTGAGACGCGCCGGCGCTACATGCTGTTCGCGCGGCCGCTGATCGGTGGCGGCTGGGCCCTGCTGTATTTCACCGTCTACGCGGCCGGCGCGATCCCGGCATCGCGCATCATCACCGCACCGTGGCTGGCGCTCGCCGCGCTACTCGTCGTTGCCGCTGGAATGATCCTCCACTCGCTGCGCTATCGCAACGAGATCGTCACCGGCATGGCGTACCTCTTGGGCTTCCTCGCCATCCTGATCGGCTCGATGGAGCCCACGAGCCTGATTGCGGCGGGCCTGCTTGCTGCTTCGTTCGTCGTCATCTTCCGGTTCATTCCGTGGTACCGCCTCTCGACCGGCATGGTGATCGTGACCTGGTTCACGCTATGGTTCTGGCTCACGCACAATGCGCACCCCGAAGCGCCGACGCCCGGCGCCTTCTGGACGATCGAGCTGGTGATGATCGTCTATTGGGCAATGTTCGCGCTCGCCGACTACATGCGGGTGCCGCAAAGCGGCGAGCAGAGCTGGCTGCAGCGCGTGTCGGTCGCGATCAACAGCCTCGCCTTCGCGGCGCTGTCGTTCCTGATGTACACGGCTACCTTCGGCACTTCGAGCCTGCACGATTTCTTCGGCCTCATCGCGCTCGGCGCATTGGCAGCGGCGGGCATTGCGTTGTGGCGCGGCCGCGATTTCTCGCGCGTGCTGCACGTCACGCTGGCCGGCGCCAACATCGCGGCGGCGGTGCCGTTCGCGGTCAACGCCTGGAGCTGGCCGGCGCCGTGGATCCTGCTGCTGTGGACGGGCCTGGCGGTATTGCTCGGGGCCGTCGGCCTGTGGCGGCGGCAACTGGCCTACCGCGTCGAGGCTTACCTCATCGGCGCATTGGCGAGCGTGCTTACCTTCGCCTGGGTGCTCGAGCCGGTCTCGCTTTGGGGCACGTTGCTCACGGCCGAGCTGGCCGGCTGGCGCTGGCCGGTGGCGATCACCGCCGCGGTCGCGCTCTATGGCGGCGAGGTGGCGCTGTTCTTCTGCCGCGACCGTATCCGCCGCCTCGAAGGAGTGCTCGGCATCGTGGCCGGCTACGCGGCCACCGCGCTGCTTGCAGCGCTGGTGTGGCGCGATCTCGACAACCAGTATCTGGGCCTGCTCTGGCTGGCCGGTGCATTGCTGAGCTTCGAGTTCGGCTACCGCTTCGGGCATCTGCACGCCCGCATCCGCGGCTACCTACTGGCTGCCATGGCGCTAGGGGCGATATTGCTGGTCAACACCGGCCTGCCCTGGCCCATCGCCTTCCCGGCCGAGGAACCGTGGCGCTGGCTGTCGCTGGCGCTGGGCGCCGTGGCCTTCCTGTGGCTCGCCTTCCGGCTCCGGCACGGTGGCGCAAAACTGCTGGCGACGGAAACGGAGCTGGCGGTCCTGCCGGCACATGTCTCGGCGGCGCTCGTCGCGCTGCTGGCCTGGGCCGAGTTGCCCGACACAGGGCTCACGCTCGGTTGGGCGGCGCTGGCGCTGGCCTATCGCGAGGCCGGCGCCCGCCTGCGCCTGCCCGCGCTCCGGCAGGAAGGCTATGGGCTCATCCTGATCGCCTGGGTACGGCTGTTCCTGTTCGATTTCCCACGTTCTGACGAGTTGCTCGGCATCTCGATGCTGCTGTGGATCGCGCTCCCGGTCGCGGCGGTGCTGTACTATTTCCGGCACGCGACGGATGCCTTGCCGCCGAGCAGCGACGTCTGGGGCCAGATCGAGAAGCGGCTGCCCATCTCCTTCTCGTTCATGGCGCTTGCCGCTTTGCTGATGACGGTCTGGCTCGAGGCCGATCCGCGGCTGCAAGTCCTGGTCTGGACGCTGATGGCCGTAGCGCTGCTGCTCGCCGGCTCACGGCTGGCGCTCAGGGACTACCGGCTGCAGGCCTATCTGCTGATGCTGGGCGGGCTGGTGCGATTGTTCGGCTTCGACTTCCTCGAGCCGGGCCTCATCTACGGCGTCTCCAACCGGATGATCGAGGCCCTGCCGCTGGTGGCGCTGCTCTATGGCGTGCGCTACCTCATGGGCGGCCTCGTGGGCGACGATCCACTCACGCAGCTCGAGCGCCGGATCCCGATGGTCGCCTCGTTCGCCGGGGCGATCACGCTCGCGGCGCTGATCTGGTTCGAGGCGGGGGCGTCGTCGGCCGCGGTCGGCTGGGCCGTGCTGGCGCTGCTGCTCTACGGCGCCGGCCTGCAATGGCAGCAGGGCGCCTATCGCGCCCAGGCCTATGGGCTGGGGCTGATCGCCTTCGGCCAGAACCTCTACGCCAACCTGCCGCAGGTCTTCGCCGATCCTGTGCTGGAGCGGGTGACGACCACGCTGATCGTCGTCCTCACGCTGCTGCTGCTGGCATTGGTGGGCCGCAAGCGGCGCGCCGCGCTTGCGCTGCCGCCGGAGCTGACTGCCGCCGAGCGGCTGGTGACGCCGGTGTTCACCGTGCTCGCGGCGCTGCTGGCGATGGTGATGATCTATAGCACCGTCGAGTTCAACCTGACGACGGCGGCCTGGACCGCCGAGG
This sequence comes from Pseudomonadota bacterium, assembly GCA_048498015.1. Lineage (GTDB taxonomy): Bacteria > Pseudomonadota > Alphaproteobacteria > Rhizobiales > Devosiaceae > Devosia_A. Next base: position 17,624 of record JBEHYU010000037.1, read on the forward strand.
CGCTGGTCGCCATCGGGCTCGGCTTCGCGGTCAAGGAGCGGGCGCTGCGGCTCAGCGGCCTGGCGCTGCTGGCGCTCTGCCTCGGCAAGGGGCTGATCCTCGACCTGAGCGGCGCCGACGCCATCGTGCGGATCATCTCGTTCATCGGGCTCGGGCTGATCCTCGTTGGAATCTCGTTCATCTACACCCGCTACCGGCACGTGCTGCGCAGCTACATCTGAGCAAAAAAGAGCCCGCGGATCGACAGGGCGCGATCCGCGGGCAGCTCAGGAGGACCTCGGTTGCCTGCTACTTCACCGCACCGACCACGACCCCGCGGGTCAGCGTGCGCTGGAAGATCAGGAAGAAGATGATGGTCGGCGCGATGCCGAGCAGCGACGCAGCGGCGGCAAGCGTCGGATCGGACAGGTTCTGCCCGCGGGTGAGGCCCATCGCCACCGACACGGTCTGGTTGTCGTTGGACACCAGCATGACCAGCGGGATCAGGAACTCGTTCCAGGTCCAGATGAAAAAGAAGGTGCCGATCACCATCAGGGTCGGGCGCACCACCGGCACGATGACGAACCACAGCACCTGCCAGCGGCTGGCGCCGTCGATCTCGGCCGCCTCGATGATCTCGCGCGGAAAGCTGCCCAGTACGGCGGACAGCAGATAGGTACCGAACGCGCTCTGGATCACCGAGAAGACGATGATCACCGCCAACTGCGTGTCGTACAGGCCCGTCGCCTTGGCCATGTAGTAGAGCGGATAGACGATCGATTCCTGCGGCACCATGATGCCGAGCAGCAGGATCACCAGGATGGCGCGCGAGCCTTTCACCTTGCCGATGCCGATCGCATAGGCGTTGAGCAGGCTAAGGATGGTGCCCAGGATCGCCACCGCGAGGCTGATGATGACGCTGTTGGCCAGCTTGCGGGTAAAGTCGGACAGCACCCAGAATTTCTGGAGCGCCGAAAAATCGATGGTGGTGGGCAGCGACAGCGGACCGTTCGCGGCGTAGTCGACGCCGGTCTTGACCGCATTGATGATGGCGAGGAAGAACGGGAACAGCGTTCCAACCAGCAGGATCACGAGGATCGCCAGCACCACCCAGCGCATCGGACCGCGGCGCCGGAGGGTGTGGGCGGGAACGGCGGCCCTGGTTGCCGTGTCGCCGAGGCTGAGCGTTGCGTCGGCCATGGCTTACTCCGTCGCCTGCTGGGTCGCCTGGACGCGCAGGAAGATCACGGCGAGCAGGATGGTCAGGATGGTCTGGACCACCGCGATCGCCGCGGCGTAGCCGACGCGCTGGGTGGTGAAGAAGTGATAATAGGTGAGGTAGGACGGCACCAGCGTCGCATTGTCCGGCCCGCTGGCGGTGATCACAAAGATCGGCGCGAACACTTTTAGCGCGGCGATCAGTGTGGTCAGCACCACGACGAAGATTTCGGGCGCGAGCATCGGAATAGTGATCGAGAACAGCCGCTGCCACCAGCCGGCGCCATCGAGCTCGGCGGCCTCGTAGAGCGCCGGATCGATGCGCGACAGGCCGGCCATGAACACCACGAGGCAGTAGCCGACCTGAATCCAGACGATCACCAGCGACACCGCCGGCAGGGCCCAGGTCGCATCGCCGATCCAGTTCTGGGCGAGCGGCGCGAGGCCGATGGCCTTGAACACGGTGTTGATCACCCCGATGGGGTTGAGGATCCAGATCCACAGGACGCCCGCGGCGGTCACCGGCAGGATCTGCGGCAGGTAGAAGCCGGCACGGAACAGCGCCGAGGCCCGCTCGCCGAACTGGTCGCGCACATAGTCGAACAGCAGGGCCGCGAGCACGAGGCCGATCAGCACCGGAATGATGGTCATTGAGATGATGAACAGCAGCGTATGGATCATCGAGCCCCAGAACTGGTCGTCGGTGATCAGCCGCTGGTAGTTCTGGATGCCGATCCAGCGCGGCAGGCCGACGCCTTTCCAGGCGGTGAAGCTGAGGAAGAAATTGGCGATCTGCGGGATCAGGACGATCAGCACGAAGCCGATCGCGCCGGGGATCAGATAGAGATAAAAGCCCCGCCGATGCTCGACGAGCGTGCCGCTGGCTGCCGCCATGTTCCCCTCCGAATTCTGCCGCCGCCGCACCCTCTCCCGGAGCGCGGCGGCAGCGTGTTTGCGCTGAGCCTTACTGGCTCATCTGGGCGTCGTCGTAGACCTGCTTGATGGCATCAACGAACTGGTCGGGCGTCAAGGTGCCCTGGAACAGTCCGGTGTCCTTCTGGTTCAGCACGTCGTAGTAGCCCGGCACCGGCCAGTCGGGGTAGAAACCGAGGCCGTTCTTGTCCGAGATCTGCTTGAACACCGCGGCGGCATTCTTGCCGACCGGATCGGTGATGGTGGCCGGATCGGCGGCGATGGCGACACCGCCGGCATTGGCCATCTCGGTCTGGTATTTCGGCGACAGCGTCAGGCTGATCCACTCGGCCGCCAGGTCGGGGTTCTTGGCGCCCTTGGGGACGACCCAGAGGTTACCGGTCGAGCCCACCGAATATTTCGGCGTCGGGATGACGAACTGGCCCCACTTGAAGTCCTTGATGGTCGACGAGAAGCTGCCGAGGTTCCAGGTACCCGACACGTACATCGGCGCCTTGCCCGAGGTGAACAGCAGGGCGGCGTCCGGATCCTTCATGCCGGTCGAGTCCTTGCTGATATAGCCCTTGCCGACCCAGTCGAGCAGGGTCTGCGCGGCATAGAGGTAGGGCGCGCCATCGAGCGGCGCCTTGAGGCCCTGGTAGTTCTGCACCCAGTTGTCGTCGGCCTTGGTGTACGCCAGCGAGGCGAGCAGATGCTGGCCGCTGGTGTCGATGGCGCCGAGCGCCAGCGGGGTGATGCCCTGCTGCTTGAAGGCATCCATGTCAGCCACCCATTCGTCGAGGGTGGTCGGCACCTTGAGACCGGCCTTGTCGAACATGTCGATGTTGTAGAAGCACGACACGTATTCGCCATAGACCGAGATACCCCAGACGTGACCGGAGCCATAGATGCCCTTGTCGTCGTATTTGGAAAGCACGAGGTCGCCCTCGTTGAGGATCTTGTCCCAGCCCTGCTTGGTCACGTAGTCGTCGAGGTTAGTCAGCAGGCCCTGGCTGGCGACGAGGCCGGCGGTGGCATTGCCCTTGTTGTATTCGAGCACGTCCGGCGCCTGATCCGAATTCAGGATCATGCTGCCCGACGCCTGCAGCTGGGCGAAGGTCTTCTGCTGGAAGTTGACGGTGACGTCGGGGTGGTTGGCCTTGAACTCCTCGAGCGCCTTGGTCCAGGCGATGCCCTGCGAGCTGGCCGGATCCTCGAACCACCAGATGTTGAAGGTTTTCTGCTGCGCCATGGCGGAGCTGCTCAGCATCAGCACGGATGCGGCAGCGGCCAGCGCCAGTTTCGATAGCGAAGTCATGTAGTCGTTCCTCCTCCGAGCGGACCGTGTATCCAGAGCACCGCGGCGGCCGGTCCTTTCCGCCGCGGTGAGATCACCTCATGCCACGGCGACGTAATCGCCGCCGCGGGCATCCTTGAGATAGTTGAGCGCGCGCACCTGGCCGGTCATTTCCAGCGCGTCGCGATACACCGGATCGTGCCAGCCCTCGATGTCGATGGAGCCGGACCACCCCGCGAGCCGCAGCTCGGAGATGACATCGACCCAGTTGGTGTCGCCGAAACCCGGCGTGCGCATGAACACGAATTTCTCCTTACCGAAGATGCCGTGCTCCTTGATGACGTCCCAGCGGATGGTCGCGTCCTTGCCGTGCACGTGGAAGAATTTGTGCGCCCATTTGCGGATCTGCGGCACGGGGTCGATCAGGTAGACCATCTGGTGGCAGGGCTCCCATTCGAGCCCGATATTGTCGTCCGGCGTCTCGTTGAAGATCAGCTCCCACGCGTCCGGGTTGTGAGCGATGTTCCAGTCGCCGCTCGCCCAGTTGCCGTCCATGGCGCAGTTCTCGAAGGCGATCCTGATGCCCTTGTCGGCGGCGCGCTTGGCCAGCTCAGACCAAACCTTTTTGTACTGCGGCAGCGAGTCGGTCAGCGGCTTGTTGCGGATGCGGCCGGTAAAGCCCGCAACGCAGGTGGCGCCGAAGTGGTGCGCGTTGTCGATGCAATCCTTCCAGCCCTGCAGAGTCTGGCGATCCATCTCACGGTCCTCGAGCGGATTGCCGAACATGCCGATGGTCGAGATGGTGATGTCGCGATTGCCGATGGCATCGACGCTGCGCTTGCCCAGCTCGGCGAGGTCTTGGCCATTAGTGGTCTGCCAGAAGAACGGCTCGAAGCTCTCGAAGCCGAGGTCGGCGACGGCCTTGATGTTGTCGGCGGCCTTGCCTTCGGTGGCCTTGATCATGGTGCCGATGCGGATGGCTTTGGCAGGGTTGGTCACGTTGCGGTCCTTCATGCGGAGATTTCGACCCTGGCCCGGCGTCTGGCGCTTTCGATGGCGCCGAACACCATGCCGAGGCTCTTGATGTTGTCGTTGCTCGCCGTCTCGGGCGCGCGGTTCTGTTCGATGGCGTCGAGGAATTCCGCGATGACGCTGGCGTGGCCGTGCGTGGCGGCTTCGTCGGGCGGTGCCGGAACGGCGAGCTCGCCGAGCGGGCGGAAGAATCCGTCATTGCCGTTCACCACGCGGGCCTCGAACGTCTCATTGCCATCCCAGAGCAGCGTTCCAGCCGTGCCGATGATGCGCCAGGCGCTCTCCCAGCTGGTATTGGCGCCTTCGGCCGACCACGAGCCGCGATAGGTGAACACGACATCGTCGCTCAGCTCGAAGATGGCGTTGGCGGCGGCGCCATGCGCGTACCACGAGCCGGGTGGGTTGGTTTCGTGGCAATAGACCGCGAGCGGCGTCTTGCCCGACATGAAGCGGGCCGCATCGAAGGTATGGATCGCCATGTCGAGCAGCAGCACGTTCTGCATCTGCTCGCGGAAGCCGCCGAAATGCGCGCCGATGAAGAAGTCGGCATGCAGTCCGGTGAGCGTGCCGAGCGCGCCGCTCTCGATCAGCCGGCGGATACGGCGCACGCCTGCAATGAAACGGCGATTCTGGACGATGGCATGCACCCGGCCGGCATCGACAGCGAGCCGCGTCAGCTCGCGCGCCTCGTCCATCGACGCCGCCATCGGCTTTTCCGACAAGACGTGGCAGCCATGCCGAAGGCCGGTGGCGACGACGTCGCGGCGGGCGGCGGGGACCACGACGTCGAACAGCAGGTCGGGCTTGGTGGCAGTGAGCGCCGCGTCGAGGTCCGAACCGGCGATAGCGCCAGGTAAACCGAATTCAGCGCGGAAGGCTTCGGCAGCGCTAGGGTCGATATCGACGAAGCCGACGAGCTCGACCCTGCCGGCGAGATCGGGCGACTCGCGCAGGGCTCTCACCCAGCCGCGTGCCATGTTGCCACACCCCGCGAGAACGGCGCGATAGACCACAGACTTCCCCTCCCAGCGAGGCCGGCCGTCTTCGGGCTCGTTCCTCGTAAACGTTTACGAACGTGGATCGGAAACGTTTACGAGTCAATTGGCAAAATCCGGACTTGGGGATATTGAGCCTTTTCGACAGGGGGCGCCGGGGCACGATGATCGGGATCAAGCGGCTCGCCGAGCATCTCAACATCTCCATTGGCACCGTGTCGCGGGCCCTCAACGGGCGTCCCGACGTCAGCGACGACACGCGCCGCCGGGTGCTCGAGGCGGCCGATCGCCTCGGCTATGTCGCCAACCAGTCGGGCCGCAGCCTCCGCCGCGGCATGACCGGCGTCATCGGCTTCATGATGCGGACCGGCCACGAGATCACCGGCGAGGGCGACACCTTCTTCATGAGCGTGTTCGACGGGGTGCAGACAGTACTCAACCGCCATCACCTCGACCTGGTGGCCATGCTGTGCTCGTCGGACGAGGATGCCGACGACTATCTGCGCCGCATGGTGTCGCGCGGCTTCGCCGACGGGCTGATCATCTCGTCGACGCAGCGGGTCGATCCGCGCATCACTTACCTCGCCGAACGCAAGGTGCCGTTCGTGGCGCTCGGCCGCTCGACGACCGACGCCGGCCATCCGTGGCTCGACATCGATTTCGAGACGATCGCGGCCGGCTCGGTCGACCGGCTGGTGGCGCAGGGCCATCGGCGCATCGCCCTCACCACCACCAACGACGATACCAACCTCGGCTACATCTTCCGTGAATCGGCGGAGGCGGCACTGCGCCGGCACGGGCTCGCGCTCGATCCGGCGCTGGTCTTCCCGTCCTCGCCCAGCGAAGCGGGCGGCTACGCGGTGTCGCGAGCCCTGCTGGCGCAGCCGGAGCGGCCCACTGCGGTGATCCTGATCAACGAGCCCATCAGCATCGGCCTCTATCGCGGTCTCAACGAGGCTGGCGTGCTGCCGGGACGAGACATCGCGGTGATCGGCCGCGACAGTCCGCAGACCCGCTTCCTTTCCCCTACCCTCACCGGCTACGACCAGTCGCTGCGCGATCTCGGCATCGCGCTCGGCGAAGCACTGCTGGCCTCTATGCCGGCCTACGAGGCCATCTATCCGACCGGTATCGTGCGCAAGGTCTGGCCGACCGAACTGGTGATCGGCGAGAGCGACGCCTTCACGCTGCGGTCCTGAGTAGAACCTCCATCCAGCCGAGCCCTTCGGCCGTGCTGGCGCGCGGACGGTACTCGGCGCCGATCCAGCCCTCGTAGCCGGCCTCGGCCATGCGCGGCAGCAGCCAGGCGAAATCGACTTCGCCGCGGTCGGGCTCGCCACGGTCGGGCACGGCGGCGATCTGCACATGCCCGATCATCGGCAGATGGTTGCGCAGCCGGGCGAGCAGGTCGCCGCCCTCGATCTGCATGTGGTAGCAGTCGAACATGATCCTGAGCCGCGGCAATTGCGCCGCCTCGACGATATCCAGCGCCTGGTCCAGCGTGCGCAGGAAATAGCCCGGCGCGTCGCGATGGTTCAATGGCTCGACGAGGAGCCCGATATCGCGGCCGCCGATGCGCCGGTCGGCATAGCGCAGATTGTCGATCAGCGTCGCGCGGGCCACATCGCCACGCGCCTTGCCCGACATGATGTGGACCCAGCGGGCGCCCGCGCTGGCCGCATAGTCCACGGCCTGGTCGACGACGGCGCGCGCCTCGGCCTCGCGTCCGGGCACGGCGCAGAGGCCGAAATCGCCTTTGTCGCGGTCGCCGACTTCGGTGTTGATGGCGAGGAGCGGCAGGCCGAGATCGTCGAGCACCGCCCGCAAGGCCGCGGGGTCGGTGGCATAGGGCCAGTGCAGCTCGATCGCACCGAAGCCGGCGGCCTTCGCGGCCCGGGCGGCGTCGAGCAGCGGCAGTTCGCGGAACAGAAAACCGAGATTGGCCGAGAATTTCATTCGATCCTCTGGACGGCGGAACTCATGGCCGACCTTGTGCGCGATCCGCGGCGCGGGCACAACGTCGTCGCAGTTTGAAGCGCGTGGAGGCGGCTTTGCACATTCTCATCATCGGCGCCGCCGGCATGGTCGGCCGCAAACTCACTGCCGCGCTGGTCAAGGCCGGGCGCCTCGGCGACCGGCCGGTCGAGCGGCTGACGCTGGCCGACGTGATCACCCCGGACGCACCGGCCTTCGCGGGCGCGGTCGAGACCGTCGCGGCCGATCTCAGCGCCCCCGGCGTCGCGACCGCGCTGACCGCCCGGCGGCCGGACGTGATCTTCCACCTCGCGGCGATCGTGTCGGGCGAGGCGGAGGCCGATTTCGACAAGGGTTATCGCATCAATCTCGACGGCACGCGCTATCTGCTCGAGGCGATCCGGCTCGAGGGCGCGACGGCGCCGTACAAGCCGCGCGTCGTCTTCACCTCTTCGATCGCGGTGTTCGGCGCGCCCTTCCCGGAAGCGATCGGCGACGAGTTCTTCTCGACGCCGCTCACCAGCTACGGCACGCAGAAGGCGATCGGCGAGTTGCTGCTCAACGATTATTCGCGGCGCGGCTTCCTCGACGGCGTCGGCATCCGCCTGCCCACCATCGTGGTGCGGCCGGGCAAACCCAACCTCGCAGCCTCGGGCTTTTTCTCCAACATCCTGCGCGAGCCGCTGGCCGGGCAGGAAGCGGTGCTGCCGGTGAGCCGCGACGTCCGCCACTGGTTCGCCAGCCCGCGCGCCGCCATCGGTTTCCTGCTGCACGCCGCGACCCTCGACACCGCGCAGCTGGGCTCGCGGCGGACGCTGTCGGCGCCGGGACTGTCGGCCACGGTGGGCGAGGAGATCGAGGCGCTGCGCCGGGCCGCCGGCGACAAAGCCGTTGCCCTGATCCGCGAGGAACCGAACGAGACAATAGCGCGGATCGTCAGCGGCTGGCCGCGCAATTTCAATGCGCAGCGGGCGATTTCGTTCGGCTTCGTCGCCGAGACAAGCATGGACCAGATCGTGCGCGCCCACATCGACGACGAGCTGGGCGGCAGGGTCGGCGGTTAGCCGCCTAGCCGCCGGAAGCCTCCGAGCTGGGGGCCGGGCTGGTATCGCCCGTCAGCGTCACCGGTATGTCGAACGTGGTGGTCTTGCTGCCGGCATTGTCGTGCAGCACGAAGCGCAGCGTGTAATCGCCAGCCGCGAAGGCGGTAAGCGTGGCATTGAGCGTCAGGAAGGTCTCGAGCAGCTTTTCGCGCGACTTGATGTCGGCGTGCAGAAACCCCGCCTGGCTGGCGATGGTCGCGCCGGTCTTGTCGAGCAGGTTGAGATCGGCGTCGAGCAGCTCGCTCTGCGTGCCGTCGCCATTATCCTTCCAGCCATAGCCGAGCACCTCGACATAGACGGTGATCTGCTCGCCCGGCGCAAAACTGCTGCCGGCATGCGCCACGTAATTGCCATAGCCGGCGGCGGGACCATCGGTGAGCGCGACGTTGCGGGCGGTGAGCGGCAGCTCGTTCCACACCGCCAGCAGGGCCGAGCGCGCCGCCTCATAGGCCGTCAGGCTGCTCTCGGCGAAGGCCGGCGCCGGGGCCAGCAACACGGCAAGGCCGAGGCCCAGAACTGCTCGCAACTTCATCGCACGCCCTCCTGACGATGGCCGAAACTAGGGGCGGCCTGTGGCAGCCGCAAGGCGGCAGCATTGGGAAGGGAACTGTGACGGCGGCAGGGCGGTTTTGCCCGCAAAGGAGAGCCGCCATGCCCACCATCGGAATTTCGCCCTTCGTCCCCACCACCGCCGATCGCATCGAGCGGCGCAACCCCAAGGAGCCGGTGCTCGACAAGGACGGCAAGCGGTTGCAGACGGCAGGCGACGCGGAGAAGCGCCTCGACGATATCGAAGATGCCGTGCCGCCGCTGGCGCCGAACAAATAGGGACGAGCGTTACGCCAATCCCGCTCCAGTCCACTGCGGTGAGAAAATACAACGCGTGGGCGGTTTTTTTGCGCTCTGTCCAATCGACCCCAAGAGGGTTCGATCGGGCAAGCGCCTTCGTCCGGCGACCCGGATTCGGTAGATTCAAAGAGCGCTCCGAGACGCGTTACGTCCCTGAGTACTATGGATGAGACGCATCGCGCCCCGGAGGCCGGGATTTGTGGCCTGCATGGACTTCGGCGTGCGCCGAGAGCCGTCCGCCAGCCTCCGCCCGCGCACGAAACGCAGCGGCCCGACAGTCCCACCCCGCAATCACTCGTCATGATCTCGCTCATGCGAGGGGAATGCAGGGATAATACCACGGGCCGCAGGTGGTTCGACAACTTCGCCGATGTTTCGTGGAAGGGCTTGTGGGAGCACGACAATCCCCGATCTCTAGAATGCCGTTCGGCGCTCCCGGGCGATCGTGATCTATCCCATCCACGCCGAGTGAGGGCTGTGCTGACTGAGAGCAAACACCCCCTCACCAAGCTGCGCTACGTCGCTACGCTCCTAGCTTCGCTATCCTCCCCCACCAAGGGGGAGGATGACCGTGCCGACTTCTCAATCGGTCAACAAAGGCGCCTCTTTGCGCGATATCATCCTCCCCTCTGGTGGGGGAGGATAGCGGAGCTTAGCCGAAGGCTTAGCGGAGCTTGGTGAGGGGGTGCTTGCTGTCAGTCGCCACACCTGACCCTCGCACTCCTCTCGGCGGTAGCGCATCGAGATCAGCCGGCAGCAGTGCCCACTTCACCCCAACAGCTGCAGCGTCGCCGGGTCTTGTTCACCACCATAATACTTCGCGAGGGCTTGCCGAAAGACAGGCTCTGCGGGCGCGGCATGGGCGAACAGGATAAGACTGGAACGGAGTTTTAGCGCGTCGATGTCACCGAAGATCTGCAAAGCTGTCCGGCCTTCGACGGCCAGGGCCAGCCCGGTGCACTCGATGAGCCGCGCGCCCAGCACCGGATGCGCCGCGTAAGCCTGCGCTTCCGCGAGATCGGCGATGCCGTAGAGGCGCGCCGTCTCGCTGCGCCCCAGCCCGCGCAACTGCGGGAAGATGAACCACATCCAGTGGCTGGTCTTGCGCCCGGCGGCGAGCTCGCGCCGGACGGCGGGGTAGACCGGTGCCTGGGCGGTGAGGAAGCGATCGAGCTGGTCTGTCACCGGACGTCCCCAAAACTGTCGCCGGGCGATCCCCCGCGGGACCGCTCGGCCGATGGTAGCTTAGCTGCGCCTGTCCGGGCGAGCCGGGAAGCTCGCCGGATGAAAGCAGCTAGTTGAGCGGCTTGCCGCTGTCCTCGGTTTCGTCGAGTACGGCGACATCGGCATTGGCCGAGAGGCGCACATCCTGGCCTTCGATGCCGGCGATCAGATTGCCAGCGATGAAGTGGTGGTGGCCCTTGTGCCGGCCCTCGCCGCTATCGTCCTTGACGAGCTTGATCCGCCCGCTCTCCACCCGGTCCACCGTCCCCACATGCACGCCATCGGCGCCGATGACATTCATATGCGGCTGGATGCTGTCGAGATTGGTCATGAGGGTTCTCCGTTGGTTGTGATGGGAGAACGCGCGGGAGGGGGGAGGGATGCAAGCGCCCCTCACCAATAAGCTGTCCAAGGTCGACCTAACCATCTGAAATCGCTTAGACGTATTTTGCGTACAAATCGTGAACTGCTATGTATTGAACTTAGAGTCACCCAACTCTCGGAGAAGGTAACAACACGAAATGACAACATTTGGGTTTTCTGCATTTTTGAAATTGGCCAACCTACCGGCACCGCGCCAGCGGGCAATCATCAGGCAACGCGTCGCTAAGGAAAAGCGCAAGGGATATGACTTTCACAAAGAGATGCGTAGCATCTGCCACAGGCATCTGGTGGAAGGACTATCTCTCGAAGATTGCTTGCGCGAAGCGCAGCTCATAGTGCAAAGGCCCGAAAGGGAGTCTGCTATCGCCGCAATTGGAAAATTGGTGGAGTGGCGTCGAGAGATTCCCGGTGATGTTTTTGCGGTTGCCCCCCGCATCTACGAGACGCCCCGCCGAGTTTTCAAGGTGCGAATGGACGTCGACTTCGGAGTCTTGATCGGCTCCGATCGCATCGCAATCCACCTTTGGAACACGAAGAAGCCCAATCTAGACTTACGACTGACTCGCGCCGCCCTAGCTCTATTTCCACCGGCGGATGTTTCGCTAGACGACGTTGCGGTGCTCTCGCTTAGATCGTTGCAACTAATTCGACTGGGGGTTGATACCGAGGTCAGCGTTGTTGCTGAGCGAATGATCGACGCGTTGGAAGAGATTTTCCTCGACCTCCGCCGCGGTTCAGGTATCGCGCCCGGTGCCGAAGATCGTCCTGCTCCGTAGTCGCAAATGGCGTTCGAAAGTCTTAGTCACGAGGAGCGCACTTCGCTCACGAGCCGGCATCTCGCTGGAGTAGAGTCTTGGCTTCGACGCCTCGCAGACTACCAACTGCGCAAGGCGTTAGGTCCAAAATACATTACGGAAAACGCGACCATAGGCAGGCGCATCAGAGAGCCTGTCGCGGTAAGATTGGAAGAGTTGCCAGCGGATGCACGAGAGGTCGATGCCACCACGTTCGGTAACCTCATTGCGCTGATCAGCAATCAAAACCTTTATCAGGCTTACTTCCACGAGGCACTTAGCGCGGCCTTTCCGCGGGGCGCCGAGGAGTTTCGACACTTTGCGGAACGACTTGTCGATATTCGAAACCATGTCGCGCATGGGCACGCCGCAAGCAGCCGACAGGCGGAGAGGGCTGTCTGTTACGCAAACGACATCGTGGAGTCTTTGTCCGCGTACTTCAGGGGCGTTGGAATGGCGAACGAATATGACGTCCCGTTGATCGTTGCGTATGTGGATAGCCTAGGTAATTCGAGCACTCTTCAGGGGGTGCCAATGGATATGTCCACGAGAAACATTGACTGGCGCAAAGGACCATATGGAGATCTCCGTCCAGGTATGCTGGTCTCTGCGGAGGTAACGGTTGATCCGACGTTTGCTGGCGCGGAGTATACAATCCACTGGCAGTTGTATGGCCGTGAAAAGCATCTCGGTTCAAAGGCTGAGTTCGCCGTCGATCCGACGCATGTGGGCGAGCAACTCGAACTGGTCTTTGAGGTCAAAACTGATCGTCTCTGGCATCGCGATCGCGGTATCGACGACTCACTCGTGCTGCTGTTTCGGGTGCTTCCGCCGGTTTAGGAGCTAATTCACCACCCCGTGACCGCCTCCCCCTAGCCGCTCGTCACAAAACTATGCTCCCCTCTTCGCAACCATAACCCCCACACGGGAGCTTCCAACAATGCCTGGCAACATCACCCTCACCGCTTCGGACGGGTTCAGCTTCAATGCCTATAAGGCGACGCCCGAGGGCAAGCCTCGCGGTGGCGTCGTGGTGATCCAGGAGGTTTGGGGGATCAACAATTGGGTGCGCAGCGTGGCGGACCGGTTTGCGCGGCATGGTTTTGTGGCGGTGGCGCCGGCGATGTTCGACCGGGTGCAGTTCGGCTATGAGAGCGAGAATTACGGGCCGGACCAGTTCAAGGTGATCGGCGAGCTGATGAAGTCGTTCGACCCCGCCGCGGCGCTGCTCGACGTGGCGGCGGCGGTGGGCGCGGCGGCCGAGGGCGGCAAGGTGGGGATCACCGGCTATTGCTTCGGCGGCGCCACGACCTGGCGCGCGGCGCATGCGGGGCTGGGGCTGAGCGCGGCCTCGGGCTATTATGGCGGCGGCGTGCCCAACTATATCGACCTCGAGCCGCAGGTTCCGCTCGAGATGCACTATGCCGACACCGATACCGGCATCCCGCTCGAGCAGATCGAGGCCGTCAAGGCGCGCCACCCCAATGTGGGCGTCTATGTCTATCACGGCCAGCACGGCTTCTGTAATTCCGACCGGCCGGATCGCTTCGACGAAGCCGCCTGCAAGAAAGCCAGCGCCCGCACGCTGGAGTTTTTTCACAAGCATCTGGGGTGAGCGGCGGTTGGCTCGGCGGGGGACGGCCCTCACCCGCCTTGCTGCGCAAGGCACCCTCTCCCCAGAGGGGCGAGGGGACAAAGAAACCGAGAGCCTCTATGCGCTGCGCCATCAGTCGGCGTCCCCTCGCCCTTTGGGAGAGGGTGGCGCGTAGCGCCGGGTGAGGGGGCGTGAGTTCGCTGGAACCGCATTTCAGTTATCTGACCGCCGAGCTCGCCGCCGCGCGGGCCGCGCCGATGTCGGCGAAGCGGGCGCTGCTGGTGGCGCTGCTGATCGATGCCTATGTGGACCGGCTGTTCGGCGCGAGCGGCGAGGACGACCTGCTGGCGTGGCGGGCGCGACGGGCGGCGGAGTCGCCGGAACTGGGGCTGGTGATGGATGTCGCGGCCGGACGGGCGGAGCTGGTGGTGGAGGCGGTGGCGGTGCCGATCGAGGACTATCCGCGGCTGAGCGAGGCCGAGTTCATGGTGAGCCTGTACAATGGGCGGACGGTACCGCGGGTGCTGATCGCGCAAGGAGAGGCGCGCCGGGACGTGCATGAGGTGCTGCGGGCGGCGGTGGGGTCGTTGGCGGCTGACTGAGGTCAAACACCCCCTCACCTGGCTCCACTCCCGGGAGTAGAGTCCTTGTTTGCCCTAGTGGGCCTCGTCCCAGTTGTGGGCGGCGTGCGCGTCGACCTTGAGCGGCACTGTCAGGTGCACGGCCGGGGCGGCGGCGCCTTCCATGACGCGGGCGATCACCGGCATGGCGGCGGCTTCGCCACCCTTGTCGACCTCGAAGATCAGCTCGTCATGGACCTGCAGCAGCATGTCGGCCTTGATGCCGGCGCGCTTGAGCTCGGGCTCCATGCGGATCATGGCGCGGCGGATGATGTCGGCGGCGGAGCCCTGGATCGGCGCGTTGATGGAAGCACGTTCCACAAAGCTGCGCTCGGCCGGATGCGCCGAGTTGGCGTTGGGGAAGGCGATCTTGCGGCCGAAGATGGTGGTGACGAAGCCATCGGCCTTCACCATGCGGCGCTGCTCGGCCATGTAGTCCTGGATGCCGGGGAAGCGGGCGAAGTAGGTCTTGATGTACTCGCCGGCCTCGGAGCGCTCGATGCCCAGCTGGTTGGCGAGGCCGAAGGCGGAAATGCCGTAGATGATGCCGAAATTGATGGCCTTGGCCCGGCGCCGCACTTCGGATGGCATGCCCTCGACCGGCACGTTGAACATCTCCGACGCCGTCATGGCATGGATGTCGAGGCCTTCCTCGAACGCATCCTTGAGCGCCTGGATGTCGGCGATGTGGGCGAGGACGCGCAGCTCGATCTGGCTGTAATCGGCCGAGATCAGGATGCGGCCGGGGGCGGCGACGAACGCCGTTCTGATCTTGCGGCCGTCCTCGGTGCGCACCGGGATGTTCTGCAGGTTCGGATCGTTCGACGACAGCCGGCCGGTCAGCACCGAATGCTGGCTGTAATTGGTGTGGACGCGCTGCGTGCGGGGATTGATGTATTCGGGCAGCGCGGCGGTGTAGGTGCCGATCAGCTTGGTGAGCTGGCGCCAGTCGACGATGACCTTGGCCAGCGGCACGCCCTCCTTTTCCGCCAGATCCTCGAGCGCGCCGGCGGTGGTGGACCACTGGCCGGTCTTGGTCTTGCTGCCGCCCGGCAGGCCCATCTTGCCGAACAGGATGTCGCCGAGCTGCTTGGGCGAGCCGATGTTGAAGCGCTCGCCCGCCATCTCATAGGCGAGGTCCTCCAGCGCGGCGGCGCGCTGGGTGAAATCGCCGGTGAGGCGGGAAAGGATATTGCGGTCGACCGAGATGCCGCGGCCCTCCATGCGGGCCAGCACCGGGGCCAGGGCGCGCTCCTCGGTCTCGTAGAGCGCCGTGCCGTTCTCGGCGGCGAGGCGGGGTTTCAGGATCATCCACAGGCGGATGGTGAGGTCGGTGTCTTCGGCGGCGTAGCGGGCGGCGTCGGGGATGGGGACTTCGGCGAAGGTCTTCTGCGACTTGCCCTTGCCGATGAGGTCGGTGATCTCGGTGCCCGCATGGCCGAGCCAGTGCGCGCTCAGCTCGCTCAGCGTGTTGTACTGCACGCCGTCGAGCACGTAGCTCATCAGCAGCGTGTCGTCGATCGGGGCGAGCGCGATGTCGTAGCGCAGCAAGAGGCCCAGATCGTATTTGATGTTGTGACCGATCTTGAGGATGGAACGGTCTTCCAGCAGCGGCTTCAGCGCCGCCAGCGCCACGCGCGGATCGAGCTGGCCCTCGGCGCGGTCGCCGAACATGCCGCTGCCGGTGGTGTGGGCGAGCGGCAGGTAGGCCGCCTTGCCGGGGGCCAGCGCCAGCGACACGCCGACGAGGTCGGCGGTCTGGTTGTCGAGGCCGGTGCTCTCGGTATCGATCGCCACATAGCCCTGGGCGTAGATGGCCTTGATCCAGCGCTCGAGGCCGGCGGCATCGGTGATGGTCTCGTAGCCGTCAGCCACGATGGGCAGCGCCTTGACCTTGTCGAGCCGCTCCTTGGCGAAGACGACGGCGGCGTTCTCGATCTTGCCTTCGGCGGCGAGGCGGACCTGGCGGGCGGTCTCCTTGGCCTCGTTGTTGAAGCCGATGGGCGTGACCTTCTGCGGCGCGAGGTCCGGATCGGGCTCCCAGTCGTCGGGGTTCACCTCGAGGATTTTCGCCTGATAAGCGATGGCCTTGGTGAACTCCATGGCCTTGAGGAACGGGAACAGTTTGCCCGGCTCGATCGGCTCGCGCACCAGCGCGTCGAGCGGCAACTTCACCGGGACTTCGCGGCTGAGGGTGACGAGCTGCTTGGAGATGCGGGCGAGCTCGGCGTTCTCCTCCAGCGCCTGCCGGCGCTTGGGCTGCTTGATCTCGCCGGTGCGGCTCAAGAGCGTCTCGACATCGCCATAGGTATTGATCAGCTCGGCCGCGGTCTTGACGCCGATGCCGGGGACGCCGGGGACGTTGTCGACGGCGTCCCCGCAGAGCGCCTGCACGTCGATGACCTTGTCAGGGGTGACGCCGAACTTGTCGAACACCTCGTCGGGCCCGATCCAGCGCAAAGGCGGCTGGCCGGGGCGCGGGATGGTATCGAGCAGGCGGATCGCGCCCGAGGGATCGACCAGCTGCATCAGGTCCTTGTCGGAGGAGACGATGGTCACCCGGCCGCCGGCGTCGCGCGCCATGCACGCATAGGTGGCGATGATGTCGTCGGCCTCCCAATCCTCCATCTCGATGGAGGGCAGGCCATAGGCAGCGGTGGCGGTGCGGGTCAGCGGGAACTGCGGCACCATCTCTTCGGGCGGCGGCGGCCGGTGCGCCTTGTACTCGGCATAGATCTGGTCGCGGAAGGTGCGGCCGGAATAGTCGAACACCACCGCCATGTGGGTGGGCGCGTCGTCGCCCTTGAGGTCCTGCTCCAGCTTGAAGATCATGTTGGAGAAGCCCAGCACGCAGCCGACCGGCAGCTTGTCGGACCGGGTGAACTGCGGCAGGGCATGGAAGGCCCGGAAAATATAGCCTGAGCCGTCGACGAGGAGGAGATGCATGGTGATTCCGCAGATAGGCGAGCCGGCACCTTAGTGCATCATTTGTTCACGCCCAAGCGCGGCGTGCACCGCTAGGCGGGCTGGGGATGACGGGCCGCCAGCCGGGTCGGCAGCAGCTCGCCGGCGCTGTCGAGCACCGGATAGGCGGCGGCGCCGACGATCAGCGAATTGATCAGCTTGGTGTCGCGCAGCAGATCGAGATGCAGGCCGCTCTGCATGCCCAGATGGGCCCGATCGGCCCGCATCATCTCGAAATGCGCCGTGGCGGCTTCACGCTCCACCTGGCGGAAGACGATCTTTTCTTCGGTGAGCTGTCGCGCCACCTGCGGGTTCTCGGTCATGAACAGCGAGGCGGCCGTGCGCAGATTGCGGACCAGCCGGTCGATCAGCGCGGCCAGCGCCGCATCCCCTGCTCCGCCGATCAGGCCGCGCTTCAGCAATTTGGCGACGTGCGGCAGCAGATTGCGGTCGATCACGTCGCCAGCCTGCTCGATGTTCATGGCGAACACCAGGATCTGGTCGAGGCGCCGGCGGTCGCGCTCGCCCAGCGCATCGCGGTCGATCGAGGTGAGATAGCATTTGAGCGCCGTATTGAGGCTGTCGAGCACATCGTCGCGGTGCCGGGTTTCCTCGATCAGGCCGCGATCGGATTTGAGCAGGGCGTCGTGTGCGCCATGCAGCATGTCCTCGAGCACATCGGTGAGCCGCAGCGCCTCGCGGGCCGCGCTGCCGAGCGCGACGATGGGCATCTGATGCGCGCCGCCATCGAGATAGAGCGGCGTGGCGGGATCGGCCGGACCGCGATCGGGCAGCCACGCCTCGAGCAGGCGGGCGATGGGCTTGAGCAGCGGCAGCGTCACGATGGCGACGGACAGGTTGAAGCCGAGGTGAAACGCCGCGACAGCGGCGCCGGGCGTCAGCAGGGGCGCAACAAGATGGCCGAGCGGCCCGACCAGCGGCAACGCCAAAGCGGCGCCGGCGATGCGGTTGGCCAGGTTGGCGAGCGGCAGGCGGCGGGGCCGGCCGAGCTCGATCCGGGTGGATTCGAGCAGCGGGTTGAGGGCCGTCCCGACATTGGCGCCGAGCACCGCGACCATGGCCACGTCGAGGGGGATCGCTCCGTGGGTTGCGAGCGACACGATCAGCAGCACGACGGCGACACTCGAATGCGCGCCCCAGGCGGCCACCGCGGCCAGCAGGAAGCCCAGCGCAGGAACGGCCGCGACAATGCCGATGGCTGCCTGGAACTCGACGCTGGCCTGCATGGCCACGAGCAGCGCAAGCATCTGGTGCAGCGCCAGCAGCATCAGGCCGAGTCCGATCAGCGCCCGGCCGAAATCGTGCAGCCTGCTGCTGTGCACCTGCCGGAACAGCACAAAGCCGGCGAGAATGAAGGCAGGCGAGACGAGCGCACCGTCGACAGCCAGCAACTGCACGATCAGCGCCGTGCCGACATTGGCGCCCAGCATCAGCGCCATGGCGGGCACCAGCGCGACGAGGCCGCCGGCGCTGAAGCTCGCCACCATCAGGCCGGTGGCGGTGCTCGACTGCAGCAACAGCGTCAGCCCGGTACCAGCGAGGAACGCCTTGCCGCGATTGGACAGCGTGGCCCCGAGGATGCGGTGCAATTGTGGGCCGAGGGCGCGCTGCACACCCGTCTGCGCCATCCGCGTACCCCACAGGAACAAGGCAATCGCGCCGAGAAGGCCGAGAGCGGCAAGGCTGAAGTCCATTTGATGCGCCTGTCTCCTTTGGATGAGAGGAGATTACGCGCCGGCGCGGGTCAACAAATCGGCGCTGCTACCCAAAAAGCGGGGCGCCCCTACCCATATTTTGGCCCTGCCGCCCCAGTGTCAGGCCCGCACCAGCGGTCGGACCGGCAGCGTCCCGGATGCGTTGTCGCCGGCATGGCGCTGGGCTAGCGTGGCGGCAGGGGGGCGCAGGGGTAAATGCAGTTTTCGATCGATCGCCGCGTTGCCCTGATCGGCGGCGCCAGCGTGCTGGGGCTGGCGGCCGCGGGCCTCGTGCTCAGCCTCCGCCACAATGCCGGCGCACGCGAGCCGGGCCTGGTCGGCCACTGGACGTTCGACGACGGCGCGGGCCTCGCGGCACTCGATGCCTCCGGGCGCGGCAATGACGGCGTGATCGTGGCGCCGCCGGCCGCCGACGACATATGGGGGAGCGGCGCCTTTGCGGGCGCCGTGTCGCTGGCCGGGCGCGGCGACAATTACGTGCGCGTGCCGCCTTCGGACAGCCTCAACACGATCAGGTCGGCGATCACGGTGGCGGCACATGTCTATTACCGCACGCCCTGGACGCCGGCATCGCCGACCGATGGCTTCGTGGCGATCGTGCAGCGCCAGTGGCGAACCACCGTCCATCCGGACCTGTTCTATCTGGGCTTCGGCGTGGTGGACGGGGTGCAGTATTACAAATGGCATCTGGGGCTGCAGGGCAAGGAGCCGAGCCTCTACAAGCTGCCGCCCGGCCAGAGCGGCCCCAGATCGGGAGCCTGGGTGCACATGGCGGGCACCTATGACAGCAGCAGGAGTGAAATGGCGCTCTATGTCGATGGCCAGCTCATCGGCGCGGAGGCCGTCAGCGGCGACATCCGCCTCGACGATGGCAGCTTCGACCGGCCGCTGGCGATCGGCGCCGAGCTCAACGGCGAGGATATCGACGATGCGAGCGGCGAGTTCGACGGCTACATCGATGACGTCCGTCTCTACGACCGCGCGCTGAGCGCCGAGGAAATCAGCGACCTCGCGACGCGGGCCGCCGCATCGCGAGCGTGATCGTTTCGGGGCGGTCGATGGTTACGAGGAGAGCCGGCTGACGCTGGTCGAGCTCGAGATGCTGCTCGAATCGTCATCGTCGCCGCCGTCTTCGTCGTGCTTAGAGCTGGACGCCACGACCTTCGGGTTGGCCAGCCTCTGGCCCCACATATGATCGAGCTGATCCTGCGTGACCTGGGTCGGTGCGCAGACCTTGGCGTGCTTGGTCGGGTTGTTGACCAGCCAAGTGAGACAATCGACGATATGGCCGAGCTGATCGGCCGTTTTGGACGAGACACCGAGCGCCATGCTGGGCGCGCCGATCAGCGGAACAAGAACCGCCGCCGTGAACAAGGCTGCTTTGAGACGTGACGCCATCTTCGTTCCCCCAGCGATGGATGTTAGGAAATCATAAACCTTCAGGTCCGGCAAGCAGGCTCGGCGGCCGGAGCGGTAACATTTGGGGCATCTGTGCGACTATCTGGGTGGGCCGATAGATGCTGCTGAGCTGGGATGCCGGAGTACTTGCCGGTTCACAATATCGCTTCGCCATCATTGGCGCCGGGCCGGCTGGATTGTACCTGGCGCAACAATTGAGCGGCGCCGGCCGCGTGCTGGTGGTCGATGCGGGCGATGCCGGCAAGCCGCTGGGCGAAGGGGCGGGCTATTACGACCTGACGGTGACCGGCCGGCCCTACCCGGTGCTCGGCTCGCGGCTGTCGGCACTGGGCGGCACGTCCAACCACTGGGGCGGCAATGCCCAGCCGCTGCCGCCCGAACTGTTCGCGCCCGCCAGCGGGCCCAATGTCTGGCCGATCCGGTACGACGACTTTGCTCAGCATCTGCCGGCGGCGGCGCGCTTTCTCAACCTCGCGCCGGTCGGCGATGGTCCGACCACCATGGAGCAGGGTGTTCTCGCGGACTACACGGACCTGCAGGTCAGCCGGTTTGCCCTGTCGTCGCCCATGGCGCGGCTGGGCGATGCCGAGCATCTCGCCGGTTTCGCCGACCTCCCCGGCGTCGATCTCTTGCCGGCGACACGGCTGCTGGACATGAGCGCCAGCGGGGACAGGATCGCGGCGATCACGCTGCGCCACCGGCCCAGCGGGGAGAGCGCGACGCTCTCGCCGGAGGTCACCGTGCTGGCGACCGGCGGCATCGAGAATGCCCGGCTGCTGCTCTGGGCCGGCCGCAACCTGCCGGCCGGCAATCCGCTGTCGGGCGGCCCCAATGGGCTGACCGGCGCGTATTTTGCCGAAAAGCCGTTCTTTTCGCCGATCGACCTGTTCGTCGATGCGCGCGCCAATTTCGACGATGCGCTGCCGCATGACGGCTATCGCGGCTATCTCGCCTGGGAGCCGTCGGAGGCGTTTCGCCGGCGCCACGATCTGCCGCGTCTGGCGATCTTTCCGGGCGGCGCCACGCCGGTGCAGTCCAACCCCGACCTCGTGGCGATGGATGCGGTCTACGCGCAGCAATCGGCCGGTTGGCTGCACCTGGTGCCGTTCTTCCAGTTCGACCAGTCGGCCTATCGCGACAGCTATGTGGCGCTGGACCGCTCAATCGCCGACCAGGACGGCATGGCGCGGGCCGAACTGCACTGGCAGATCGCACCGGAGGAGATCGCCGGGTACCGCCGCGCCGTGCTGCTGATGGCGGGCCTGCTGAACCAGAAGGGCTTTGCCCGCAGCCGGATGCGCGCCGAATATCTGGGCGAGGACTGGAGCGACATCGATCTGGGCTATTGCTGCCATCACGTGGGGACGACGCGCATGGCCGCGCAACCGGCCGACGGCGTGGTGGATACCGACTGCCGGGTCTTCAGCACCGCGAACCTCTACGTGGCGGGATGCTCGGTATTTCCCTCCTGCGGGGTGCAGCACCCTACCCTCAATCTCGTCGCCCTCGCCGGACGGCTCGCCGACCACCTGAAGACGGAGTTCGCCGCATGATCGAGCTCCGCCGCCGCACCGTGGTGCTGGGCAGCGCCGCCGTCGCCGCCGCGGTGGCGCTGGCCGCTGTCTTCGGCCGCAACCTCTTCGTGAAGCAGCAGCGGCTGGCCGACGCCGAGGCCGACTATCTCGCCGGCCGGGTCACGCTGCGGGATGGCTGGATCGTATCGGAGAGCGAGGCGGCAGAGCGGCAAAGCTGAGCCAGCGGCCGCAGACGACAATCTGCACGCCGTCGATGTCGCGCTCGGCGGCGGCCGAGCGCAGCCAGGCGTCGCAGAGGATCTCGCTGTCGAAGGTAATAGAATGCCGTTTCATTTGTTCGCCAAAAGGCGGCCACCGCGCCCGGCCGGAGCGCGAGAGAGCGCCGGCCGCCGGATGAATTCGCCGGCGGCCGGCGCGGCCGGGACTTCGGGTGCCCGGCGTCAGCAGGGGA
>JBEHYU010000038.1:0-39231 GCA_048498015.1 Pseudomonadota bacterium
CTGATCGCCCTGCCGCGCGGCGCCACCCCCATCGACTTCGCCTATGCGCTCCACACCGACATCGGTGACACCACCGTCGGCGCCAAGATCAACGGCGCCATCGTGCCGCTGGTGACGCATCTGCAGTCGGGCGACGAAGTCGAGATCATTCGCGACCAGAACCATTTGCCGCCGGCGAACTGGGAGACCATCGCCGCCACCGGCAAGGCCCGCGCCGCTATCCGCCGCGCCGTGCGCATCGGCGCGCAGCAGCGGGCCTTCGCGCTGGGCGACCACGTGCTGGCCTCGCTGCTCGACCGCGAGGGCGTGTCGCTCGACGAAGACGAGGGCGATCAGCTCGCCAAGGTGCTCGGCCACGCCAGCAAGCGCGACCTGCTGATCGCGGTGGGCGAGGGCAAGGTCGATTCCGAAGGGCTGAGCACCGAGCTCGCCAACGTCAAGGGCATTAAGAAGCGCAAGAAGAAGCCGCTCGATCTGCCCACGCCCGACAAGGCCGAGGGCTGGTTCGCGCTGCGCGACACCGACATGTTCCGCTTCCGCGTACCGGGCGGGCAGCGGCCCGGACCCAATGCCCGCGCGGCCCTCGACCAGCTCGGCTTCGCGACGCAGGTTGAGCTGTCGCCCGAAGGGGTGGTGCCCGGCGACCGGCTGATCGGCATCATGCGGCCCAACGCCCCGATCGTGATCTATCCGGCCCATTCGGACGCGCTGACGCCGCTCTATGAATCGGACGTTGCCTGGATGGACGTGCGCTGGGACATTGCGGGCCGCGAGGACCGCAACCACAAGGTCGTCATCTCCATGCTGACGGTCAACAAGCCCGGCGCGCTGGCGCAGATTTCGGCTGCGATTGCCGCCGCCGAGGCGAACATCCATAATCTGGTGATGCGGATCGTCTCGCCCGACTTCCACAAGAACATCTTCGAGCTCGAGGTGAAGGATCTGGCGCAGCTGACCGAAGTGTTGTCTGCCCTCAAGCTCACCCATGGCCTGTCGCAGGTGCGGCGCGCCACCGTCGCCGAAGCCGAGAGCGTCACGCTCGCCGACTGGGCCGGGCAGGACGCAGAGAAAGCGAGCGCATGACCACCGACGAAATCCTCGATGTCTTCCGTCAGAGCGGTGCGCTGCTCGAAGGCCATTTCATCCTGAGCTCGGGCCTGCGCTCGCCGGTGTTCCTGCAGAAGGCGCGGGTCTTCATGCACCCGGACCGGGCCGAGAAGCTGTGCAAGGCGCTGGCAGAAAAGCTGCGTGCGGAAGGCTATGGCGGGGTCAGCCAGATCGTCTCGCCGGCAGTGGGCGGCATCATCCCCGGCTACGAGACGGCGCGGCATCTGGGCGTGCCGGCGATCTACACCGAGCGCGTCGACGGCAGGTTCCAGCTGCGCCGCGGCTTCGAGATCGCCAAGGGCGAAAAAGTGCTCGTGGTCGAGGACATCGTGACGACGGGACTGTCGATCCGCGAATGCATCGATTGCCTGCGCGAGATCGGCGCCGACGTGGTCGCGGCCGCCTGCCTGATCGACCGTTCGGCCGGCGAGGCCGATGTCGGCGTGCCGCTGGTGGCGCTGGCGCAGTACAAGGTCCCGGCTTATCCGGCCGACGCCCTGCCGCCCGAACTGGCGGCCATTCCGGCGACCAAGCCGGGCAGCCGGGGGCTGGCATGATCGTCGGGCTGGGCAACGATCTGTGTGACATTTCGCGCGTCCAGAAGGTGCTCGACCAGTATGGCGAGCGCTTTACGCAGCGCTGCTTCACCGAGATCGAGCGCGCCAAGTCCGATCGCCGGGCGCAGCGCGCCGCCTCCTACGCCAAGCGTTTCGCGGCCAAGGAGGCCTGTTCCAAGGCGCTGGGCACCGGCATCGCCTGGGGCGTCTACTGGCGCGATATGGGGGTGGTGAACCTGCCGTCGGGCAAGCCGACCATGAAACTGACCAATGGCGCCGCCAAAGCGCTGGCCCGCCTTGTTCCTGCCGGACATGAACCTCATATCCACCTCACCATCACGGACGATGGCGGCATGGCTCAAGCCTTTGTCATCATCGAAGCGCTGCCGGTCATTGACCGTCCGGCCGCATAGGCATAACCACCCGCCCACGGGCGCGACCGGGACAAGCAATGAGCCAGACCACCATGACCAAGGCCGACAAGAAGGCCAATAAGAACGAGCTGCGCGACACCATCGTGGTGATCATCGAGGCGCTGCTCATCGCCATGGTCTTCCGGACCTTCCTCTACCAGCCATTCTCGATCCCCACCGCGTCGATGCAATCGACCATGATGATCGGCGATTACTTCATCGCCAACAAATTCGCCTGGGGCCTGGGCAAGTATTCATTCCCGCTGCCGCTGCCGTTCAACGGCCGCATCCTCGCTCTGGGCGCACCGCAGCGCGGCGACATCGCCGTGTTCCACAACGAGCCGACCGGCGACGACTACATCAAGCGCGTCATCGGCCTGCCCGGCGACACCATCCAGATGAAGGCCGGCCGCCTCTACATCAACGGCACGATCGTCGAGCGCACCGAAGTGGGCAAGGGCACCGACGTCGACAGCAACATGGATGGCGTCCCGGTCACCATCTACAACGAGACGCTGCCCAACGGCGTGGTGCACTCGATCCAGGAAATCTCCGACGACCAGCCGCTCGATGACACCGGGGTCTATTCCGTGCCGGCCGGCTGCTATTTCATGATGGGCGACAATCGAGACCGCTCCGCCGACAGCCGCGTGCTGAGCCAGGTCGGCTACGTGCCCGCCGGCAATCTCGAGGGCAAGGCGGAAGCCCGCTTCTTCTCGATCAAGGACAACATCGCGCCGTGGCAGATCTGGCAGTGGCCGGCCAATGTCCGCTGGGACCGCATGCTGCAGTCCGTGTACCAGACCTACACCACGACCCCGTCGCGGTGAGCCGCGCATGAATCACAGGAGCAGGGGACACGCTGCACTCGAGGCCCGGCTGGGCTACAAGTTTGCCGATCCCGAGCTTCTCGACCGTGCGCTGACGCATTCGAGCGCCATCGCGCCGGCCAAGCGCATCGCGCAGTCCTATCAGCGGCTGGAGTTCCTCGGCGACCGGGTGCTGGGGCTGGTGGTGGCGGACATGCTCTATCGGCGCTTTCCCAGGGCCAATGAGGGCGACCTGTCGCGCTCGCTGAATGCCCTGGTGCGCAAGGAGACCTGCGCGCAGGTCGCCCGCGAGATTGGCCTTGGCCCCGAGCTCAATCTTGGCGACAGCGAGGCCAAGACCGGTGGTGCCGACAAGGACGCCATTCTGGGCGACGTCACCGAGGCGCTGCTGGGCGCCATCTATCTTGATGGCGGCCTCGCGCCGGCGTTCGAGATCATCGAGCGGCTGTTCGGCGTGCACCTCGACGAGCATGGCAGCGAACGGGCCGATGCCAAGACCACGCTGCAGGAATGGGCGCAGGGCAGGGGCCTCGAGCCGCCGGTCTATGTCGAGATCGAGCGGCACGGTCCCGATCACGCGCCGGAATTCACCATCGCCGTCAAGCTCGGCGACTTCCCGCAACTGACCGCCACCGGCCCGAGCAAGAAGCTTGCCGAGCACAAGGCCGCCGAAGCCTTCCTCGTGCGCGAGAAGGTGTGGCAGGAGAGCGTCCATTGAGCGACGACATCGAGAGCGTCTCCGAACTTTCCGCGCCGCGCGAGCATAGCCGCTGCGGCTTCATCGCGCTGGTCGGCGCGCCCAATGCCGGCAAGTCGACGCTGCTCAACGCGCTGGTCGGCAGCAAGGTGTCGATCGTCACGCACAAGGCCCAGACGACCCGCTCGCAGATCCGCGGCGTCGTTACCGAGGGCGACGCCCAGATCATCTTCGTCGATACGCCCGGCATCTTCGCGCCCAAGCGCCGGCTCGACCGCGCCATGGTGGAGAGCGCCTGGACCGGTGCCGGTGACGCGGACATCGTGGCGCTGATCGTCGACGTCGAGCGCGGCGTGACCGACGAGGTCGAGGCGCTGCTCAAGGGGCTCGAAGAGATCAGCCATCCCCGCGTGCTGGTGCTCAACAAGATCGACCTGATCCCGCACGAAAAGCTGCTCGGGCTCGCCGAAAGCCTCAACGCTCGCCTGACCTTCGAGCGCACCTTCATGATCTCGGCCAGCAAGGGTCATGGCGTGAAGGATTTCCTCGATTGGGCCGGCGCCCGCATCCCGGAAGGGCCCTGGCACTTCCCCGAGGATCATCTTACCGATTTGACGCTGGCGCTGACCTCGGCCGAAGTGACGCGCGAAAAGCTGTTCCTGCGCATTCACGACGAGATCCCCTACAACGCTACCGTCGAGACCGAGAAGTTCACGGTGCAGAAGGACGGCTCCTACCGCATCGACCAGGTGATCTACGTTACCCGCGACACGCACAAGAAGATCGTTCTGGGCGCTGGCGGCCAGACCATCAAGGCCATCGGCGCCGACAGCCGCAAGGAGCTGATGGAGATCTTCGACACCAAGGTCCACCTCTTCCTGTTCGTGAAGGTGCGGGAGAAATGGACCGAAGACCCCGAGCGCTACCGCGAGATGGGGCTGGAGTGGACGAAGTAACCATCGCTGGAAATTGACAGCACTCACGCCGCGGTCATTACTGCCCCCATACTTTGGGGGTGATAATGACGGACAATATTCATGGCGGCGCCCGCTACGACATCGATCTGTCCTCGACTGATTTCTACCAGTTGGCAGCTGACCGCATGAAGGCGGGGGATCGGCCGGCAGCGATCCAGCAGGAATTCGTCGCGCGCGGTCTCGATCCGGAGGACGCCGCGGCGGTTGTGC
Source organism: Pseudomonadota bacterium (assembly GCA_048498015.1). GTDB lineage: Bacteria > Pseudomonadota > Alphaproteobacteria > Rhizobiales > Devosiaceae > Devosia_A. Next base: position 4,792 of record JBEHYU010000038.1, read on the forward strand.
GGCGTGTCGGCATCACTCGCCGGCAGCGCATCAGGGCCGCCGGCCGAAAAGCCATGATCTTCGGCGGCGTGGCGGTCGTCATCGGCCTGACCGTCACCGTGATCACCTACGAGATGGCCGATGACCTGGGCGGCTACTTCTTCCTCTTCCCGGGCGCTATGTTGGGCGGCCTGCTGCAGTTGATCTGGGGACTTTTCAAGTACAGGAGTGCCTAGCGGCTATTTCGGCCCGGCGCCAAAAGCCCTATCTATGCCGCATGCAGTGGACCGGCGAAGGCCTCCTGATCGGTGTGCGCCGGCATGGCGAGAGCAGCGTCATCGCCGAGGTGATGGCGGCGGGGCATGGGCGCACGCTGGGGCTGGTGCGCGGGGGGCGGTCGAGCAAGCTCGCGGCGACATTGCAGCCGGGCAATACGGTGCAGCTCACCTGGCGGGCGCGGCTCGAGGAGCATCTGGGTTCGATGACGGTCGAGCTGATCGATGCGCGCGCCGCCGATCTCATCGCCGATAGAACCAGACTCTATGCCTGCCAGCTGCTCTGCGACCATTTGCGGTTGCTGCCCGAGCGCGATCCGCATGACCGGCTGCTCGGCCTCGCGGTCGACGCGCTGGACGACGGCAAAAGCCGGGTGCAGTTCGGCATGGAGCTGGCGCGCTTCGAGCTGACGCTGCTCGATGAGCTCGGCTTCGGCCTCGACCTCAGCGCCTGCGCCGTGACGGGCGTCACCACCGATCTCACCCACGTCTCGCCCAAGACCGGCCGCGCCGTGTCGCGCGAGCCGGCAAAGCCCTATTGCGACCGCCTGTTGCGGCTGCCGCAATTCCTCATCTCGGATGCCGGCGGCGACCAGCACGACGTGCTCGATGCCTTCCGCATCACCGGCCATTTCCTCGAAATGCATGTCTGGGACGCGCGCGGCATCGACCCGCCGGCCATCCGCGACAGCCTGGTCGAGGCGCTGACCGCCACACGCTAAAGCGTGAGCGAAAACGCCTGCTGCACTATAGTCCGGCCATGATTCGTTCACGGACTGCCTGATGCCCAAAGCCGCCCCGCCACCGCCTCCCGAGCCCGCCGATCCGGTGATCGTCGACCTGCGCAAGGCGCTCGAGGAGCGCTATCTGAGCTATGCGCTCTCGACCATCACGCAGCGCGCGCTGCCCGATGCGCGCGACGGGCTGAAGCCGGTGCACCGGCGCATCATCCACGTGATGCGGCTGCTGCGGCTCGACCCCACCGAGGCCTACAAGAAATCCGCAAAAGTGGTGGGCGACGTCATCGGCGGCTTCCATCCGCATGGCGACCAGTCCATCTACGACGCGATGGTCCGCCTGGCGCAGGACTTTTCCATGCGCTACCCGCTCGTCGACGGGCAGGGCAATTTCGGCAACATCGATGGCGACGGCGCGGCCGCCTATCGCTACACCGAAGCCAAGATGACCGACATCGCGACGCGCCTGCTCGAAGGGCTCGCCGAGAATGCCGTCGACTTCAAGCCCACCTATGACGGCTCGCTCGAAGAGCCGATCGTGCTGCCGGCCAACTTCCCCAACCTGCTGGCCAACGGCTCGACCGGTATCGCGGTGGGCATGGCGACCTCGATCCCGCCGCACAACGTGGCGGAGCTCTGCGAAGCGGCGCTGCACCTGATCAACAAGAACCCCGACGCGACGCCCGCCGAGCTGCTGCACCACGTGCCGGGTCCGGACTTCCCGACCGGCGGCGTGCTGGTCGAGCCGCGCGAGTCGATCCTGGAAGCCTATTCTACCGGCCGCGGCTCGTTCCGCCTGCGCGCCCGCTGGCACAAGGAGGACAAGGGCCGCGGCGTCTACCAGATCGTCGTCAGCGAAATCCCCTACGGCGTGCAAAAGAGCAAGATGATCGAAAAGATCGCCGAGCTGCTGCTGGCCAAGAAGCTGCCGCTGCTCAAGGACATCCGCGACGAGAGCGCCGACGATATCCGCCTCGTGCTCGAGCCGCGCGCCGGCACCGTCGAGCCCGCGGTGCTGATGGAGCAGCTGTTCAAGCTCACCGAGCTCGAGCAGCGCATCCCGCTCAACATGAACGTGCTCGATCGCGGCGTCGTGCCCAGGGTGATGAGCCTGCGCGATGCGCTGAAAGCCTGGCTCGAGCATCGCAAGGACGTGTTGGTGCGCCGCACGCAGCACCGGCTCGAGCAGATCGCCCACCGGCTCGAAGTGCTCGACGGCTACATCGTCGCCTTCCTCAACCTCGACGAGGTGATCCGCATCATCCGCGAGGAGGACGATGCCAAGGCGGCGCTGATCAAGCGTTTCAAGCTCACCGACGTACAGGCCGAGGCGATCCTCAACATGCGCCTGCGCTCGCTGCGCAAGCTCGAGGAGATCGAGCTGCGTACCGAGCACAAGACGCTGACCGACGAGCAGGGCCATCTCAACGCGCTGCTGGGCTCCGACAAGAAGCAGTGGGGCGAGATCACGAGGCAGATCAACGACCTCAAGAAGGCCTACGGCAAGGACACCGCGCTCGGCCGCCGCAAGACCGAACTCGCCGATGCGCCTGACGTCGATTTCGCCGAGGAGGCTGAGGCCGCTTTCGTCGAGCGCGAGCCGATCACCGTGATCCTCTCCGAGAAGGGCTGGATCCGCACGATGAAGGGCCACGCCACCGAGATCGACGAAAAGGGCTTCAAAACCGGCGACCGGCTGAAACTGTCGCTGCACGCCCAGACCACCGACAGGCTGCTGCTGCTGTCGACCGGCGGCAAGGTCTATACGCTGGCGCCCGACAAGCTGCCGGGCGGCCGCGGGCAGGGCGAGCCGCTGCGCCTGATGGTCGATGTCGAGGAGGGGCAGGACTTCGTCGAGCTGTTCGTCCACCGGCCGGGCGCGAAACGGCTGATCGTCTCGTCGGTCGGCAATGGCTTCATCGTCCCCGAGGACGAGCTGATTGCCAATACCCGCAAGGGCAAGCAGGTGCTCAACGTCGCGGGCACCGAGGAGGCCAAGCTGATCGTGCCGGCCGAGGGCGACATGGCCGCCATCATCGGCGACAACCGCAAGATGGTGATCTTCCGCCTCAAGGACGAGGACCGCGAGGTCCCCGAGATGACGCGCGGCAAGGGTGTGCGGCTGCAGAAATACAAGGATGGCGGCGCTTCCGACGTGCGCGTCTTCGAGCATGCCGCGGGACTGAGCTGGAGCGACAGCTCCGGCCGCACCTTCACCCGCTCGATGACCGAGCTCGCCGACTGGGTGGGCAAGATCGCCGACGCCGGCCGCATCGCGCCCAACGGCTTCCCGCGCAGCAACAAGTTCAGCGGCTAGCCACCGAGAAATCGAAGATGACCGGCAGGTGGTCGCTGCCGGTCTGCGGACCAGAATGGAGTTCGTGCACGGCGATGCCGCGCTCGAACACCTGGTCGAGCGGCAGGAACGGCCAGGTCCTCGCCAGCCCGTGCGGCACGGTGAACAGCACCGGATAGGTGACGAGGCTGCGCGTCTCGCGCGTCGTCCCGCTCGCGGCCGCGAAGCCCTTGAGTGCGTATGACCACGGCGTCGAGTTGAAATCGCCGACGATCAGCAGCGGCCCGTCAACCGCATTGGCCGCGGCCTCGGCGGCGGCGAATTCTTCCTGCTGGCGGCCGGTGGGGTAGGGCCAGTCCATATGCGTCGTCATCACCGAGAAATGGCTGCCGTCGGCGAGGGTGAAGCCGGCGATGATGTAGGCGGTGCGTTGCGTGACGTAAGCGTTGTCGGGGCAGTCGGCGTCGCGCATCTCGCGATCGAACGGGATCTTCGAATAGAGCCCCAGATTGGCGCGCTTGCCGCCCTGGCAGCGCACCGAATAGGGGTAGGTCTGCTTGAGCAGCCGGTCGAGGCCATAGGCCTGCGCGGGGAAGTATTCCTGCAGCGCGACGATGTCCGGCTCCTGCGCGGCGATGACTTTCGCGACGCGCGCCATGTCGTCGTTGAGCCCGAACACGTTATGCGTCATCAGGCGCAACACCTTCGCGCTGCCGGCGGGCGGGCGCGGCTGCAGGCTCGACAGATATTCGGGTCCCACCGTCCACAGCGAGGCGGCAAGGCCCAGCAGTGCGACACCCGGCACGAACCAGCGCATGCGCAGCAGCAGCGCCAGCACGAGGCCGATGATTCCACCGCCCAGCCAGAACAGCTGGAAGTGGTTGAACAGGTCGAAATCCGGATTGAGGAAGCCCAGCAGCGCCACGACCGAGGACACGGCGCACAACAAGATCAGCAGGCCGGTGAGCAGCCAGAGCAGGCCAAGCAACGGACGAAGCAAAATCAGTCGAGCCGCCGCCAGCCGAGCGGTCCGCGCTGCACCTCAAGCGGGCGGAACTCGCCTTTATAGGCCATCTTCGGCGAATCCTGCACCCAATAGCCCAGGTAGACGTAAGAAAGGCCGGCGAGCCGCACCTGCCGCACGTGATCGAGGATCAGCAGATTGCCCAGTCCGCGCCGCGCATGCTCGGGGTCGAAGAACGAATAGACCATGCTGAGCCCGTCGGGCATCACGTCGGTCAGCGCCACCGCGATCAGCGGCCTGTCCGGTTCAGAGCCCAGGCGGTACTCGACCAGCACCGTCTGCACCGGCGTGTCCTCGACCATGTACTCGTAGTCGACGAAGCTCATCGCGGTCATGCCGCCGCCGGTATGGCGCGTATCGAGATAGCGCTTGAACAGCGCGAACTGCTCGGCCGTGGCGCGCGGCTGGCGCACCGCCACCTCGATGTCGGCGTTCATGTTGAGGATGCGGCGATAGCGCCGGGTGGTCTCGAACTCGCGCGCCAGGATGCGGACCGACTGGCAGGCGGCACAGCCCTCACAGGCCGGGCGGTAGATGAGGTTCTGGCTGCGGCGGAAGCCGTTGTCGCTGAGCAGCGCATGCAGCGACGACGCGCGGCGGCCGGTCAGGTGGGTGAAGAGTTTTCGTTCCTGATGGCCGGGCAGATATGGACACGGCATCGGTGCCGTGAGGAAAAGCTGGGTGTTTTCCGGTGTTTGATCGGTCATCGCCGTCCTGGGTCGAGCGACAGCCTACGCCGCGTCGCTTGCCGCGGCAATCGGTGCGCCAGCGTCTGTGATCACGCGCTCAGCAGCCGCGACGCCTCGAGGGCGAAGTAGGTGAGGATGCCCTTGGCGCCGGCCCGCTTGAAGGCCCACAGCGATTCGAGGATCGCGGCATCGCGGTTGATGACGCCGGTCTCGGCGGCGAGGCTGATCATCGTGTACTCGCCGCTCACCTGGTAGACGAACACCGGCACGTTGAAACTGTCGCGGACGCGCCGGACGATGTCGAGATAGGGCATGCCGGGCTTCACCATCACCATGTCGGCGCCTTCCTCGATGTCCTGCGCCACTTCGCGCAGGGCCTCGTCGGTGTTGGCGTAATCGAGCTGGTAGGTCTTCTTGTCGCCCAGCAGGCGCGCGCCTGAGCCCACCGCTTCGCGGAAGGGGCCGTAGAAGGTCGAGGCGAATTTCGCCGAATAGGACATGATCGAGGTCCGCTCGAAGCCGGCGGCGTCGAGCTCCTGCCGGATCGCGGCGACGCGGCCATCCATCATGTCCGAGGGCGCGATGACGTCGGCGCCGGCCTTCGCCTGCACGATGGCCGAGCGGACCATGGCGGCGACGGTCTCGTCGTTGAGAATTTCGCCGTCGCGGACCAACCCGTCCTGCCCGTCGGATGAATACTCGTCGAGCGCCACGTCGGCGATGAGCCCGATGTTCGGCACGGCGGACTTGATGGCGCTGAGCGCCCGGCACATCAGATTGTCCGGATTGTAGGCCTCGCTGGCGTCGGCGTTGCGCAGATGGCCCGGCGTATTGGGGAACAGCGCCAGGGCAGGGATGCCGGCCGCGGCCGCCTGCTTTGCCGTTTCCACGGCGAGATCGACACTGAGGCGCTTCACGCCCGGCATCGACTTGATCTCGGTAGTCTCGTTCTGCCCATCGATGACGAACAGCGGCAGGATGAAATCGGCCGGGCTCAGGGTGGTCTCGCGCACCATGTCGCGCATCCAGCCGCTCGAGCGCAGGCGCCGCTGCCGGCGGCCGCCAAGGAAATCCATGTCGTATCTTGGCCAGTTCGTCATGGCCGGCTGTGTAGCAGCGCCGCCAACTGGGCGGAAGCACTGGCTTGTCGCACCCGGCCGGGAGCGCTAAGCCTCCGGCATGGACTTCAACACGCCCATTGGCGGCCGCTATGTGCGGATCGTCGCCATGATCGCCCTGCTGCTGGGCCTCAGCGATGCCTCGCGCGTGCTGGGCGTGTCGATGGGTTCCGACAGCCCGATCGCGACGCTGGGCCAGGCTGGTTTCACCTATCTGTCGATCTTCGCGGTCGCCGGGCTGTTCGCCGCGGTGGGCCTGTGGATCCGCCAGAGCTGGGGCGCGGTGCTGCTGGTGGGGGCCATCGTCATCGAGCTGGGCATGTATCTGCTGGGCAACCGCGACATCCCGATGAGCGCGCTCGGCTTTGCCGTCCGGGTGGTCCTCCTGGCCTCGATCGTGCTGATTTTCGTGCTCGCCATCCGCACCCAGCGACGGGCCCACGACTGAGCCGAAACGGCTTGTTTAGGTTACGATTTTCGCTACCGGCGTAACCTGTTGTAAAGCCAAAATCCCGAACTTTTTCAGTAAGATAGTCTTAAGTGTGCGGCTTAAGCCGATCTTATTTGGGTATGGCTAGATTGGGTCGCATGAGAGGCGGAAAACGCCCGGAACGACCCAACAGTGAGGCAAGAATGGCAACCAAATCCAACGCCGTAGAGGCGGAGGCGCCGGGCAGTGCGGGAAACCTGAAGCCGCAATATCTCGAGGCAGTCAGCCGCGTGGAGCGGCTTCACCGCCGCCTGCTCGATCTCATCAAGGACGAATTCGACCGGATGGGCTGGGATGACATCAATCCCGTCCAGGCGCTGCTGATGTTCAACATCGGCGACGCCGAGATGACCGCCGGCGAGCTGCGCTCGCGGGGGTACTACCTCGGCTCGAACGTCTCGTACAATCTCAAGAAGCTGGTCGAGACCGGCTACATCTTCCAGGAGCGCTCGCGCGCCGACCGCCGTTCGGTCCGCATCCGTCTCACGCCCAAGGGCGAGGAAGTGGCTGAGGTCATCGACGAGCTCTACGACCGTCACCTCAAGTCGATCGACAAGGTCGGCGGGCTCGACGGCAGCACCTTCGAAGGCCTCAACCGCGCCCTCGGCCGGCTGGAGCGCTTCTGGGTCGACCAGATCCTCTACAAGCTCTGATCTCCATCCCATGCAAATTGTGGCGTCGGGGCCACAACGGATGAGCAAACGCCGGCCAATGTGCCGGCGTTTCTTATTTGCGCCGCAAAAACCAGTAGAAGCCGGGTGTGAGCGGCGCTCCCTCCGCCTGCTCGCGTAACCGCTTCGGTGTCCCTTCCAGGCTTCACAGCTCGTTGACCGGCGTTGTGAGCCGGCCGTGGCGGATGGTATTTTCGTTCATCCGACGGCCCGCGCTCTTTTTCGACTGGTGACTGAATGCATCTGACCCGCCGCACGCTGCTGACCTCGATGGCTGCCCTCGGCGCTGCCGCCGCGTTTCCGACGCTGGCGCGCGCGGACGACGATGGCTCGGACTCGATCTGGGACATCATGGAGAAGAACCGGGTCAACAAGGCGGCGACCGACGGCAATACCAGCCTCGCCATCCAGATCATCGACACCAACGAACCGATCCTCAGCTTCGATACGGCCTACGATATCCAGCTCGCCATCTCGAAGTACCAGGCGATCGTCGCGGCCGGCGGCTGGGAGCCGCCTTCGCGCTCGATGTACAACCTCGCCATTGGCAAGGACGGCGGCACCGGCGTCACCAAGCTCAAGCGGCATCTGATGATCACCGGCGACATGCCGGTGGCCGACCATGTCAGCGGCACCTTCGACAAGGCGACGGACCTCGCGGTGCGCATGTTCCAAGTGCGCCACGGCATTATTCCGAACGGCAAGGTCGACGAGCCGACTTTCTACGCGCTGGCGGTGACCGCCGATGCGCGCCTGCAGCAGCTCCAGCTGAACGCGCTGCGCGTCAACGCGCTCGCCCCCGCGCTGACCGACCGCTACGTAGTCGTCAACATCCCGGCCGCGTCGATCGAGGCGGTCGAAGGCGGGCTCATCGCGCAGCGCCACACGGCGGTGGTGGGCCGCATCGACCGGCCGACGCCGATCCTCGATTCGAAGATTTCGCAGATCAACTTCAACCCGTACTGGCACGTGCCTAAGAGCCTGATCGAGAAAGACCTGATCACCTACATGAACGATGATCCAGACTATCTGACCAAGTTCAAGATTCACATCTATGACGGCAAGGGCAACGAGGTGCTGCCCACCGACATCGACTGGAAGACGGACGACGCGGTGAACTACAGCTTCCGCCAGGAGCCCGGCGCCGAGAATTCGATGGGCCACTGCAAGATCAATTTCGCCAACAAGTTCGACGTCTACCTGCACGACACGCCGTCCAAATCGCTGTTCGCCGAGAATGCCCGCTTCCATTCTTCCGGCTGCGTGCGCGTCGAGGGCGTCGATGGCCTGGTGAACTGGCTGCTCGGGCCGAACGGCGGCTGGGACCAGGGCGCGGTGGAGGCGGTGTTCAACTCCAACGAGCGCCTCGACGTGAAGCTGACGCAGCCCACGCCGATCCACACCACCTACGTCACCGCCTGGGCGAACAAGCAGGGCACCGTCAGCTTCCGCGACGACGTCTACGAGTTCGACAAGCAGGGGCTGGTCGACGTCCACACCGCCTGAGCGGTGGACAAGGGCGTCCGCCCCGCGCCACGAATCGGCTGACGCGATAGTCTCGGGCAGCGAAGCAATCGGAGGACTACTCTGATGGCGGACGGCAAGCCGGCCCGGGGCGGCGGCGAAGTGCTCTTCGAGTTCACCCAGATCGGCGCGCAGATGCGCGTCGCCGCGATCGACACCCACACCGGTATCGAGGTGATCGTGATCACGCCGGTGACGGCGTCACAGATTCAGATGCAGAACCTGGCGCTGGCCAAGCTCAGGCGCAGGCTCGCGCAGGGCGTCTGACAGGACCACAACCCGATAGCTGGCTGATTGTGTCGACTGAGGGGGTGTCTTGCTCTCGGAAAGGGCCTCGTCCCGGAGCGTTCAGCCCACAGGTCTGCAGAAGCGAAAAAGGCCCGCCGGAGCGGGCCCTTTCGGTAAGGCTCGGGGCGAGCTTACATCTTGCACAGATGCCAGCTGCCATCGAAGCCCAGGTACATGTCGGTGTCGCCATTGTACGAGTGGTAGCGCGCGTAGCAGGCATCGCGGTGCGCCGTGGCGCCGGCGCTGGCGGTGATGACGACGTCGCTGCGGTGGTGATCCCACATGTCGGTGTTGTTGAGCACCGCGGTGGTGCCAACGCCGGTCCAGAAGCTGCCGATGATCACTGCGGCGAGGAAGGGGCTGATGAACATAGCCGTTCTCCTTGTTTTCATTGAGGTTTGAGCAATACCGAGTGGACGCGCCACCCTGCGGAGGCGTTGCTTCAACCCGATGCGGCCCTAACTCATGGGCGGCGGAGTCGTTCCCCGGGGCTTCCCTCTGCGCCGCGCCTCAGGCATAATCCTCCGGTTCGCGCGACTGGCGAGAAAGATGGGGCACCATCGGGGACCGCGAACCTCAGCAAGCCGCTCGCCTGGGCAATCACGCTAGGTCCGTCTGTCAACCACGGGGAACGCCCATGAGCGCCGCCGCGTCACTTCCGCTCTTTCCGAACTTCTTTTCCGCCACCCTCGCCGACACCGACCCGGAGATCGCCGAGGCGATCAAGAACGAGCTTGGCCGCCAGCAGCACGAAATCGAGCTGATCGCGTCCGAGAACATCGTCAGCAAGGCCGTGCTCGAAGCGCAGGGCTCGATCATGACCAACAAGTACGCCGAGGGTTATCCGGGCAAGCGCTATTACGGCGGCTGCCAGTATGTGGACGTGGCCGAGACGCTCGCCATAGAGCGCGCCAAGCAGCTGTTCGGCGCCGGCTTCGCCAATGTGCAGCCCAACTCGGGCTCGCAGATGAACCAGGCCGTGTTCCTCGCGCTGCTGCAGCCGGGCGACACCTTCATGGGCCTCGACCTGAACTCGGGCGGTCACCTGACGCATGGCTCGCCGGTCAATATGAGCGGCAAATGGTTCAACGTCGTCAGCTACGGCGTGCGCAAGGACGACCATCTGCTCGACATGGATGAGGTCGAGCGCAAGGCGCATGAGCACAAGCCCAAGCTGATCCTCGCCGGCGCGACGGCCTATTCGCGCATCTGGGACTGGAAGCGCTTCCGGGAGATCGCCGACTCGATCGGTGCGTATCTGATGGTCGACATGGCGCACATTGCCGGGCTCGTGGCGGGCGGCGTGCATCCCTCGCCGGTTCCGCATGCACATGTGACCACCACCACCACGCACAAGAGCCTGCGCGGGCCGCGCGGCGGCATGATCCTCAGCAATGACGAGGAGATCGCCAAGAAGATCAACAGCGCGGTGTTCCCCGGCCTGCAGGGCGGGCCGCTGATGCATGTGATCGCCGCCAAGGCCGTGGCGTTCAAGGAAGCGCTGCAGCCGGAGTTCAAGCTCTATGCGCAGCAGGTCGCGAGCAATGCCAAGACGCTCGCGGCGACGCTGATGGAGCATGGTCTGCACGTCGTTTCGGGCGGCACCGACAACCATCTGATGCTGGTCGACCTCCGGCCCAAGAACGCCACCGGCAAGCGTGCCGAGCAGGCGCTGGGGCGGGCCAACATCACCTGCAACAAGAACGGCATTCCATTCGATCCGGAAAAGCCGTTCGTGACCTCGGGCGTGCGGCTCGGTACCCCGGCGGGTACGACGCGCGGCTTCGGCGAGGCCGAGTTCCGGCTCATCGGCCAGTACATCGTCGAGGTGCTGGACGGCCTGCGCGAGGCGAACTCGGACGAGGGCAACGCCGCCGTCGAAGCCGCGGTGCGCGACAAGGTGAAGGCGCTGACCGCGCGCTTCCCGATCTACGCGGAGTGACAGGTATGAGCGTGTGGCAAGGCCCCCTCATCCGCCCGTTGGGCACCTCCTCCCCCCTGGGGAGAAGGCCCACGCCCACGCATCGCGGATTGTCCCCTTCTCCCCTCGGGGGAGAAGGTGGCCGAAGGCCGGATGAGGGGGCCTTCGCCACGATCGGGGTATTTGCCTGATGCGTTGCCCCTACTGCGGAAACGACGACACGCAGGTGAAGGACAGCCGTCCGACCGATGACTCTTCGGCCATCCGGCGTCGCCGCATCTGTCCCAGCTGCGGCGGCCGCTTCACCACCTTCGAGCGCGTGCAGTTGCGCGAGCTGACGGTGGTCAAGAAGTCGGGCCGCAAGGTGCCGTTCGATCGCGAAAAGCTGTCGCGTTCGATCGGCACGGCGGTGCGCAAGCGCAACATCGACCCCGAGCGGGTGGAGCGGATGATTTCGGGCGTGGTGCGGCAGCTCGAGAGCCTGGGCGAGGTGGAGATCACCTCCGAGCAGATCGGCGAGTTCGTCATGGAGGGGCTCAAGAACCTCGACGACGTCGCCTTCGTGCGCTTCGCCTCGGTCTACAAGAATTTCGGCGCTGCCGACGATTTCCGCTCCTTCCTCAGCGAACTGCACGACAGCCCGACGCTGGGCGAAGACGACGATTGACGGACAGCTACGCCACTGACGCGCGCTGGCTCGACATGGCCGCGCGTCTCGCCACCCCGATGCTGGGCGCGACCGGCGCGGCGCCGTGCGTCGGCGCGCTGGTGGTCGATGAGGGCCAGCAGATGCTGTTCGGCCGCGGCGCCACTTCGGCGCGCGGCGAGGACCAGGCCGAGCTGCTTGCACTGGCCGAAGCGCAGAGCTTTGCCGAGGGCCGCACGCTCTATGTGACGATGGAGCCGGCGGCGCATTTCACCAGCTTTGCGCCGGTGAACGATGCGATCGTGCGCGCCGGCATCGCCCGCGTCGTCGTCGGCTCGCTCGACCCCGATCCGGAGCGAACGGGGTCTGGCCTGCGCGCGCTGATGGAGGACGGGGTAGAGGTCGGCTATGTCGATCATCCGCCTTCGCGGCTGCTGGGCGAGGGCTATGCCAGCCGCCTGGCCCGCGGCCGGCCGTTCGTGACGCTCAAGATGGCGCTTAGCCCGGACGGCATGGTCGGTTACGGCCGGCACGACGAGCCGACGCCGCTTGGCGTCGAAGCGTTGCGCTTCGTCGAGCGCGAGAGGGCCGCGTCCGACGCGGTGCTGTCCGGCGCGGCGCGCGCCGAACTCGAAGACAACGATATGCTCGTTCATCTCGACGGGCTTGGGGGCAGGGCGCAGCTGCGCGTCCTCCTCGCCGGGAGCCGTGAGCTCGACCTTGGGCGGGCGCCGTTTGCGCAGCCGGCGACGATGCCGCTGCTGGTGGTCACCACACCGGAGCGGCAGCCGGAACTCCGGGGCGGCATCGAGGTGCTGGCGCTGGACGGCCGCAACGGCCGGCCCGATCTCTGGCAGCTCATGTCAGCGCTGGCCGAGCGCGGCATCAGCCGCGTGCTGGTGGAGGCGGGCGCCAAGCTGGCGGAGTCGTTCATCGCCGCCGAACTGGTGGACCGGCTGCATTTGATCGAAACCGCGCGGCCGATCGGCAAGTTCGGCACCCTCGCCGCCATGCTCGGGCGCTTCGAGGATCGCATTGCCGCTGCCCGGTTTTACGAGGTTGACCGGCGGGCGCTGGGCGAAGATAAGGTGCGCACTTTCGAGCGTTCCTGAGTTCCATGCCCTCACCGACCACCCCACCCGAAGCGTCCGTGCGCCTCGCCAACCAGCGTGGCGCCGCCCGGCTGGCCGCCGTCCAGGCGCTCTACCAGATGGATGTGGGCCGCCAGAGCCTCGAGGATACGCTGAGCCAGTTCTCGGCGCACATGCTGGGTCGCGAGATCGAGGGCGAGCAATATCTGCCGGCCGACGCCGATTTCTTCGGCCAGATCGTCAAGGGCGTGATCAAGAGCCAGCTCGACATCGACCCCACCATCGACAATGCGCTGACCAGCGACTGGCCGGTGGGCCGGATCGATGCGACGCTCCGGGCGATTTTGCGCGCCGCCGCGTTCGAGCTGCTGCGCCGGCGGGACATTCCGGCGGGCGTGGTGATCACCGAATATGTCGATATCGCCAAGGCGTTCTACGAGGACGACGCGCCGGGGCTGGTGCATGGCGTGCTCGATACGATCGCAAAGCAGGTTGCGACGGCGGGCTGACCCGCCGTTCGGTGACCTCGCGGCCTTACACCGACTCGATCAGGCTCTGGATGAAGCTCTTGTCTTCGCCGTAGGACGGGGTCTTGCGGCCTTCGATGGTGAACACCTTGCCGTCCTTGAGGGAATAGACCGCCTTGTCGGCGACGCGCTTGTTCTTGTCGAAATAGATGGCAAGCACAGTGCGCTCCTGCACCGAAGTCATGCCGAAGGCGGTCTCGTTGACCTTGGTCTGCACATAGTACCAGGCGCTGCCTTCGTTGAAGGCGTTGATGGTCTGCGGCGAGCCGAGCACGACGGTCACGAGGTCCGAGCTCTGGCCGGGGCGGATCTGCGCCAGCGCGTCCTGCGAGATGGCGTAGCCCTCGATCTTGTTGGTCGACAGCGCCAGCCCCGAACCCATGCTGCACGCGCTGAGCGTCAGCCCCAGCAGGCCTGCCGCCGCCACGGAAACGAACAGCGGGGCGGATTTGGCATTGGGCATGGATTTGACTTTCACGATGTCTCTCGACTAAGACCCGGGCCGCGGCCGGGCGCCGGATGGTTTAGCTGTCAGATGCGCCGGCTGGCAAGCTCGCAGAACCGCTCCGAGCCGGACCGTCGCCGTGGAGCATGTCCATGATTTTCAATCTTTTCCGTAAATCCGCGACCCCTGACGCTGCCCTGGAGGCCTACCGGTCCATTGTGGCGCAATCCCGGCAGGAGAAATTCTACGCCGAGTGGGGCGTGCCGGACACGGTGACCGGCCGCTTCGACATGATCTCGCTGCACCTGGCGCTGGCGCTCCGCCGACTCAAGGCCGATCCGGCGACGCGGCCGTTCGGGGTGGCGCTGGTGGAAGTGTTCTTCCGCGACATGGACCATTCGCTGCGCGAACTGGGCGTCACCGATCTCGGCGTCGGCCCGCGCATCAAGAAGATGGGCGACGTGTTCTACGGCCTCGTCGGCAAGCTCGCCGAAGCGCTCGACAGCGGCCAGCCGGCAGCGGTCGAGGACGTGCTGGTGGGCAATATCTATCTCGGTCCCAATGCCGGCGCCACGCCGCTCGCGGCGTACCTGCTCGAGGAAGGCCGGCGTCTCGCGGCCGAACCGGTGGCGGCCATCACGGGAGCCGCGGCGTGAGCGCCGGGCGCATCCGGCTGGCCGATGCCAGCATCCGCATCGACCAGATGCCGGTGGCTGGCCGGGCGGTCGAGATCAGGCCGACCGACGAGGAGCGCGCGGCGCTGGCCGAGCGGCTGGAAGTGACCTCGGTCGACAAGGTTCACGCCACCCTGCACGCCGTGAAGTTTCGCGGCGGCATCCGGGTTACCGGCCGGCTGACGGCGACGGTCACGCAGCCCTCGGTGGTGACGCTCGAGCCGGTGGTGCAGGAGATCGCCGAGCCGATCGACCGCGTTTTCCTGCCCGGTGGCGAGAAGGAATATGCCGGTGCGGCCGGCGCCGAGGTCTTCGTCGATCTCGAAGGCGACGACATGCCGGATCATTTCGAGGGCACCGAGGCCGATGTCACCGAACTGATCGTCGAGACGCTGGCGCTGGCCATCGATCCCTATCCGCGCAGTCCGGGCGAAAGCCTTGACGATCTGGGGCTCAAGACCGATCTGGCGGACGAGCATCCCTTCGCTGCCCTCAAGGCGCTGAAGCCGGACGAAAAATAGGCCGCAGCCGGCAAGGCTTGCGCCGCAAAGGCGTTTGATTAAGGTTGCGGGCGCCCGGCGCGCCGGGCCAAAAACACGGAACAAATGGCAGATTCCATCCGCATTTCGGTCGACGCCATGGGCGGCGACGTCGGCCCCGAGGTTGCCGTCGGCGGGGCGGCGCTGGCGTGGCGCGAACGGCGCAATATCGAATTCATCTTTCACGGCCGCGAGGCCGAGATCACGCCGCTGCTCGAGAAGCATCCCGAACTGAAGCCGCATTCGCGCATCGTCCACTCCGACAACGTCATCTCGATGGACGAAAAGCCCTCGCAGGCGCTGCGCAAGGGCCGCAACAATTCCTCGATGTGGGCCGCATTGCAGTCGGTCAAGGACGGCGAGGCGGACGTTGCGATCTCGGGCGGCAATACCGGCGCGCTGATGGCGATGGCGACCTTCTGCCTCAGGCCGATGGAGGGCATTTCGCGTCCGGCGATCGCCGCCATCTGGCCGACGCTCAGGGCCGACATCATCGTGCTCGACGTTGGCGCCACCATCGGCGGCGATGCCAAGCAGCTGGTGGATTTCTCCATTCTCGGCGCGGCGCTGGCCCGCGCGTTGTTCGACCAGGAAGCGCCCTCGATCGGGCTGCTCAATGTCGGCACCGAAGAGATGAAGGGCCACGACGAAGTGCGCGAGGCGGCCGATCTGCTGCGCCACGCCAGCGGCGCCGGCTTCATCTATCACGGCTTCGTCGAGGGCGACGACATCGGCAAGGGCACGGTCGACGTGATCGTCACCGAGGGCTTTACCGGCAACATCGCGCTCAAGACCGCCGAGGGCACGGCGCGGCAGGTCGGCACCTATCTCCGCAATGCGCTCAAGGCCGATCTGTTCTCGATGCTCGGTGCGGCGTTGGCGGGCCGGGCGCTCAACGCCATCCGCCGCAAGCTCGACCCGCGCAACGTCAATGGCGGCGTGTTCCTCGGGCTCAACGGCATCGTCATCAAGTCGCACGGCGGCACCGACGAGGTTGGCTACAAGGCAGCGCTGGGCCTCGCCTACGAGATGGCCCGCAGCCGGCTGATCGACAAGATTTCCGAAGGCATGCAGCGTTTCCCCGCGTTCCCCGCGCCGGCGCCGGTGCCCGCGACAACCCAGTGATGAGAGGCGTCCCGCGTGAGTAACTTGCGGAGTATCGTGCGCGGCGTCGGCAGCTACCTGCCCGAGCGCATCCTGACCAACGAGGAGCTGTCCAAGACCATCGACACCTCCGACGAATGGATCCAGCAGCGCGTCGGCATCAAGCAGCGCCATATCGCGGCCGAGGGCGAGTTCACCTCCGACCTCGCCGTCCACGCGGCGCGGCGTGCCCTCGACAATGCGCGCATCTCGCCCGACGAGATTGACCTCATCATCGTCGCGACCACCACGCCCGACCTGACCTTTCCGGCGACCGCCGCCATCGTGCAGCAGAAGCTCGGCATGCATCATGGCGCCGCCTTCGACATCCAGGCGGTGTGCTCGGGCTTCGTCTACGGCATGGTGACGGCCGATTCGTACCTCAAGAACGGTGTCGCCCGCCGGGCGCTGGTGATCGGCGCCGAGACCACGTCGCGCATCCTCGACTGGACCGACCGCACCACCTGCGTGCTGTTCGGTGACGGGGCAGGGGCCGCGGTGCTGGAACTGGGCGGCGACGGCGAGCGCGGTATCCTCGCCTCGTCGCTGCGCTCGGACGGCCATTTCGCCGACAAGCTCAACACGACCGGCGGCCCCTCGACCACGCGCTCCATCGGCCTCGTGCACATGGAAGGCAAGGAAGTGTTCCGCCACGCCGTAGGCAAGATCACCGACGTGGTCGAGAACGTGCTGACGGCGACCGGCTACGGGGTGAACGATCTCGACTGGTTCGTGCCGCACCAGGCCAACAGGCGCATCATCGAGGGAGCCGGCGAAAAGCTCCACATCCCGCCCGAAAAGGTGGTGATCACCGTCGACCGGCATGCCAACACCTCCGCGGCGTCGGTGCCGCTGGCGCTGACCGAGGCCGTCGGCGACGGCCGCATCAAGCGCGGCGATCTGGTGATGATCGAGGCGATGGGCGGCGGCTTCACCTGGGGTGCGTCCCTGATCCGCTGGTAGCGATGGTCGATATCCCGACCATCGAGACCGAAAGGCTGCGCCTGCGGCCCTATACGCGCGCCGATTTCCCCGCTTATGCCGAAATGTGGACCGATCCGGCAGTCTATCGCTACATCGGCGGTCAGCCGATCCCGCGCGAGCAGGCCTGGACGATGTTTCTGCGTCAGGCCGGCCTCTGGCATCACATGGGCTTTGGTTTCTGGGCCATCGAACTCAAGTCATCGGGCGAACTGATAGGCGAGTGCGGCTTTCAGGAGCGCTTGCGCAATATGGCTCCACCGATCGAAGGCACCATCGAGGCAGGCTGGGCGCTGCGTGGCACGGCGCAGGGTCAGGGGATCGCGACCGAGGCGATGGGTGCGGCGCTCGATTGGGCCGACAGGCACGCCACGCCGGCGATGTTCACGGCCATCATCGATATCGAGAACGCGCCGTCCGCCCGGCTCGCACGC
Source organism: Pseudomonadota bacterium (assembly GCA_048498015.1). Taxonomy (GTDB): domain Bacteria; phylum Pseudomonadota; class Alphaproteobacteria; order Rhizobiales; family Devosiaceae; genus Devosia_A. Next base: position 22,284 of record JBEHYU010000038.1, read on the forward strand.
AGGCTGGGGTTCACCGAGCGTGGGCCGGGGACATACAACGACAAGCCGTTGACGATCTTCGAGCGTCCGCGACGCGGATGAGCTTACGCACTGTCACAATCCACGCCACTTCGTGACATTGCCTTAATTGATTGCGGGGGTTAGTCTTTCGCATCTCGGGGCGGGGGCGCCTGACGGGAAGTGCGGATCCGGTTTGGCAACGGGGGAGAGCATGGCCCAGAAGACAGTCACGCGCGCGGACCTCGCCGAGGCCGTGTACGAGTCGGTCGGTCTGTCGCGAACGGAATCGGCGGAACTGGTCGAGCGCTTCCTGGCGCTGATCGGTGACGCGCTGGTCGACGGCCAGAACGTCAAGCTCAGTTCCTTCGGCTCGTTCCAGGTCCGCTCCAAGAACCAGCGCATCGGGCGCAATCCCAAGACCGGCGAGGAAGTGCCCATCCTGCCGCGTCAGGTTCTGGTGTTCAAACCGAGCAACGTGTTGAAATCCAAGATCAACAAATCTATGGTTCGTGCTGGAAAATAAGACTTTCTTCTGAAGGGATTCGGGGTGGAAAAGTCTCCCGACGCCTTCCGCACGATCTCCGAGGCCGCTGACGAGCTGGACCTCCCGCAGCACGTCCTGCGGTTCTGGGAAACCCGTTTCTCGACCATCAAGCCGCTCAAGCGGGGCGGCGGCCGGCGTTACTACCGGCCCGAAGACGTGCTGCTGCTCAAGGGCATCCGGCATCTGCTCTATGATCAGGGCTTCACCATCAAGGGCGTGCAGAAGATCCTCAAGGATCAGGGCGCGCGCCACGTCGCCGCCATCGGCAACGGCGGCTCGGTCGAGGCGTTGCCGGCGCCATCACTCGACGATGGCGAGAGCGAGTCCGAGATCGAAACCAGCATTGGGACCGAAGCGGCGGACGCCGCCGATTTCGACGACCTGCCGCCGCCTGTTGCGCTGACCGCCACCGATCGCGAGCGGCTCAACGCGGTGCTGCGCGACCTGCTGGAGTGCAAGCGGCTGCTCGAGCGGGCAAGGGAATAGCGTGGGCGTACTGGGAGCGCTGGCGCGCCGGCTGAGGCGCGCGCTCGGGATCGAGGAGTCCCTCAGGCTGCGGCGGCAGGAACTGAAGGTCCTGCGGGATATCGCACGCGACCAACGCAGGGTGCTCGACACGGTTGATCGTATCGATGCGCACCAGCTGATGTCCATCCACGCCGAGGTGGCGGGCTATCTGCAGCGGCACCAGCTGGGCGAGCTGGAAACACTCGCCAAGGTGCGCAACGAGCGGCTCAGCCTGGCGCGCTTCGGCGACGGCGAATTCACCTCGATGCTGAAGCGCAAGCCTCTGCTGTCGTTCCAGCGCCCGACGCCGGCCCTGGCGGCCGACCTGTATGATGTGCTGCGCCTCGAGGGCTATGCCGGGGTCCGCCTGTTGGTCGCGTTGCCGGCGGCGATGCTGGACAGCACTCATTGGCGTCGGGTTTGGGGCCAGTACTGGCCCTGGCTCAAGCAGGTCTTGCGGGACGACATCGCCTACGGCAACGCGACGATCTCACGGCCCTATTTCCTCGACGCCCACGGGCAGGCGGCGATTGACGCCTGGCGGGCCGTGTGGGACGGCGAGGATATCTGCGTCCTGACGGGGAAGGGTTCACGCTTCGACCTCGTCGATGCCCTGTTTTCCAACGCGGCTTCGACGCGCTTCCTCTATTCGACGCCCGTCGATGCGCATGAGGACCTGCCGCGCCTGATCGCGCAGGTGCTGGCCGAAGTCCCCAAGACCACGCTCTGCCTGATTGCGCTTGGCCCTGCCGGCACCGTGCTCGCCGCCAAGCTGGCGCGCGAAGGCTACTGGGCCGTCGATACCGGCCATCTGCCGAACTCGTTCACCAAGGTGCATGAGGGCGCGCCGCAGCCGGAAAAGCTGCCTCTGGTCAGGGACTGAGTCTCATTTTTCCCGGCGGTCCGGCGTGCCGTCCGGGGCGCTCACAACGCCGAAATCCTGGGATCGCGCACCTGTGATGGCGGCCCCGTACCCGACGCCTTCGAGTCCGCGACGCAGCAATTCCCGGATCGCGGCGGCTCGGCTGGGCATGCGATTGGCGTAGCGGAAATCGTCCAGCGCCTTCAGTTCGGCATCATCCAGCATGATCTGCAACCGTTCGCCGCGCTGCAAATCGTTAGCTTTGGCGGTCTTTTCGGTCATGGACAGACGCTTCTCGCCCCTCAAAGTTAGACTATTACTCATTTAGCTCATTTGCCCGACCGAAATCAACGCCCGACCCGCCAAATGGTTCAAATGAGTAGTGTGCGCCAAGTGACGCCAGTCCACCGCCCGCTCACTGCGAATGGCTTGGACTTTGTCCGGCCCCGCGCGCATCACGGATGGGCGTCAGAAAGGCTGGCCCACAATGAAGATCGACATAAACGAGGGGGTCCGTTCGCTGCTGATCGTCGAGGACGAGGGGGTCGTCGCGATGATGATGGAGGATTTGGCCCGCGAACTGGGCGTGCACGAGGTGCATGTCTGCGCCGACGTTGCTTCGGCGCTCGGGATCGTGGGGGCCAGGGACATCGACTGCGCGGTGCTGGATCTGTGGATTCGCGACGGCAGCTCGATGCCGGTGGCCGACGCGCTGGCGGAGCGCGGGGTGCCGTTCTTTTTTTCGACCGGCAGCGACAGCGCGGCCATGTCGGAGCAGCACCGGGACCGGCCGACGATCGGCAAGCCGTTCAGCGACGACGATTTCAAGCGGACGATTCTGGATACGTGGGCGCAGGGGCGGGCCGAGATTGCGTAGGGTTGCCAGCGCCGGTGCAAGCGACTAGAGAACGGCGCGTCGGGGTGTAGCGCAGCCTGGTAGCGCATTTGTCTGGGGGACAAAGGGTCGTCGGTTCAAATCCGGCCACTCCGACCATTACCCCCCTCTTCATGGCCTTTTGCCACGCCATTTGCAGGCGCCGCGCGCCGCTAACCATGTTTGCGTCAGGGCATGGCTCGTGACGCTTAGCATGCTTACTGATCCGTTAATGAAAACGCTTCGGTCGATCCAGTATCTGCGCGCCATCGCGGCGCTGCTCGTGGCGATGGTGCATCTGAGCGCGCCGCTGCAGCGGCTCGGCTATGCCGGCCCGTTCCCCGATATCTTCGCCTCCGGCGTGGACATCTTCTTCATTATCTCTGGCTTCGTGATGTGGGTGTCGACCGCCGGTCGCGATGCCTCGCCGCTCGACTTCCTGATGCGCCGCGTCATCCGCATCGTGCCGATGTACTGGCTGGTGACGGCGCTGATCACCGCGGTGATGCTGATCGCCCCCAGCGTGGTCAACAATGGCCGCTTCGAGCTGGGCCACGTGATCGCCTCGTTCCTGTTCATCCCGGTCGAGCATCCGACGCTGGGGCACCTCTATCCGGTGTTCGTGCCGGGCTGGACGATCAATTACGAGATCTTCTTCTATGTCATCTTCGCGGTGGCGCTGCTGGTCGGCCCGTGGTTGCGGCTGCTCGGCGTGGCAGCGCTGTTCGCCGCCCTGATCGCGATTGGAATCGCGTTCGGCGGGCTGAGCGGCGCGGCGGAATTCTACACCCGCGGCAACATCGCCGAGTTCGTCGGCGGCATGGCGCTGGGCTGGGCCTTCCTGTCGAGCCTCAAGCTCAGTCGCGGACTGGCGCTGACGGCGATCGCCGTGGGCGTGGTGACGCTGCTGTGCGGACATCTGTGGTACATGGCCGACGAGCTCGACCGCGCCATCGCCTATGGCCTGCCGGCGTTGCTGATCGTGGGCGGCGCGGTGTTCTACGAGAAGCAACAGGAGGTCTACGCCTCCGGCCCGCTCGGCTTTTTCGGCGATGCCTCCTACTCTATCTACCTGATGCACACGATCCCGCTCTCGGCGGTGAGCTTCGTGTGGGCCCGGCTGCCGCTGCATGGGCTGGTGTCATGGGCCACCTACGTGCCCGTCGCGCTGGCAGCGGTGCTGGTGTTCGGCAGCCTGACCTATGTGGCGGTCGAGCGGCCGATGACGCGCGCGCTGCTCAAGCGCTACCGGGATTCGCAGGGCAAACGCGCTCCCGCCGCCGCCTGAGGCTTGCCGCAGGGCAGGGAGCCGGTTACCCCTTGCGCAGCAGGGGGACGATCGATGCGGCTATGGATCGCGGCGCTGGCACTGACCGCGCTCACCGGACCGGCCAACGCCGGCTGGCGCGAGGACGCGCTGGTGGCGCTGACGCCGACGAGCGATGCCGCTCTCGAGCAGATGGTGCGCGCCGCCTATACCGGCGCCGTCGCGTTTGCCGCCGCCCACGGCAACTACTTTGCCCGCGACGGGGTCTACCCGCCGCTGCACGATGCGGTGGTCGCTGAACTGTCGCGGCAGGGTTTCGCCGGCGTGGCGGTCGTCGGCCCGACCGACGCCGCCGTGACCAAAGCCTGCCTCGCCGGCATGGGCGCCGAGCTGCGCATCGGCACCAACATCTTCGGCGATGGCATCAGCCTGGTTGCCGTCACCAGCAAGCGCGTGTTCGCCTACCACTATGATCCGCACGAGGCGGCCGATGTGGTGGTGACGCCGGCGGCGGACTGCAGCGCTAAATAAGCGCGCTCAGCCGCTTCTCCTCGCCCGGCAGCACCTTGCGGTATGAAGCGGTGACGCCCCAGATCAGGCCGCCGATCAGGAAGAAATGGCGCCAGTGGTCGAGGTCGATGATGGCCGCTTCCACGGCCAGCGGAATCCACACCGAGATCAGCGGGATGAGGAGCAGGCGGTTCGGCGCCGGGCCGGGGCGCGCGAGGTAAGCGATGCCGCGCCACATGGTGATGGCGATGAAGGCGATGAAGGCGAAGCCGCCGCCCCAGCCATAGACGTGCAGCACGTTGACGTAGCTGTCATGCGGCTCTTCCTTGACGCGCAGATTGCGGAATTCGAGCGGGCCGATGCCGAGCGGATTGGCGAGCGCCAGCTCGAAGGCATAACCCTGCCGGCCGAAGCGGCCGCTGTCGCCCTCGTCGTAGTTCTGCGCCTGCGCGCGCGTATCGAAAAGCTTCTGCACCGAAGGAATCGACAGCAGCCCGCCGATGGCGATGACGATCATCAGCGCGCCGAGCAGCGCCAGGATGAGCATGCGGGTCTTCTCGCGCGCATTGGCGACGAGGAAGAAGCAGAGGATGTAGACCGCGATCGCCGACGCGGCGAAATGACCCCAGGCGGCACGCGAGAAGCTGGCGAACACGCCCACCGTGATCACCATGAAGATGGCGGCGCCCCAGAAGGCGCGTTTGGGCGGCCCGAGCAGCACGCGCTGCAACGCGTACATCGCCGGCAGGATCAGGAACGGCCCGAACACGTTGGGGTCGTTGAACAGCGCCTTGGCGCGATCGTAGAGCGTGAACAGGTCGTGCCCCGGGATCACCCCGAGATAGCCCAGCGTGCCCAGCAGGGCCGAGAGCACGGCGGTCGCGATATAGGCCTGCATGATGAGGCGCATGCGTTGCTGCGGCGCGTCGGCCACGTAGTTCGCCACCCACACCGAGGTGAAGAACAAAAAGATCGTCACCGCCTGGAACTGCAGCGCGTCGGTGAGCGCGGTGAATTTCGGCTGGAACGCCGCGATGATGGCGAAGGGGATGAAGCACGCCCACAGCACCAGCAGCCCCAGCGTCGAGCGGTGGAAGCCAAAACTGCCGGCGAACACCGATACGGCGAGCACCACGAGGAAGGCGAGCTCATAGGGGCTGGGCTCGGTGATCACCACGCTGCCGGCGAAGATCCAGAAAGCGACGAGCCAACTCAGGAGCGTACTGGAACGGGCTTTCAGCCAGGCTGCGCCAGCTTCGCGTCCGACGAGGCCGGCATCCGCGAGCGCCATGTCAGTAGGCGTTCTCGGATTTGGAGAACAGCGAGAACGGCGTCATGAACACGATGTAGAGGTCGAGCAGGATCGACCATTTCTCGATGTAGTAGAGATCGTGCTGCACGCGCTGCATGATCTTGTCGACCGTGTCGGTCTCGCCGCGCCAGCCATGAATCTGGGCCCAGCCGGTAATGCCCGGCTTGACCTTGTGGCGGGCGAAATAGCCCTCCACCGCCTCGTAGTAGAGGAGGTTATCGGCCTTGGCCTGCAGCGCATGCGGGCGCGGACCCACGACCGAGAGCTGGCCGGTCAGCACGTTGAAGAACTGCGGCAGCTCGTCGATGGAGGTCTTGCGGATGAACTTGCCCACCCGGGTAACGCGCGGATCGTCCTTGGTGACGAGCTTGCTGGCGGTGGCATCGAGCATGTCAGTGCGCATCGAGCGGAACTTGAAGACCTCGATCAGCTCGTTGTTGAAGCCGTGGCGCTTCTGTTTGAAGAACACCGGTCCCTTGCTGTCGAGCTTGATGGCGATGGCGGTCGCGACCATCACCGGGGACAGCAGGATCAGCGCGACCAGCGCCACCAGCTTGTCGAACAGCCATTTGAAAATGAGGTTCCAGTCCGAGATCGGCCGGTCGACCATGTCGAACACCGGCACGTCGCCGACATAGGAATAGGCCTTGGACGTAAAGCGCAGCTTGCTCATGTGGGCGCTGAGCCGGATGTCCACCGGCAGCACCCAGAGCTGGGTCAGCATTTCGAGCACGCGCTTTTCGGCGCTCAGCGGCATCGACACGATGACGAGATCGACGCGGGTCTGGCGGGCAAACTCGAGCAAATCGGAAACGCGGCCGAGCTTGGGCAGGCCGGCGACCGATTCCGGCGAGCGGTCGTCGTCGCGGTCGTCGAACAGGCCGAGCACGCGCACATCGGCGCCGGCGGACTTGCCGATCTGTTGCACCAGCACTTCGGCATCGTGCCCGCCGCCGACGATGACGGTACGGCGGCGCAGCCGGCCCTCGCGCGTCCACTGCACCACCACGGCGCGCAGCGACAGGCGGAACAGCACGAGGATCAGGGCGCCCGAGAGGAACCAGGCGACGAGCCAGACGCGCGACACCAGCTCGGAGCTCTTGAGCAGGAAGGCGATGCTCATCAGGACGATGAAGACCGCCGACCAGCCGGCGAGGACGCGGGCGGTCTGCTGCACGGCCGTACGGTAGGCCGTGATGCGATGGGTGCGGGCGGCATTGAACACGACGTTGGCGAACAGCGTCACCAGCAGGATCGTCGGCAGATAGATGGTGCCCTGGCCCGGCTCGACATAGCTCGCAAAGATCGCAAAGCCGAGCGTGGCCAGCAGCAGCGCCTCGATCAGCTGGGCGATGCCCACGATGATCGGCATCGAATAGCTCGGCTCGATCGGCGCGGCGATGATCGACAGCGCTTCGCTGCTCAGTTCGCCCGGCGCGCCCGATTGCTTGCGCGCAACGTGGTCGAGCATGGCTTGGGCGGGGTCGAGGCGAAACATCAGGCGTAGTCCGGCTAGTGGTTTCTCCGGTGAAATATAGTGACCAAGGGGTGAAGGCCGGGTGAAAACCCGCGACTATGATTAAAGCCGAAAGCTTGCTTCAAACGCCCCGAATTCCGTGGCGCCGCGCCAGCAGCTCACGGTAGAGCGCCTCGATCTGCCCGGTCATGTGGGCGATGCTGAAACGGGGCCGGACGTAAGCGAGCCGCTCCTCGGCCTCGCGCGCGGCGCCGGCCGGATCGTCGAGCGTGCGCTGCATCGCCACCGCCAGGGCCCGCGCGTTGGCGGGCGGCACCAACGCGTAGGCGGTGGGACCGTAGATTTCGGCAATGCCGCCGACGGTGGTGGAGATCACCGGACGCCCGGCGGCCGTGCCCTCGAGGATCACATAGGGCAGGGATTCCGCCAGCGACGGTACCACGAGGGTGCGGCCGCGGCGCAGGGCGGTGCGGGCCGGCACGACGCCGAGCAGCTTCACGCGGCCGGCCAGATCGGGCTCGGCGATGCGCGCTTTGGTGGCCTCGAAATCGCGCCCGCCGCCGGCCATCGCCAGCGTTGCCGGACGGCCACCGGGGGTTTTGAGGCCGATCAGCGCTTCGAGCAGGTAGTCGAGTCCTTTCACGTCGCGGAACTCGCCGATGAAGACGAAGTCGGCCGCATCGGCATCGAGGCCGACGGGCTCGAACTCGGCCGGGCCCAGGCCGTTATGGATCACCGCCTCGCGGCAGGGCGGCACGCCGATCTGCTCGTGGAAGGCGCGCTGCGCATAGGCGCTCTCGTAGATGTAGGCGTCGGTGATGAGGCCGATGGAGCGTTCGGCATTGCGGAAGAACGTCCCCACCAGCGAGCCGGGCCGGTAATTGAGTACCCCGCCATGCGGCGTGTTGAGCGACACCGAGCGGCGGGTGCGGCCCATGCGGGCGGCGAGGCCGCCCTTGGCGCCGTGGCCGTGCAGCACGTCGATCTCGAGCTTTCGTGCCAGCTTGCGGACGCGGTAAGGCGTGGTGAAATCACCGAGCCCGAGCGTGCGCGGCATCGGCAGGTTGTGGATGCCGAGCGCCGCCGACGGACGCAGTTCGTCGAGCCGCTGGCCGGTCAGGGCGTCTGAGGTGAGGCTGTCGACGATGATGCCGACCTGGTGGCCGCGCGCCGCCAGCTCGCCGGTCAGGTCGTAGACGTGGCGGAACAGGCCGCCCACCGGCGCGCGGAGAATCTGGAAGATCCTGAGCGGCTCGCCCGCCACCTCAGAGCCAGCGTTCGGCGATGACGATGGTGTCGCCGGGGGTGATGGGGAAATCCAGATCGACGTTCTGCTTGGCCATCGCGTCGCCCTGCTTGCGGTAGATCAGCGCGCGGCTGCGATTGGCGGTATCGGAATAGCCGCCGGCGGTGGAAATCGCCGCCCGCACGGTCATGCCCGACACATAGGGGAACTGGCCGCCATTCTTGACCGCGCCCTGGATGAAGAACGGGCGGTAAGTATCGATCTCGGCAGTGACATTGGGATGGCGCATGAAGCCATTGGCGAGCGCCGCCGCGAGGGCGCCGGCCGCCGCTTCGGTGGTGAGGCCGCGCACCTGCACCGGCCCGACCAGCGGGAAGGCGATCGTGCCGGCATCGTCGACCTTGTAGGTCCGCGACAGGCTGTCATCGCCATAGACGGTGATGCGCAGCACGTCGCCGCCATCGAGGGTGTAGGCCGGGTGCGGCTCGAGCGCATAGGTGTTGACCTTGTTGTACGAACAAGCCGCCAACGGCAACAGAACCAGGATGAGGCAGAGCTGCAGCCAGCGCATCACACACGTCTCGCGAGTCACTGCGCAGTGTCGGGCGTTTATGGTTAACATTGTGCTTATGCCGCGCTGCACAATGCGAGCTGCCTTAACCGAATGTTGACCACGATCCCCCGATAGTGCCCGCGGGATTATCGAGGCCTCGCCATGAGTGTAGAGTCGGCGCCTGCCGAAGATTTGCGGATGGACGTCGGCGCGCTGATGGGCGCGCTGTGGGCGCGCGCGATCAGGATCGTCCTCGTCAGCCTGTTCCTCGTGGCCGTCGCCTATGGCGTGCTGATGTTCGTGCCCAAGCAGTACGAATCCTCGGCGAGCCTGTGGATCGAGGATCGCTCATCGGTATTCACGCAGCCCGCAACCGCCAGCGCCACCACGACCGGCGGCTCGGCCGTGTCGATCGATGCTGTCATCTCGAGCCTGATCGAGCTCATCAAGTCGCGCGACACGCTGATGGATGTGGTCGACAGCCAGAATTTGCGGTCGGAGCCCGAATTCAACGGCGACGCGGCCAATCCGATCAGCGCCGTGCTGACGCTGCTCGGTCGGCAGCCGCAGGACAAGAGTGTCGAGGAGACGGTGCTGCAGAACCTCAACGATCGCCTGACGGTGATCCGCGAGCGCGACAGCACCGTGATTTCGATCTTCGTGCGCTCGACCAATGCCGAGATGGCGGCCAAGATCGCCGAGGCGCTGGCCGAGGCCACCGTCAAGCGCCGCGCCACGCAGCAGGCGAGCGACAATGGCGATGCCGCCAAGACGCTCGATGCACAGATCAAGATTCTGCAGCAGCAGGTGACCGACGCCGACGCCAAGGTCGCCGACTTCAAGGCGCAGAACGGCATCTTCGCCGGGGTCAACGGCACGACGCTGCCCGACCAGCAGATCTCCGATGTCGGCAAGCAGATCACCGACGCCCAGGCTCTCAAGAACAGTGCCCAGCAGCGTGCCGACCTGATCCGCTCGCTGCTCAAATCGGGCGCGCCGGTGGATGGCATCGACGACGTGCGCAACAGCGCGGTGGTGCAGGCGCTGCTGCAGCAGCGCGCCACGCTGCAGACGACGCTGGCCGAAAAGCTCGCAACGCTGCTGCCGGCGCATCCGACCATCCAGGGGCTCAACGCCCAGATTTCCGGGCTCAACACCCAGATCCGCGCCGAGGCCAAGCGCATCGCCGACGGGCTTGCGGCGCAGGTGACGGTGCAGGACGGCATCATCGGCTCGCTCAACGACGATCTGGCGCGCGCCAAGCTCGCCTCGACGGCGCAGACCAAGGACGGTGTGACACTGTCGAGCCTGCTGCTTGACGCCGACACCAAGCGCAACACGCTCAACGCCTACAAGCTCAAATCGACCGATGCGGCCGGCCGCACCGACCCGAACGCCGTTCTTCCGGATGTACGCGTGCTGACGCGGGCGGCCGTCTCGATGGTCCCCGCTTCGCCCAAGACCGGGCTGATCCTGGGCGCCGTCGGCGCGGTGGCGCTGGTGCTGCAGATCGGCGCGGTGCTGTTCGGCGAACTGATGTCGGGCAGGGCGGTGTACGACCGCAACAGCGTCCGGCAGGTCGAGCCCGAATTTCTCGACGAACACGACGATGAGCAGGACGCCGAGGACGAGGACGTCGCGGACGAGGCCGAGGACGAGCCCGACCTCGCGGACTTGCCGGAGGCCGATGCCCCCGTGGCGATCGCCGACCCCGGCCCGGAACATGAACATGAGCCTGAGCCGGAGGCGGCTGCCGTCGCTCCCGTGGCGCAGCGGGCCGCGCCAGAACCCGAACCCGAGCCGCGCCATCGCGCGGTGGCGGCAGCGAGCCTCGCGATCTCGAACCTCAGTGCGGATATTGCGCTGGGTCGGGCTCGCGTGGTGCTGCTGGCCGGCGTCAGCGAAGCCCGCGACGCGGCGGTGCTCGCCGACATGCTGGTGACCGACGCATTGCATACCGGCCTCAGTGTCTGCCGTGTCGATGCCGGCAGCATGCGACCCTCGCACGAGCTCGGTCTCACCGATCTGTGCGTCGACCAGGCGAGCTATGGGGACATCGTGCACAAGGTGCGCGGCGGCCTCGCCGAGGTGCCGTGGGGCCAGACGGTGACGCTGGATCGCCGTTCCGGCAAGCCGCTGACGCTGATCGAGGCGCTCGCCGACATCTACGAGGTGGTGATCGTCTCGACCGGCCGCATCGGCCTCAATTCGAGCCTGCCGCTGTTCGCCGGCGCGCATGGCCGGCTGGTGATGGTGCGGCAGGCAACGACGCCCGAGGCGCTGGTCGAGGCCGTGTCCGCCGACGCCGCGGCGCTCGGCTTCGACGCCGTGCAGGCCGTCGCTGTACCCGAGCGCCAGACCGCAGTCGCCTGAGATGGCCGGTGCCCGCTATGCCGCCATCAAGGGCATGTTCGAGCTGCTCTGGGCGAGCCGCCTCACGGCGCTGATCCGCAACTTCTCGCGCGCCCGCGGCGTGATCTTCACGCTGCACCGCGTGCTGCCCGACGAGCCGGCGGATTTCTCGCCGAACGCCATTCTACAGGTGAAGCCGGACTTCCTCGACTACACCATCAAGCGCATCCGTGCGCTCGGCTTCGATATCGTCGACATCGACGAAGCCGTCCGCCGGGTCGAGGCCGACTACCACGTCAAGCGCTTTGCCGTGTTCAGCTTCGACGACGCCTATCGCGACAATCTGCGCCATGCGCTGCCGGTGCTGCGCCGCAACCAGTGTCCGTTCACGCTCTACGTGCCCACGGCGCTGGTCGATGGCGTCGGCGAGGTCTGGTGGCAGGCGCTCGAGGACATTATCGCCGGCCAGCAGGCCCTCGCGCTCGAGGAGAATGGCGAGACCGAGTACATCCCCACCGCGACGCTGCGCGAAAAGCAGGCGGCGTACGACCTCATCTACGGCAAGATGCGCGCCATGCCCGAGCCCGACCGCGTCGCGCTGATCCGCGACCTGGCGCGCAAATACAGCTTCGATCTCGACGCCCATTGCCGCTCGCTGATCATGGACTGGAGCGAGCTCAAGACGTTCGCGGCCGAGCAGCTGTGCACCATCGGCGCCCACACGGTGCATCACTACGAGCTCGCCAAGCTGCCGCCAGAGCAGGCCCGCCGGGAAGTCGAGCAGTCGCTGAAAGTGCTGGAAGCGCAGTTCGGCAAGCGCCCGCTGCATCTGAGCTACCCGATCGGCGGACCATCCTCCGCGGGCCCACGCGAATATGCGATGGCGACCGAACTCGGTCTTCGCTCGGCGGTCACGACCATCCCCGGAGCGCTCTACCGCCATCACCGCAAATCGCTGACCGCCCTGCCGCGCGTCTCGCTCAACGGCCTGTTCCAGTCTCGCCGCTATGTCGACGTCTTCGGCGCGCCGGCGGTGTTCACGATGCTGGGCCGCTAGGCGTCGGGCTTGCTCATCCAGCGGATGATGACGCTGGCCGGGTAGAACCAGAGCAGCCCCAGGATCGCCAGCACGATGATAGCGGCCCACCAGGGCAGGGCCATCATGGTGGTGGCGTAGAGCTCCATCACCGCCAGCGGATAGACGATGATCAGGGCGATCATCCCGAACGTGCCCAAGAGCTTGCGGTTGGTCTGGCGCATGCCTGCGGCACTCCGGCGATTGCGCCCGATGGGGCGCGGGTCTATTCCCTCGCCCGAAATTTCCCTTTGGGTCAATGCCCGTGGTCTCCCTGACATCCGCCGAATCCGTCGCCAATTTCACGCCCGACCGCCTGCGGCCGGTGCGCATCTGGCTCTATGTCATCGCCCTGATGGTGCTGGCGATGGTGGTGGTGGGCGGCATTACCCGGCTCACCGATTCCGGCCTGTCGATCACCGAATGGCAGCCGATCTCGGGCACCATCCCGCCGCTCAACGATGCGGCCTGGCAGGCCGAATTCGACAATTACAAGCAGATCCCGCAATTCCACGTCCTCAACCAGGACATGACGCTCGAGGGCTTCAAGTTCATCTTCTGGTGGGAGTGGGCCCACCGCTTCCTCGGCCGCGTCATCGGCGTCGTCTTCGCGCTGCCTTTCCTGGTGTTCCTGGTGCAGCGCCGCTTCACCTGGAACCTGGCGGTGCCGTTGACCGTGCTGTTCCTGCTCGGCGGCCTGCAGGGCGCCATCGGCTGGTGGATGGTCTCGTCCGGCCTGCAGGATTTGACTTCGGTCTCGCAATATCGGCTGGCGACGCATCTGGGCGCGGCGCTGTTGCTGTTCCTGGCGCTGATCTGGGTCGCCCGGCGGCTGGGCCCCGCTCGCGCCGTGCCCGACGACGCGCAGCGCGGGCCGGTGATCGTGCTGCTCTGCCTCGTCTACCTGCAGATCATCGCGGGCGCCTTCGTGGCCGGGCTCGATGCCGGCATGGGCTACAACACCTGGCCGCTGATGGATGGCTCGCTGGTGCCCTCCGGCCTCGATGCGATGGACCCGTGGTGGAAGAACATCTTCGAGAACGCGCTGACGGTGCAGTTCCTGCACCGCACCATCGCCTATGTCATCGTGCTCTATGCGGCGGTGCTGTGGGTGTGGAAGCGCGGCGCGGGCGGCTTTGCCGGCGCCAATGGCTGGCTACCGCGCATCGCGCTGCTGATCGTGCTGCAGGCCGTGCTGGGCATCTCGACGCTACTGCTGCACGTGCCGCTGCCGCTGGCGCTGGGCCACCAGGCGCTGGCCTTCATGCTCGCCGGCGCCACGATGGCTTGGCTGGCGGATATTACGCCGCGCCGGGCGTGACCGCCGGGGTTGTTGCCAGATAGCAACGCCCATTTGGTAGCCACTATTGGTTGGTGAACAAAGTATTGCCTTGCTAAGTAAAAGCTGCTGAAAACCCGCCAGCGTCGAAATTGGGATTTTGGTGCAGGCGGCCGTTCCCCGGCCGTTTCGGGAGCAAATACGATGGTCGACCGCGGGGGCGGGTCGGGCACGCTGGCTTTGATGCGCGCTGCTTTTGCGGCACTGCGCTCGGTTGCGACGCTCGTAGTTTTGGCGCTGGCACTGGTGTCGGCAGGCGTTGGCGCCGCCAACGCAACCGTGGTCGGCACGGTGAACATAACGGCCTTTGCCGAAGGTGGTGCCGTCCAGGTCATCGTCTCGCCTGTGAGCGGCAGCGGTACGCCAACCGGCAACGTAACGATCGTGGGCGACAGCCCGATCGGCACGAGGAGCGCGAACCTCACCGGCGGCCAGGTCAGGTTCAACATGACGCTGTTCCCCGGCACATATAACGTGCAAATCACCTACGCGGGCGACAACAACTTCGCGAGCTCCACGGTGACGACGAGCGTTACCAGCGGTTTCTCGGTATCGTCGTCCATGGTGTCGTCCTCCTCGCCGCTGCTGACCCCGATCGTCTCGGCGCCGGATATCGTCCGTGCCGTTGCCGGCAGCACCACTGACATCACCGTTTCGGTCTCGGGCAGCGGTGCGACGCCGACCGGCACGCTCTCGATCGCGCTCGTTGGCGTTGACGTCGATGAGAACTCGACGGATCTGGACGGAACGGGCAAAGGCACCATTTCCGTCGCCTTCCCGAAGGGCAGCTATATCGCGATCGTGACCTATAGCGGCGACGCCAACTACGCGGCGGGCACGGTGCAAGTGCCGATCAACTTCTCGGCAGCCAAGGCAAGCATGTCCGTGAGCCTGTCGAAAGACGTGCCCGCGCCGTATGAGGACTTCAGCATCTTCACCAGCCTTACCGGCAACTCGGTCCCCCCGACAGGACAGGTCGGTCTCACGCTCACGCGCGGCGGGGAAACCGTCGACGCCAAGAGCGCCGGCGTCGGCGACAACGGGGGCGTCACGTTCGACGAGACTTTCCTGATGCGGGGCCACTACACCGCCACGCTGAGCTACAGCGGCGACTCCAACTATGCCGCGGCGAGCACGACCTACGATTTCGACATAGACTATCCGACGGTGGTGTCCTCGTATTCGGAGCCAAGCTCGTCGAGCTCGTCCTCATCCCGTCCGAGCTCCTCGTCGTCGAGTTCGTCGGCACAGGCGTGCGCCACTCCGTTAGACATTACCGGCACTGTCGATGCCACTGGCTTCACGATTTCGACGGGTCGGCAGGAGTACGGCGTCGTAGAGCTGACATCGGTCGACGACGCCTTTACGGGGACCCGCACGGCAAAGACCTCTGATGGCGTGACCTATCGTGTCCTGATCGCCGACTTTCCGGTGCACGACAGCTACACAGTGGACGTCACCTACCACGGGTACTGTAACGATCACGATTACCCTTACGTGGTGCGTTTGGTGCTCCGGCCTGACGGGGCATCGACGTCGCAGCCGTCGATCTCCTCCTCGTCACAGGAGGACTCGGGCCCGGCTCCGCAGGGGCAGTTCGTCGCGACGCAGATCGCCGTCGATGCGGACCCCAAGCATTCGCTCGCCGGGCAGACCGTCACCTTCACGGCGCAGATTACCGCCGACCGCGGCACACCCGATACGGGCGACGTGGTGTTCAAGATCGATGGCGTCGGCAAGGTCGTCGTCGGCGTCCACAAGGGCGTCGCCAGCTATGCCACCAACACGCTCGGCGTCGGCTCGCACGAGATCACCGCGACCTATACCGGCGATGACGATGTCTATGGTCCGTCGACCCCGGCGAGCGTGACGGTCAATGTCGATGCAAAGGCACAGACGCCCGAGATCGTCACCAACACCGCGACGCTGTGGACCAATGCCCTGCTCGACGTGTTCACCAAGCCGATCCCGCTGCCCGGCTCGCAGCCCGTGACGGCGGACGGCGTCCTCCCGGACGTCACCGCTTTCGCCCCGCTGCTGTCGCCCGAGGGCGGGCACATCGCCGCCAGCCTGTCGGCCATCAACGCCGCGGCCGGCAACCAGAAGGCGGCGCCGTTCGACGCCTGGATCGACGGCACCTTCGGGCTGCTCGCGAAGGGCTCGACAACCGGCAGCTATGCCAATGGCCGGGCCGGGGCGAGCTACAGCTTCAATCCGAAGCTGCTGGCCGGCATGCTGGTCAGCGTCGATCGCATCGACTCGACCGACGGCAGTGCCAGGATGACCGGCGTGGGCTGGCTGCTGGGGCCGTATCTTTCGGCCAAGATCGGCGATTCGCTGCAGCTGACGGTGGGCGCCAGCGGCGGCCTGACGCAGAACGACATCAGCCCGGACGGCACCTACACCGACAAGGTCGGCGGCAGCCATTACGTGCTCAACGGCACGCTGAGCGGCCAGTGGCAGATCGACGACTGGACCTTCTCGCCGGCGGTCAACGCCATCTACTCGCAGGAAGACATCGACGCCTATACCGACGGTCTTGGCCACGCCATGGCGGCGGTGACCGCGGGCACCGGCAAGATCGGTGTCGCCCCGGCGGTGTCGCACGCCTTCCGCCTCGAGAACGGCACGCTGATGGTCGTCGGCGCTCGCTTCGAAACGGCGTTCAAGGTCGAGTATGACGGCGGCACCTGGACCTATGCGGGCCTGCAGGACGAGGTCGGCGCCGATGCGAGCCTGGCGCTGCCGGGCGGCGCCACGCTCTCGGCCTCGGGCACCGTCGGCGGCCTGCTGTTCGGCGATGTCCACAGCGTCCGCGGCACCATCGGCCTCAACGCCGCGCTGCCGTAACGCGTCCGCTCAACTCGCAGTCAGAACTCCTCACCTTGCGCGATGTCATCCTCCCCCCTGGTGGGGGAGGATAGCGTAGCTAGTCGCATCGCGACGTAGCGAAGCTTGGTGAGGGGGTGTTTGCCCTCAGTCGGCACCCAACAACCGCAGCTTCAGTCGGCGCTCCTCTCCCGTTTACGG